>DZBJ01000092.1 GCA_022736275.1 Rikenella microfusus | reverse complement strand
TATATCCCCACGGTTCCATTGTCATCTTTTTGCCCTGTGTTATTTCAACAGCAGCATCGGTGAACAGGTCATTGTAGGTGCCAGCCGTGGCGCCATCCTTCAGGGCCACAGTGACCGGGCTCTTACCCATGTTGAGGATCACCAGCACTTCGTTTTCACCCTTGACGCGCTTGTATGCATATACGTTTTTCCGGGTTGTCTTCAGGGGCTCATATGACCCTCCCTCGGTTCCGTGGCGCAGGGCCGGGTGCGATGTGCGAAGATGCACAAGTTTCGTATAGAAGGGGCGAAGCTCCGTCTCCTTCCATTCTATCGGGTCACGCTTGAAGAACTCGAGCCTCTTGTCGAGGTCAGCCTCCTGGCCGTTATAGAGCAGGGGTACACCGGGAACGGTGAAGAGGTATGCTGCAAATGCCTTCTGTGCCTCACCCATCTTCTCGGTGATGGTTCCGTTCCATGAGTTCTCGTCGTGGTTGGTCATGAACCTGAGCCTGTATGACTCCGGGTCATAACGCTTCATCTCATACTGCAGGATACTGTCGAGGGCGGCGGGCCTGCGCTGTCCGGAAGCCACCATATTCATGAGGTGATGATGAGCCCATGCGTAGTTCATGTCAAAGGCGCGCTCAAGTAGGTAGGAGTGATCCTCATCCTCGGCAAGCATGAGCACGGGTTTGACGGCATTTAACTCGGTGGTGGCCCTGAACCAGAACTCCTCAGGCACAAGGCCCGGGAAATCGCACCGGTAACCGTCAACACCCACTTCAGCCACCCAGTATTTCATGGCTCCCACCATGTAATCCCAAAGAGGCTCAGCCGTATAGTCAAACTGAATGACATCGGTCCAGTCAAAGGGGGATACGAAATTACCAAGTGAGTCCTTCTCATACCACTCGGGGTACTGTATTGCCAGCGGGTTATCCCATGCCGAGTGATTGCCCACCCAGTCGAGTATGACATGGAAGCCCATTTCATGAGCCCTGGTAACCAGCGCCTTGAAGTCGTCTATGCTGCCGAACTCCGGGTTGACGCCAGTATAGTCACTGATGGAGTAATAGCTGCCAAGTTCACCTTTCCTGTTCAGCTCGCCGATAGGGTAGATGGGCATAAACCAGAGAACGTTGACTCCCAGCTCCTTAAGCACCGGCAGCGCCGTGTCAACTCCTGCAAAGGTCCCCTCTTCGGAGAACTGCCTTACATTAATTTCATAGAGGACCATATTTCTGGTCCAGTCGGCATGCTTAACCGATGTCTTCAGCGGCTCAATGACTGCCGCTGCTTTGGGCTTGCATGCCACAGCCATTGCGGCTGCCGCAATGACAAGCAGAAAAATCTTGGAAATGTGCTCTTTCATCATGATCTGGTTATTTTAGTTCAATAATCATTGCTGATTTGGGTGGTATCTCAATTACTGTGAGGTCGTCAATAGTCTTTCCGGTGATCACCTCATATCCGCCGGTGAAGCCTGCCAGTGACTCGATATATTCTTCCTTTATGATGGTTTTACTATCCTTCTCATTGTTGTTTAGGATCACCATCACGCTCTCGCTGCAGTTGTACCTGAAGTAGACGTACACTCCATCCTGCGGAATAAAGTGCTTGAGCTTACCGGTGTGGATGACCTCCTTACCTTTTCTCCACTCAAGAATGAGCCTCGTGAACTCAAGGGCCTCCTTCTCCTGAGGGGAGAGACCGGTTACGGCAAAGGCATTTTTACTGTCTCCGGGCCATCCGCCGGGCATGTCATACCTGAGATGTCCGTCGCTCTTGCTCTTGTCGCCCTCCATGACTATCTCGGTTCCGTAATAGAGCTGGGGGATACCCCTGGTGGTCATGATAAAGCTGAGTCCCATTTTATAAGCGCCCAGGCTTTTACCGGTCTGGGTGAAGAACCGGGTCATGTCATGGTTGTCTAGGAAGATTACGTTCCTGAGGGGTTCGGGATAGAGGAAATCCTGTGAAAGCAAGTTGTACAGCTTCGACAGACCGTCGGTGGGATTAAGTTTACCCTCGAAGGCCCTGTGAGTTGCAAAGCATAACGGCAAGTCTGTCAGTGAAGGGAGGTTGGAGCAGTAGCCATCGCTGTTTTGCTTGTTCATCGCCCAGTAGGATGCGTGTGAGGGATCGTCATACCACACCTCTCCCACGATGAAGAATCCGGGGAACTCCTGTTCAACACGTGCAGCCCACCTGGCCATCATGTCAGGCTGCGGGTAGGGGTAGGTATCCATCCTGATGCCGTCGAGGTCACTGAAGGCGATCCACCACAGGCTTGTCTGAATGAGGTAGGTCTCAACCAGGGGGTTGCTCTGGTTGAGGTCAGGCATGGTAACGTCGAACCATCCCTTTTCCATAAGCATTTTGTCACGCTCTGAGGCGTACGGGTCCATGTAAACAGAAGCCCTGTAGTTGGTTCGTGTGAACTCATCGAACTTATGGATCCAGTCTTTCGTTGGCAGGTCGTTCATCCACCAGTGGAATGACCCGATATGGTTGAAGATCATATCCATGACCACCTTCATTCCCATTGCGTGTGCATCGCTGACCAGCTTTCTGAACTCCTCATTGGAGCCGTAGCGCGGGTCGGCACGGTAGAAGTCGGTGGTTGAATATCCGTGATAGGAGGAGCGCTGCTGGTTGTTTTCAAGGAAGGGGTTGAGCCAGATGCCCGTGACTCCAAGTTTTTGGAGATAACCGAGGTTGTCATTTATGCCCTTCAGGTCGCCGCCGTGCCTTCCGCCGGGATTGTTCCGGTTGAGCTGCTCGGTCATGCCGGCCACATCGTCATTGGCGGTATCGCCGTTGGCAAAGCGGTCAGGCATGAGCAGGTATATCACGTCTGAGCTGTTGAATCC
>DZBJ01000091.1 GCA_022736275.1 Rikenella microfusus | reverse complement strand
CCGGGCACCCATAAAAAACTCCCCATCAAAAATGATGAGGAGTCGTCTTTTGTAGCGGAGGGAGGATTCGAACCTCCGACCTTTGGGTTATGAGCCCAACGAGCTGCCACTGCTCCACCCCGCAATATCGGATGCAAATATACAACTATTTTATCTAAATACCAAAAAGTAATTTGATCAGATTACCTGCAGTGCACATTTTAGAATTGGTGATATCTTCTTAAATTCATCTTTTCTTCATCATTTCACTCCCAATTTTGTGCGAAAATAAAAACCACGCAATAATGAAAAACAGAGACAGACTGATAACAGTGCTTGCAGCCATAGGACTGGCTGTGACATTAATTTCATGCGACAAGTTCAACAATGAGGCTGTCAATAAATCCTCAGAAACAACAGATTGCACACAGCAGGACCCAACCATGGGCGCCAATTGCGATTTTACTGCTACACTTACCGACACAGAAAAAGCAAACCAGATGCATATGCGCGAGGAGGAAAAGGTGGCAAGGGATGTATACAACAAATTCTATGAGTTGTATAATATAAATATATTCAGAAATATAGCCATTAGCGAACAGAGACACATGGACGCCGTGCTGAACCTGATAGTCGGCTACGGACTGACTGACCCGGTGGCAGACAAAGGCCCGGGCGAATTCACCCCGGCATTCCAGGGCCTCTACGATGAACTGATTGCAAAAGGCACAAACCTCACGGAAGCCCTCAAGGTCGGAATTGCAATTGAAGAACTTGATATAGCCGACCTGGAGAAAGCGATTGAATCAACTGAAGTGGCCAACCTCCTGCAGGTCTATAACAATCTTCTCGAAGCTTCGCGAAACCACCTGAGAGCCTTCAGCAGTAAATTGTAACCTTTTATTTCATAGTCCCTCATGAGGCTGTCTCACCCGCTGAGTACAGCCTTTTTTTTTTGCTCAGTTCTTCCCTCAATCTCTGAGAAAATTTGAAAATAGAGTTCAGATTTGCATCTTTACATAAATTCACGAAACTATGAAATACAAACAACTTGGCACAAGAGGTCCTGTTGTGTCAACGGCCGGCTTCGGAGCATGGGGCATCAGCGGACGCGACTGGGGAAATACCGACGACGATAAATCGCGCAGGGCCATTCACGCAGCCCTCGATGCAGGAGTTACCTTTATTGATACGGCCGATGTATACGGATTCGGCCACTCTGAGGAGCTCATCAGAGAGGTGCTCGACCAGGCGCCTGACAAAAACAAAATCGTGATAGCCACCAAGGCAGGAAACAACTTCTATCCATACCTCGGGAAACAGCATAAAATTACCCCTGCCAACAATGACTACTCAGTGAAACACCTTGAGTTTGCCGCTGAGCAGAGCCTCCGGCGACTCAACATCGAAGCCATCGATATCCTTCAGCTCCATAGTCCAGACCTCGACATACTTGAAAAGGATGAGCCATGGCTCGCCCTCGAGAGGTTAAAAAAGGCCGGTAAGATTAAACATGCCGGATGGAGCGTGCAGTCGTTCATGGAGACCGAACAGGCACATATCCTCGAGAGACACCATGAGCTTCTTGACGTCATACAGGTAAGATACAATCTCCTCGAACGGAAAGCCGAGGATGTGCTCTTCCCCATGGCCCTGAAATACGGCACGGGAGTTATTGTACGCATCCCCCTCCTCTTCGGATTCCTCTCGGGGAAATTCAGCAGCGCAGCCACCTTCGGCGACAATGACCACAGAAGGTTCAATCTCTCACCGGAAAAACTGGCCGGTTACCTGAGCGCCCTGGAATCATACCAGCCTGTGTTCGATAAATACCCTCAATACACAACGGCACAGATGAGCCTCAGGCTGTGCATCTCACACCCGTCCTGCCATACCGTCATCCCGGGAGGGAAAACCCCGGAACAGGTGCGGGAGAATGTCGTTGCCTCAGATCTTGATTTTATTCCCTTTGATACTTTTGCCCTGTAGCAGCAGAAAAGAAATCTGATTAGATTTACATCACCGGAGCGATCATTTTCAGCAACCGGTTGTTATAAAAAATAAAACACCATGCCACGAGTTTTTAAAGCACTTGAAATAGAGAAGGAAGAGAAGGAGGTGATGCGTGATTACCTCGACCGCCACATGCCCCACGTAATCTGCCCTGACATCGTAAAACGGGGAGAGAAATTCATGGTCAAGGTGCGCCTTGGCGAGGAGTACCCCCACCCTGATGACCCCGATCATTTCATTGGACTGATGCAACTCTGGAACAGGGAGACACTTCTGGCCGAAGCACGATACTCTGCTGGCGTAAACGGCCATAAACCGACTCACTTTGAGGTCGATTTCTTCATCGTGGCCCCTGACGTCTCAATGAACCTCAGCGCCATGGCCGTATGTACCAAGCACGGACTCTGGCAGAGCGAGGACAAGGCCGTAAAAGTGACCGACTGAAATATCAATCAACCAAAAAAAGATAATGGGAAGCTATGTCAACGGGCACCTCATCATGGATGAATCATTAGCCTATGAAACCAAATACCACTGGGTTATTTTCTTCTCCCTGAAATCCATCCTCACACTTACAATCTACGCCTGGCTCAAGCGATGGCTGTCGGAATTCGTGATAACCAACAGGCGCATAGTCATAAAGGAGGGATTCATTGCAAGACGAACCTTTGAGATGAACCTCTCAAAGATCGAAACGGTGAATGTCGACCAGACGGTGATGGGCCGTATACTCAACTACGGTTCAATAACCATCATCGGCACCGGCGGCACCACCGAGACCTTCCACAACATAGCCCGCCCGATGAAATTCAGGCAGGTGTTCCAGGAGCTGTGCTAGCTGGAAACGCAAATCGCAAATCGACAATTCCAATGGGTATCCTGC
>DZBJ01000090.1 GCA_022736275.1 Rikenella microfusus | reverse complement strand
GATATGTCCGCGTCTTCAGCGCCCGGCCTGACCCGCCAGGAGAAAACGAACGATTCGCCCCGTACCGCCAACGCCGGATCATCCGTCATGATGGACGGGCGGATATCCTTACGGGATATCGGTGACGTCGAGGTCGTTGGACTCACCCTGACGGAGCTGGCCGATTATCTCAAAAAACTGTACGCGGTCATTTACGACAATCCAATCGTCACCACTACCTTGCTGCAAAGCAACAGCCTGCGCTATACGGTAACCGGCAACGTTACCCAGCCCGGAATATTTTTTCTTGATTACCCCATAACCCTTGTTCAGGCGGTTTCCCGTTCCGGTGGATTTACCGAATGGGCCGGAAAGGATATTACCGTCGTGCGCGCGACTCTCAAAGAAGCCGACAAAAAGCTCTTCGATGGCAACACGATGACACTTGACTACGATGAATTTGCGTCGGGCAAGGCCCTGGAAAACAACATATTCGTGACCTCCGGCGATATTATTATCGTCAACTGATCGCCCCCGGTGCCATAGAACTGTATGATCTCTCGACAAACAGAAACAGCCTGCTTGCTTGGCGCGTTGGCGCTTATTGTATTACCAACGTCCCTGTTCGCCAGGGTTAATACAATGACGACAGGCCTTTCCACTTCCTATGATTTGTATGACCGGCGCGCTGAACCGGCGGCGACAGATCCAGCAAGGCCCCTCCCCGCAGAAAACGCGGACGACACGGACGAAGATGATTACAGCCGCATAGCCGTCCGCCCCCTTCTCGATTTCATCTCGGACAGTCAGGAAAATCATTTTGAGCTTCGCGCGGCGCCATCGATTAAGTATGACATGCTCGGCTCTCAAACCGATTGGGACAACGATCTCTTTGTCTCCGCCATCCATTCTTTCAATAAATCGTGGCAGTTGAATATTTCCAACGCCTATCTCCGAAGCGATTACCAAAACACTCAACTCGAAGAAAGTGTAAATGCCGACACCCAGAACGATCAGGACACCACCCCGGAACTCTCCACCGATCTCGGCAGAGTCCGCTATTGGCGCAATACCCTGATGGCCGGGTCAACATACCGTTACGCTGAGGAGAGCATGATCAACATCGGCGGCGATTTCATTGTGTTGCGAAACGATGAGACCGAGACCGATACCTATGAAGATTACGACCGTTACGCCTTCCACCTTAATAATGACCATCGTTTCAACGATACCTGGAAGACCATTAGCAAACTCAGCCTTGTCCGCGGGGAGTATGAACCTTCCGATCTCGCAGCTCCAGCCGTAGAAGGCGACACAACAAATCTTGAAACAACATCCGCCGACACCAACAATCTCTCCAATGATCTCTCGGAATATCATCTCCAGGCGACCATAGAAAACAATGCCTTCACCCACAACACCTTATCGCTCAGCTATAATTATTCAGGCGTTCACTATGATGAGGGCTTGATAGAGAGTGGTGAAATCCATCAGTCACGACTGTCCTGGAAACGAGATTTTTCACAACGATTGAATACCACGCTCGGAGCCGGACCTTCATACGAAAAAACAGCGGGTTATGATGCCAACTGGGGCGGGAATGGAATTGCTGAGGCCACTTACCTGACTCAACATAGTTCGTTTACATTCGGAGTAGAAAAACGCTATGATGTCGACAACTTTTCCGGCACCGACGAGCGCGGCATCATCAATTATTGGGACACGCATCTCCGCCTGAGCTACCAGTTCTCTGAGCATGTAGGCATAAATGGCCGGTTAGCTTACCGTGATGAGGATCGCACAGGCTCTGCCGTATCCGCCGCTGACGACGCCCTGACAGCAGACGATTCCACCCTGCTGACATATCACAAGGAGAAGATTACTACCGACCTTGGCTTACGCTATGACTTTCTCCAATACTATAGCGCGGGGCTGAACTACACCTTCACCAGTCAAGATTCCGAACGGATAGACGATACTTACGATGACCACCGCCTGCTGTTTACCCTCTCCTGGAGACAGGAATGGCTCCGCTGGTAAAGCCGCTGATATTTATGAATCTCTCGCAACTCAAATCATATCTGCTGCCAGGCTTGGTCTTTGCGCTTTTCGCGGTGAGTTACTACCCCGCCTTTGCCCTCTTTACCCAGAAATGGTTGACATCGGATGACTATGCCCACGCTTTTTTTATTGTTCCGATCATTATTTACATGATCTGGCTGAAACGAGAGACTCTGGTCGAAAGAAAAGGAAACCTGTTGGCCGGGATCGTCCTTACCATTATCTCCATCCTGTTGTACCTTATCTCACTTCAGTTGCAGATTCCGACCCTGATTTTTTTTGCGACTATCGCCACCATCATCAGCTCGTTTATATACATCGCCGGTTTTTCTGTCTTAAGGGAACTGGCGACTCCAATCCTGCTGCTCTTCATGCTTATCCCAATCCCGAACCAGCTTCTCTCGATGCTGACCGCCTCCCTGCAACTCAACATCTCCGCGACAAGTGAAATCTTCATCCGCCAACTTGCCGTGCCCATATTCAGGGAAGGCAATGTGCTGCATCTCCAAGACAAATCATTCCAGGTCGTCGAGGCATGCAGCGGCATCCGCTCGCTGATATCAATGACAACCCTGAGTATTCTCATTGGCTATTTTACCCTGACCCGAACCTGGTCAGTCGCCGTTCTGTTCCTGTGCAGTATTCCTGTGGCAATTGTTATCAACCTTATCAGGGTGATAACACTGGTGCTGGCCTTTCATTATTTTCACCTCGACCTTTCGGCTGGGACGTCGCACACCATCACCGGGCTGGTTCTTTTTATTCTCGGGCTGATGTTCCTGTTTGCCCTGCAAAGAGCATTGGAATCATGGGAAACAAAAAAGAAAAACAACTAA
>DZBJ01000057.1 GCA_022736275.1 Rikenella microfusus | reverse complement strand
TCAAGCAGATCCGTGCCCAGGTTGAGGATACCACCTCTGATTACGACCGTGAAAAACTGCAAGAGCGTCTTGCTAAGCTAGTGGGCGGTGTTGCTGTGATCAAAGTTGGTGCTGCAACCGAGACCGAGATGAAAGAGAAGAAGGCCCGTGTTGAAGACGCCCTGCATGCCACCCGCGCAGCTGTTGACGAGGGTATCGTTCCTGGCGGCGGCGTAGCCTACATCCGTGCGCTGAATGCCCTTGAGAATGTTGTACTGCCTGCTGAGCAGCAGTTCGGTGTCACCATCATCAAGAGCTCCCTGGAAGCCCCGATCCGTCAGATTGCAGAAAACGCAGGTATTGACGCATCCATCGTGGTTGACAAGGTCAAGCACGGCAAAGACGCCTTCGGCTATAACGCTGCTGACGACATCTATACTGACATGCTGGAAGCCGGCATCATTGACCCGACCAAGGTCTCCCGTTGTGCCCTGCAGAACGCCTCTTCCGTGGCTGGCCTGATGCTGACCACCGAGTGCATGATCGCCGAGAAGCCCAAGAAGGATAGCGGTATGCCTGCTATGCCCGGTGGTATGGGCGGCATGGGTGGCATGGACTACTAGTCCGCTGCAACAACGATGCTCTATGATAAGAGGGGCAGGAGACAATCTCTTGCCCCTCGCTGTTTATAACAAATTTCGACTTCCTGTTTATTCTGGACAGAGGAGCTGCTGCTGGGGTAAATAGATCATCCAATCTCGTCTGAAAAGGGGCTCTGATGTCACACCTCACGGCTGTCAGTTTCGACGCCGATGCCATCCGGGTAGTAACAGTCAACCGGACGAGGGGGGGGCTGTGCTTTGATCACGCGTGCCCCCTGACAGAAGATGAATTTACTGCTTTTCTCCAACATGACACCAGTTCGGCATATTTCTTAGTCATAAATCCGACGGATGCTCTTTACGAAACAATTTCTATCCCACCGGTAGAGTCAAAATACACTGAACGAATCGTAAGGGCAGAGCTGCAGCGCCTGCACGCGGATATCACCGATTTTACAGTAGCCTATCGCATCATCGGGGACAGTATTCAGGAAGGCAGAACTATACGTCGTGTCGCCTGTTGTATCATACCCTTGGAACTACTGCATGCACTGCTCACGCCATTTATCAATCACAACAAAACGGTACGTCAAATTGTAGCTACACCTTGGTTGCTGGCACGATTGGCATCCGAAGGATACACCGAACTTCCTGATACGTTGCTCTGCGCGTATGACGAAGGAGAACGTAAAACCCTGCTGGTGCAAGAACATGGAGCTGTACTATTCACACGTCAGGTACCTTCAGAAGGCCGCGGATGGAACACCTTTGATCGCCAGAATGTAACCATGACCCTTGATTACTGTTTTCAGTCTTTGAGAATTAGGCCAGGGGGTGCCATTGCTATCAACAGTGAGGATCCCCCTCCCCCATTCTTCCCCTTTGACCTGCCGGTACTACCAGGGTTTTCTGCTGACGCCCTCATTAAGTACCCTGCTCAAATAGCATCCTTTATCTATCCACTCAATGCGACTGAGGACCTGCGCCCTGCTGCATACTGCAAAGCCCTCAGAGAACAGCATATGATCAGGACAGTCGGTAAAGGGTTTGCGTTTGCTACGGCACTGCTTATGTTACTCATACTCCTGAAAACGTACCAACTGATCACACTGACTCGCAGCTTGAATGCAATGAAACCGTCCCCTCCATTACTTCAGGAGGTATTAACAAATTACAAGGTGGCTAGCGAAAAAAAAACTGCGATGGAGCAATTTATCACCCTGCACAACAACCAACTCATTGAACTCTCTATACCAAGATTTCTGGCGTCTCTGAAGCTGGCTCAACTTCAGAATGTTAACGTTCAAACACTCACTATAAAACGCAATCAGGACGTTATACTCCTGACTATGGGTGGCATCGTACGCAGCAGAAGCCTGTCTGATGCTCAAACGCATTTCGAGGAGCTCAACAAACGTCTTACTGCTGCGCCAGGCTTACAGATAGAAACAAAAACCCTAGATCCTATACGGGGCAACTTTACCCTAGAGGCCCGCTATACACCATGATCATAACTATGTTGCAGCAGTCACGCCGTTTACTACACCATTTCAGCATGGTGCTTCTTCTGTTTACTCTTCTTGCGGTCACTCTGGCGTCGCTAGTCCGTTATACATCCATGTTGGAAACAACGATTATCAAACAGCAAGCTGTTGCCCACAACACGGCAGCGATGGGTATTTCTGTCCGTGAAATTGAGAAGAGTAGTTCTATCTTGCACCAGTTACTCCCACCCGGTTACAAGTCACAATCTGCCGAGAAACTGATCTACACCAGGCTTGACAGCCTAACAAAAAATCTGCAGGCAATCGACGTGTCGGTAAAACCGATCGAGACCCACGAAGGATTTTTGCTCCTTGAGTTTTCAGCGACCGTTCCTATCAGTAGCAATGTTTCATGCACAACCACCTTAAATCGCTTGGGACAACAAGAGACCCTCGCGTTTCCGCTTGTTTCTATCCAGTCAGTGAATCTCGAACACAGTGTAACGAGCAACGGTCTGGTAATGAAGATTGAAGGCACGCTGAAACTGCCCGCCCAAATTTCAGGAATATCCGCATGAAGTATCTTTCTCGGGAAGCTATACTCGCCCTGACAGCCGGTATTGTAGCTCTAATCATTCCGGTCGTTGCCTTTCTGTCAATCCGCTTTCCCCTTAAGCTGAGTACTCAAGAGCAAGAATTGATTAATTTTAAACCGATTTCATTCAGCATACACACCAGGGACTGGAACACCCCTCTAAGTGAATGCCCCTTGACTGCACATAATGCACACACCCTCCCAAACACGACGTCACATTCCCCATCACCGCTTCACACAGGCTTGGCCGCCATAACAATGCCAGACCCGATAGTGACCTTTATTTTACATGGTACCGGCAATCGAGATTTAGCTATTCTGGATGGCCGGCTGCTTCGCAAAGGCCAGCAAATGGATGGAATCCGTCTGGTCAACATCGAGCAAAAACGGGTACAAATAGTAGACAGGAAAGGTAAAAAATGGCTAAGCTTGGAATAATACAGCTGATCAAAAAGATAGTGTTCCTGACGTCCGTCACTTTCCTGGTCGGGTGTGGGGGAAGTACCAGCAAACAGGCTGTCAGGCCACGCTCGGCCTTAGACACACCTCTTACAGCACCAATTGGGACAAACGACCCTTTTGTCGCTAAAAACTTGGAGGAACTGAAACCTCAACCGCCGTTCCCCCCCCTTACGGCACCTGACTTCCTGCCAGTCAGCGACGATGTAACACCAGCCAAGACCCGCCTCGTTAATATTCAAGCAAGAAATAGTGCACTGGGTGATATTCTGCACGTCATTGCCGAAACCGCTGGGCTAAACCTGATTATCAATGACGGAGTACAGCAGGACCGTCCGGTAACTATCAGCCTAAAACGGGTAACTGCTGATGACGCACTCTCTACGTTACTCAATGCTGCCGATTACTTTTATGTCATTAAAGGCAACACTGTCTTGGTGGACGCCACCGGCACCAAAACCTTTGAGCTAGGACATCCTGCTATGGTGCAAGGATTTACTATTGAAGTAGGCGGTGACATCCTAGGCAGTGGCGCTTCCTTGTCAGCTGCCGGATCCGGTAACAGCAGTACCGGCAACATCAAGGGGACCATCAGCCAGACCATAAAAAATGACAGTAAGGCTTTCGACTTTTGGGAATCTCTTGAAAAATCACTCCAAAACATGCTCGGTAATGATAGTGGTATGCCAAGCAAGTTGGAAGCAGGCTCCCAACCCAACCGAACCGGCACTGCGCCCTTTGTTGTCCCGTCTCAAAGTACAAGAACACCAGGAAACATTCAGCAACAAATTGCCACCCCTACGCCCTCATCAAGCACTGATGTCAAAGGCGAAAATAACCCACGCCAGTACGCCGTCGTAAACCGTCTAACCGGCACCATTATGGTGACCGCAACCCGCAAAAATCTGCACCGGATTGAATCCTATATAGATACATTACGAAAAGCTCTGAACCGTCAAGTACTTGTGGAAGCACGCATCATTGAAGTGCAACTGGATGACAGTCTAAAATTCGGAATCGACTGGAATTTCATATCAACCATCAAGGGTTTGGGAGATTTGACAGGCGGATTCGGATCAGCACTCACAGGCGGCATCCAAGCTTCTGCCAATGCAGCTGCCCCAAACTTCAGAATCGGAGCCGTCCACAATGGCAGTTCCAACACAATCAGCACACTGTTGACCGCACTCAAGAGCCAGGGCGAAGTTAAAACCCTTTCCAACCCGAGAATCAACGTCATGAACGGTCAGACTGCACTGCTCTCAGTAGGGCGAAACACTAACTACATCGCCAAGGTAACTTCCACAACAACCACTGCAGCAGGAAGTGCCCCAACGGTTACCTATACCGTTGAAACCGGTAATGTCCTGTCTGGCATTATGATGGGACTAGTTCCATACATTAATGAAAAAGGAGAGATCAGTCTAACCATTACTCCGATTGTCTCCCATTTGGTCGATCTTGCAGATGCAACTGTCGGTTCTGACTCCACCAATCAGATTACCATTAAGGTGCCGACCGTGGATCTTCGGGAACTGTCAACAACGGTCAAAGTGCGTACCGGGGAAATGATCATCATTGGAGGTTTAATTGCAAACAGTCAACAGTTGAAGGACAACAAGATTCCATTCTTGGGAGATTTACCTTGGTTAGGGGCACTCTTTACCACAATTGACCATGTAGATACTCGCAATGAACTGGTCGTGGTACTGCAGCCCTATCTGATCAATAATGACTGATCACTGGAGTTTGAGCCATGGCCGCACCTATTAAGATTGGAGAGTTGTTCCTTTCACAGGGAATCATCACCCCAAAACAGTTAGACATTGCGCTTGAACAGCAGAACGTCACCGGTGCTATTCTGGGAGATCTACTTATCAAGCTGGGATTTATTACTGCGCCTGAGTTTGCACGTACCATCGCTGTGCAAAGCGGTCTGGAATATCTTGATCTCACCAACCGTGAACCTGAGGAAGAGGCACTGCGTCTGATTCCGAAAGAAATCGCTGAAAAAGCGGGAATGATCCCACTGTCCCTCGATGAAGGACGCATGACCATTGGAATTACCAATCCTAGTAACATTGTAGCGGTAGACATCGCTACAAAAGCCACCGGCAAGCCACCTAGCGTTTACCTTGTTGACCACGACCACTATCAAGCTACACTTGAAAAGGCCTATTACTTCATCGCTCACCCGATCCAGAAACGCATGCAGGACATTATAAGCCAGTTGCGCCAGATCACCGGCACAGTCCCAGGTGCAACGATCGCTGAATTGGTAGAACTTATCATGGTCGATGGTATCAGAAAACAAGCTACTGATATCCATATATCACCAACCGAAGATGTCACTAATATCTTCTATCGGATTGACGGTGTACTACAACAAGGTCACTGCATTCAGAAACTGGCCCATGCCGGGATTATCTCCAGGATTAAAATACTTGGCCAGCTTGATATTGCCGAACAGCGTTTGCCTCAAGACGGTTCTTTTTCACACTCATTCCTGTCCCGGACCTTCGAAGTGCGTGTCTCGACGATCCCCTCAATTTTTGGTGAAAATATGGTATTGCGTCTCCTTGCCGGGACTGGGACTTTATTGCGACTTGATGCACTCGGATTCTCAGCCACCGTCGTCAAGCAAGTTCGACGGCTGTTCAATAAATCGTACGGAATTATCCTGATTGCAGGCCCGACCGGTAGCGGCAAAACGACGACTCTGTATGCCGCTCTGCGCGAACTGAACCGTCTTGAGCGGAATATACTTACAGTTGAAGATCCAGTTGAGTATCGTTTGAGCTTCATCAAACAGACACAGGTCAATGAAAAGGCTGGATACGAATTTGCCTTGGCAGCTAAAAGCTTTATGCGTCAGGACCCCGATGTCATGCTACTGGGTGAGATTCGTGATGAAGAAACGGCTCAAATGGCGGTACGGGCGGCCATCACCGGCCACTTGGTACTCTCAACTCTCCATACGAACGATGCTGCTACTGCCATACCTCGTTTGCTTGATCTGAAGGTCGATACTTTTCTGCTTTCATCTGCTCTAGTCGCTGTACTAGCTCAACGGTTAGTTCGTAAAAACTGCACACACTGTTGCCAGGAATATCCACTTTCCCAAGAAGAGCAGGATCTGTTCAGAGAGTATAAGATTGAACAGACCACCGGGTACCGGGGCACAGGCTGCTCGAAATGCGGTAACAGCGGTTTTAGTGGCAGGATTTCAATCTGCGAGGTTCTGGTCATTGACAACACCATCAGGCAGCTGATCTTTGAGGGAGCGTCTACCGGTGCAATCATGGAACATGCCTTGCTGAACGAAATGATTACGCTCCAACATGATGGTATTCTCAAAGCTGCCGAAGGTATAACAACTCTTACCGAAGTCCTGCGAGTAGCTGGATGAACGTTCAGTATACCTATCAGGTAGTCGACACGACAGGCCAAACCACGAAAGGAGTGCTTGAAGCCGAGTCCCTTGAAGAGGCAACAACAAGCCTCACCAGTAGGGGAATGTACATCCTGACTATTTCGGAAAGTTCTGCATTGGTAACAACAATTGGCAGACTATTTAACCGTCGCAGAATTAAGCGGGAAGAGGTCATTGACCTTGCAAATAACCTCTCGGTGATGATTGGTGCAGGTATCCCTCTTCTCACCGCTTTGGACGATATTGGCAATGCCGTGACAAATCCTACGCTACAGGCAGTACTATCTGAAATTAAACAGAGTGTAGAACAGGGGAGTAGCTTCTCCGACTCCCTTGAAGCGCATGTCCGGGTATTTCCAGATGTATTCAGACGCCTGGTCCGTGTTGGTGAGGAAAGTGGACGATTTGAAAAGAGCCTTGCCGATGTAGCCATACATTTACAACGGATAGAGAATCTCTCCGGTGCAATAAAACGAGCATTAATTTACCCAATTTTCGCAATTGTAACTACGTTGGGGGCACTGATCTTCTGGATGGTCTATGTCTTGCCAAAGATTATAGAGACCCTGAAAGGATTGGGGGTTAAACTTCCACTGCTGACTCGTGCATTGATTTTTTCCAGCAATTTATCTCAGCGTTTCTGGTATCTCGCCATCCTGCTGCCACTACTACTACTGATTGTACTCAGGCTCATGAGGCGGACCGAACGTGGCCTCTACCTGATTGACCTACTGAAGCTGAAACTTCCAATCTACAAATTGATCGAATACAATCGCCTCTTAGCTCTATTTGCCGAGCAGGCACGTATACTGATTATCTCAGGTCTGACCATCGACAAGACATTCAGCATTGTTTCTGAAGTTATGGGGAATGAGGTATTTCGACGTGCTATCACCGGCGTCAGAGAAGACATCACCTACGGTAGCACTATAGCCGATTCTATCAGACGTCAACATGTTTTCCCTGCACTAATAGTCCGCATGGTGGGCGTTGGTGAAAACAGCGGTACACTTGATAACCAGTTTAGTTTCTTGGCCAGCCATTACCTGAAAAGGCTTGACGATATTTCTGAAAAACTGGGAAAAATCATAGAACCACTGGTAATCGCCACTGTCGGTGTGTTATTCGCCTTCATAATCAGCGGATTATTGCTACCAGTCTATGATCTTGTTTCAAAGGTAGGCAAAGGATAACCCCCATGAGTACCATCACCTATCTCGACTTCTTTGGGCTGAAGGATGACCCGTTCCGGCTCACCCCCGATCCGGGCTACTACTATCCATCCCGTGAACATACCAACGCCTTGTTGTCACTGGACTATACCCTCACAAATCGTGAAGGGTTCTGCCTCTTGACTGGTGAGCCGGGCACTGGTAAGACCACGCTTTTGCGTATCTTTATCAACAAATGGCAGTCCTCTGCTGAAATTGCCTTGATCATGACACCGCGCCTGAGTCCTGAAGAGTTCCTGCAGGCAGTACTTGAAGATCTGGGAGTCATCTACCCTCTCAGCGGCAACAAAAATGATATGATCAAGGAGTTCAGGGATTTTCTACTGGAACATGCCGGTAATGAACGTCGTGTAGTGATAATTGTTGATGAAGCACAACAGCTACCCGACGAAACGCTGGAAGAGTTGCGTCTGCTTTCAAATCTGGAAACCGAACGTGAAAAGCTGCTGCAAATCATCTTGGTAGGACAACCAGAGTTGGCCGAAAAACTGGCACAGGACCAATTCAGACAACTGAACCAAAGGATTACCGTTAGAGCAGCCCTCACACCACTGACAGAACGTACCACTGCCGACTATCTGGCAACCCGCTTGCTACGGGCAGGAGCACCGGCATCATCCTTCTTTGATAGGACCGCCCTTAACACCATACACCGGCTCTCGGGTGGGATTCCACGTCTGATCAATCTGATTGCCTCCCGTTCACTCATGGCTGCGTACTTGGAAGGCAAACCTGGTGTTCAACAACATCAGGTATTGTTTGCATCAGAGGAAGTGCTGGAGCGAAAGCAGAGAGGGGACTGGAAGCGTAGGCAAAGTTTCTGGTTCTGGTTGATAGCCATCGGATTGGTTGTGTTGGCCATACTTACTGCGGGCTGGGTTGTCATTTAGAGCCATTGGAACAAAGGGCAAAATCGGCTATGATTGGAGATTGTATGCTACAAAATCACCTGTCAAGCACGCTGATCCGCTCCCTTGCGGCCTCCCGCACTGCTTGACTTACATGCGCCAAGGTTACAGTTTCTCGATACAGACGCAGCGCCTCATATCGTTCTCCACGCCGTTCCCTGATACGCGCCATACCAAGCATCCCTTGCGCATCTCTGCTATCAGATAGACGACGGTAACTATTCATTGCATCATCAAATAGGCCGCCCTGTTCCTGAGACAAAGCCAGATTGTAAAGAGCAACCCTGTTTGTTGCATCAACCGCCACAGCACGTCCCAGCATAGTACGCGCCCCTATTCCATTGCCCATTTTCCCTTGAGCTATTCCGCCGTTAATTAACGCCGAAACATAGTCATCTTTCTGTTGCAAGGCTAGATTTGCATACCTCAATGCCTCATCAGGTTGCCCCGCACTGAGGCTAACACTGGCAAGATTATTGAGAATTTTATAATTTTGAGGATCTAGTTCAAGTGCCTTACGGTACTGCTGCATGGCCAAGGGAAACTCATGGCGGGTCTCCGCACCACGTGCAGCGAAGAGATAGGCATCCAAAGTTGTTCTGTCCCTTATAACCCATGACCGTTCACTACCTACAGCATCAGGAGAAGCTTTATCAGGTTTCGACCGAACATGAGCAGAGTGACGAGGAACATGGTCTACTGCTGCAGGTGGCTGTTTCTTTACGACATATTCTGATTGGGCAGCAGAGAGCATATCTGAGGCTACCGTTTTAGCCGAGGATTGAGGATGCTGCAGGACTGATACCGGAGTAGGCAAAGGTTTAGATTGAATCGACATCTCTTGGTGTGGCACTGACAGGGGCGCCAGTATACGCGTCTGCAAATAAACCGCCAGTAAACCGCCACCGGTCATAGCAGCAACCACAAGCGCCATAACCACTAAGTAACGACGACGCATAGCACTTCCGCCACCTTCTCTGGAAACAGTTCGCATCAGACCCGGCGGAATCTGCCCGACGTGATGGCGTTGATCTTGTTTTTTAAGCAGGTTGGCAAGGATACTCATGCTGTTAATGCACCCGTAATCTACTGAATGTACGACATAAAATCGAATAGCAGGCCACTAGCATGAAGTCAATACAATTCACATTTAAACATGAACTGCATGTATAAATAAGCATCATTCTCTATTGATTACAACATTTTACTTGATTTTTTGTAGTAGATGACCGATTTATACACTACCTTTTACAATCCATCAGATAACCAGACAACATTTAGGAGGTTACACATGCGCAGCAACAAAGGTTTCACCTTGGTAGAAATGGCAATAGTTCTTGTTATTATTGGACTTCTCCTTGGTGGGGTACTAAAAGGGCAAGAGCTTATTGAAAGCTCAAAAGTAAAGAAAGCCGTCAACGACCTGAATGCGGTATCTGCCGCCTATTACAGCTACCAGGACCGGTACAACAGAATCCCGGGTGATGACGGTCCGCTTGCAACCTTGACCGCGCGTGGTGGAAACTGGACCACCGTTACAGCAGCTGGAAATGTAAACGGCATTCTCGCAATCACGCCCGCCCAGATATTTGCAACCGGAGGTGAAGCTGTTGCGTTCTGGCAAGCTGTCAAAGCGGCTGGGTTCATTGCTGGTAACCCGGCAGATGCCGCTGTAACTGCGTTGCCAACCAATGCATTTCAAGGGCTGATTGGTATCGGAAGTAATACTACGGCAGTAACCGGGATGGGACCAGGACTTTCGGTATGCCTCAGCCAAGTACCAGGTAAAGCTGCCGCCCAGATGGATGCCCAGCTTGACGATCGCAATCCTGCCACAGGAGCTATCCGTGCAACGCTGGGTGCAGCAGGTGTAAACACAACACCTGTCGGCGCAGCGGCAAGTTACAATGAAGACAATCTGTACTCAGTCTGCCGCTCGCTGTAATGTACGAACTGTCTGCACACGAAAAAAGGAGGCAAAAGCCTCCTTTTTTCAATACCTCCTATGCGTTAGTGCCAGACATGAAAAACACATACTCAAACAATTTCGGATTTTCTCTGGTTGAAATGGCCATTGTGTTAGTCATTGTTGGTCTGTTGCTGGGAGTCGGCACAACAATGATTGGACCAATGACCAAGCTTGCCAAAACACGGGAAACCCGAGACAGCATCGACTCCTCTGCAGCAGCAATCTTATCTTTTGCAGCAACCAACGGACGCATCCCTGGCAGATCTACACCGGTACCGGCCACCTACCTTGAATTTGAAACCGTAGCCAGTAGATATACTGACGCTTTCGGCAATCCAGTTGTCTACTTCTGGGAACCAAACCTGGCCAATAGCCCCAACAGCATCTGCGGCCAATCTACAACAAATTTGGTTGTGTGTCGGGATACAGCCTGTTCCATAGGTGCTGGCAGGGTAACCAATGTGGTGTATGTCATGGCAAGCGGCGGGGCAAATCTTAACCCTCAGGTTGGTATTATTACCTGTCCTACCGGACTTCCCGGTACAACAATCTGCATAGGTGCTTATGACCCGGGGACCGTAAATACTGCCAGTCCTAGCGGTTTTGACAATTGTACAGATACCGGCAATTGTCCTGCAGCGAACGTTCCGCCTGCCCCCCAACTCTTCAACAGGATCAACAGACCGGAAGAGTATGATGATGTTGTCAAGTGGGTGACTTTGTATGAAATGAAAAGCAGGGTAGGTTGTATAGGCTATCAGGGTGGATATCGGGTCTGGAATAACAGCGGCGTGGCACGGGACTTCATGCTGTCTGGAAAATGTATAGGACCGATTCCGCATAACACTGAAATAACATTGTCTACAGGCGTAACAACCGCCGGCCAGATTACTGCCTACACGTCAACGGCAGGCACATGCACCGGTCCGGTTACGACAGTGACCTATGCCCAGATTCAGACGGCAGACGGTACGGGTGGCGACGGCTGCATCAACTTCAACACAACCGGACCTCCCACAGATCGAAATTGCCCTTGATACTGCATAGCAAGATACTGCTTCTGGTTATCGGAATATCGCTCATTATCTATGGGTATTCTCTGCTTGCAGTACCTACTGATGCCTCCTACGATAACGTACTGATTCGGGCCCGCAGCGGTATGTTTGTTGTTGCTGCCGGTGGTGCTGTACTCATGCTTTGGTTAGCGAAACGTTAAACTTCTGTTGGGGTAAACTCTTTATGACCGATACTGCCGTTATACTACTCCAGATGGGTGGGCCTGATTCGTTGGAAG
>DZBJ01000029.1 GCA_022736275.1 Rikenella microfusus | reverse complement strand
AGGAGACAAGAATAAATGTTCTCTTTTATCAACAGACATATTAACTTTTTAAACCAACAATGTTTTATAAAAAGAGAGGCCGGAAACCGGCCTCTCTGCAAAAATAATACTAATTAGCTTTTAGTTAAATACATATCGAACGCCGATCTGCATCCTCCAGCGTGAAGAAAAATCAGAAATAGAATAAGCCCCGCCATCAGCTGCAAGGCTGGCACCTGTATAAGTAAATTCAGGTCTTCCAGCAGTTGTTCTGACATAGTTTATAAGACTATTCTGTTGATTCGAAGCAAAAACCTTATGCCCCCATTCCTTGTTTAACATGTTCGCAATATTGATGAAATCAAGCGAAACCTGAAGTTTATTCTTTGTTTCGCCAATATTAATAATTACATCCTGCAGAACTCTGACATCAAACTGATGCTGAAAAGGAAGGCGTGCAGCATTACGTTCAGCATATCCACCCCTGTTTGCATTAAGATATTCGTCACCTTCGATAAACGCATTAAGTGCAGCCCACTGGTCAGCAGGGCTTATTGTAACAGTACTTGTAGTAACAAGACTGATATCAGACTGGCTTGCCGGAATATAAATAAGATCATTACTGGTACCATCATTATTCATATCACCATTATAGATATATGACAACGTTTGACCTGACTGCCCATTGTAGTACAGGGATACCTGAGTTGAAAGTCTATTTTTCAGATATTCTACTTTATATGAGACAAGCCCTGTCACCCTTGAACCAAGGTCGAAATTGGATCTTGTCAGACGAAGATCATTCAGGCCGTATACATTATTGACATATCTCCAGTTGGAATATGCCACACTGGAAGTCCCTGAATTAAGATCCATAGATTTGCCATAAGTATAAGAAACCTGTGCTGAAAAACCTTTGCTGAACTGCTTCTGAAGCATTGCCACAACGTTGTAAGAGTAACCCTCGTTGGTATTTTCAAATTTAATGATCTCATCAAAATTCGGGTCAATCCTGCCGCTGAGATATCTTGGTCTCTGATCGACGCCTACAAATGTAAAGGCTTCATCAACATCTCTGTTCAGGTTAATGAAGTTCACATTATTATATGTCTTGCTGAAAATACCTTCTACTGTTGCGAAAAGCCCCCAGGGCAGTTTTTTGTCAATAGCCAGGTTTGTTCTGAACACCTGAGGAAACTTGAGATTTTCATCTACAACATTTATTGCTCCGCGGCCTGCTGTAAAGCCCAGATCTTCGCCGGTAGGCTGACTGAACGGGTCAGATTCGAATGTTAGACCTGCCGGGTTGGTTATTGGATTGGCGCTGCTTGACGTACTACCACGGCTGAAAGTACCATTTACCTGACCATTGTTGGTAAACTGGTTTGAAATCCAGACAAATGGGACTCTTCCGGTAAAGAGACCTGTACCGCCTCTGATTTGAAGTGATTTATCATTAAGAACGTCCCAGTTAAACCCAATACGTGGAGACATCATGACCTTGGTCTCAGGAAGAACTCCGGTAGCGACGCCCTCTGACTCATAATCTTCGTTAAATCCCTCATTAGCCTCCGGTTTCTCAGGGAAGATCGGAATATCAATACGGAGTCCGCCTGTTACTTGGAAACCTGGTGCTAACTGAAATTCATCCTGAACAAATAACCCTAACTGCATTGCATAAAATGAAGCAGCACCATTTGTCTGGAAAGGATCATCCGTATCATCAAACGAATAACTCATTGCATAATATGATGGAGCAATTTCAGTTCCGGTACCCACTGTTTCAAAGTTGGCAAGGTTGTTATAAGCATAGTTTCCGAAGATATTCTGAACAAAAAGGTTATAGAAGTTATATAACTCATTATGTGTTCCCAGTGTAATAGTGTGCTTACCCCTGAAGATTGAAAAATCATCGGTGATTGAGTAAATATCCTGATCGAGCTGGTTGGCTACTGAGGAATACTCGCTTCCAAGAGTTATTGACCTGCCGCCACCGAGGTGAACAAGAATTGTCGAGAACGGATCTCCAAGCGGATCGCGGTCATCACGTACCCTGGTATAACCAAGACTCAGCTTGTTGGAGGTATTCCCACCGAAGATGCTGTTAATTTCAAGGCCGGTCGAGTTGGTTTTGGTGGGAAAATACTGGCCATTATTATAAAACCGAAGAGAATTGTTCGATCTGCTGTTATCGATATTCTCACCAAAAGTATAACTGTGTCTGAGTGTCAGTTTATGTTTGTCACTGATGTTCCAGTTGAGCTTGGCAAGAATTTTATCGCTGTTCGTTTCATCGTTAATACTAAGGTAGCTGCCCGGATCATAATCAGGAGCAACCCTGTCAAGTACAGCAAGAACTCTGTTTATCTCATCAAGAGTAATGTTGGATCCGGGGGTACCGGGCTCTCCACTCAGAGGTGTGACACTTCTTGTAATCTCACCGTTAAGGAAGAAAAAAAGCTTGTTTTTAATGATCGGTCCTCCAAGTGTAAAGCCTGCCTGATAATCTTGATAATCAGCCACCGGGGACTCGGTATTGGTGATTGGTTCATTCTTGCCTACTAACTTCTCATTATTGCCATAGAAGTAAGCTGAACCTGTGAATTTGTTAGTTCCGCTTTTCGTGATGGCATTGATACCACCACCCGTAAAACCACCCTGACGTACATCATATGGCGCAATGTTGATCTGGAATTCCTCAATAGCATCCAGACTTATCGGTTCAATTCCAGTTTGACCTCCGTTTGTACCTGTAGCAGAAAGTCCGAATACATCATTGTTGACAAGTCCGTCAATTGCAAACTGGTTGTACCTGTTGTTACTTCCTGCAAATGAAGTGCCGGCCCCGGAAGTATTTGCCAGAGGACTGATCTTGGTGAAGTCACGCAACCCTCTGGAGATCGTCGGGACCGAATTAACCATTTCGTTTGAGACGTTTATGGCGGCACCGGTGCGCTCTGAATTGATAACAGAGTTTCTTCCGGCAGTAACAACTATCTCAGTCAGATCAGTTACTGATGGAATGAGTGTCACTACAATATCACTTACGTTACCAAGGCTGAGAATTATGTTATCATAAATCTCTGTTTTATAACCAACGAATGACACAGTGACCTGATATGGACCACCAACCCGCATGTTGTTGATACTAAAACGCCCTTCGGCATTTGCCAGTACTGCGTATTGAGTGCCTGAGGGTTGATGTACTGCCACAACTGTGGCACCTGGCAGAGATTCATTTTTATCATCCACAATACTGCCTCTTAAACCTGAGGTTGTCACCTGCGCCATAAGGGTCACTGACCCCAGGAACAGAGACAACAGAATGAGTGTAAACTTAAGTTTTCGCATAATTTGAGTTGAGTTAGAAAGTTTATGGTTATTGTTTCTGTTTTATATTATTGATTTTAATTTAGTTACGATCAGGGTTCAATTCCATTCAGGGAGAAGGTTAAA
Source organism: Rikenella microfusus (assembly GCA_022736275.1). Taxonomy (GTDB): domain Bacteria; phylum Bacteroidota; class Bacteroidia; order Bacteroidales; family VadinHA17; genus SR-FBR-E99. Next base: position 36,490 of record DZBJ01000029.1, on the reverse strand, counting down.
TTACATTTACGGGCAGAATTAGCAGGAAATGACATTTTGTAATTATTAACAACTTTTTAACGTGTTTTTAAAATGTTATCAATAAGTCATTTCATGAGTATTCACTCGTGCACTCAATTCGTAATACCTTCATTATGTGAGATATACGATGTACGCGTCATTCCATGGGCAGTAAATACAACATTGTCAGGCATATATTTATTAACAACTTCTGATGAAGTCACAAAACCGCCGTTTATTATGGTATCTCCCCCGACCAAAGGGTCACTCTTCCGGCGTATTCTGCCCAGCCTGCGGTCGATCTCATCAGCCTCATGAGAAATGCTGCGGAAAAGTTCTCCGGCGGCATCCCCAAAGCTGTAAAGAACAATATTGGTCGTATAAATGGTATTCATTTCTCCTGTCTGGCGCCCCAAAGGTAATAAACTCCTAATTTTACATGAATTAAATTTTTGTTACAATGGTACGCCTGATTGCCCTGTTCATATCAATCATCCTGCAGATAGTTGCGGCAGGAATAGCACTGAGGTTCATGAAGATTACCCGGTACAGGCTCTCATGGATCCTTCTCTCGACCTCCTTTGTGCTGATGGCTGTCCGCACACTTATACAGCTCATTGAATACTTCCAGGGCAAGCCTTCATTTGAGCTGATGATGGCTGATGAGTGGATGAATGTGCTTATCTCGGTTTTGATAATTACCGGTGTGATCCTTATCAGGGAACTCTTTTACTCACTTAAGCGGGCCGAGATCGACAGGGCCAGGTCGGAGCGCAGGCTCCTGAATGCAGTCATCAACACGGAGGAGACGGAGAAAAAGAGGTTCGCCAAAGACCTCCACGACGGACTCGGGCCCCTGCTGTCAACAGTGAAGATGTCTCTCTCGGCGCTTAACAACAGGGTCACTGATCCGGTCGGGATCGAGATTCTCAACAACACAAATCACGTTGTCAATGAAGCGCTCAGCACCATCAGGGAGATATCCAACAATATGAGCCCGCATGTGCTTTCGAACCTTGGTGTTGCCAGCGCGATAAGCACCTTTGCCGCAAAGGTCAACTCCACAAGGAGTGTAAACATCGAGTTCCGGACCAACATGGAGGGCGAAAGATTTGATACGGACAAGGAGGTGGTGGTCTACAGGGCTGCCTGCGAGCTGATAAACAACGGAATGAAGCACTCCGGCGCCTCGAAGATTGAGATAGACCTCCGGCGACACCAAAAAATAATTACCTTGCAATATCTTGACAACGGCCGCGGGTTCGACATGGAGAAACTGTCGTCGGAGGAGATGACAGGGATGGGCATACCGAATATCGAGACCAGGGTAAGATCTGTTGACGGGGTCTTTGTCCTGGAGAGCTCAAAGGGAAAAGGCACCAGCGCTCTCATAAGGGTGGATCAGTAAGATCAGGCGGCAGTCGGCAGTCGGCAGTCGGCAGGCGGCAGTCGGCAGTCGGCAATTGGCAGGCGGCAGTCGGCAGTCGGCAGTAGGCAGTAGTGAAAAATTGCGCGTAGCGCATATAGTCTTGTAGAACAGAGCATTATCATAAATCACATTGCCCGTAGGGCATAAAGTATTGTAGGACAATGGATAAGATAAGGATCGCACTGGCTGATGATCATCAGCTGTTCCGAAACGGACTGAAAATACTTCTCGGCGCCTATGGTGAGTTCGAAGTAGTAACTGAAGCATCAAATGGCGCCGAGCTCCTGAAAATCCTCGAGACATGTCCGGCCGATATTGTCCTCATGGATATAAGCATGCCTGAGATGGACGGCGCGGAAGCCACATCGAAACTAACACGTCAGGCGCCTGCCACCAGCGTTATCGCCCTTTCAATGTACGGCGAGGAGGAGTATTACTACCGCATGGTTGATGCCGGCGCCAAAGGATTCATTCTCAAGGATTCCGACATCTCCGAGGTGCATGATGCCATTATTGCGGTACACAGGGGCGGAAACTACTTCTCGCAGGAACTGCTCTACCATGTTATCAGGCGGATAAAGAACAGGGAACAGGAGGAGAAGAGCTCAAGCCTCTCAAAACGGGAGAAGGAGATCCTCTTCAAAATATGCGAGGGACTCTCCAACCACGAGATCGCTGCAGCGCTCTTCATCAGCAAACGCACGGTCGACAAGCACCGGGCCAACCTGCTGGCCAAAACCGGGTCAAAAAACACAGCGAGCCTGATACTGTATGCAATAAAAAACAGGCTCATTGAAGTCTGAGATGACCGGCAGAACCTCAGAAAAACGGCTCGCTGAATTCTGACATGGGCGACAGAACAGGACTCGGATCACGGGGAGAAGAGCTGGCTGCCGCGTACCTTATGCAGCACGGCTATACGATCCGCGACCGTAACTGGAGATCGGGAAGAACCGAGATAGACATCATCGCCGAGAACAGCGTGTTCGTTGTCTTTGTGGAGGTCAAGACCCGTTCGGCCGACTACCAGGTCCATCCGGCAGAGGCGGTCAATGTTCCCAAACAGAGAACAATAATCAATGCCGCATCAAACTATATAACCCGCAACGGCCTGTCGAAAGAGGCCAGGTTTGACATCATAACAGTTATCTTCAGGGGAACCGTCAATGATATTGACCACATTGAGAATGCCTGGTACCCTACCATCTGAACCGCCCGGTTTGAAGCCATTCTGCTCAATAACATTTCCAGGTTCGGTTTAATTCAATATTTTTGGCCTTTCCTGTAAACATTTTTAAAAGCTACATATGAAAAGAACAATCTGCACTCTTATTGCGATGGCACTCGTGCTTGCCCCGATGCAGGCACAGAAGGCAAAAAAACAGGAGGAGGCCAAACCTGAAGGCTACAAATTCACCACAGTTGTCTCACTCCCTGCCACCCCGGTAAAAAATCAGTCAGCGACAGGTACATGCTGGTGTTTCGCCACCACATCATTCATGGAGTCAGAACTGATCCGCATGGGCAAAGGTGAGTATGACCTCTCTGAGATGTTCGTCGTAAATGAAACCTATAGAAACAGAATCAGGGACAATTACCTCCGTCAGGGTAAGGGCAACCTGGGCGAGGGAAGCCTCTCTCCTTCATGGCTGAGGGTATTCAGAGAGGAGGGAATAGTGCCGCAGGAGGCCTATTCAGGCATCAGTTACGACTCCCCGGTTCATAACCACCGTGAACTGCAGGCATATATTGATGCCGTGACCACCGTACCCGTCAAAATGAAGCGTCTCAGCAAAGAGTCGGATGAGGTAACCAATGCCATTCTGGAAATCTACCTTGGGGAGCAGCCGGAATCTTTCACCTACAAAGGTGTCAGCTACACCCCTGAGTCGTTCGCAACCAGCCTCGGACTCAACATGGATGACTATGTGCATATCACATCCTTCTCACATTTCCCCTTTTATACTGAAGGACTCCTGGAGGTGCCTGACAACTGGGAGATGAACCGCTTTCATAATGTCCCGCTTGATGAGCTTATCCAGGTCATGGATTACGCCCTTAACAACGGATACACCGTAAACTGGGACGGCGATGTGAGCGAGAGGGGATTCTCTCATGCCATCGGCGTGGCCATTAATCCTGACATGACCAAAGCAGACATCTCCGGTTCGACCGACCGTGCAAGGTTTGAAAGCATGGGTACAGACCGTGCTGCCGGACTGAGCTTCGAGAAGCCTTACCCGGAAATTGATGTCACCCAGGATATCCGCCAGAAAGGATACGAAACCTTTGTCACCACCGATGACCACCTGATGCACGTAACAGGCATCGTGAAGGACCAGAACGGCACGAAATACTATATCACCAAGAATTCATGGGGCACCGAAAGGAATCCCACCGGAGGCTATCTTAATATGTCTGAGAGCTTTGTCAGGTCCAAGACCATCTACATCATGGTCCACAAGAATGCGATCCCCGGTGAAATAAAATCAAAGCTCGGCCTTTAAGCCCTTCGCCGGTTATCACCTGCTGAGCTTCCGGATGAACGTTCAGCAGGCATCATTCCTGATTATGATTGCAGGAACTGAGACCAGGGTCAGTAAATGAACCCTGGTTCCTTTTTCAGTGGCGGATAAAAATATCCGTATACCATGGAGAAGAAGACAAAAAGATCCTGCCCCGGCTGTGATTCCAGGGAGTTGTTGCCAATGAAATTGACCAGGAAAACAGCAAGGAACAGGATGAACATCAGCGATCTGTGTGCTTTCCTCTCAAGGACGAAGAAGGTATAGAGAAGTACCGTGATTAACAATCCTGCCACCCCCAGGGTAAGCATGATGCTAAGAAACTGGTTGTGCGGCTTCATGTTTAATCCTGAAAGCATTGAGCCGTTCTTCTGAAGTCCGTGTTCCACCGCTCCCAGGCTGCCCCCGGTACCCCACCCCAGGAGAGGACGCTCCCTGAATGCCTCCCATGATGCCCTCCAGAGATCTATCCTTTTTGTCAGGGAGCCCCAGTCTGCCATCTGCCTTGAGCTTTTATAATAGATATGAAGGCTCATCATCTCCTCATAGGCTCTCACGTAAAAGCCCGGTCGGTCAATATTCAGGTGGTTTGTAACACCTCTCTCAACTGCCTTTATATCCTTGTCAGTGAGCTTCATAAAGCCCTCCGCATCTTTCCGGAGGCCGAGTGATGACATGTACCTGAAGAGTGTAGCCCTGAGCTCCAGTCCCGCAAGGGTTTCCCTGTCATAATCAAGACTGCTCTTATCATTCCAGGCTTCTCTCAGCTCTTCGTCGGAAATGTAGAGGTAGGCCAGGTTGCCGTTCTCCCTTATGATATTTAAAGTGTCATGCAGGTAGGGATTGCCCCGGCTGGTAAAACTGTCGAGGCTGCTGAAGTCGATATGCGGCTCTGCATGGGTCTGCCTGTAGATACCTACTATCGGCCTGAAGGCAAGCGCAGTCACGATAATGAAGATTACCGGCAGCAAAATCTTTATCAGAGCCTTGTCTGACCTGGCTGCAAGAATTGCTGTCAGGCAGAGCAGGGCAGCAGCAAATGAGGCAACACCTGACAGGGCCCTGAGGTGGAACAGAAAGAATATCAGCCAGGCAGAGATGGCAAGGGCCGTAATGAAGTATTGACGGCTTCCGGTAATCTCCCGCACCAGCAGCGGCAGCTGAAAAGCTGCAATGATCACCATCAGCCCGAAATATATGCCGGGAATAAAGGGTGAAGCTTCACGGAATGATAGTGCCGGCTGTATCAGCCTGGTGAAGAAACCGATGAATGAAACCACGAGTACCGATGAGATGAAGAGCAGCAGGATCACCCTGGTCATCTTCCTGCCGGGAAGAACGCTGGTGGCTACAATGAGAGGCATGAACAGCGTGGGCAACTTGTGGAGCAGGTCATTTGTTAATGCATAGCGCGGATATTCGGACCATATTAATCCGATAGCACTCAGAATGTAGATCAGTATAAAGGCTATGGCCGCCCTGTCAGCCCGCAGTCTGCTGAATTTAGTACTGAAACTGCCCTCTGCCACCCAGTTGACAGCCAGGATGATCTCGCTCACCGTCAGCATGTATCGTGACGATGGTAGGAAGACCGCTATAAGGCAAAGGGAGGCAAGATATATCCAACGGTGGATATTACTCCGGGTTATGTCAGCGTCAGCATGCATCTCCTGTGCCGCCCTACGGTGACGGCTGCTCTTTCACTGCCAGCACGTCTCTTTTGATCGACCGGCATGAGTAACCGTGACTTCCAAGGTATTCACGGCACTCCACGGCGGTTTTTTCATCGAAGAGCATCTCCTCATAGATGATCACTTCCGGAGATATCCTGTCGAGGTTCATCATTTTCAATATCTCATAGTCATAGCCCTCGGTATCTATTACCAGCATATCCGGCTCCCGGCCGTCAAATTTCTTCAGCAACGTCTCCGGGCTGACGGTAACTACCTCGTCCGCGGTGATGCATTCTTCTTCACTGGAGGGGAGGGTTATTCCCTGCCGGCGCATATTTCTCTCCATGCTTCCGTCTGTGAGCTTTTTCACAAGCACCTCCCTGTTGAAGCTTGATAGTCCGTGAGCCCACCGTTCACTGCTTATCGAGAGCTTGTAGAACGGCCTCGTGCCGTCGTTACGGTCAAGGGCTGCATTGATGGCAGTAATCTCCGGTCTCTTCCTGTGCAGCCTGACAAGATATTCATTAAAAACGTCGGGCAGGGGCTCCAGGAGCACTCCACGCCAGTTGTCTCTCTTGATGAAAATGTGCAGCGGATCATTTATGAAACCGTCGTTTGCCCCCACCTGCAGGAAGGTAACAGGCTTGTGCTCCCTTGAGTATTTGTCGAGGAATACCTCTATGGTGCCGGGCCGGGGTTTGTAAATGTACCTGCACCAGGCCAGCCAGAGCGGATTCTCCGAGGCACTGAGGTTGAAAATAAACTTCCTGTATGCTTTTCTGAGTCTGTATTTGAACCTCATGTTTCCTGCTGGTTAAGATATAGCTTATTGGGTGCGGTCTCTTAAACTATGCTCCTGAACCGCTCAGGAATCCTGATCACCGGTTTTTCTGGAAGCATTCCCGGCTTATTGAGTGCAAAGAGCGGGCGGAAGAGACTCTCTCTCCTTCTTGCCTGCTTAAAGAATGCGTCACCGTCAACAGGAGTCTTTTTCGTGACCAGGTCGAACAGCTCATACCTTCTGTCCAGATGCCCGCGCCAGCCTGCGTTGAGCAACGACTGATCCTCCATCTTCTTCTGTGAGATCCCGTAATCGACCATCCCGAAATGAAACAGGAAAAGATTGGGGTCGATGTGAAAGTTCCTGTGCCTCACCCTGTGAAAGCCGGAGCCCCATCTGAGCGGCCTGGTAGCCACCACGGCCTTGGTATAGCGTGCCGACACGTGGGCGAAGCTCCTCTGCTCAAGAAACGGCCGTGAAGGATCGATAGGCTTTTCGAGGTCGAGGTTCTGCCCCACATCAAGCCCCAGCGCAGAGAGGGAGGAGTATCTCACCGGCCGCTGCAGATAGTCGGCCAGCGAAAGCCGTTGATCGGGATCAACAACCAGGATTTCATCGATGTCATGTGCAATGATCAGGTCATATCTCAGGAACAGAGCCTTCGTGAAGTTGGAGATCAGATCAATGCGGTTCTTGTCGCCCCTTGACCTGCTCATCCTCTGGCCGGGTATCATTATCACGTTGATGGCTTCATGGCCTTGGGGAAGAGCCTGATCTTGCCCGTCAAGGAAAAGATAGAGATTTTCATGTCCCAGCTCCCTCCCGTAATAGTCAATCCATTTGGGAATGAAGAACTGGTCGTTCCTGACCATAGACACTACTCCGATGTTTTTTCGATTGCCTCCGGACATCCGTCTGTAAATTTCGGCTAAAATTGTAAAAAATTAAATAAAGCGTAAATTTACAATAAAACAATGTCAGATAACAAAATTCCTGCCGGAAGCGTACCTGTTGACGCGGTAATACTGTGGGTCGACGGCAGTGACGGGAGGCTTGCAGAGAAGAGGGAACGTTACCAGGCACAGGAGAAGAAGAGCGTTGCGCACCCCGGAGCCCTCCCGACACGCTTCGCATCATCAAACGAAATAAGATACTGCGTCTTGTCAATTTTAACGTTTGCACCCTTTGTAAGAAACATCTTCATTGTTACCGACGAGCAGGACCCCGGCCTCGATGGTGAGGTCAGAGAGAGATTTCCTGAAAAAGCAGGCTGCCTGAAAATTGTTGACCACACTGAGATATTCCGGGGTTACGAGGAGTACCTGCCCACCTTCAACAGCTCCTCCATCCTTGCAATGGTATGGAGGATCAAAGGTTTGTCGGAAAACTTCATCTACTTCAATGATGATACGATACTGATAAGGGAAACAAGTGAGGAGGAGTGGTTCATCGGCGGCAGACCTGTCCTGAGGGGGAAATGGCTCCTCCCTCCTTTCAGGAAGATTACCGGAAACGCATGGAAGATGCTGCTGAACAGGCATATACGCCATAACCTGGATTACCGTCCCAGAATCTCATTTTATATCCGCCAATGGAAGAGTGCCAACCTGCTCGGCTTGAAGTGGCGCTATTTCTTCCACTGTCACACGGCCCATCCCATGAGAGTAAAAACCCTTGAGGATTACTTCATTGTCAACAGGGAGCTGTTGAAAAAGACCATAGCATACCGCTTCAGGGATGCCGATCAGCTGCTCGCCACCTCTGTGGCCTATCACCTTGAGATTCTCAGCGGCAACAGGAATTTCGCCAGGCTTAACCTCGGGTATCTTCATCCGTGGTATTCTGAAGCCCGTCTCAACAGACGTATAAGTCGTTGCATGAAAGACCCGCTGATAAAATCGGTCTGCATCCAGAGCATGGAGATGCTCGGCAGCGGGCAACAGAAGAGGATATTCAACTGGCTCGAAGGGGTATTAGGTCTGAACCATGAAAACTGAGAAACTACAGGTGGCTAAAAGTGAGCCTATTGACGTGGTGATAGCCTGGGTTGACGGTGATGATCCGCGGCTCATCGAAAAAAGAAACCGATACCTTTCCGGGGACACCGTAACCGTAGCCTCCGGCGCCCATCCGACACGCTTTGCATCTTCAAATGAGATTCGTTACTGTATTCTTTCAATCCTCAGGTTCGCTCCTTTTATCAGGAATATTTTCATTGTCACCGATGAGCAGGATCCGGGTATTGATGACGATATAAGAAAGTACTTCCCTGACAGGGCCGGTTCAGTCACGATAATTGATCACAGGGATATATTTGAAGGATTTGAAAAGTATCTCCCCACCTTCAACAGTATTTCCATAGCAAATATGATCTGGCGGATCAGGGGGCTTTCAGACAACTTCGTCTATTTCAATGATGATGCATTCCTGGTAAGGCCGGTGAGTCCGGAGGAGTGGTTCATCAACGGCAGGCCTCTCCTCCGCGGCAAATGGGTTCCGGCACCCCTGCCAAGGGAATTCTGGAACCGCGGCATGACCCTTCTGCAAAGGAAGATCCTCGGCAACAGGGATTTTGAGCCGCGAGCCTCATTCCATGCTGCCCAGTGGAATGCCGCGGTAAAACTCGGCTTCAGGTTCAGGTATTTTACGAATGCCCATACACCCCATCCCGTAAACCGGAAGAGCGTTGAAGGATTTCTCAGGGACAGGATACCCTTGCTGGAAAAAAACATCTCCTACCGGTTCCGTGATTACTCGCAGTTTACATTTATCTCGCTGGCGAATCACCTGCAACTGCTTGAGGGCAACAGGCATATTGCCAGGCCTGACCTGGTCTACCTCAAGCCCGTCAACCGCCCGGCAAGCTATTTAGAGAGTAAAATCAGCCATTGCGAAAGCCACCCTGATATAAAATTCATGTGTGCCCAAAGCCTCGATATGTGCCCTGCTTCATACCAGGAAAGACTCTTCGGATGGCTTGAAAAGGTGCTGCAGGTAGATTAGGTTGTTTCAGGTCAGGAGGCTGCAGCCCCGTATATCTGCATTGTCATACCTTCCCAGTACCTCAAAGCAGCCGCCGGCATGCATCCTGCCAAGGTCAGCAGTGGCAATGAACGAGCATGACCAGATGTTGGCAAGGTCAACCACGCTGATACCCCCCGATGAACCTTCATCCGTTGAGTGCGACATCGGATCATGGCTGTCGCGCATAAGTACCTTCATCCACGGAGGTGTCCTGAGAAGCCCCGCCCCCTGTGAATAAGCCTGGCTGAGCAGTTCCGTCATCCCATACTCGGAGTGTACCGATTTCACACCGAAGGCATCTTTAAGAACCCCATGCAGCTCCGCCCTGACCATCTCCTGCCTCCTTCCCTTCATGCCACCCGTCTCCATGATGATCACGTCGCCCAGATCACCGTGGAATCTCTCCGCCATGTCAAGCAACGCAAAGGTAACACCAATTAAAAGTACCTTTAACCCTGCACTACGGGCTGACGCGATGCTCCTGAGAAGAGCATCATACTCATTCAGGAAGAAACCGCCGGCACTATTGCCTGAGAGTGAAATCAACCTGTTGACCATATAGATGAGTGATGACCCGTCCCTCTCAAGATAAGAGGGAAGCAGCCCCATGATAGCGTACTGTGAGGGATTCCCGTAGAAGATCCTGAAGTTGCGCTCAAGGCTTTCGTCATATACTGACAGGTGTTTAACCATGTGCCGGCTCTGCCTCACTCCGGCAGTGCCGCTGCTGAGGAAAATCTTTTCAGGCTCCCCTCCTCCGGTCATGATTATTTGATCCCTGAAAAATGATACCGGCATGAAGGGGATGGAGAAGAGAGTGTCAACCCGGCCGGGCTCAACGCCCAGTAAACCCAGGTACTCTTTGTATACAGGACATCCGGCAGCCTGAAAACGAAAGATCTCCAGGGCCAGCTGCTCAAACGACAGAGAGCCGGTGACCCTGAAGATCTCTTCATGTAAAGGTGCCTTCATATCTGTTACGGGAATGTGGCTGATCCGTCAGGCTGCCACACCCACTCAAGTTTGCAGGCGGCAAATGCAGGGCTCACGGAGGTGTCGAGCGTCAGGCTGACTATCCTCAGCTTGGCATACTTCGCATCCCTGGTCTTCACCACCCATATCTGATTGGTTGAAATCGGTGCTGCCAGGTCAATCCATGTATAGTTGCCCACAGTCTTCAGCGCATTGAAAGCGTTTTCTGACTCGGCTGCTGTGAGGTGGTTGCTCACAAGGGCAAAAGGAGGATCGAGAGTGTTGGACGAGAGGAACGGCAACACAGGACCTCCGCTGTTCACCGCTCCTGCCATCAGTGTGATATCAGCCCTGTATGCATCGGGAAGCGTAGGGACCTCCTTCGCCTCGTCAAAGGAGAGCCCCAGCGCGTAATAATATGAACCACCGTCATACAGCTCATTGGTCAGTGTGATGGTTCCCGATGTCTGCTGATCATCTCCACCGCACCCTGCAAAAAAGAGCATGACGGCCAGTGCCGGTATAAGCCAAAGCTTCATTATTCTCCTCTTATGGCAGTGATGCCCGGCAGTTTTTTGCCTTCCATGTACTCAAGCATGGCACCACCTCCGGTTGACACATAACTGACTTTGTCTGCCAGTCCGTTCTGGTTTATGGCCGCTACGGAGTCACCTCCGCCGATGAGGGAGAACGCTCCTTTCTCCGTTGCTTTTGCCACAGCCTTTGCTATTGCAGTCGTACCTGCTGCGAACTTTTCCATCTCAAAGACACCCATCGGTCCGTTCCAGAGAATGGTAGCCGATTCCATAATGACCTTCTCGAAAAGGGCAATGCTCTTCGGACCTATGTCCAGTCCCATCCAGCCGTCCGGCACCTCATCAATGGCAGACACGCTGCTATTTGCAGCAGCATCGAACTTGTCGGCGTTGATCCCGTCAACCGGGAAAAGCAGGTTCACTCCCTTTGCCTTTGCCTTTGCCATGACAGCCTTCGCAATATCAAGCTTGTCCTCTTCACATAGTGAGTTTCCTATCCTGCCGCCGTTTGCCCTGATGAAGGTATAGGTCATGCCTCCACCGATGATCAGGTTGTCAACCCTGTCGAGCAGGTTATCGATAATCAGAATCTTGTCTGACACTTTTGCTCCGCCCATCACGGCCGTGAAGGGCTTATGCGAGCTCCTCAGAACCTTGTCCATAGCTGCAAGCTCGCTGTTGATGAGGAACCCGAACATCCTCCTCTCTTCCGGAAAGTAATCAGCAATAACTGCTGTAGTGGCATGAGCCCTGTGAGCTGTCCCGAAGGCATCATTGACATATATGTCAGCATATGTTGACAGTTTGCGGGCCATCTCCTTCTGTTTAACCTTCAGGGCTGACTTTGCTGCCTTCTTCTCCTCTTCGGTGGCTGTCTCCGGCAGGACGGGCTTACCCTCCTCCTCAGGATAAAACCTGACATTCTCAAGCATCATCACCTCTCCCGGTTTCAGCGCTGCTGCCATTGCAACTGCGTCATCACCCAGTGCGTCAGGGGCAAAAGCGACCTTCATGCCAAGGTGTTTCTCCAGCACCGGCAATACAGGCTTGAGGGAATACTTCTCCATCACACCCTCGGGGCGGCCGAGATGCGACATAAGTATTGCGGACCCGCCGTCACCTGTGATCTTTCTTATTGTCTTCAGTGCACCTCGGATACGGGTGTCATCAGTCACCTCGCGGGTCTTCTTGTCAAGGGGAACATTGAAATCGACCCTCACAATGGCTTTGTGGCCCTTAAAATTAAAGCTGTCAATCGTTTTCATACTCTATCCTTATTATTTTCATAATTTACGGGAATGCAAAGTTAATCAATTTGGAAAACCTTATCTGCTTCCGTTTGTTCATTGATGAAATGAAACTTGTATGAGCAGCAATTCACTTGGGGATATGATTATTTTATTTCATACAAGTTCCATCAGACCAATAAAATAATTATCAAATAATCTGATGAAAAGACTAACTTTAATTTAAAAAACATGGCTAAAATCACACTCAGGGGAAATCCCGTCAACACGTTCGGTGAACTGCCTGCCAAAGGCACTGCGGCCCCCGGTTTCAAACTTGTGAAGACAGATCTTGGAGAACTCACCCTGACGGAATTGAAGGGTAAAAAGGTAATTCTCAATATTTCACCCAGCCTCGACACAGGGATATGTGCCACTGCACTCCGCAAGTTCAACCAGCTTGCAGCAGCCATGGACAACACGGTTGTCCTGGCCATCACGAAGGATCTCCCCTTTGCTCACGGCCGGTTCTGCACCACCGAAGGCATAACCAATGTTACGACACTCTCAGGCTTCCGCGACAGCGCCTTTGGCAAGGCATACGGTGTTGAGATCGTTGACGGTGGTTTCACGGGGCTGTACGCTAGAAGTATAGTGGTTATTAATGAGAAAGGAACTGTAAAATATACTGAACTGGTACCCGAGATTGCACAGGAGCCTGATTATGACAGGGCACTTGCAGCTCTCTGATCAGGGGCTTTCACTTAATTTTTATTATTTTTGCTCTCCGTCAGCGGCAGGGCAAAATGAATTTTTCACATATACCAGGGCAAAAGGCAGTTATTGACAGGCTGAGGTGTTCAGTTGCGGAGAACCGTGTCAGCCATGCACTGCTCTTTTACGGCCCTGAGGGCAGCGGCAAGTTTGCCATCGCCCTTGCCTTTGCACGTTATATCAGCTGTGAAAAAAGGACTGCGGAAGACGCCTGTGGCGTATGTCCGTCATGTGTCAAGTACGATAAGCTGATCCACCCTGATCTTCACTTTGTCTTTCCGGTCATAAAGAAGAAGTCTGGCACCGAGGTGGTAAGCGACACTTACCTGTCACAGTGGCGCTCAATGGTGCTGAAATCACCCTGGTTCTCGCTGAACACATGGACCGAGGCAATGGAGGTAGCTAACGAACAGGCACTGATACCTGTTGCCGAGGCGGCTGAGATCATACGCAAACTCAGCCTGAAGTCGTTTGAATCAGACTTCAAGATAATGATCATCTGGCTGCCCGAAAAGATGAACGCGGAGACCGCCAACAAGCTTCTGAAGATGATAGAAGAGCCTCCTGCCCGGACTCTCTTTATCCTGGTCTCCGAGGAGGATGACAGGCTGCTGCCAACCATAACCTCACGCTGTCAGCATATCAGGATTCCCGCAATCTCCTCAGCCGATCTGAGCGCACACCTTGTCAGGGCCGCCGGCATGGACCCGGCCAGGGCAGAAGAGATAGCCGCCATAGCCAACGGGAACATGGTCAGGGCCATGGAGCTGACCCGCGAGGATGACAACACCACCGTGCACCTCGACCGCTTCACAAGACTGATGAGAACAGGATATGCCAGGGACATTCAAACACTTGTTACATGGTCCGAGGAGACAGCCGCACTGGGAAGAGAGAGACAGAAGAGCTTCCTCTCATATGCACTGAGGATGATAAGGGAAAACTTCATCATGAATTTCAGGGGGAAGGAGAATAAGCTTGTATACCTCACTCAGCCTGAAGATGAATTCTCGCTGAAGTTCCACCCCTTCATAAACGAGAACAACATCAATGCCCTCAACCGGGAGTTCAATCTTGCCTATGCCCACGTGGAGAGCAACGGCAACACAAAAATGATATTCCTCGATCTTGCGCTGAAGACAATGAGACTTATCAGGTAACTGAGGGGAATCACTTGAAAATAGCGCATTTATTCCTAATTTTGCATTTACCTTCCGGCAGAAGATCAGCGATCGGGCAGCCGGAAGAGATAACCTGACGTAATGACAAATGAAGATATACAGGTCCAGGGAGGCTCTGAGCCTTCACCGCCTGAAATAAAATACAACACAGGGGCAAACAAGCTTAATGAGTACAACTGGCTTGCCAACCTGCCTTTTGACCCCCGCCACAACGAGGTCATCGAGGTACGCTTCAAGAACACACGCAAGGGGTTTTACCGCAATGTAAACGGTCTGAAGCTTGAGCCTGACGAAATAGTGGCCGTGGAGGCCTCCCCCGGGCATGACATCGGATATGTGTCGATGACCGGCTTTCTTGTTCTTGAGCAGTTGAAGAAGATGAAGATACGGCCTGTGACGGATGAGATGAAAAAGGTTTACAGGAAGGCAAGGCCGGTCGATCTTCAGAAGTGGGAGGAGGCGAAGAAACTTGAGGTGCACACCATGCTCAGATCGCGCAAGATAGCCGAGAACCTGGGGCTGGCAATGAAGATAGGCGACGTTGAGTATCAGGGAGACAAGACAAAGGCGATATTCTACTACCTTGCCGATGAAAGGGTTGACTTTCGCCAGCTGATCAAGGTTCTTGCCGAGGAGTTCCATATCAGAATAGAGATGAGACAGATAGGTGCCCGCCAGGAGGCCGGCCGCATAGGAGGCATCGGCACCTGCGGGCGTGAACTGTGCTGCTCTACTCATGTGACTAACTTCATGTCGGTGACAACATCGCATGCCCGCTACCAGGACCTCTCTCTCAACCCTCAGAAGCTCGCCGGTCAGTGCGGTAAGCTGAAGTGCTGCCTTACCTATGAGCTTGATTGCTATCTCGACGCACAGAGGGACTACCCCTCGAGAGAGACACCACTGGAACTGGCCGGAGGGAGTGCATACTTCCTGAAGATGGAGGTCCATGCCGGCATTTACTGGTATTCGACAGATCCCCGCATGGCAGTGAACATGACGGCGGTACCGGTGGCGCGCGTACGTGAGATCATGCAGCTCAACAGGAAAGGGGTTAAACCGGAGAATCTGCTGGTAATCCCGGCTAACAATACCATCGGCAAAGGCAACGACCTGCTGCTGCAGAACAGCGGACTTACAAGGTTCGAAACAAAAAGCAAACCCCGTGAAGGCAAGGGGCGTAATAAACCATTCAAAAGGAGAAATGAGAAAAGGCAGAAGTAATGCATTTATTGCCGGCATACTGCTGGCAGTAATGACACTCTCATGTGACAGCAGCACAGTCTTCTCTGACAACTACCGGCTTGAGGATGACAAATGGAGCATGTATGACCCTGCCAGCTACACTTTCACAATAGAAGATACCGTCGGCACCTACAACCTTGATCTCTCAGTGCGTACCTCCACCGGGTACCCCTACCGGAACATGTATCTCTTTGTTGTGACCTCATTCCCTTCGGGCACCACTGTAGCCGACACCCTGAATGTCAGGATTGCCGATGAAAAGGGAAGTTGGCTGGGAAGAGGAGCCGGCGACCTCCGCGAACTGGCTGTTCCCTATAAAGCAAATGTATATTTTCCTGAAAAGGGCGAGTATCATTTCAGGGTAATACACGGCATGAGAGACACTGTGCTGAAGGGAGTGCATGACATGGGCATGAAGATATCCCTCAAAGATAGTCGGGGCAAATAAGAGAGGCGTTGGCAAAGAATAAACTGGCACACTGGACTGAACTGAAAGGCTTCGACCATGTAATCGATCCGTCATTTGAAGAGTCGTTCAGAAATGATCACAGCCTGAAGGGAAAATGGCGCAGTGAGTGGTTCGGTAACGACAATCCCCTGATCCTTGAACTGGGCTGTGGCAAAGGCGAATACACCGTCGGGCTTGCCGGCAAATACCCCGAAAGGAACTTCATCGGCATAGATATCAAGGGAGCCAGGATGTGGAGAGGGGCGAAGGATTCACATGCGAAGCAACTGCCAAACGCGGCCTTCCTCCGTACCCGGATAGAGTTCACAGGGGCTTTTTTTGCTCCTGGAGAGGTTGATGAGGTATGGCTCACCTTCCCTGATCCGCAGCCAAAAAGAAAGAAGGAAAAAAAGCGGCTGCCCTCACCCTTCTTCCTGAACCTCTACAGGCAATACCTTAAAGACAACGGCATTGTGCATCTGAAGACAGACAACAGGGAGCTGTATGACTATACCCTTTCGGTGGTCCGTGCAAACGGCCTGGAAATCGTAACATCTGTTACCGACCTCTACGCGGAGATGCCTGATGACCCGATGCTGTCAATAAGGACTCATTATGAAGAGATCTTCCTTAAACAGGGAATCCCCATCACATATCTTTCATTCAGACTTCCCGATGCAAAAGAGATCATCAGTCCCCTTTGCTGACAACGAAGGCTTCTTCAGCCGGGTATATGAGCTAACCCGCCTCATTCCCCGCGGCCGGATAACCTCCTACGGAGCCATCGCACGGTACCTCGGCACTGCCGGCTCGGCGAGGATGGTAGGCTGGGCCCTTAACACATCACATTCCGTACCCGGGCTCGTTCCGGCCCACCGTGTTGTGAACCGGAACGGGATGCTTACCGGCAAGCATCACTTCGGCAATTCATCAACAATGCAGCAACTACTTGAAAACGAAGGATTCACAATAGAAGACGACAGGATCATTGAGTTCAGGGAGAGATTCTGGGATCCCTCCGTTGAACTATAGCGTCACGGAGGATGTTAGATGTTAAGATTAAGTATTAAAAAGACACGGAATAATGAACAAGGAAATGAATATTGAATAAGGAATGATGATTTAGGATTTTTGAAGTGCTATTCACAGTTACCGGTAACTTCTTAAATCAAAATTCGGTGTTCCTTGTTCGTTATTCATCTCTTTAATCACATGCGACAAACTAAACAGGTGAAAATATGCATAAAAAAGAAGATGTTCTCAAAGCACTGCGACTGGTTTCCCATCCTGAGAAGGGCAGTGACATCGTCACCCTCGGTATGGTGGGTGATATTTCAGTTACGGCAGAAGGGATAGCCATCGTTCTCGTGCCGGAAAAGTCAAATGACCCTTTCCTCACCTCAATCAAGAGCAACTGTGTCAGGGCCGTCAAGGAGCTGCTTGGTCCTGATGCGGTCATATCATCGATTGAGGTTAAACCCAGGATAGTGGTGGAGAAGACGGCAGCTCCAAAGCGGGATGTCCTCCCCGGTGTGAAAAACATCATCGCAGTCTCATCAGGCAAGGGCGGGGTCGGAAAATCGACCGTTGCCGTCAACCTGGCGGTGGCGCTGGCCCGCAGGGGTTATGCCACCGGCATCCTTGATGCGGATATCTTCGGTCCCTCGGTGCCCAAGATGTTCAACGCCCTCGATTATCATCCCGAAGTGCGCAAGGAGAACGGCAATGACCTCATCATCCCCATGACCAGGTACGGCGTAAAGATACTCTCCATAGGGTTCTTCGTCAAAGGGACCGATGCGGTCATCTGGCGCGGTCCGATGGCAAGCAGCTTCCTGAAGCAACTCATAAGCCAGGGTGACTGGGGTGAACTCGATTATCTCATTTTCGACCTGCCTCCCGGGACAAGTGACATTCACCTGACGCTGGTGCAGGAGGTACCCGTCACGGGAGCAATCGTGGTGACCACACCGCAGGAGGTTGCGCTGGCCGATGCCCGCAAGGGGATAGCTATGTTCCGCAGTGAGGCAATCAATGTGCCGGTGCTGGGACTGGTTGAGAACATGTCATTCTTCGTGGCTCCCGGGCTGCCTGACAAAAAGTACTATATCTTCGGAAAGGACGGCGGATCAAGGCTCGCTGCCGAGGCCGGCACCGAACTGCTGGGGCAGATACCTATCGTTGAAAGCATATGTGACGGTGGTGACACCGGCACACCGGCAGCACTGAATGACAGCGATACCGGCCTTGCATTCATCACACTGGCTGAGACGCTCGTAAGGCAGGTTGAGAAGCGAAATGCAGAGATGGCGCCTACCATAAGAGTGGAGATGAAATGAACCTGATGCCTCACCCGGCAGCAGTACCCCTTTTCTGACCTCCTTTTTCTTAACTTTGAATACTTTTGGAGTACCTCTTCAGTTATAGAGTATAAAGCTTCTTTGTTTGAGATTACGGCATAAAGGATACTCTGCAGCGGTGATCATAATGGCCACCCTGATTCTTGCCGGATGTTCCGTTGAAAAGAACACCGGCGCGAGTCGTTTTTATAACTCCCTGATCTCAAAATACAATATCTGGTTCAACGGGAACGAGGCCTACAAGGAGGGCGTGAAGAAGGTGCAGTCATCGCACCGTGATGATTACAGCACACTGATCCCGGTGTTCGAGTATTCTTCCGCCGAATCGGTAATGTCTGCCACTGCAGACATGGAGCGGGCAATACAGAAGGCTTCGAAGGTGATCGCACTTCACTCCATCACTGCCAAACCCGATGAGAAAGGCCGCAAGGGAGGGAATTCCCGGAGCGAGGAGTTTTACAACAGGCGGGAGTACAACGAGTGGGTTGATGATGCATATCTCCTCATGGGCAAAGCCTATGTCTACCAGAGAAATTTAATGGCTGCCAGGTCATCGTTTTCCTATGCCGTCAGCATCGCCACTGACCCCGGTCTCGTAAGCGAGGCAAGCATATGGATGGTTCGGATACAGACAGAGGAGGGGAATTACAATGAGGCGTTACGACTGATCCGCGAGATCAGTTACCCTGATAACCTGTCGAAGGCACTGCAATCAATGTACTACTCTACCCTGGCTGACATCTTGCTGCGGCAGAAGAATTACAGCCAGGCTATCGAACCCTTGACGAAAGCCGCCGATCTCACGGGAGACAAGGATACAAGAGTGCGTCTGACCTACATCCTTGCACAGGCATGTCAGGCCGCAGGAGACAATGCCCTGTCGACAACCTGGTTCAGACAGGTGATACGGATGAACGCTTCATATGACCTTGAATTCAATGCGGGCATCAACCTTGCGGGAGTGACTGACATAACGCAAGGTGACGCTGAAGACCTCAGAAAATCGTTGCGAAGGATGCTGCGTGACTCGAAGAACCAAGACTATCTTGATCAGATCTACTTTGCCCTGGGTGAGCTCGAAAAACGCATGGGTAACAATGAAGAAGCCATCAAGCTGTGGTCGCAGTCGGCTGCCAGCAGCACGGTGAACACCCGCCAGAGGGCACGTTCATTTCTTGCCCTTGGCGAACATTTCTTCAGCCTGCCCGAGTACATGACCGCCTCACTCTACTATGACAGCGCCATGTACATGCTCGATGCGGGGTTCCCCGACTATGACAATATCAGCCGCAGGACCTCGGATCTGGGTGAATATGCCGGTTTTCACAGTGTGGTTATCACCGAAGACAGCCTGCGAAGGGTGGCCGGGATGAGCTCTTCCGAGCTCGATGTCCTTATCGCAGGCATCATCCGTTCGGTTGAGGAAGAACAGGCAAAGGCCCGGACAGGTGAGGGCGAAGAGAGATACAACATGGGGCTCTACTATGAGAACGAGCAGCGCTCACGCGGATCTATCACGGCAGAGGGCCGATGGTATTTCTACAACCAGTCTGCTCTCTCCTTTGGCCGTTCCGAGTTCAGGCGGCGCTGGGGCGACAGAAGACTGGAAGACAACTGGCGCAGAGCCAACAAGGCAAGTGCAGCCTACAGTAACGGCTCACCGGAAGAGCAGCAGGATGAAAGGCAACAGGGGGACAGCGCCGGCGTGGATCCTCAGAGGACGAAGGAATACTATCTCACCAATCTTCCGCTGACAGACTCACTCATGAAAATCTCCCTGAGAAAGAGCGCCGCGGCACTGCTGGAAGAGGGTAGAATACTGGCAACACGGCTGGCTGATACCCTGACGGCTGCCAACTCCTTCGAGGAGGCTGCCCGTACCGGCGATGATGACAATATCAGGGCAGAGGCCCTCTATGAGCTCTACCGACTGCTGCGCCTGAGCGACCCGGCAAGGGCCGGGCGACGCAGGGCTGAGCTTCTGACATCATTCCCGGATACGGAATTTGCGCTTATACTGTCTGATCCTGATTATGTCAGGAAACACCAGGAGATGGCCACCAGGGCTGCCAGGAGCTATGAGACAGCATACCTGGCTTTCATCGAAGAACGGTACGCTGAGACGCAGACCATCTGCGGCGAGGCCCTCAGGCTCTTCCCCGACGATGAGCTCATTCCCAAATTCATGCTCCTTGATGCCATGGCCGCAGGCGCCATGACAGGAGAGATGGCATACAAGGAAAAACTTGACTCCATTGTGGCCAGATATCCCTCAACCCCTGAAGGACAGAGAGCCGCCGAGATAAACGACTTCCTGAGAAAGGAGATGCCGGAAATAAAAATTGCAGAAGACACACGCATAGCAGAAGAGCTGTATGAAGCCGACCTGCTTCAGCCGCATTATGTCATGATCATTGCGGGTAACTTCCAGGCAAATATGAACCAGATGGTGTTCGATGTCATCAACTACAACCTTGACAATTTTGCCGATAAAAACTACCGCACTGAAGGCACCGCAGTTGACAGGGGCTATATCCTGATAACAACCGGACCATTTGAGAATGCCGGTGATGCAGGTGTGTGGCTCAGTAAATTCAATCCTTCGGAAACGATCAGAGGGTCGGCTGATGCAGCCCTGACACTGTATCTCATCGGCCGTGACAACCTTGTTAAGTTCAGGGAAGACAAGATCATTGACAGGTACGTGATCTTCTACGGGAAGGAGTATTTTAACGTCAGGTGACGGGAGAGGATGCCAATGAGACAGATAAGGATATTATGGGTTGATGATGAAGTGGGGGTGCTCAGGTCCCATATCCTGTTTCTCAAGGAGAAGGGGTTCGAGACCGATACGTGCCAGGCCGGCAACGATGCAATAAACATGGTCAGGGAGAAGCCATATGACATCATCTTCCTTGACGAGTATATGCCCGGCCTCAGCGGCATAGAGACACTCCGCCGCATCAAGGCCATCCGTCCTTCGATCCCCGTGGTAATGATAACCAAGAGCGAGGAGGAGGATATCATGGAGGCAGCAATAGGCTCCCAGATAGCCGATTACCTCATCAAGCCCGTCAAACCGCAGCAGATACTTCTCACCCTCAAGCGGATACTTGATACGGGAGATATCGTTACACGCCAGACCACCACGGTATTCAGGGAGGAGTTCGGAGCAATATCCGGTATGATATCATCTGCCTCCACCTTTGAGCAATGGAGTGAACTCTACCGCAGGCTCACCTTCTGGCAGGGAGAACTGACAAGATCATCTGACACCGGCATGAGGGAGGTGCTCCGCATGCAGGATTCGGATGCCAACCGTGCCTTCGGAAAGTATATTTCAAATAATTATATCCGGTGGATCTCCTCCGCTACTGCTGACAGGCCGCTCATCTCACCCGCGGTGATGTCAAAACGGATCTTCCCCCTCATCAGAAAAGGATCACCGCTGTTCTTCATCATCGTTGACAACATGCGTCTCGATCAGTGGCAGAGCATGGCCGTTGATCTGAGCCAGATTATGCGCACTGTCACCGAGGAGCTCTACCTGAGCATCCTTCCCACCACTACGCAATACTCGCGCAACGCACTCTTTGCCGGCCTCATGCCCTCGGCAATAGATGAGCTTATGCCTGAGTACTGGATCAATGAAAATGAGGAGGAGGGAAAAAACCTCAATGAGGAGAAGCTGCTGGCCAAAAACCTCCAGAGAGCTGGTATAAGCTGCAAATGGAGCTACGGCAAGATCAGTTCCGACGCTGAAGGCAGGACACTGAATGACAGAATAACGCAGCTTCTTGCAAACGACCTGAATGTGCTGGTATATAATTTCGTTGATATGCTGAGCCATGCAAGAACAGAGATCGGCGTTATCCGCGATATGACCTTTGATGAAGCCTCGTGGCTCTCACTGACCCACTCATGGTTCATCCACTCACCCCTGCTTGAGCTTCTCAGGCTGGTATCCGCCAGGGGAGCCCGCGTGGTGATCACCACTGATCACGGCTCGGTAAGGGTGCAGAAGCCACTGAAGGTGGTGGGAGACAGGCAGACATCGATGAACCTGCGCTACAAAACCGGCAGAAACCTTGACTATAACGCGCGTGACCTCTTTGAGATCACGGCTCCCGCGAAGGTCGGACTGCCAATGACCAACATCACCTCGAAATACATATTCGCCTGCGGCAATGACTTCCTCGTCTATCCCAACAACTACAACCAGATAGTGTCATACTACCGTGACTCGTTCCAGCACGGAGGCGTCTCGCTTCAGGAGATGATGCTGCCCCTGGTGACGCTCGAGCCGGTTTAAACACTATTTTTGCCGCATGAAGATCGTGGTAACTGACAAAAGCCGGCTGCGCGACGCGGCAAGGCACTTCCTGAGAGAGACGGCCGGCAAAAGGATATTTGCCTTCTACGGTGAGATGGGGTCAGGCAAAACCACCTTCATAAAAGCATTATGCACCGAGATGGGTGTCACCGATACCGTCACCAGCCCCACCTTCACCCTCATTAACGAATACAGACGCCCCGGGGACCTCCCTGTCTACCACTTCGATTTCTACAGGATAAAAAATATCTCTGAGGTGCTCGACTTCGGCATTGAGGAGTATTTTGATTCCTCCTCTCCCTGCCTCATGGAGTGGCCTGAGCTCATTGAACCGCTGCTGCCGCCGGAAACACTAAGGCTGTCAGTGACAGTCAGGGATGACGGAAGCAGGATCATCGGGACCATCAGCCGGTAACCCGCCGGGAAATGACGGAAGCAGAATAGCTGAACCGGTCAGCCAGCCATGCGCTGTCTGAACTCCTTAATTATCTCCGGCCTTTTACTTTCTCTCGGATTAAAATCTTAAATTTGATCTGCGGATAATTATCTTCCGTTTAACCTCTTAAAACGAAGCCAGATGAATGAACCGTCAAGAAGCGCGTTCATGCCGCGGGAAGAGCTGATTGAGAAAGCCGTTGGCAGGCGTCAGATGTCCGTCGGTATGCCGCATGACTTTCATGATGACGAGAAACGGATTGCACTCACACCTGAGGCAGTCAAGATCCTTACCGATGCAGGTCATGAGGTCTATATGGAGACAGGTGCCGGTGTGAATGCGGGCTTCACTGACATGGAGTACAGTGAAAACGGGGCCATTGTCGCCGGCACATCCCAGCAGATATATACCTGTGACATAATAATAAAAATAGCTCCCTTCACCCGCGAGGAGGCCGCCATGCTTAAAGGAGGCCAGATAGTCATCTCCTTCATGAATGCTGCCACCCTTGGCGAGGAGACCCTCTCTCAGCTCATGCGCAAGCGCGTGACTGCACTGGCAAGTGAGAGGATTAAAGACAGTGACGGCCTGTTCCCCGTTGTGGAGTCGATGAGTGAGATAAGCGGCATAACATCGGTGCTCCTTGCTTCGGAATATCTCAGTACCACCTCGGGAGGCAAGGGGGTGATGCTCGGAGGGGTGACCGGCGTGACCCCGACGGAAGTTGTAATCATAGGGGCCAACACCGCCGGTGAATTCGCAGCCCGTGCCGCACTGGGACTGGGAGCAATAGTCAGGGTCTTCGACTCCTCGGTGCGCCGGCTCCGTGATTTCCAGAACATGCTCGGACAGAGGCTCTATACCTCCACATTCCACCCGCAGGTTCTGAAGAAGGCATTGAAATCGGCCGACGTGCTGATAGGGGCTCTCTCAACTGATATTCTTATGCCATGGTTCTACGTGACCGAAGAGATGGTTCAGGGTATGAAGCGCGGGTCTGTCATTGTTGACCTCAGCGTCGACACCGGCGGGTGCGTCGAGACCGCTGAGCCGAGGGCAATAAAGGATCCGATCTACGAAAAACACGGAGTGATACACTACTCGGCGTGGAACCTTCCCTCACGCGTTCCCAAGACAGCCTCCATTGCACTGAGCAACGTCTTCAGGCCGCTGATGCAGGAGATAGCCGACGCCGGCGGCATAACGCCTATGCTCAAGTTCAACAACGGACTGCGTGACGGAGTGTATGTCTATAACGGCATCCTGACAAACGAGGTGCTGGGCCATAAATTCGGGATCCTGTCAAAGGATATCAACCTGCTGCTGGCAGCATTCTGAGTAATAGGCAGCCGGCAGTCGGCAGCCGGCAGCCGTGAATTAAGAATGAAGAATTATGAATTAAGAATTTAATGTAAATACCTTGGCGGCAGGACCTTCAGACATCAGACCCTCAGACCTTTCTTTAAAAGACCGGGACAGGTTAATGCCAGGTAAGCACGGCCTCAGTGCCGTTCTGTTTTAGTGAAGCGTGGCGCCCAAGGTAGAGCGCCCTGTTGTCACTTATGTGTCCGGCCGGGAAATTGAAGAGCACAGGATAACCATATCCGCCGGCAACATTCATCACCACCTCTTCAACAGTCTGGTTGAAGACATGCTCTCCCTCGGTGATATTTTCCATCCCCCCCACCAGCAACGCAGAGAGGTTCTTAAGCATCCCCGTCATCCGCATCGCCGTGAGCATCCGGTCAAGGTGATAATACTTCTCCCCTATCTCCTCGATGAAGAGTACAGCCCCCTCGGTGTCAGGCTGGGCGGCAGTACCGTTAAGGCTGTAGATGAGTGAGATATTACCGCCGGTAACCGGTCCGGTGACGTCAAATGACGCCTTATGCGTGGCCGTCCATCTCACCGGCTCCGCCTCCCCCTTCAGCGCCCTGACCATGGTCTCATAGCACAGGGGAGAGCATTCCGGATTTGAGTAGTTCAGCGGCATCTCGGCGTGCAGTGAGGCTATGCCGCATACAGTATTGAGCCAGAGGTGCAGCGAAGTGATATCGCTGTAGCCCACGTACCACTTGGGGTGCCTCCTGAGCATGGAAAAATCTATCCTGTCAACTATCCTTGACATGCCGTAGCCTCCCCGCGAGCAGAGAACCGCCCTGACCTCACGGTCGTAAGTGGCCTTCTGAATATCACTGAGCCTCTCGTCGTCGCTTCCGGCAAACGGACCTTTCATGGTGAAGACATGGTCGCCGAGTGTAACCCTGAACCCTGACTTTTCCAGCATCGTGACAGCCTTAAGCACTGCCTCCTTGTCAATGTGGCTTGCCGGCGTTACAATTGTGATCAGGTCTCCCTCTCTCAGGTAGGGCGGTATGACAAGTGCTTTCATGACGCTTCTTTTGGGTTGGCACTTCCAAAAGTAGCTATTTTATGAGAAAAACTCAGCCGCCGTAGTGAAGAGACGGTCAAAAGCGCGATCAACCTCTTCAGACTTGTCTCCGGCAAGCACGGGAAAAGGATTTTCATGGGTGAAAGGATAGAGGGGAGCCCATACCTCAGTGTCAGCGCCCTGCATAGTAGCAGTCACAGCCCCGGCCGGTATCACCCTGTCGCCGGCGAATGTTATGGCCTTCAGCTTTCCTCCGGTGTTTCTGTACGGTTCGCCGGCTATATTCTTCAGTCGCTCCAGTGAGGTCATGGCATAGAAGGCCTCACCCTCAGGAGTGCCATTCAGTATCTGCATGAAGAGGTCATCGTCAGTACCCCTCTTATCTTCCGGCCACTCGAGATAGAATGTAACCAGCCTCTCAAAGGCCCTGCTGTCCAGAATCAGCTTCGACGTGCCGTTCATCAGGCCGAAGGCACTCCCTCCGCAGAAAAGCATTGTGCGGGTCTCAGCAGGCAGGAGCGACGGTTTTGCGAGCATCATCACCTGCGTTGCCAGGGCTCCGATTGAATATGCAAATATATCAACGGGGCCTCCCCCGGGAAGATCCGGGTGTAACCCTTCCCTGACGGTGTGGGTCAGGCTCTGCAGATCCTTCAGGGTCTGATACCCTGAAAGCAGGAATCGCTGGGGTGATGATGACATACGGGTGCTCAGCGCCACGTTGACGAACGATGAAAGCTGTGTGTCAGGCAGCAGGGACGTGCGTGCCGTCACCAGTGGCGTCATCAGGTGCCTGTCGATCCAGCTGCGCGGCGAACGGTTCATGTGGTAGGCACTCGGGAAGAGCACAACGGGCCTGCCGGTATCTGAAGCCAGCCTCATACCCCACTGCATGTACTTGCTCCAGCTGCGCTCGTTGAGACCGTGAAGCAGGATGACGGCGCCCCTGCCGCCTCTGCCGTCCGGGATAAGCAGGTAATACCTGAAATCTCCGTTCGAAACCTCCAGCTCCTTCGATCTGAAAAGAGAACGGTAAACCGAAGAGATGTTTTTTCCGTCAGAGTAGCTGTAATTGCTGGCTGATCGAAAAACTTCACTCACGATCCTTATACCGGTACCCGGGACATAGCCTTCCGCCATTCCCCCCCTGAAATATGCCGAGAATTCCCTCTCCTGCTGAGTGTATCCCATGGTGAATTTTTCTGCAAACAAAACTGATACTGACGTGGCGGCAAAAAAATAGGTGCCCCGTGCACAGCAGTGGGTTGTAACCCTTTCATGAGGGGTAAAAAAGCCTCCGCAGGGGTGAAACCGGAAGGTTGATTTTTCACCTGAAACCTTACTTCGCCAAAAGTGTTACTTTTGTTCCGGAACTCCGAGTGATGAATATCGATCTTAATTATAAGCTCCCCGGATACCTTACGGAAAAGGGTAATATCGTTACGACGATCCTGTTTACGGCAGGGTTTGCGCTGCTTTTCCTTAACATATACACTCCGTTCGGGGTGACAACATGGTTCGAGGTCTCAAGACCGACGCTCTTCATCTATGCCAGCGGGGTTATCCTTGCCGGTGTGCTTGTGGTTGCCGTAAGCCGGGTGATTATGTACCATGCCGTTCGCCACGGCCGGCAGCTGAGATTATGGCATTACCTGGTATGGGTTGCGGCGGAGATAGTGTCAATGGCGCTCTTTTTCACCCTCTTTGAGATTGTGATACTTGATGATACCCGTAGCTTCCCCGAGCTTCTTGGAAGATCTGTGCGCCACACCTCGCTCACCCTGTTGCTTCCATATATCATGCTCTGGCTTTACTTCTCATGGCATGACAGCAAGCTCAGGCTCACAGGGATAAGAGAACAGGCCGAGGGTCAGGGCCAGAAGCAGATGATAGGTCTCAGGGATGAGAAGGGTGTGCTGAGAATGTCACTGATGCGCCCTGATATACTCTATTTGCAGGGCAGCGACAACTACGTCACCGTTTGGTACCAGGCACAGAACAAGGTGACCAGGTTCATGCTCCGCAATACGTTGAGAACCATGGAGGATGAGCTTAAACAGGAATCGGTCATCCGTTGCCACCGCTCCTACCTTGTCAACATTGAAAAGGTCAAACTGATCAGGAGGGAAAAGGAAGGGCTGACGCTCGAGCTCGACAGCACCCCTCCCTCCACCGTCCCTGTGTCGCGCACATATATGCATGAAGTGCTTACTGCCTTCGGCCAGGAGGGGTAAACGGCAAACCGGCTCTCCTCCAAAATCATTATATTTGCCGGGTTTAATCACAGCAACAGCCTATCACAGATGAAGAAGTACAAGCGTCACCTTATCACGTCGGCTCTGCCGTACGCCAACGGACCTATACATATCGGCCACCTGGCAGGGGTTTATGTGCCGTCAGACATCTATACCCGGTACCTTAGGATGCGTGGCGAGGATGTCATCTCCATCTGCGGCTCCGACGAGCATGGCGTGCCAATCACCCTCAAAGCCAGGAAGGAGGGGATAACACCACAGGAGGTTGTTGACCGCTATCATGAGCTGAACAAAAAAGCCTTCAGCGATTTCGGGATATCATTTGATATCTATTCACGAACATCGAACAAGATACACTACGAGACAGCCTCCGCATTCTTCCGCAAGCTGTATGATCAGGGTGAGTTCATAGAGAAGACGGCCAGCCAGTACTATGACGAGGAGGCAGGCTGCTTTCTTGCAGACAGGTACATTACCGGCACCTGTCCGCACTGCGCCAATGAGAATGCCTACGGCGACCAGTGCGAGAAGTGCGGCACATCACTCAGTCCCACTGACCTTATCAGCCCGCGCTCTACCATCAGCGGCAGTGCGCCGGTGATGCGTGACACCCTCCACTGGTACCTTCCCCTTGACAGGTATGAGCCCTGGATACGAAAATGGATTCTCGAAGAGCACACTGAATGGAAGACCAATGTATATGGTCAATGCAAGTCGTGGCTCGACCAGGGACTGCAGCCAAGAGCTGTCAGTCGCGACCTCGACTGGGGCGTGCCGGTGCCGGTTGAAGGGGCAGAAGGCAAAGTGCTCTATGTCTGGTTTGACGCACCCATAGGATACATATCGGCTACGAGAGAGCTCACCCCCGCCTGGGAAAAATACTGGAAAGACCCGGAGACACGGATGATACACTTCATCGGCAAGGACAACATCGTCTTTCACTGCATCATCTTCCCGGCCATGCTTAAGGCCGAGGGAAGCTATATCCTTCCTGACAACGTACCTGCCAACGAGTTCCTGAACCTTGAGTCGGATAAGATCTCAACTTCACGCAACTGGGCCGTATGGCTGCACGAATACCTGGAAGACTTTCCGGGCAAGCAGGACTCCCTGCGGTATGCACTCTGCGCCAGCGCCCCGGAGACCAAAGACAACGACTTCACATGGAAGGAGTTCCAGGCACGGAACAACAATGAACTTGTTGCCATCCTCGGCAACTTCGTGAACCGCACCCTGGTGCTTGCAAATAACTATTACAAGGGCGTGGTGCCCTCTCCCGGCACCATGACCGCTTATGACACAGCCACCCTGAATTCCATACTTACATGCAGGGAAAACGTAGAGAGCAACCTCGAGGCCTTCAGGTTCCGGCAGGCACTGGCCGAAGCCATGAACCTCGCACGCCTGGGCAACAAATATCTTGCCGACACTGAACCGTGGAAGGTTGTCAGGACCGATCCTGACAGGGTCAGGGCCATAATCTATATTTCCCTTCAGATAACTGCCAACCTTGCCATTCTGCTTGAACCGTTCCTGCCCTTCTCAATGAATAAGCTAAGAGGCTGGCTTGGTATAGCGGACCTCAGCTGGGATGCAGCCGGCAGGTCTGACCTTCTCTCTCCCGGTCACAATGTCTCATCCGGCGAACTGATGTTCAGCAAGGTTGAGGATGCGGAGATCGAAAGACAGGTTCAGAAACTGCTCGATACCAGGAAGGCAAACGAGAATGCCGTTGCCGCAGCCCTGCCCCAGAAGGAGGATGTCACTTTCGAGGAGTTCACGAAAATGGATATCCGCACAGCCACGATTATTGAGGCGGAGAAGGTTCCAAAAACAACCAAGCTTATTAAGCTGAAGGTTGATACAGGCATTGATGTGCGAACCATCGTTTCAGGCATTGCTGAACATTTCAGCGCTGAGGAACTCCCGGGAAAGAGTATCTCCGTAATTGTAAACCTCGCTCCGCGAAGTATTAAGGGGATTGAATCAAAGGGGATGGTGTTGCTGGCTGAGGATGAAAGCGGCAAACTGGTCTTCGTCACGCCCGAGCAGAAAATCAGGAACGGCAGCGCCGTTAAATAAGTCGGCAGTCTTCAGTCCTCAGTCGGCAGAACTGACTGCTGACTGGCGACTGCCAACTGCCGACTACACTACTGCCCTCCCTGCAAACTGGCTGCTTCGCTAAAATGATCCACCGGATCATTTCTTAACGCTCGCCCCTCTATTGCCTATTGCCTGCTCTTATACACCCACGCTCCCGGATAATCCTTCCTGGCTTTTTCCAGTACCGGAATTGCTTCGTCAAGTGATGCAAATGACTGTGCGCTGACGCGCAGGAAACCGTCAGGTCCACCGGCTACCTCAGGGTCAAAGCCCTGCCTGCGGAGACGTTCCATCATTGTAAGAGCATTATCCTCGCCCTTGAAGCTGCCGATTATGATCAGGTACCTGTATTCCTCCACCACCACCGCCCGCGAAGGACGGCTGACGGCCTGTGACGGGGCAGTCTCAGTTACTGCGGGCGGAGCAGCCTGCACAGGCTCCTCACTGACGACCTGGCCACGCAAAGGATTTTCTTCCGTGATTTCAGACGCAGTCATTTCAGGTTGTTCGGCCACCATCGAGCCATCAATAACAGCTGTCATGCCGGCATCGATCTGCTCACGGTTGAATTCCAGCTCAGCCCTGGCAAGCGGATTAAGAGTTGATTCCTCAATGTTTCCGCGGAAAAGGTGGTCATTGAAAGGCACCAGTGCCAGCGCAACCATAACAGGTATTATCACTGCGGCTCTTGTCAGCAGGCTTCTGACCGACGGCTGGCTCACCGGGGGCTCATGACGCTTTTCAAGCGCCCTCTTCCTTACATCTATACCGGTCACCGGCTGCCTGTGATAGGCTGTGAGACCGTAAGATGAGAGAAGGTAATTGACCGTGGTATCAGGCTCAAATACTATTGCCCTTTCATAATTAAGCGAGAATGTTCCGAGATGATCCATGGGAACAGGATTGCCGGCCATAATCTTCCTTCTGAGTTCGTCAGCCCATTCAAGTACTATGTCACGGGCCTCACCGTAGCCTGTGCCAAGGCCTGATGAGATATGACCTATCAGAAGGCCGTCATTGCCTGTCAGATGACGGTTGAATGTGATCTTCCTTGAAGGCGGCTGGAAGAGCCCTTCCCTGCGGTCAGCACGTGCCGGGAAATAGTTCCCGATAAACGCACCAAACCCCGGTACAATGACACAATCGTGCCTGAAAAGCATCTCCCTGATGTAACCGCTGATGTCCCTCGCCATGTATAAGAAATAATAAACAAAGATAAAAAGAAACCTGATTTGAGAGCGGGAAAAATGGTTAAAATAAAATCCGTTATCTTCGCCATAGAGAGACAAAAGTCCTATGCAGAAGATTGAGATGGTTGACCTCCGGTCACAGTATGAGAGGTTTAAGGCAGATATTGACAGTGCGATAGCAGGAGTCATAAGTTCAACGGCTTTCATCAAGGGTCCCGATGTACCTCTTTTCGAGGAGGAGTTGCAGCGGTACCTGGGTGTGCGAAATGTCATTGCCTGTGCCAACGGCACTGATGCTCTGCAGATTGCCATGATGGCCCTCGGTCTGAAGCCCGGTGATGAGGTGATAACCACGAACTTTACATTCATTGCCACGGTTGAGGTCATCGATCTCCTCGGGCTGAAACCTGTGCTGGTCGATCCTGACCCTGACACATTTAACATCAGCGTCAGGGCACTGGAAAAGGCAATAACACCCCGTACAAGGGCAATAGTGCCGGTGCATCTGTTCGGACAGTGTGCCGATATGGAGCCGATCATGGAGATCGCCGGCAGACACGGCCTGCATGTAATCGAAGACGTGGCGCAGGCTACCGGGGCTGAATACCGGTTCAGTGACGGCACCGTAAAGAAAGCAGGTACGATGGGCATCATAGGCTGCACATCCTTCTTCCCCTCAAAGAACCTCGGCTGCTACGGCGACGGCGGAGCCCTGTTCACAGACAATAACGAGCTTGCCACACTCATCAGGAGCATCACAAACCACGGGATGAAGATCAGGTATTATCATGACACCATCGGCGTCAACTCACGTCTTGACACGATACAGGCCGCGGTGCTGAGGGTCAAGCTGCGCCATCTTGACGCCTTCAATGAAGCGAGGCAGAGTGCTGCAGCCCATTATGACAGGGAGCTGTCAGATGTCCGGGGCATAAACGTGCCGGTCAGGGCAGCAAACTCAACACATATATTTCACCAGTATACGCTCCGCGTAGAAGGGGGCGAGAGAAACAGGCTCCGTGAGTGTCTTGAGAACGAGGGAATACCCTCAATGATCTACTACCCCGTTGCCCTGCACATGCAGAAAGCATATGCCCACCTGGGGTACCTGGCCGACGATTTCC
Source organism: Rikenella microfusus (assembly GCA_022736275.1). Taxonomy (GTDB): domain Bacteria; phylum Bacteroidota; class Bacteroidia; order Bacteroidales; family VadinHA17; genus SR-FBR-E99. Next base: position 4,483 of record DZBJ01000029.1, on the reverse strand, counting down.
CGGTCACCTCCAGGCTTACCGGGGAGGTGCTGTCTCTGCCAATGCACACTGAGCTCAGCGAGGAACAACTTGCCTATATCACCGGGTGCATCAGGTCAAAATTCAACTGAAAAAAGAAGATGGAAAAAGAGTTTTTTGCACATGAGACGGCAGTGATCGATGAAGGGTGCACCATAGGCAAGGGAACCAGGATCTGGCACTTCAGCCATATCATGAAGGATGCCGTCATCGGAGAGAGCTGCAACATAGGCCAGAACGTGGTTGTCTCTCCCGGCGTAATACTGGGAAATAATGTCAAGGTCCAGAACAATGTCTCCATATATACCGGAGTTATATGTGAAGATGATGTATTTCTCGGACCATCGATGGTATTCACAAATATAACCAACCCACGCAGTGCCGTCATCAGGCGTGACCAGTACGTCACCACCATGGTTAGACGCGGAGCATCAGTCGGTGCCAACGCAACCATTGTATGCGGCAATGAGATAGGTGAGTATTCGCTTATCGGCGCAGGGACAGTCATAACTAAAAATGTCAAACCCTTTGCACTGGTGGTGGGCAACCCCGGCCGGCAGACAGGATGGGTCTCCGAATACGGACACAAACTGAGCTTCAACAGCGAAGGCATTGCACTGTGCCCTGAGAGCAGCCAGAAGTATCAGCTGGCTGAGGAGCGGGTGACGAAAATAATATAGTATTTATATGCCTTCATAATATCTTCTGATGGACAACACACCTAAAAATTTCGGGCTTATAGGTATTGCCGGCTATATTGCCGAACGACATCTCAAAGCCATTAAAGAGACTGGTAACCGCCTGCTGGCAAGCCTCGACAGATTCGACTGCGTAGGTAAGATAGACAGCTACTTCCCGGAGAGCGACTTCTTCGTGGAGTTCGAGAGGTTTGACAGGCATGTCGACAAACTGAAGAGAAGCGGCGTACAGCTTGACTACGTAAGCATCTGCTCTCCCAACTACCTGCATGACTCCCACATAAGGTTCGCCCTCAGACACCAGGCTGATGCCATCTGTGAGAAGCCCGTTGTTCTCAACCCGTGGAACATAGATGCACTCCAGGAGATAGAGAAGGAGACAGGGCACAGGATCTACAACATCCTGCAGCTTAGGTACCACCCGGTGATTATTGAACTGCGCAACAGGATTGCCGCCACGCCTCCGGGGAAAAAACATGACATTGACCTGACCTATATCACCAGCCGCGGACACTGGTACGATATATCGTGGAAGGGCGACGTCAACAAATCAGGCGGAATAGCCACAAACATCGGTGTTCACTTTTTCGATATGCTTGGCTGGATCTTCGGTAACGTGGTGTCAAACAGGGTCTACCTCCTCGAAAACCACAAGGCGTCTGGTTTCCTTGAACTGGAAAATGCACGTGTCAGGTGGTTCCTGAGCATAGACTTCAACGACCTCCCGGCAACAGCAAAGGAAAAAGGAAAACGAACACACAGGAATATTACCGTTGACGGAGAGGAGCTGGAGTTTTCTGAAGGATTCACCGATCTGCACACCGTCACATACCGGGAAATCCTGAAAGGTATCGGATACGGGCTCGATGATGCCCGCCAGAGCATAGAAACCGTTTACCAGATCCGTAACTCGGCACTGTCAGTATTAACAGGAGAATATCACCCCCTAATTAAAAAATAATATGTACGATAAACTTTTAAACAAGGAGGCAAAACTGTCTCTTATCGGCCTGGGTTATGTAGGCCTGCCCATCGCTCTTGAGTTCGCAGGAAAAATAAAGGTTGTGGGTTTTGATATCAGACCTGACCGCGTTGAGCTCATGAAAAAAGGCATTGACCCCAGCAACGAGCTTGTACATGAAGCATTCAACGGCACTGATATTAAATTCACCTCTGACCCTGAAGACCTTAAAGAGGCATCTTTCCATATAATTGCAGTCCCCACGCCGGTGACCAAACATAACCTCCCTGATCTGACCCCGGTGCTGAAGGCTTCGGAGACTGTAGGCAGGATACTGAAGAAGGGCGATTACGTGGTCTATGAATCCACCGTCTATCCCGGATGCACAGAGGAGGACTGCGTTCCGGTGCTCGAGAGATATTCCGGGCTGAAATGTCCGGCTGATTTCAAAGTCGGTTTCTCGCCTGAGCGCATCAATCCCGGAGACAAAAACCACACGCTGACCAAGATCGTTAAGGTCACCAGCGGCTGTGACCCCGAATCGGCGGAGAACATAGCCAAGACGTATGAACTCATAATAGAGGCCGGAGTACACCGGGCCTCCTCAATAAAGGTTGCCGAAGCTGCCAAGATCATTGAAAACACGCAGCGCGACATAAACATCGCCTTCATGAACGAGCTCTCAATCATCTTCAACCGGATGGGCATCAACACCTACGAGGTGCTTGAGGCTGCAGGCACAAAATGGAACTTCCTGAAGTTCTACCCCGGCCTGGTAGGAGGTCACTGCATAGGCGTTGACCCCTATTATCTCTCATACAAGGCCAAGTCGATGGGTTACCATCCTCAGATGATCGACTCCGGCAGGTTCACCAATGACAGCATGGGGGCCTATGCCGGCAAGGAGACCGTCAAGAAGCTGATCGCTGCACACAAGAGCCCTGACAGGGCCAGGGTACTGGTTATGGGGATGACCTTCAAGGAGGATGTCACCGATATCCGCAACTCAAAGGTTATTGACGTGGTGAATGAATTGCGCGACTTTGGAGTGAAGGTTGATGTGATCGATCCGGGAGCCTCACCTGAAGAGGTGAAGCATGAATACGGCATCGACCTTCAGGAGAAGCCCGAAGGCAAATATGACGCGATCATCGTGGCCGTTTCACACAGGGAATATGCAAACCTTGATGAAAAATATTTCCTCGACCTTCTCAATGAGAGGGGCATTCTCGTAGACCTGAAGGGCCTCTACCGTAACAAAATGAAGTGGCTGACATACTGGAGTCTGTGATGAAGAGAAAGGTAATAGTCACCGGGGGGACAGGTTATATCGGATCACATACGGCCGTTGAGCTTATCGCTGCCGGTTTTGATGTGGTGATCATTGACAACCTGTACAACTCGGATATAACGGTGCTTGAAGGTATCCATGCCATCACAGGAGTAACCCCGAAGTTTTATGATTACGATATCTGTGACCTCGCCAGGCTCAATGAACTATTCATTGCCGAGGGCGGGGCAGATGCCATCATCCACTTTGCCGCCTACAAGGCAGTGGGCGAGTCGGTCAGAAAGCCCCTTGACTATTACAGGAACAATCTCACCTCGCTCATTAACCTGCTTGATATGATGGAACGCCATAACACACCCATAATGGTATTTTCATCATCATGCACCGTTTACGGTCAGCCTGACACTCTGCCCGTGACAGAGGCTTCACCGGTGAAGGAGGCTGCCTCACCCTACGGCTATACCAAACAGGCCGGAGAGATAATAATTCGCGACACCATTGCATCCAGGACATCACACAAAGCTGTATCACTCAGATACTTCAATCCCATCGGAGCCCATCCCACCGCTCACATAGGCGAGCTGCCGCGCGGCGTGCCGGAGAACCTGGTGCCATTCCTTACCCAGACAGCCATTGGCCTCCGTGACGGCCTGAAGGTCTTCGGCAACGACTATGACACTCCTGACGGATCATGCATACGCGATTACCTCCACGTGGTTGATCTCGCAAAGGCTCATGTGGCAGCGTTAAAAAGACTTCTTGACGGTGAGAATAAAACAAAATATGAGGTCTTTAATCTCGGCACGGGAACAGGAGTCTCCGTCTTCGAGGCGATAGCGTCATTCGAGCGGGCCACGGGATTAAAGCTGAATTATACCGTTACCGACCGCAGGGAAGGAGACATAGAAAAGATATGGGCAGATTCCTCCCTCGCCAACAGGGAGCTTAAATGGAAAACTGAACTGACACTTGACGAATCAATGGAGACTGCCTGGAGGTGGGAAAACAAAATCAGAAACCAGCAATCATGAAGAGAACAATACTTATCACCGGCGGAGCCGGATTTATCGGATCACACGTCGTGAGAAGAATCGTCAGAAGATACCCTGATTACACCATTGTCAACGCTGACAATCTGACCTATGCAGGCAACCTGGGCAACCTTACAGACATTGAAAAAGAGCCAAACTATCATTTCCGCAGGATTGACATAGTGGACAAACAGGCGGTGAATGCACTCTTCAGGGAGTTCGTGTTTGACGGGGTCATTCACCTGGCTGCCGAATCTCATGTAGACAGGTCAATCAGTTCTCCGGATGAGTTCATCCACACCAACATCATCGGTACAGTCAACCTGCTCACGGCCTCTCGTGACACCGTACCCGGCCGCGATGTAAGGAAACTCTTTTACCATATCTCAACCGACGAGGTTTACGGCTCGCTTGAGCATGGCGGGCTCTTCACAGAACAGACGGCATACGATCCGCGGAGCCCCTATTCGGCCTCGAAAGCCAG
>DZBJ01000028.1:39110-40514 GCA_022736275.1 Rikenella microfusus | reverse complement strand
GTATCATTGAATTTTGGTCTCATGCTCATCTCCGGTCAGTTTATTCCCAGTATCCTGTTGAACATCTGCAGCGTCTCAAGCACGTTCGAGCGTACGCTGATGAAGTGCTCCAGTCCTTCTGCCTTAAGGGTCTCCGTTGATGGCGGATTTCCTGCCACCACTACCACGGCCTTCCCGGCAGTCAGCCTGTATATCTCAGGAGCAACAACCGGGTATTCGTCATCAGAACTGCAGATGACTATTATGTCAGCCTTGGCCTCCAGTGCGGCTTCTACCCCGTCAGATGCAGTCTCAAAGCCGTTGTTGTTCCTCACCTCATAGCCTGCCACGGCGAAGAAGTTGGATGAGAACTGTGCCCTGGCGCTGCGCATTGCCGGGTTACCGACAGGCAGCATGAAGGCCAGGGGCCTGTGCTGAGCCTTTTCCGTTGCCAGCCTGAGCTTCTCGAACCCCTCGCCGCCGCGGGAGGGTCTGATGGGTATTACCTCCGTTTCCTGAGGAGGAGTGGTTTCCGGGAAGAGCCTTTCCGGGTCATGCTCCGGCGCCGTAGCTTCCCTGAAGTTAGGATACTGGTTGGTGCCGAGAAGTATCTCGCGTCTTTTGGCGGTATCCTCTTTACGCGATTTTGCCGCTGCCGCGATTTTGCCCTGGATAGTTCCGGTCTGCAGTGACTTGAGGAATCCTCCCTCGTTTTCAATCTCCAGGAACAGCTTCCAGGCTTTTTTGGCCATCATTAATGTGAGTTCCTCGAGGTAGTATGATCCTGCACCCGGGTCAGCCACCTTGCCGAGGTGCGACTCCTCCATCAGGAGCAGCTGCTGGTTGCGGGCTATCCTCTCCGAGAACCCGCCGGCGCTCCGGGAGACAGTGTCAAAAGGTTCGACGGTGATCGACTCAGACCCGCCGAGGACTGCCGACATTGCCTCAGTCTGTGTGCGCAGCATATTGACGTACGGATCGTACAGTGTCTTGTTCCACCTGCCGGTGACGGAGTGTATATGCATCCTGGAGGCCTCTTCCGAAGCCGGTTCATAGCCTTTAACAATTGTGGCCCACAGCATCCTTGCCGCCCGCAGTTTGGCAATCTCGGGGAAGAAGTCGGGACCAATCCCGAAGGTGAATCTCATTGCCTGGGCGGCGGTATCGGGTTTTATGCCCCTGGAGGTCAGGGCGGCCATGTATTCGTTGCCGAGCGAAAGGGTGTATGCAAGCTCGGCAGCGGGTCCTGCGCCGGCATTGCTGAAGATGTTGCCGGAGGGTTCAAGGCATTTCATGCCATGTACACCTGCTGACTCTTTCACCAGGTCACCAAGGTAGTCGAGTCCCTGGTCAACGGGAACGCACAGCTTGCCGTTCAATGCCAGTCTTCCGAGGGGATCGGCGGCAATGCATATTCTCACCTTT
>DZBJ01000028.1:0-39010 GCA_022736275.1 Rikenella microfusus | reverse complement strand
GCCGTTCAATGCCAGTCTTCCGAGGGGATCGGCGGCAATGCATATTCTCACCTTTTGGGTCTCTGCCCCTGACGACTTCAGAACTGCCACGACAGCCGCAAGGAGCTCCTTAGCCATGCCCGGGGTGCTGAAGTTCACTTCGACGCTTTCAAGGTGTATTCCGCTGAGCAGCGAAGATATGTTTTCAACAGTGATCGACTGCGGCTCTCCTATAACAAAGCCAAGCGATGACACCCCTCTCATGAGTATATCGAGGGCTTTGGCGTTTGCTGCCTCATAATCGTTAACGGGTATATCCTGCCTCACCAGCCAACTGTTGTCAGAAACATTCACTCCCCTCACGAAGGGGTAGTCGCCCGGAAGGAACCCGGTATGACCGAGCTTGTCGATGTCCTCCTGCCTGTAGAAGGGCATAACCTCAATTCCGTCGCGTGTCTTCCAGACCAGTTTCTTCTTAAAGTCGGCCCCCTTCAGGTCGGCGGTGATCTTGTCCATCCACTTTTCGGTGGAGACTGGCGGAAACTTCTCAAATAACCTTTCTTTCTTGTCCATCGGATATGCTGTTCCTGAATGCGTAAATAAACGAATTGTCAGGATTTCAAACCATGCGTTTTATCATATGGTCTCAGTGGCTTGCGCCGAACTCCATGAGGTATGATTTTATGAACTCATCGAGGTCTCCGTCCAGGACAGACTGAGCATTGCCTGTCTCGTACCCGGTGCGCAGGTCCTTGACCAGCTTGTAGGGATGGAGTGTGTACGACCTGATCTGCGAGCCCCACTCTATCTTTTTCTTTGCCCCCTCTATCTTTGCTATCTCTTCCTGTCTCTTTCTCAGTTCCATCTCATATAGGTGCGATCTCAGCAGGCGGAGGGCGTTCTCCTTGTTCTGTCCCTGTGAGCGCGACTCCTGGTTTTCGATGACCAGTCCGGTGGGTGCGTGGCGCAGCCGTACGGCCGTCTCCACCTTGTTGACGTTCTGTCCGCCGGCGCCCGATGAGCGGAATGTCTCCCAGGTTATGTCAGCAGGGTTTACATCTATCTCTATTTCGTCATCAACCAGTGGTGCCACGTATACCGATGCAAACGTCGTCTGTCTCTTCCCCTGGGAGTTGAAGGGGGATATGCGTACCAGGCGGTGGACTCCGTTCTCGCTCTTGAGGTAACCGTAGGCATTTTCTCCCTCGAACTCGAGGGTGACGGTCTTGATGCCGGCCTCATCGCCGGGTTGGAAGTATGCTTCGGTGATCTTGTATCCGCTTTTCTCTCCCCACATGAGGTACATTCTCATGAGCATCTGTGCCCAGTCGTTGCTCTCCGTGCCGCCCGCGCCGGCGTTGATCTTGAGTACGGCTCCCAGCTGGTCCTCTTCCCGTCTGAGCATGTTCCGGAGTTCGAGCTTCTCCACGGCGGCGAGGGTCTTGTCATACTGCTGAACGATTTCGGCCTCGGTTGACTCTCCCTCCCTGAAGAAGTCAAATAGGACGATAAGGTCCTCGACGGCGGTGTCTACTTTTGAATAGGCGTTGGTCCAGCTTTTGACGGAGGAGATCTCCTTCATCAGCTCCTCCGCTTTTTTGGGGTCATTCCAGAACCCGGGAACGTGTGTCAGCTCCTCTTTTTCCTTAATCTCTTTCAGTCGGTTATCGACGTCAAAGATACCTCCTTAACGCATCCCGGCGTTCAACGAGGTCTTTTATCTGGTCATTGGTTATCATGGTGTGTGAATGTTTGGCGCAAATATAGTCAATTCAGGCATTAGGCAGTAGGCAATAGGCAATAGAGGGCCGAGCGTTTAGTAATGGTCCGCCAGCTGGCGGATCATTATCGCGAGCAGCCAGACTGCAGGGTGGGCGGCAATAGTGGGGCGAGCGAGAAGCAATTATCAAGTCTTAACATAATTTGCACTGCTATAGTGCGTTTTTATTGTATATTTGATCCTTAATGGTGCGTTTTACTATCTTTGCAATAAAAATGAATTACCATGGAGAAGTTGTTTGAACAGTTTATAAAGCTTCTGAGAGAGACTGATACGGGTTTCCTCCGATACATTTATTCTGAAATAAATTGGAAAAGTCGTATGATCGGGTTAACCGGTCCGCGCGGAGTCGGAAAGACGACATTGGTGTTGCAGCATATCAAAATGAACCTGAACGTTTCTGAGACACTTTACGTAACGGCAGAAGACTTCTATTTTTCGGATAAAAAGCTGATTGACCTTGCTGATGCGTTTGTAAAACGCAACGGGAAGTATTTGTTCGTTGATGAAATCCATAAATACAAAGACTGGGCGAGGGAATTAAAACTGATCTACGATTACCATCCGGAACTTAATGTTGTCTTTTCCGGTTCTTCTGTGCTTGATATCAAAAAAGGAGCTTCTGATTTAAGTCGCAGGACGGTTATGTACCACATGCAGGGATTATCCTTCAGGGAGTATTTGCAATTATTTCATAAAGTAACTACCCGTACGTATACACTGGAGGATATACTGTCGCATAAAGCGGAACTTCCGGGTATAAAGCATCCGTTGCCGCTCTTTGAAGACTATTTGAAAAGAGGGTATTATCCGTTCTCACTGGAAGAAGATTTTGATCTTAAACTTCAGCAGATTGTCAACCAGACCCTGGAAACAGACATTCCCATGTATGCCGGGATGAATGTGTCAACCGGCAGGAAATTAAAGCAACTGTTAGCTATTATTGCGAAAAGTGTTCCGTTTAAACCTAACATGACGAGTATATCTGCTGCCCTGCAGGCAAGCCGGAATAATATAGCCGATTATTGCATGTTTATCGAAGAAGCAGGATTGATTATCCAGTTAAGGGATGCCACCGGCGGGATCAGAGGTCTGGCTAAAGTTGATAAAATCTATCTGGACAATACAAATTTGATTTACAGTCTGGCCGGCAGCAGTTCAGATTCCGGGAACATACGGGAGACATTTTTCTTAAACCAACTTAGGTTAAAGCATGATGTGGTTACATCTCCGGTTGCTGATTTTCGGATTGGTGAGTACACCTTTGAAGTAGGTGGAAGAAACAAAGGGCTGAAGCAAATCCGGGGTTTGAATAATGGCTTCGTTGTCAAAGACAGCATTGAACTGGGTTATCTGAATACAATACCACTCTGGCAGTTTGGCCTGACTTACTAAAAAATGAAGTCATTGGTGATCATGTTTCGGATTTGTTTCGCGCAAAGACAGGAAATTCGGGGAAGAGGCATTAGGGAAGAGAGGGCGAGCGATAATTAATGACCCGGTGGGCCATTGCCGCGAGCAGTCAGGTTGCCGGGTGTGAAGATGGATTAGGGAGTGGCCGTGGGTAACAGTGGGAATTAGGTATTAAGTATCATTTACCTGGTCATCCCGATCATATTACAGCATGACCTCATAACTTAAGACCTTCAGGCTGTCGGATTTATGGACTTACTGCCCGAAACTGCGGTTCCGTGCTGTGACTGCACTTCGGCTCCAAAGATTTATTTGTCTGTTTACTTGACAAAGGGAAAAAACCGGTGTAATTTGCATAGAAAATTAGACTTTGAAGATCAACAAGTTAAGATCATAACTAAATTAATCCTGTCACTAATTAAAACCGGACAAATGAAAAGACTGATCATTTTTTTAGCATTGGTTCTCTTTGCAGCATCAGGCTGTCAGGAGAAGAAGCCTGCCGATTTCACCAGGCTGGGAATCTACACACCCTACCAGGGGTACATGGAAAAACTGAACGGCAAGGTTGAATCGGTTACGGAAAATGGCTACTGGGCAATACCTGAAGCTGATACCTATGTCAAGGGAGCCAGAATTACAAAGAAAGAACTGGACAGTATCGGCTACACCTATGATTACAAAGCAGTTTTTGACATTGACGGTGACCTGGTGTCCAGTATTACTCTTGATGAAAATGATAAGGTGATAGATACCTGGCGTTTGTCGAAAGTAAATAACCTTCTTGCCAGATCCGAGTACATCTCAGATGACACGGTAAGGTATAAGCAGGTGATCACCTGTGATGAGGAGGGTAAGCCATTTCTGTATGAAGGTTACAATGCAATCGCCGATACCCTTACTCAGAAAATAGAGGTGACGGGTTCATACGTAAATGACACATTGAAAGTGCAATACTTCAGCCATAAAGGAGAGGTTGGTTCGAAATATCTTTTTATATTTAATGATCTGGGACTCCTGACGCGTTTAGAGTATTACAGGAAAGACGGCACACCCGGCTCCACTACCAGTTATGTTTACAATGACAAGGGGTTCCAATCTGATTATACCGCTACTGATAATGAGAAGAAAGTAACTGGAAAGACCTCCACCGGTTATGAATATGATGAGAAGGGTAACTGGACTAAAGGAACTATCAAGGATGAAAAGGGTTTCACAATAATATGCGAGAGGGTTTACACCTATTTTGAATAGCTCTTCGTTTATCAGTAACTGCCCTTCAAGACAGAAGTATAACTAATAAACCCTGAAACCTGAAAAATAGCCTCCGGCAGCCAGAGGGATAGTATAGCCGTTGCCTTGAACAACCCAAACAGTTACAGTATTTGAAGACGAGAGCCTAAGGGTAATACTGCCATTATATCTGCCAGGGGAGTTGAAAGAGTTCAAGAGAGCTTCCTCCCTTTCGTCAACCTTAACTATGATAGAAGCATTAGTTGGCAACCTTAGCGAAATATTGAAAGAATAAATCCCGTCAGTTGGGGGTTTGAATTCTCCCAGGCTTGTACTGTAATGCCCCCCAATATTGAAATTTGGTGTTGTGGTAGCATCATCAAAGATAACCTTGACTTTTTGCTCATTTGGCAGATTAATGTCTGTTGAATTAATAGTCCTGAACGCAACCTCGGTGTCCAGTTTTACAGTATTACCTCCTGAAATAGACAAATCTCTTGAATTTCTGTCATAGGTTAGCGTCTGGTCATCACTGGCGGGGTCTCCCGGATCACCCTGCGGGCCGGGAGGACCGATGGGACCAGGCTCAAGAGACTTGGCGGCATACAGAGCATAGGGCACGGCCATGAACTGCATCGTGCCCATATCTATAAAGTTGTTCTCGAACTTGACCTCGACCCTGAGATAATGGTTGGCCGTGGACCAGTCTATGCCTGCAAAGGTACCGAGGACAGGATCGCCCTTGCCGATCATTAGCGAGAAAACACCATACCTTGATGTTGTAACTTCGGTGAAGACCTCCTGGTAGACTACCGGGCCGGTGGGAGAACCGGTAATGATGGAAAACCTGACCTCAATATCGGTATTGACCAGCTCATCGCCGTTATTGTCACGCGCCACAGCCTGATAGTTAATGCCGCCGGGCAGGACAGCCTGCGCACCCGCATGCTGTGTAGCCGCAACCGCAACTACCAGGATCATCAACACTGAATGATACATTCTTTTCATACCCTTCGCTTTACAGTTTTTCAATCTTGAATGACCTGTTAATGACACCGTCCGAACTTACAACAGTGGCTATATATATCCCTCTGACGTAATGGGAAATATGTATCTCATGAACGAAATCGCCAGCAGTGAGATCAAGTTCCCGGGAATAGAGCAGTGAACCGAGAAGGCTGATGATGGTTATTCTGTAGTGCCTTCCCAGCACACCATAAATCCTTACGTAGAACATGTGATTATTCTCATCCGTGACAGGATTGGGAAAAAAGTCTACCCCGTTACCTTCCCGTGCAGGAAGTGTCTTCTTCGGGATAAACCTTGGCTGCTGAAATCCCTGCGAGAGATTGTAATAGTCAGGCAGTGAGACTTCCACTGCCGTTTCACCAACCGTTTGCTGGTATGTCATCCCGGTGAGTGTCACCAGGTTGCCGGCCGGCAGCAGGACCTGATGCGACAGGTTGTACTCCTTCTGCGAAAAAGTGTGTGAGCAAAAAAGAACAAGGACAATTCCTGTAAACAATCCCTTCATACCACAGACCATAGTGTAATCCGTGCCAAAAATAACACTTTTTAAATAGAATCCGGCCTCCGGAGGATCAGTTTCAGGCTTTTGAGAGGCGCAATCATCCTGAAAGCCAGCGCTGCTGCCAGGCCTGTGACAAGCTGCAGGGCCGCTGCCGTGATCCACGCTATACCGGTAACCCTCAGCAGCTGGCCGGCAGCGAAGGTAATCAGGAGCATTAAAAGAAACAGCGATACCTTCCTTGCATCAACCATCCTGAACAGAGTCTTTTCCGCTGCCGCCACGCATGCCAGTGCCACGAGAGCCTGGGTGCAGAAGGCAGCATAAGATGCCCCGGCGGCATGATGCGAAGGGATAAGGATGAGGTTCATTATGATATTTACAGCCATGCCCGAGATGGTTATCACTCCCAGCAGCCTGAAGCTCCCTGCTGCCGTCAGCATCGTGCTGAAGAGAGAAACCAGTCCGACAGGCACCAGTGTCAGCATGAGCATTGTGAACGCATTTACGGAGCCCGGTGCCGGTGCATGATACAACAGGTCCAGTATCTCACCGGGGAACGTTGCCAGGGTCACTGCTCCCACCCCCAGGGGCGCCAGCAGTAACCTTCCGGCCATCGACGCCAGGGGTTTTATGTTGTTGCCGGCAGCCAGCTCCCTTGACATGATCGGCAGCAGGAGGCCGCCAAACATCACAGGTATCATGGCAAAGGCATCAAAGAGCCTGAAAGCCTGGGCATAGATGCCTGCCTCCATGGCGCCGCCGGGAAGGAGCCTCTCGAGCAGCACCGCATCGGTGCGCCAGTAAAGTGTCATGGCAAACACCACGGCGGCATAAGGCAGTCCTGTGACGATGATGCTTCTGAGCACCCTCGCATCCGGCTTTACCTTTGAGACTTCACCCCTGCGGATCACAATCACCAGGGCCAGGCACATGACAATGAAATAGGCAGCGGTCTGTGCCAGCACAAACCATGTTACCTGAAACGGTCCCTCCGTCACGCCGCCCCAGAGAAGGAGAGAGCAGATGACGATCATCACCAGCCTGTCGGCCACCGACAGCAGGCTGTCGAGAAAGAGGTACTGCATACCGCTTATATTGGAACGCAGCCACAGTATCATGGAGGCCATCACCTGGTTCAGCATCAGCACAAGCAGCATCAGCAGTTGTCCCTCGCGGTAACCCATTGCCAAGGCAACTGTAATGGTTACAAAAAAATAGGCCGCCGTCAGGAGCAGACGCAGCAGGAGTATATTCCCGAACCAGAGCTTCACCCTGGACGGGTCGGCGGCGACAGCCCTGTTGTTGAAGCCTGAGAGCCCCATATCAAGGAGGAGCGTAAAGAGTACCGAGAAACTGAAGAGCGAGAAGTAGCTGCCATAAGCCGACTCTCCAACCACGTTCTGAACGGTACGGTCAATGCCGAGCACCCAAAAGGCCTTGACAAGGATGCTTACCACCAGCAGGAATGCAATATTTACAAGGAATTTTCGCCTCAAGATGATCTTCTGTTCACTTTGTCCAAAAGAATGACAATTTATAAATTAATTGCCACATTTGTAATTCAGAACCGTAAGCGGGATATGATAATTGCCATTAACGCGCGCACCCTCAGGGCGGTGCCTCACGACGGCATAGGGTGGTTCACCCTTGAGGTCGTCAGGGGTATTGTCAGTGCCCATCCCGAACACCGTTTTGTGCTGATATGCGACCGGAAATATGATGCATTGCCCGTGGACGGAGCCAATGTTGAATACATTACGATACCGCTGCGGACGGTTCACCCTCTTCTGTGGTACAATTGGCATGAGATACTTCTTCCCGGAGTTCTGAGAAAGCTGGGTGCCGGGCTGTTCATCGCTCCTGACGGGATGATGCCCCTCAGAACCAGGGTGCCGTCCATACCGGTGTTACACGATCTGAACCACGAGCACCGTCCGGGAGACATCCCCCGGGGTGAGCGGATATATTACAGTCACTTCTTCCCCCGCTTTGCCCGTAAGGCGGCGAGGGTGGCGACAGTCTCAGGCTTCTCTGCAGATGACATCTCGAAAACGTATGGGATCAGTCGCGACAGGATTGACGTGGTTCCCAACGGGGTGGCTGATATCTTTTCTCCTCCGCTGCCTGGGGAGGCTGAAGCGACGCGCAGGGATTACACGGGAGGAAGTCCGTATTTCCTGTTTGTCAGTAATTTTTCTCCGCGCAAGAACGTGGAGGCGGTGATACGGGCGTTCAATCTTTTCAGGGCAAGCCATAGCAGTGACCACGTATTGCTGCTTGCGGGCAGGAGGCTATATCTTACCCGTGATATTGACAGGGCGGTGGCGTCGTCGCCATACAGCAGAGACATACTTTTTACCGGTTCTGTCACGCGTGATGTGCTCCGAAGGCTTTACGGCGGGGCTGAGGCGCTGACCTTCGTGCCGTGGTTTGAGGGGTTTGGCATACCGGTGATTGAGGCGCAGCGGTGCGGTACACCGTGCATCCTCTCTGACAGCTCGTCGTTGCCGGAGGTGAGCGGCGGCGCGGCGCTCTGCGTCAGCCCCGCTGACGCAGGTGCCATAGCAGAGGCTATGGCACGGCTCGTCTCCGACGGGGCGCTGCGCCGCCGCCTGGCAGCCGAGGGACGCATCAACTCCCTCAGATACACCTGGGAAAACACAGCCTCAGCCATGTGGGACTGCATCACGCGGGCAACAGGCGAAAGAAGATGACACTCCGGCCATATTTCCACGACGGCATCAGGGAGGCGGGCTGCGACGAGGCAGGACGAGGCTGCCTGGCAGGACCGGTATACGCAGCAGCCGTGATACTGCCAAAGAAATACCGCAACAGGGAACTGAATGACTCCAAACAGCTGACCCGCCGGCAACGTGAACGGCTGCGCGGGGAGATAACCTCCCGCGCCGTGGCCTGGGGCATAGCCTCATGCAGTAACACCGAGATTGACACAATGAACATCCTCCGCGCTTCAATAACCGCCATGCACAGGGCCATCGCAGAACTGCAGGTGACGCCCCTCCTGCTGCTGATAGACGGGAACAGGTTCTATACTTACGGGGAGATCCCCCATCATACAATAGTCCGCGGCGACGCCACCTACCTCTCCATCGCCGCAGCATCGGTGCTCGCCAAGACCGAACGCGACCGCTTCATGGAGGAGCTCGATGCGCTCTTCCCCCAGTATGGCTGGCGACATAACATGGGCTATCCCACCCGCGAACACCGTCGGGCCATCGCCGAATACGGCACCACACCCTGGCACCGGCTGTCATTTAACCTCCTCGATCTGCAGCAGGAACTTCCTTTCTTATAAAATGTTAAAATCGCATTTGGTCAGATTTTACGGAAAGAGAATTTGATATCTTTGGCCCTTCGAAAAATTCTAAACCTTAATATTCCATGAGAAAATTCCTATTCTTTATCGTTATCCTTTTAACTGTCTCTGTCTCAAGGACAAGAGCTGACGAAGGGATGTGGCTTCTGCCGCTGATTGACAAGCTGAATATCGGCACCATGACAGAGATGGGGCTTAAGCTGACGGCTGAAGACATCTACAGCATTAACCAGGCAAGCCTGAAAGACGCCATCGTCATCTTCGGGGGAGGATGCAC
This sequence comes from Rikenella microfusus, assembly GCA_022736275.1. Taxonomy (GTDB): domain Bacteria; phylum Bacteroidota; class Bacteroidia; order Bacteroidales; family VadinHA17; genus SR-FBR-E99. The sequence goes on along the minus strand of DZBJ01000028.1, from coordinate 29,460 downwards.
CGGCGAGATAGTATCACCCCAGGGCCTCCTTCTGACCAACCATCACTGCGGTTACGGAGCCATACAGAGACTCAGTTCAGTTGAAAATGATTACCTGAACAACGGCTTCTGGGCAATGTCAACCGAAGAGGAACTGCCAAGCCAGGGCCTCAGCGTCACCTTCCTGGTGCGCATTGAAGACGTAACCGGAAAGGTACTGGGCAAGACCAGCGCAGATATGACCGAAGCCGCCCGTCGCGAGGCCATAATGGCTGAGAGCGCCGCCATCACCGCCGAAGCAACCAAAGGGACACAATACAACGCACGGGTAGCTCCTTTCTACAGCGGAAACCAGTACTTCCTCCTTGTTTACGAAGTGTATTCCGACGTCAGACTTGTAGGAACACCCCCCAACTCTATCGGCAAATTCGGCCATGACACCGACAACTGGATGTGGCCGCGCCACACCGGCGACTTCAGCGTCTTCAGGGTTTACATGAGTCCCGACGGCAAACCCGCACAGTACTCAAAGGATAATGTTCCCCTCAAGCCGAAGCATTACCTCCCGGTATCGATAAAGAACCTGCAGAAGGATGACTTCGCCATGGTCATGGGATACCCCGGCGGCACTACACGTTATATGACTTCCTTCGAAGTGGATCAGGCGATGAAGATCACCAACGCCAACAGGATCAAGATACGCGGTATCCGCCAGGAGATCTGGATGAAGGATATGAAAGCCGATCCGAAGGTAAACATCCAGTACGCCTCCAAATATTCAGGCTCATCAAACTACTGGAAATTCTCCATCGGCCAGAATGAAGGGCTCACCCGCCTTCGCACCGCCGAGAAGAAAGCAGCCTTTGAGGCTGAATTCATGAACTGGGTCAAGGCTGATCCCGCACGCAAGGCAAAATACGGCAACGCCCTGACTCTCATTGAGAACGCCGTTAAAGGCAGGGTAGAGAAACTGAACGTCCAGCAGTACCTCGCCGAGGTGTTCCGCAGTTCAACCGAGATGATAAGCCTGGCCGGGCAGATGACTGTGCTCGAAGAGACTCTTGCAGGCGGTGATAAGGAGAAAACAAACGGAATGACCGACAGGCTCATCAGGAGCATTGACAGTTTCTACGGTAACTATAACATGCCAACAGACCTCTCGACCACCAAAGCCATGCTCAGGCTTTACAGGGAAGATATTGACCCTCAATTCCATCCTGATTTCTATGCCCTGATTGATAAGAAATTCAAGGGCAACACCGATGCGTTCGTTGATGACATGTTTGCAAGATCAATTTTCACCTCTTCTGAAAAGGTAAAGGCATTCCTGGCGAAGCCAGATCTCAAGGTGCTGCAGAAGGATCCGGCATATACCGTTGCCAAATCGATCGAAGCAGTAAGATCAGCCGTTCAGAAGGACCTGGAGGGATTTAATGCCGACCTCACAAAAGGACAGCGTACCTGGATGGCCGGTGTGATGGAATTCGTGCCCAATAAGACCCAGTACCCCGACGCCAACTCCACCATGAGGCTTACATATGGCAAAGTGCAGGATTATTACCCGTACGATGCTGTTCACTACAACTGGTATACAACACTTGACGGAGTGGTGCAGAAGTACCAGCCGGGCGACTATGAGTTCGATCTTCCGAAGCGTCTGATAGATCTTAACAGCAAGAAGGAATATGGCCGTTATGCTGCCCCGGAGGGCCATCTGCCCGTCTGTTTTATCACCAACAATGACATCACCGGCGGCAACTCGGGAAGTCCTGTTATCAACGGCAACGGCGAGCTGATAGGACTGGCCTTTGACGGCAACTGGGAAGCCATGACCAGCGACATCGCATTCGAGCCTGACTTCCAGAGGTGCATCTGCGTTGACATCCGCTACGTGCTCTGGGTGATGGATATATATTCCGGCGCCGGCCACCTGCTGATGGAGATGGATATCAGAGAGTAGCCTACGGCTTCAGTCCTCAGGCTTCAGTCCTCAGTCTTCAGATAATCAACAATTTAGAGACTGCATACTGGGGATTATTTTTGTCTGCCGACTGCCGACTGCTGACTGCCGACTGCTGACTGCCGACTGCCGACTGCCGACTGTTTTTGACTATCTTTGCAAAAAATACCAAATGCACTTCGATTTCCTGGAAATAGTAGCCAGCTTCATGGTCCTCTTCGCAATCATTGATATTCCCGGATCCATACCCATAATCCTGGATATCAAAGCGAAAACCGGTACTGTGCATGCATGGAAGGCAACACTTGTATCGCTTGCAATCTTTCTTTCCTTCCTGATCTTCGGTGCTCCGCTCCTTGGCATATTCGGAATCGATGTGGGTTCATTTGCCATCGCAGGTGCCTTCATCATCTTCCTCATCGGGATGGAGATGGTCCTCGGTGCCGAGTTCTTCAAGCATGACTCTCCGGGCGGAGGCACCATCGTCCCGATAGCATTTCCTCTCATCGCCGGAGCCGGATCAATTACAACCATCCTTTCACTCAGGGCAGAGTACGAGATCATAAACATACTCATTGCCCTGCTGCTGAACATGGTGATCGTCTACACCGTCCTGAAGCTGACCACAAAAATTGAACGGTTTCTCGGTCCCACCGGGATGCATATTCTCAAGAAATTCTTCGGCATCATACTTATCGCCATTGCAGTCAGGCTCTTCCTGAACAACACGGGCATAGTTCTTCCCAATGACTGATGTGGTGACCATCTATACCGACGGAGCCTGCAGCGGTAACCCGGGCCCGGGCGGATTCGGAGTGGTCCTCATCTCCGGAAGGCATCGCAAGGAGATCTCCGGGGGATTTCGTCTCACAACCAATAACCGCATGGAACTGTTTGCCGCCATTATAGGTCTTGAGGCTCTAAAACGCGAGGGAACGGTAGTCAGGCTTCACGCTGACTCGCAGTACCTGGTCAACGCGGTCAACAAGGGATGGCTCTTTAGCTGGGAGATGAAACGGTTTGCAAAAAAGAAAAATCCTGATCTCTGGATTCGCTTTCTTGAGGTCTACCGCCGCCATCAGGTAACACTCATATGGGTAAAAGGACATAACAATGACCCTGAGAATGAGCGATGTGACATGCTGGCTGTGGCAGCCTCAAAAGAGCCCGGACTGGAGGAAGACGGAGGATACGCTCCTGAGAACGGGGAGATGGGTGTCATATGAATAAAACAAGTTTTGAGGTTTATAAAAAAAATGCAACTTTTGCATAAAATGGGGATAAATGAAAAGTTTCATACGAAAGGGCACTGATCTTACTCCGGAAATAATCCTGGTACCTGAGGAACATAAATTCAACATCTCGGGCAAGTCAGCCCCTGAAGATGTTCGCGGACTCTACTACCCTGTACTGGAATGGATGGAGGAGTTTGTTGCCGGTGTCAGGAAGAGCAGTCCGTATACTGATGCCAACCACCTGGTTTTCAGACTTGACCTTGAATATTTCAATTCGTCGTCAGCAAAATTCCTCTTCGATATACTGGTGCTACTGAGAGAGCTCAACAGCAGCGGTGTTCCCGTGGATGTTGAATGGCATTATGACGCGGAGGATACCGATCTCCGTGAGGCAGGCGAAGATCTCGCACTGCTCTGTGAGCTGCCCTTCAAATACTGTCCCAAAACCAGGAGCGGCAAATGAGAGGTCCGGCAGAACTATATGCTCTGCTCGGCCTTCTTCAAATCCAATACGAGTATATTGAACACCCTCCCGTCCCAACCGTGGAGGAAGCCATGAAATACTGGTCGGGTATCGATTCGGGCCACTGCAAGAACATTTTCTTCCGCAATCACAAAGGCGACAGGCATTACCTGGTATTACTCTACTATAGTTCTCAGCTCAACATTAAAGAGCTTGAACAGAAGCTGCGTCAGGGCAAGCTCTCCTTTGCCTCTGACAGAAGGCTCATGGAGTATCTCGGACTCACTCCGGGCTCCGTATCGCCCTTCGGTCTGATCAATGATCACTCACACCATGTTCATCTCTTCATTGACAAGACCCTTCTCAGCCATGAGAGGCTCTCTTTCCATCCGAACACCAACACGGCCTCTATAATTATTCCACGCGAAGAGCTCTTCAAATTCCTTGCCCATACCGGCAACAGCTGGGAATTCTTCTAGCTTTCACTATGTCCGGCAACATTACTTGATGGCCAGTTTCTCAGTCTGCAGTCCTCAGTCTTCAGTCCACAGTCAATGTTGCTGACTGCCGACTGCCGACTGCCAACTGCCGACTACCAATCTGATTATCTACCACTTAACGACCTATAGCATAAAAACACAGCCCGGATGCAGCGTTCCGCCCTCCGGCCGGTCTTTATCAAGGACTTGCATTTTGGACTTTTAACCTTACCGCCATGAAAAGAATTGCCCTTGCGGCAGCTGCAGTATTGTTATGCACACTGGTCAGCGCTCAGGACACGATACAGAAAAGAATTTACAGTGCCTCATTTACGTCGTCTCCTCCCGTCATCGACGGGTCAGTTGATGATGATGCATGGCAGGCAGGAGCCTGGGACGGAGACTTTATTCAGTATGAGCCTCACAACGGCGCAAAAGCCTCCCAGAGAACAGAATTCAAGATACTGTTTGACGACAACAATGTTTACGTTGCCATCAGGGCTTATGACACTTACCCTGACAGCATCGTCAGCCGAATCTCAAGACGAGATAACGGTGACGGCGATTTCGTCGGTATCTCCTTCGACAGCTATCACGACCGTCAGACCGGTTTTACCTTTCTTACCAACGCTGCGGGAGTAAAAAATGACTTTATGTGGGTCCAGAACGGGCAAATAGAGGATGATACATGGGACCCGATCTGGTACACTGACACGCAGATAAATGACTGGGGCTGGAGCGCAGAAATGAGAATACCTCTTACGCAGTTGAGGTTCAGAATCACTGAAGAAGGCATATGGGGTCTCGAAGTGTTTCGCCAATTGTTCCGAAGCCAGGAGATGTCAATCTGGCAGCATGTTGACCGCAATGCCTCAGGTCTTGTACATAATTTCGGTGAACTGACCGGCCTGACGGGCATCAGGCCCAGGAAACAGGCAGACATAACCCCGTTTGTCGTTGGCAGCCTGGAATCCTTTGAAACCGAAGAGGGAAATCCGTTTGCCACCGGTAAAACATGGAAATGCAATGCGGGGCTCGACGCCAAGTTCGGCATCACCAACAACATGACCCTCGATCTGACGGTCAATCCTGACTTCGGCCAGGTTGAGGCTGACCCTTCCGAAGTCAATCTCACCGCCTACGAAACTTTCTTTGAGGAAAAGAGGCCATTTTTCATCGAAGGCAATAACATCACCAGTTTCGGTACCGGTATCGGTGACGGTGATCTCGGATTCGATAACCTCTTCTACTCAAGGCGTATAGGCCGAAACCCTCATTTCGGTGCCGACACGGAAGAAAATGAGTACGCGAGTGTGCCTCGCAACACCCCGATCATCAGCGCAATAAAACTTACCGGCAAGACTCCGGAAGGACTTTCAGTTGGCATCGTGGAGGCTGTTACGGCGGAGGCGAAAGCAGAAATAGACTCCCTTGGTGTCAGGTCGCAACAGACAGTTGAACCCCTTACCAATTATCTGGTATCAAGGGTCATGAAAGACTTTAACGGTGGCAAAACCATTGTGGGCGGAGCATTCACCAACACTCACCGTTTCCTTGACGGAACCGGCATAGACGAGCTTGTACGGAATGCAAACACTGCCGGGGTTGACTTCTCTCATTACTTCGGTGATGAACGGAGCTGGTTTGTTTCAACAGCCGGGGCAGGCAGCAACCTCAGCGGCAGTGCGGAGTCCATTGAAAACCTCCAGTATTCTCCGGTGCATTATTATCAGAGACCTGATGCAGATTATGTTGAGATTGACCCGACACTCACCTCTCTCAACGGCTTCGGAGGCAACGTACAGACCGGCAAGGTCGGTGGTCACTGGAACTTTATGGCATTCGGATACTGGAAATCGCCCGGCTTCGACCTGAATGATGCAGGCTATCTTCAGAGCGCAGATGCCATCATATCGGGTTTGTGGTCGGCATACAGGTTTGACAAGCCTTTCAGCATCTTCAGGCAGATAAGGCCCAATGCCAACCTGTGGACCGGATGGGATTTCGGGGGTACTCATCTCTCCACCGGCGGGAACCTGAGCGTATACACCCAGTTCAAGAACCTGTGGTGGACGAGCATAAGCGGAAACTATCAGGGAGAAGCACTTTCCAATACTCTTCTCCGCGGAGGACCCTCCATGCTGACCCCCTCAAACCATAGCTTCAATCTGAATGTGGGCTCCAACCAGTCAAGAAGGATCTACGGCACATTATGGGCCAACAGGGGAAAAGGCGCAGAGGAGGCTTCCGAACGGTGGAGCGCAGGTCTTAACCTGACTGCCAAGCCCGGACAGTCATTTTCAATTACCCTCTCTCCCTCCTATTCCAAAAACATGAATACCCTTCAGTACGTGACCCACATTTCTGACGGAGACCGCTATATCCTGAGTCAGATTGACCAGCAGATAGTAAGCATGTCACTGAGACTGAATTACAATATCACCCCTGACCTTACCATCCAGTACTGGGGACAGCCCTTCCTGGCAGCAATGGATTACAGCAGGTTCAAGGTGGTTACTGACCCTAAGGCAGAAAACCTGGAGGACCGGTACCATATCCTTACAGATAGCGAACTGACTTTTAACGAGGAGGAAAACCGGTACTATGTTGATGACGACAATGACGGTGTCAGCGATTACAGTTTCAAAAATACGGATTACAACTACGATGAATTTCTGTCGAACCTTGTTGCACGATGGGAATTCCGCCCCGGATCAACCCTTTATCTCGTATGGTCACAGACCCGCAATTACTATGACAGCACCGGATCATTCTCACTGGACGACAACATTGACAACCTTTATACAGAAAATAAACCATATGACGTCTTCCTTGTAAAATTTACTTACAGGTTCGGGCTCAGGTAAGAGTCAGGACGTGCAAGCCCTGAAGAGCGCTGACATTTAGTCTCCGCTCTTTTTCTTGAAATCCCGGCTGAGATGATATGTTTCTCCGGTTTAAATATTTCTGTAAATTTGAAATGCTTTAAACTGAACCTCTGTAAACCTGCTGAAATGAAGAACTACATACTGATGCTCCTGTTATTTTTGCCTTTCCTGACAAGTGCCCAGACTTATGAAAAGCGGGTATACAATGCTACCCGTATCAACGTAGCCCCGTTAATAAACGGCGAGCTTGACGACGATGCGTGGCAACAGGGAGAATGGGGAGGCGATTTCGCGCAGTTTAAGCCCCTGGAAGGAGCTCCGGTGAAACAGAAAACGGAGTTCAAGCTTCTTTATGACGACCATAACATCTATGTTGCCATAAAGGCCTGGGACACTGCTCCCGACAGTATTGTGCAGCGCCTGACCAGGCGTGATGACGCCGATGGCGACAATGTTGCAATTGCAATTGACTCCTACTTTGACCAGCGCACCGCCTTCGGATTCGGAGTGAGCGCAGCCGGTGTCAAGGGCGACCTTATCTGGACGGATGACGGCATGAATGAAGATGAGACATTCGACCCGATCTGGTACGTTAAAACTTCGATTCAGGAATGGGGATGGGCGGCCGAAATGCGGATCCCTCTCACTCAACTGCGGTTTTCGGCAAGTGAAAACCAGACCTGGGGACTCGAAATAATAAGAGAATTATACCGGCATGATGAAACCGATTTATGGCAGCCGATTGCCAGGAATGCTTCCGGACTTGTGCATAATGCAGGCCTGATGACCGGCCTGAGCAATATAAAACCGCGTACTCTTCTTGACCTGACTCCCTACGGAGTGGCCAAGTTGGAGACCTATGAGCAGGAGGAGGGTAATCCATGGCTCGACGGCTCTGATTTCAAAGTTAATGCAGGTCTCGATGCCAAGATAGGAGTGACCAACAATATGATACTGAGCCTTTCGCTGAACCCTGATTTCGGCCAGGTGGAGGCAGACCCCTCGGAAGTGAATCTTACAGCCTTCGAGTCATTCTTCCGGGAGAAGAGACCATTCTTTATTGAAGGAAAGAATATAACAAGTTTCGGGCTTGGGATCGGCGACGGAGATGTCGGCAATGACAACCTCTTCTACTCCAGGAGGATCGGCCGCAGCCCCAGGCACCCGGCCAGCCCGGGCGAATCAGAATATGCATATACTCCTGCATTCATCCCTATAATAGGCGCTGCAAAACTTACCGGTAAGTCCGGCTCCGGTCTTTCAGTGGGGGCAATTGATGCAGTTACCGCAGAGGTAAACACAAAAATATACAATGAAGAGACAGGCGAAACATCATATGTCAAGGCTGAACCGTTTACAAATTTTGCCGTAGGAAGGGTGCAGCAGGATTTCAAAGGAGGGAAGACAATAATCGGAGGCATGATGACGAGCACCATCAGGTCGCTCGATGACCAGACGGCTGATTATTTCCATAAGTCGGCTACTGCCGGCGGACTCGATTTTACACAGTATTTCAAGGATATGAACTATATTTTCCAGCTGCGCACAGCTTTCAGCAATATCACCGGAAATGAGGATGACATTGCCAGGACACAGCGATCTCCGGTTCATAACTTTGCAAGACCCGATGCAGACTACGTTGAATATGACCCCGCCAGGACATCACTCAGCGGCTACGGCGGGAACCTGATGGCCGGTAAGATCGGCGGCAATTTTAACATAATTTATCTGGCTGCCTGGAAATCCCCCGGATTTGAGCTCAACGACCTCGGATACATGAGGGTTGCTGACCAGTTCCTCGGAGTCGGAGTTTTCAGCTACAACATCAACAAACCCTTCAGTGTCTTCAACCGGATGTCTTTCGGAACCAATGTAATACATCTTGCTGATTTCGGAGGCACTACCCTGATGATCGGCGATGAGTTTTCATGGCAGGCAGGTTTTAAAAACCTCTGGAGCACATATTTTGGCGGCGGAGTCAACAGCCGTGAAAGAGACAACCTTTTGCTCCGCGGCGGACCTTCAATGCTTATGCCGGGAACAGCCAGGTTTTACGGTGGCATTAACACAAGTGAACGGAAGAAACTGGTAGCGGACCTGGAATTTAACTACGGATGGGGGTTCGAAAATTATTACAGCGGATACGGGATGGGATTCGAGTTGACCTACAGGCCGGTCAGTACGCTGACGATCAGTGCTGAACCGCAATGGGAAAAGAATGAAAATATCATGCAGTATGTTACCACTGAAGGCAACGACGGCGACGACGACGATCCCAGATATATATTCGGATCAATTGATCAGGAAATCCTCTCTTTGTCATTCAGGGTTGATTACAGCATTACCCCTGACCTCTCAATTCAATACTGGGGACAGCCCTTCTTCGGGTCAGGGTCTTATAATGAGTTCAAATACATCACAGACCCCAATGCACCTGAATTTACAGACAGGTTTCATGTCTATGAGGCTGATCAGATAACTTTTGATGAGGATTATGAAAACTATATAATCGATGAAGATCGCGACGGCACTCCTGATTACCTCTTCGGGAAGCCCGACTTCACCGTTAGCGAGTTTCTGAGTAACCTGGTCATTCGCTGGGAATTCCTGCCTGGCTCAACTGCCTATCTCGTATGGTCACAGACCCGCGATTACTATACCGGTGACGGGTATTTCGAAATGAGTGATCAGATACATGAACTGCTTACCGCCAGAAGACCATATAACGTATTTCTCATTAAGTTTTCCTACAGGTTCGGTCTCAGATAATAGATGGCAGAAAAGAGCTGCCTATGTTGTATCCGGGGTAGCTGCGGGCAGTACTAGATGAAATTCCTGAAAGAAGTCATTACAATGGCCGACGGTCAGGAATTAGAAATCAACCCTTATGGCTATCCCACCGGGCATTACGCTTACGGTCCATTCACTCTCAGGCCTGGCAGTAGGTGTGTCGGCCGACGGATTAATTTCACGGAGGTACCTCTCATAGTCTTTAATTGCCCTGGTGGGCTGTGTCCATATCTGAGCTTCCGTCACCGCGGTGTTGAGTGCAAAATTCATCAATCCGTCCCATACGGTTCGTTTGAATCCCAGCCATGTGACCAGTCCGCTTCCCAGGTTTACTGCACCGGCAGCGGCATGCATCTTCCATGACCTTCCTTCCTTCTCCCTCAAAGCCAGTATCTTCAGCAGTTCAGCAGCCTGTTCTTCCGATAATGGTTTTTCACCCGCAACATAATCGCGATACGGGGGAAAATCTGCTTTGGCATTTTTTGGTACAATGGGCATGATCAGCTGACCCAGCGCACCAATGAGGGTCGTTGCGGCACCCAGTACCATATCCTGACGCAGGGTCATATTTTCAGTTGTGGCAGCGACGGCAGCCTGTCCGGCTGTAGCAGCGCTGTACCCGCCAAGCCATCCGTACCACCAGATCTGTGCATTCTTCAAGTCCTGCAGGGCTGTCAGCTGAATTTTCTGAATTCCGTTATCTGTCACAGAGTCTGTTGCCGAATCCTGTCCCTGAAGCGAAACCGCCTGTAAAAGAAAAATTACAGCAAAAATGATGGTTGCTGATACTGATCCGTAACATCTCCCGTTCATGGCTTTTCCTGTTTGTCAGGCCCTCCCAGGAGAGCAGACTCCCTGAGCCTGTAAGAAAAAATAAAGCTGATCAGCATCAGGATGATCATGACAAAAAGCGGTATGGTCATCGACCCTGTTAAAGGTGACTTGAAGCTGTCCATCCCGAAAATGAATGCTATCCCCGAGATCTGACCCATAAGCAGCAGAAATCCGTTTGAGGTGCCTTCTGAAACAGGAAAGGTTACTTCGGCACCATACTGAAACCCTATCGGGCCCGAACTGAGAAGGAAGAATCCGAATGCAGCTGCCGAAAAGAGAAGCAGGGCGTAGCTGGTAGCATATGTCACTCCGGCAAGACCTGCAGTTGCCCCTGCCAGGGCAATTATTATGAAAGGCACTCGCTTCTTGTAACGATCTGACAGGAAGGGCATTATAACAGCCCCCACCAGGCCGCCAATGATCATCAGGCCTCCGGTTATGCCAGCCTGCTCGGCGGTAAAGCCCCTGGGACTAAGGATATTCTCAATCCAGGTTGTAACGGAATTGAATACTCCCAACCCAATAAAGAAAATTACCATCAGCCACAGAAAATCCCTGTTCCTGAAAAGAAGCTTCATCCCGTCAACAGCCAGGGCCCGTTCCTCCTGATCCGGAAGGCATGGCGCCGTGAGTGGCCGTTCCCTTGCGAAGATGAAAAAGACTAACCCTATTACCACGGAGGTAATCCCGTATATGTAAAGCATCCCGTTTATCCCGTTACCATTGACCAGGAAGGGTGTCAGGCTTATACCTGTCAGGATACCGAAATACATGGCCAGGGTACCCAATCCCGATGCTGTTGCCCTCTCCTTAATCGGAAACCATCGTGCTGCAACCTTGGTGATGGAATTCAGGAGAAAAGGCTGGCCGGCGGCAATTCCGACCTGTGCAAGCAAAAGCAGATTGTAATTATCTGAGGCGAGTCCGCGCATCAATCCGAAAATGCCGGTAAGCACCACACCGGTCCCCACACCCACCCGGATTCCGTAAGTATCTATAATCCAAGATGCAGGAATTGACACCACCAGGTAAACGATCATGAAACACATCGAAAGTATCCCGATCTTAAGGTCGGAAACGCCATAGAACCCTGCGGCATCAATTGTTATCGGGGCAAATGTTATCCACATGATCTGATTGATGACTATGGCCAGCATGTACACACTCAGCATTACCCAGCGGTAGCCGTAAACCCTGAATTCCGTTTCCTGCATGATTACTGTTCTGTTTGGTGGTCCGGACAAATTATTCCCAATCCCGAATATCGGAATCGGTCAGTAAAAGTAACTTTTCAGTAATTCCAAAAATGGTTTCATGGTAATTATTTCACTGACCTCCGAAAGAGACGATATATGGAAAAGATATTTACGCAAGACAATACTTAAAAGGCATTAAGGATTACCCTTCATTCTTAACATGACATTAACCATTTAGCATTAGGTCGTTTCCGCAGGGATTTCATAACTTGTGGGGTCAATTAAAATCAAAAAATGAAACCTATTCCGAGAAGAACATTTATCCGGGGCACGGCCCTGGCAGGAGGAGCTCTTTTATTCCTTCCCGGAATCCAGGGATGCAGGTTCATGGACGGCAAACCGTCCGGGAATTACTTCCTTGGAGAGTTCGGGATTGATGAGACTCTCTGCAGCAAACTGCTTGCAAAGGCACTCTCACGAGGGGGTGATTTTGCCGATCTCTATTTCGAATACACCGTCTCAAACTATCTTGGTCTTGAGGACGGGAAGGTGAACCAGTCTTACGGTGACATATCACTCGGGGTCGGTATCCGGACCGTCATGGGAGACCAGATCGGATACGGGTACACACAGGATCTGACCCTGGAATCGATGATGTCCGCAGCTGCTACTGCTGCTTCGCTCTGCGATATGACTGCAACGCAAACTGCCGCATCTTTCAGCCGGCCTCAGTCAGGAAATTACTATCCGCTGCCTGACGGCTTTGACGGCATCCCTGCGCAGTCAAAACTACCGGTTCTGCAACAGATCAATGAGAAGTGCTTTTCTTACTCTCCTGAGATCATAAAAGTGACCGGCGGTTTCCAGAGCAACCTCAGGCGTATACTTATTGCTACCAGTGACGGTATCATGGCGGAGGATATCATCCCCGGAGGATTCCTCTATTCATCAGTGATAGCTGAGAGGGACGGAAGGCGCGAAAGATCATTCTATAACCTGGGCGGTCCACGCGACTTTTCATTTTATACCGAAGATGTCATAAATGAGATTGCATCAAAATCTGCCAGCAACGCCATTAAACTCTTTGATGCCATCAGGCCGCCGGCAGGAGAGATGCCCGTGGTGCTCGGCCCGGGCATAACCGGAATACTTCTTCATGAAGCCATCGGACACGGGATGGAAGCTGACTTCAACCGCAAAAATACCTCGACCTACAGCACTATGATAGGCAAGAAGGTTGCAGAACCCTTTGTCACCATCATAGATGACGCAACAAACATGAACCTTGCGGGCAGCCTGAATGTTGACGACGAAGGCACTCCGGGGAAGAAAACCGTGCTTGTGGAAAACGGGATACTCACCAGTTACATTCATGACAGGATCTCTGCAAAACACTATGGAGTTGAACCTACAGGCAACGGAAGAAGGCAGGACTTCATGAACTACCCTATGCCGCGTATGCGCAATACCTACATGCTGGGCGGCGACGCCACCATCGAGGATGTGATCAAGGCGGCCGGAAACGGCATTTATGTTGAGGATGTAAGCAACGGGCAGGTAAAAATTGGTGAGGGGGACTTTGCATTCTATGTATCGCAGGGGAGACTGATTGAAAACGGCAAACTCACAGCCCCGATCAAAGATGTGAATATCATGGGCAACGGACCGAAGATGCTCGCCAATATCACCATGGCCGCAAACGACCTGGAGATGAGCAGAGGCGGAGCCGGACAGTGCGGCAAGAACGGACAGGGTGTACCCGTATCATTCGGCCTGCCGACGTGCCTCGTTAAATCGCTTACAGTAGGCGGCACAGAACAGAAAGGAGGAAGGTCATGACTAAAGCAACAGGAAAACAGATGAGCTTCCCCGAACTGGCCGACTGGGTAATCAGCCGTACCCTGAAGGCCGGGGCAAATGACTGCAAGGTTAGCCTCTCCAGGAGGCGTGCCGTGGAGATCAATTACCGCGACCGCAAACCGGAGGTGATCAAGGAGGCCACAACGCAGGGACTTTACCTTGAGGTGTTCGTCAATAACCGGTATGCCGGACAGTCAACTCCTGACTTCCGCACCAAGACACTTGAGACCTTTATAACTGACCTGGTCGCCAATGCAGGCATCATGGAAGAGGACCCGTTCCGAACCCTTCCCGAGCCGAAGTACTATGAAGGAAGATCGCAGGCCGATCTGCAGCTGGTCGATCCTGATTACGGAAGCCTGACACCTGAAGAGAGGCACTCAATGACAAAGGCTGTGGAAAATGCCTGTCTGAGCAATGGAGGTGACAGGGTGATCTCCGTGGAGGCAGGCGAATATGATGAGTCTTATGAGGAATATGTGAAGACAAGCAACGGTCTTGAAGGATCGTCACGCGGGACCTACTGCAATGTAGGCGCATCAATGACTGCACAGGATGAAGGGGACCGCCGTCCTGCCGGCTATAACTACGTCGGCTGCAGGTATAAAAGCGATCTCCCTCCCATGGAGGAGGTGGGTGCTGAGGCTGCAAGGAGAACTCTTGACCTTATGGGCGGCAAAAAGATAGCCACCACAAAGATCCCTGTGATCCTTGAGAACCGTGGAGCCGGTCGTGTGCTGAACGGACTGGTAGGCCCCATGTCTGCCGGAAATATTCAGCAGAAGAGATCGTTCCTCGCGGAAAAGAAGGGTATGCCGATAGGAAGCAGGTTTCTGACGGTTTTGGATGATCCGTTAATCCCGAGGGGACTGGGCTCAAGACTCTATGACAGTGACGGTTTCCCGGCCCTGAAGCGAACTCTGATCAGTGAAGGGGTACTCAATGAGTTCCTGGTAGACTGGTATTACAGCCGTAAACTGGGTTGGGAACCATCCTCAGGCTCCCTGTCCAATGTTATTATTCCCCCGGGGACAAGAAGCACCGGGGAGATAATCAGGGACCTCAAACGCTGCATCGTAGTCACTGATTATATAGGCGGAAACTCCAATTCTACAACGGGGGACTTCTCAGTGGGGATTATAGGGAAACTGTATGAAAAGGGAGAGTTCGTCATGAATGTTGCGGAGATGAACATCGCCGACAACCACATGAATTTCTGGAACAGGCTTGTAGAGGTGGCCAATGATCCCTGGATATACAGCCAGTCAAGATTCCCCAGCCTGGTGATTGATGATGTGGTGGTGGCAGGAATCTGACAGCCATAGCCATTAGTAAAAATACATTAAAGAGGCAGGAGGCTCCTGACATGAGATCTCCTGCCTCTTCTTTCCCGGAGAACGTTCGATATGTCTGCGGGTAAAAAATGAAACAATAATTCTAACACCCAACCCTATGTACTTCATTCTCTTTTACAAGACGGTTGAAAACTATATTGAGCGCCGCACCCCTTTCCGCCCTGATCACCTGGGGCTGGTTGAAGAGTTTCATTCTGACGGACGGCTGGTGATGGCCGGGGCACTGGCCGAGCCTGCCGACGGGGCAGTGCTGGTCTTCAGGGGCGACACCCCGCAGGCTGCTCATGACTTTGTCAGCCGCGACCCGTACGTGAAAAACGGCCTCATAACCGAATGGTCGGTCAGACCATGGAATGTGGTTACAGGATAAGCCTTATTCCATGATCTGCAATTATCCGGATCCTTAATAACCATCGTATCTTCAATATTTTGATGCTCCCCAAGCATCATCTGGTCATTCCATCACGTCTTTCCGGTAGTATTTATATGCTCAGCAGGCATCGGTATTGCATTTAAATAATTTGTCCGGTACCTTTGATAAAACACATCTCCGGTAATTAATGTTACCCGTCATACCTATCCGAAAATATCCATCGATATGAAAAACATCAACCTTCTTTGCGGCAGAGCCGTGAACATCTTCAGGGTCATATTCCTGCTGGTTTTTCTGGCACCGTCTCTAATGGCCGGCGCACAGAGTCCCTTCATGCAACACCCTGATATCCAGGGGAGCACCATCGTATTCACCAGCGGCGGTGATCTCTGGAAAGCCCCCGCCGAAGGGGGTACAGCCACCCGCCTCACATTCAGTGACGGCCGTGAGTCATACCCCGAGATATCACCCGACGGCAGCCTTGTCGCCTTCACCGGAGAATATGACGGCAATGCCGATGTTTATGTAATGAACACCAATGGTGGCGACATCACCAGGCTCACCTTCCACCCTGGAATGGATGAGGTCATCGGCTGGAACAGCACGAAAAACAAGATCATGTTCTCATCCGGCAGGCTCAGTCCGTCGCGCTACATGAAAATGTTCCTCATTTCGCCCGATGGCACCGGCCTCGAGGAGATGATCATGTATGATGCCGCACGCGGAAGCTTCTCACCCGACGGCAGCAAGATAGCCTATAACAAGGACTCGCAGGACAATGCAACCTGGAAACGATACAAGGGAGGCCGGGCACAGGAGGTTTATATCTATGACCTGAAAACCAATGAGGAAACCAACATCAGCAACTATGACGGATCGGACAGGTGGCCGATGTGGATCGGAAACAAGATATATTTCAGCTCTGACCGCGACAGGGTGCTCAATATCTGGTCATACGACCCGGGGAACGGTAAAATTGAGCAGGTTACACGACACAAGGAATACGATGTGAGACACCCTGACTTTGGTGGAGACCAGATAGTCTATGAACTGGGGGGCGATATCTGGAAACTCGATCTGGCCTCGGGTGTCTCTGCCAGGGTTCCGGTGCAGATCCTCAACGACATGGAGGAGACCCGTCCGTTCATGAAAGATGTAAGCGGCAATATCACCCGTGCCGATATCTCTCCGTCAGGCCAGAGGGCATTGATAGTCGCACGCGGCGATATTTTCACCCTTCCCGCAAAGGAGGGGCCCGCGAGGAACCTGACAAATTCATCCGGTGCCAGGGACAAAGATGCCGTCTGGTCGCCCGATGGAAAATGGATCGCTTACTTCTCCGATAAAACAGGGGAATACGAGCTGTATATAGTCAATCCCAACGGCAGGGAGGAGCCCGTGAAGCTTACCTCTCACAAGGATGGTTACCGCCATACCATTAAATGGTCTCCCAACAGCAAAAAAATAGCATGGACCGATCAGACCCTGACGCTTTACTTCATTGATGTAGCATCAAAGGCAATTACGAAGGTCGACAGGGAAGAATATGAGAATGTCGATGTCTCCCTTGACATTAAATCGATATATGACTACTCATGGTCGCCCGACAGCCGCTATATAACCTATTCGAAGATGAATGAGGCATACATGTACCAGTTGTACGTATACAGTCTTGAAAACAAAACAATTAACTGTCTCAGCAACGGGCTGTTCCACGACTTCAACCCTGTATTTACAAAAGACGGCGAGCATCTGATGTTCCTTTCAAACCGCAGGTTCGAACCAACCTACTGCGACCTGGAGTGGGAGATGATCTACCGGAAGATAGCCGGAATATATGCAATTACCCTTAAGAAAGAGGGCAAATCGATCCTTCCATTTAAAAGTGATGAGGAAAAACCCGCTGTAGCGGCCCCCAAAAGCGAGGCGCCGGTGTCAGTCCGCATAGATCTTGATGGTATAACTGCCCGTACAGAGGCCCTGCCTCTCCCAAAAGGCAACTACCGCAACCTCTCGGTGAACGGGACATCACTCTTTTATCAGAACGGCGACGAGGGCAACTTCAACCGCTTCGAGGTGGCAGGGCACGGACCGATGACGCTCTTCTCCTGGTCATTCTCAACTCAGAAGGAGACCTCATTTACAGAAGGTATTGATGATTACAGGCTTTCAGCCGACGGGGGAACCATTATCTTCACAAAAAGCGGAGCTGTCTCAATTCTCCCCTCAGCGGGAGGAAATCCCACGGCGCTGAAGGTCACGGACCTTAAGGTATGGTATGATCCCGTCAGTGAGTGGAGACAGATCTTCAACGAGGCATGGCGCATGGAGCGTGACTACTACTACGAGCCCGGAATGCATGGACAGGACTGGAACTTCATGAAAGAGAAGTATGGCAGGCTGGCTGACAGGGCCTCATGCCGGCAGGACCTGACCTTCATCATTGGTGAGATGATCGCAGAGCTTAACACTTCACACACCTACGTGTACGGAGGAGACAGTAAACGACGCACTGACCCGGTTAATGTCGGGATGCTGGGTGCTGACTACAGCATAGACAAACAGACTAATCTCTACCGTTTCACCAAAATTTACAGGGAGAAGGACTGGTCGCGCGAGGCATGGCCACCGCTGGCAAAACCAGGTGTCAACATCATTGAGGGTGAATACCTCCTTAAGGTTAATAACACGGATGTTAAGGCCGGGAAGGAGATTTACAGCTATTTCGTGGGACTGGCCGGTAAGCAGGTCATCCTTACCGTTAACTCGAAACCGATCCTGGAAGGCGCCCGTGAAGTTACCGTTGTACCGTCAGGCAGTGAAAACACCTTCCGCTACATGGACTGGCTGGAGTCGAACCGTATGGCAGTGGATAAGGCTTCAGGGGGAAAGATCGGATACATTTACCTGCCTGACACATGGAACGGTTCGGCAACCGACTTCCCGAGATATTTCTATTCCCAGACGAAGAAAGAGGGACTGATCATTGACGGCCGTTTCAACGGAGGAGGGCTTGACCCTGAGATCTTCCTGCAGCGCCTGCAAAAGAAGCCTCACGCCTTCTGGACACGCCGGCAGTCGGCAGACCAGCCTATACCCCATCTTGCCGTTGATGCTCATATGGCCTTGATTACCAATAGGTATGCCGGTTCCGGAGGCGATGAGCTCCCGTATGAGTTCCGCTGGTTCGGTATGGGCCCGATAATAGGAACCCGCACATGGGGCGGCCTTGTGGGAGTGTCGATGTTCATCGAGCTTATCGACGGAGGGACCATAACCGCACCCGACTACCGCATATACAATGAAAAGGGAGAGTGGGTTGTGGAGAACGAAGGCGTGACACCTGATATCATTATAGATATAGATTCCAGAAAATATGCCGAAGGGTATGACACGCAGCTGATGAAGGCAGTAGAGGTGGTAATGAAAAAGATTGAGGAGAAACCACGTCAATGGCAAAAGCACGAGGCATTTCCCATTGATAAATAAGAGGTTTCTGCTAAAAGGTCTCGGAGGCTGCCAGGTAGAATCCGAATGATTTTTGTCCGAACCCGACATCAACCGCGAGGTTGGTACGCGAGCGCTTGTCAACCATGATCCGTAAACCCGCTCCGTAGCCCGGTTTGATTGATTCAAACAGGTTCAGTGATAATGCTTTGTTATCAGCGGTGGTGGCGTTCATGAACAGGACACCGCCCAGTATCCCTCCGCACTTTGAGATCGGGAAACGGTATTCGGCTTCTCCGTACACCATGTTTGCCCCCCTGAACCGGCCCTGTGTATATCCTCTACCGGCCCGGCCCCGCTGATCATACGCGGTTGCAGGTAAAATCATGTAGGGGAACTGGCCAACAGGCGAAAAGTTACCCATAACCCAGAATGACAGCAGGTGTCTTTGATTTGTTTCCGAAAGGCTGTGAAAGCTTCGCCACTCCACCTGAAAAAAGTTGGCTGCCTTATCATTACCCAGAAACTCAAATGCTCCCCGCCAGCTTGCCATTGCATAAATGCCCTTGTAAGCGTTGAGCATGTTGTCACGCGTGTCATAGACAACGTTGACATTCAGGGCGGATGAAAAGTACTTTGTAGTGCTGAATCCGTAATATGTATTGTAAGCGTAATGGCTGGTAAGGACTGTATCACCCGGTACCAGACTCAGTTTCTGGTCATCAATTTTGGAATAACTGTCAAAGTAATACCCCACACCTGCATAGAAACCTTCAACTATTTTAAAGGAGACAGACTGATGGAACCTGGCAAAGTTGAATTTCATGGGTTGGATAAGTGAATCATCCGCAGTCTCCGCACCGCCAAGACTGTACTGATAATCAAGTATCCCCCCTTCGGGTGCAGTCGTGCCCAGGCCATACGTTGACTGTGAATATATCAGGTAACGCCAGTCGCCAGATAAAAAGATGCCGTTGTTTTTTGTATATATGCTGTTTTTCAGCATGAAGATCATCTGATTTTTAGTGGTGTACTGGGCAGAACCGCTGAAGTTGGAGTAGAGGGAGCTTCCCTTCATTTTAAAAGCATACTGTCCGCCAATACCGAAGACAAAGCCTGTGGCAGGATTCGAACCAATCACCGGAACGATCAGTAAAGACCCTGCCGATTCAGGTTTTACCTTGGGGGGCTTGTGCAGCGACCCGCGGATGACATCAGCCAGATCTTTCTGAGGACAGTCGGCAGCGGGCCCCAGAAGCAACAAATCCTGACTGAAGATTGGGACTTGAACTGCAAATGCCAGTGCCAGCATGGCAATCAGCCACCTGGAGTTCTTTCCGGAATTGTGTCTCATCTTTATTGTTTGTTAAATGTGCTTTCAGCAATGTAAAAGTAGTACATACAGTATCAGATTCTTATCCTTTTAAGATGAAAATCAAAATTACCAGGGATCTGATCAGAAGGGATATCCGATAGCCAGGTTAAAGACCCCGTTTTTCCATATATCATCTGTTCCCCAGAGCCAGTTCGAACCGTCAGTCTTATAAGGTCTGCGAATCGGGAAACCAATATCAGTCCTGAGGATAAAGAAACTAAAATCAAACCTCAGCCCGATACCCGTCCCGACGGCCAGCTGGTCAAGGAATTTATTGAAACGAAATTCAGCATCGGGTCTCGCTTCGTCAGTGTTTAACAGCCAAACGTTCCCCGCATCGATGAAGAGCGCTCCGTGCAATGCCTTTGACATCCTGAACCTGAATTCGAGGTTACCTTCCAGTTTAATGTCGCCTGTCTGATCAATGATAAGTGAATCAGGATCTATGTCTGCAGCCGGTACCAGTCCTCCCGGGCCCAGTGACCGTGCCACAAAAGCCCTGATGCTGTTTGATCCTCCGCTGTAAAACTGTTCCACATAAGGCATGACAACAGAGTTGGTATACGGTATTCCGGCTCCTGCATAGAAACGTGAAGCAATGCTGACATTATTTATATTCCTGTAATAACGTACATCCGTCGACAGTTTAATGAACTGGGAGTAGACGTTTCCGAGGGTGCTGTAAGGTCTTTCAGATTCTTCATTGAAGGCTCTCTTGACTAAATCGAGAAGGTTACCCGAAGTGCTTGCGCCTGCTGAAAAATAGAAACCATTTGGTTGTTTGGTGAGACTGTTGTCATATGTAAAATCATACTTCATGCCGACAATGAACTGCTCCTCGAAACTCTTTCGTATGTACGGATTGTCGGAGATAAGTGTATCAAACTCCGGGGTGGTTTCCAGGAGGTCGATTGAGTTTATGAATACCGGGAAAAACTTTTGTGTTATCTTATCCGAATTCCTCCACTGGTACCCAAATCCCAGGTTCACAGATACCATCCGGTAGTATTGAATTTTATTCAGGAATTCAAACCCGAGGGTAACCGATGTCTGCGGCAGGTTAAAACGCTCATGGTTTATTAAAAATGAGGGTGCTATCAGCTTCGGAAAGACAATAGATGATGATAATCCCACATTGTAGGATACTGTACCGAGAGTGCTTGCGGTTTTGCTGGTCCATTGCCATTCGACACCACCGTCAAGCTTTAGCTGCAGCCTGTTAGCCCCTCCGGCCAGATTTCCATGTGCCAGCGTTGCCGCAAATCCCGGACCTGAGAAGCCCGTTGATTTTGAGACAACGTTAGCTTCAAGATCGAGGCTGATATCTTTCATCGGAGCAAGCTCAATCAACATATCCAGTTGATTTATAAGACTATCAGGATCCGGCGTATAGCGGACGTTAATGAATTTAAATATCCCGTAGCTGTTCAGATGAGCCATGGTGCGGAGATGCTTTGTGGTGGAGTAGCTGTCTCCCTCACGGAAGTATACCGCCCTCGACAATACCCCTGGTTTAAACTGCAGATCCTGTGAAATTATACTGATGCCGTCGTATTCCGTTGTGTCAATGACCGGGAGAGTGCCTGGAACAGCCGTCTCACCGGATATCCGTACTGATATTTCATCAATGAAATACTTCATCCCGGCTCTGCGTGGCAGCTCTTCGCTTTTTCCGATCCTCAGATCAATTCCGTAGGGTGTTTGAACAGTATCAGCGGTGATTTTAACTTGGCCCTGGTTGAAATAAAAATAACCCGAATCCTGAAGCCGGTCAGTAATCTTTTTCGTTTCCGACTTGATGGTTCCGAGATCAAATATATCACCGGGGCTGACAGAGAGGTCAGGTTCAAAGCTCCCGATTATAGAATCAACCGCATCATGCGGAGGCGCAAGGGAAATAGTGTTGTACCTGAAAGGTGTACCCGGCCTGACGTAGTAAGTTATTGCCGCTTTCTGCGGATTACGTTTACCTGTGTCAATTTCCGCCCATACAACTGAATGGAAGTAACCGCTGCCGAAAAGCTCAGATTCCAGCTTCCTGCTGCGCACCTCAGGATTAACCGTTGATATCAGCACCGGGGCCTTTGCAAAGGTGCGGTATAACAATCCCGGGGTCTTTTTCTCCTCAGGCTTCAGATAGTTGTAAAACCACAAGCCGAAGGGCGGCAATATCCTCTTCCCTCCGACAGAATTATTGGGTTGAAAAGCAGTTACTGACCCGGTGATTTGTTTGACACGCGGATCTTTGAACTTTGATGAATCACCGACAAACACCGCATTCCTGCCAGTATAAAGTAACTGATCCCCTGCAAGAAACTTCGTATTGGAGCATCCGGTCAATACTGCGTATGCAGCAATAATCAGGATAATATTTACAACCCTTGCCCTAATCATAAATCTACTTCATGCTCCATTCTCACTATTGCCTATTGCCTCCCACCCTTCAATCTGGCTGCTCGCGGTAATGACCCACCGGGTCATTACTTTTCGCTCGCCCCTCTATTGCCTATTGCCTTACTTTTTCTCTTCCTCCGCCATATATCACTTATCCTGTCATAGCTCTTCCTGTAGATAAATCCCAGTCCCGACTTGGTCACTTCTCCTTCCAGCAGGTCCTCATAATTCTGCTGGCGGTAGACCTTGATGAATTTTGTACGGTTGGTGTCGAGTGCATATTCGAAAATGAAATTCTCGATCAGGTTGCTGGTCTGTGTGCTGCCCGGACTGTTGTCATTCATGCGCCCTGAAACCATGACTGTTCCCCGGTCCCTGAACATCGCCTTCTTCACTTCGTAGCTGAAGCTGGTAACCTCCTGTTCCCCCTGTTCCGTGGCCTGGGTGTAGGTATCAATACCCAGAGAGACGTCGACATTCTTGAATGCCGATTTGGTTATCTGGCTGATCTGCGATTCCCAGAACTGATTTATCTGCTGGGTTAAATAATCGGTGGAGCTGGTCTGGCCGGGAAGCTCGATCCGCTCAAAAATAAGCAGGTTGATTGCCTGCCTCATCCGTTCATCGGTTGAAAACGAATTGAAAACACTTGTAATGTACTGATCCTGCGAACTGACATCGAAGATTATCTTAAGTTGCGACAGCCTGTCAGCGAGTTTCATATTTACAAGAAAATCAACCTCCCTCGTCTGCCCGTCGACGGGATTACTGTAAGACCCCCTGACCTTGCTTATCGTTTCAACGTTCAGTTCCGGGTTGTCAACAGGGCCGTCCCATCTGAGGTAGCTGCCGGGGGTAATTGTGAAGTTTTTTCTTGGCCAGCCGGGTATCTTCAGCTCGGCATCTCCCTGGTTGATCTCGTACGTCCCGCTTAAACTGATGTCCTTGTTGGGCATCAGGCCATAAGTCAGAAATCCTCCTCCCCTGATCTGCGCCCCGATGTCAAAACCCCTGGATATGCTGAAATTGAACAGGCTGTTCGGATTAATCTCTATCGCCGCTTCAATGTCAGGTGTTCTTGAAAACGACTGTACCGGAGCCTCTTCAGACTCGCCTTCCTGATCTTCATCAGCGAGGCTGGCAAATGTGATTGTCTTTTCCGTCTCCGAGACGGTGAGGTTTTCAGTGAGGGTATAATTGATAACCGTCCCTTCTGCCAGGGCTATGCTTCCCGCAATCGAAGGGCTCTGAACCGGGCCGGTGATGTTCAGCCTGGTATTGACAAAGACGGAGCCGTTGAAAGATGGATTATCCTTCTCTGTGGTATTCATCATCTGGAGACGGTCTGAGGTAACCTGTATGTCAGCTGTGATGTTTTCAGGGTTATCAAGGTTGACCGACCCGTTCAGTGTGAGCTGCTTCTTCAGGGAATCCAATACTTTAAACTGCCTGAAAATTATCCTGTTATCTTCAAGTATGATAACCTCATCAGGCAGATAGAAACGGGCATTAAGGGGTATTATCTTCAATTCTGTACCGGTAATTTGTATCTCACCGTCCAGTACGGGCTTTTTACCGGTTGATGACAATCTCAGATCACCGCTCACTTCGCCGGTTAATCCGCTTATGTATTTGCTGACCAGTGATTCAAAAGTGTTCAGGGGGATGCCGGAGAATTCAGATTGCATACTTTTCTGATCTCCTTTTTTTTCCGACCTGAAAACCAGGTTAAGGCTGGAGGTGTCATTCAATACGGCATTCAGGTCGCCTTCGACCGTACCGATGGTATCTGACAGGTAACTGGCCATAATCCTGAAATCGCCCAGTGGGCTCTCATACATCTTCGTTTGCATGATGTCCATCTTCACACCCAGCTCATTGCCGTTCCTGCGGCTGTAATCAACCCTGCCTGTAAGCTCACCGTCATATCCAAAGGTGTTCATTCCCGGAATGGCGAGCATGTTAATCCATACATTCCGGACTTCGATAAAGATCTTTTCAAGCTCACTTCCGACAATGTCAATGCTGCTCCCGCCGTTCTTCCAGTGCAGGTCTGTCCGGAAGCTTCTTTTCGCAGGATCCAGCACAAGAAAATCACCCTGCGCAACAGTCCATCTGAAACCGTTGACAGTCCACTCAGGCTGCGAGGTTCTCAGCCTGATCAGTTTTTCATTCTTGTAGGCTATACCTGCTATGTCATAAAGTAGAAGTTCACTCCTGTCCCGTGCCTGAATACTATAACGGACTGTATCCCCTGCGGAGGTCATGTCAATAACCGGATCCGTCAATGCAACATTCCCGTACCTTACGCTGTCAGCCCTGACCGCCAGCACTGATCTGTCAGGGAGGCTCACGAACCTGATGGCAGCGGCATAACCCTGACTCTTCATGAAACTGAACCTGTCAACCGAAATATCTCCCTTTGCCGTGCCCGTGGAATCCTTTACAATGTTCATTGCCACCTTGCTGAAGCTGAATATGGTATCGCTCACTATGAGCCCGATGAAGGGATCATATGTCGACTCCAGGGAGACATTCAGTTCAGGGAGGGCAGAGATATAGGGGATACTGTTCGCAACTGCAGAATCAACTGCAGCAATGCCCCTGAAACGTCCTTCCTTCAAGGCGCTCTTCAGATCATTGCCTGACCCGCCAAAATAAAACGCAGCTTTCAGAAAATCACCTTCAATCTCTCCTGACAGGATGCTGTCTGAAGAGTTGAGAGCCAGAATTAAGCTATCAAGATATTCAGTCCTGTTAAATCTGGTCAGACTTATTTTTTTCAGGGCGGCTGAAGCGTTTATGCCGCCTGAACTCTTTGCAGCTTCCGCCTCCAGCGCACCGCTGACTGAAACACCCTTTATAAGATTAAGTATTCCGGCATCAAGGTCAAACATACCCGAGACCCGGCCGCTGAGCATCTGGTCTTTAAGATCAGCCACACCCTCCAGGCTGCATTTCAACGAGGCATCAGCTGCATCCACCGCAAAGGAGTAAAGTCCCGCTGTCCCGTCAACGCTGACTGTGATGGCATGGTAATCATACCCCCTGTAACGGGCCGTGTCAACTGTGACTGACGCGCTGATATTCAGGCTGTCAATACTGAACCCCTTCCCGGCAGCATTCAGACTGCCGGAAATCCGGTCCATATCTTTTATGCCTGCAAGCTTTCCCAACTCGAGTCCGGAATATGTCATGGTAATGGTATAGTCCTTATCCCTTATATCCATACTTCCCTCGGCCGCAATGTTTCCTGTGTTGCTCAATAAAGTGAGAGACAGTGATGGCGAGAACAGGCTGTCAGATATGTTCCCACTGATTGTCAGGGGTTCAAATTCAGGCAGGTTGACAGCGGCACCGGTAAGCATCAGCAATTCAGTCAGCCGGGTATGAGTGAGGTTCTCAGTTCTGAAATCAATTGAACATACTGACAATAACGGTTTTGTCAGATTGGAAATCCGACCGGCAAGAACAATACCCGACCCTGAAGGGGTTTTAACTGTGAACTGACTGATGTCAAGAAGGTCAGGAGTGCCTGATATGTTGCAGTTTATTCCAAGCCCCTGCTGCTTCACCGCTTTACCTGGAGATTTCCCCGGAGCTTTCCCCTCCGGTGCAGGAATGAAAGCACGCAGATCAATGGCCGAGATAAAGGCGTCATCAATAGTCATTGAAAAGGGTGCAGACGCAAAGGATTTTGCCAGGGCTGACAGTTTAGTGCCGATCTCAATGTTCAGGTTCAGGCGACTGGATGCTGTTCTGAGTTTTGCCTTAAGGTAGCTCTTCAGGTCTGAGCCGGAACTGAAGTCAATTTCACCGTTCTCAAGCTGGAATCCGTTCTCAAGTGCGAAAGAGAGACGATCCATCCTGAATCCTGCCTCGTCACCGGAAAGCATGAGATCCTTAAGCGTAACATCCAGTGTGGCAACCTGGAATGAGCCTTCAGCAGTGAGTCCTGACGATGCATTATTATATACCCCTGTATGAAAAGAGCCGTTTGTCATTGCAATTTTATTGCCTGCTATATTCCACGACCCGGGAAAACCTTGCTCCGGCGATTTTTTATCTTGGGCCTCTCTCACATTTTCTTGCGGAGACGAACGCGCAAACACTCCCGGTTCATCCAGCATAATATTATTAACGCTGATCCGGCTGTTGGTCAGATCGACTTCAGCACCGGAGATGTCACCGCCGGCAAGCGAAAATTCCATCCTGCTCTCCGCATCAGGCTGGTGAAGGATAAAATGAATATCCTTCAGATCTGATCTTCTGAGCCTGAATGCCCAGGAGGTTCCGGGTTTCTTACCGGGATTCTCCGGTTTTGAAGCGGTGCTGAGCGTGAGTTCGCCATGAGCCTTCTCCATTTCTATGAAGTCAGCATATATCTGCCTGCTGCTCAGTGAGAATCTGTCAACTTTCACTGAAAGCGCCTCAACGTACTGCCCGATCCGGATTCCCCGGAAATCGTCGTTATATACGAAACGGATATTTTTGAGGTTTACGGAATTGACCCCGATATCCCACTTTTTGCCTGATTTAGTCTTTGGTTCAGGGGGCCTCTCGGCGGTCACAAAGAGAGAGAGCAGGTCAATTGTACCCGTTAAGGAATCGGAATTCAAATATATGGTTGCATCGTTGAGGGTAACATTTTTTACCATCACCTTCCTCAGCACAAGTGGAAGGACCCTGACGGATACCCTTGCCTGCCCGGCATAAACGAGTGTATCGTCTTCATTTCTAACGATCTTAACCTGATCGAGCCCCACCTTGCCATTGATAAGGAACTCTATTTTTTTGACCTGAACCGGAATATTTTTTTCGCGGAAGATATTGTTTGCCGTTTCTGTTATAATCCGGTTACCAGCTGGCAGATTTATGCCAATTAGAACAAGCGCCACCAGAATTGAAAGTGAAAGGAAAAGGTATTTAAAAAATGTTGCAATCCGCTTTGAATGCATTAATATTCCTCGGTTTTTTCAAATTTAATAAATATTCCCTCTCCGTTTGATTTTTTGGGCCAATTGATTAATTTTGCGATCTGAATAACTAAAAAAGTGATCCCAATGAAAAAAGTGACATTATTACTGATTGCTATCTGCACGTTTGCGTTTGCAAATGCTCAGTCGAACACCGAAGAGATTGATCTCATGCAGAGTATTTTTGGCATGGAAAAGAAAGCCATGGTGTCTGAATATGTAAAGGTTGATCCTGCTCAGGCAGATACATTCTGGGCTATTTATGACGAATATGAGGTGGCCCGCAAGGATTTGGGCAAGAAGAGAATTGAACTGTTTGATCAGTATGTCAATAACTACGATAAACTGAATAATGAGAGTGCTGACAAATGGACTGCTGAAGTCATTGCCCTCGGCAAATCAACAGACAAGCTGCTGGTTACATACTACAAGAAGGTGAAGAAAGCCACCACTCCTATGGTTGCCCTTCAGTTTTACCAGCTTGAAGGTTATATTTTAAGTGCAATCAGGATTTCAGTGCTTGAGGCACTTCCTTTACCTGACGTCAGATAATTCCTGAAGATATTAAATCGAGTAGGAGGAAAATGAAATAGGTTTCCTCCTATTTCATTTTCCGACCTCTCACACCACCGTACGTACGGATCTAGTATACGGCGGTTCCTTAAGATACAACTTTCACCTTGTTGAAGTGATCCGATAAGAAGACGTAGCCAGCAAGGCGAAGACGCTCTGTGGTAATAGTTGTGCTGAGGATGTAACTACCAGCAATATGCCAATAGCCTTTCCTTGTGTTCGCCCACTCGTAAGCCTTTTGTTTCTTAACGCCCAGCTTAACGAGGTTAGTTATCTTGGTCTTTATCCGTTTCCATTGTTTCCAAATGACCATGCGTAACCTCCGGCGATACCATGCATCAACCTTAATCAGCAGCTTCTTCATATCTGCCAGCTTGAAGTATTGCACCCAGCCTTTAATGTACTGGCTCAGTGCTTCCTTTCTCCGGTCATTACCCCAACCGTTACTCCTTGATGTCAGCTCCTTGATACGGGCTTTCATCCTGGCAACGCTTTTAGGGTGTACCCGCAGTCTGCCCTCCCCTTTTGCAATGTAGAAGGAGTAGCCAAGGAACTTGATCTCCCTGACATGGGCAACCTGGCTCTTGTCCCGATTCACTTTCAGGAACAGCTTCCCCTCTATAAAGGGGATGATGTTCCGCATAGTGCGCTCGGCACTCCGTCGGCTCCTGCAGAAAATGACCATGTCGTCCGCATAGCGTACAAACTTATGCCCCCGTCTCTCAAGCTCCTTGTCCAGCTCATTGAGCAAAATGTTGCTCAGAACCGGACTTAACGGACCTCCCTGTGGTACGCCCTCCGTTGTCTCTTCGTATTTGCCTTCATTCATCACTCCTGCATTGAGATACTTATGGATCAGCGAGATTACCCGCCCATCCTTAATCTTGTGTGACAGCACCTCTATCAGTTTGCTATGGCTGACTGTGTCAAAGAACCTCTCAAGATCAATGTCCACAGCATATACATAGCCTTCAGTGATGTAGTCCCGGCATTTATAAAGTGCCTGGTGTGCGCTCCGTTTTGGCCTGAAGCCAAAACTCCATTGGGAGAACCCGGGCTCATAGAGCGGAGTAAGCTGTTGCGCTATGCTCTGCTGGATAACCCTGTCTACTACAGTAGGGATACCCAACCCCCGACTCTTCCCGTTCTCTTTGGGTATCTCTACCCTCCGGACCGGATTGAGGCGATATGTGCCCCTCTCAATGGATGTTATCAACTCCTCCTTTCCCCTGACAAGATAGTCTTTCAATGACCCGACATCCATCCTGTCAACACCCCCTGCT
>DZBJ01000056.1:7626-12211 GCA_022736275.1 Rikenella microfusus | reverse complement strand
AATACTTCGCGGGCAATCACCTCATCGGAGTTTTTTATTGCCAGCCGCCGGATATTCTCAGAAAGTGCTTTTCGCTTTGCGCAATCATTCACCAGTGCCAGCGCGGTGCTGATGAGCTCCTTCTCTGCGTCGGCGTCTCTCACAAGCATGGCGGCATCTCTGTTTACCAGTGCCATGGCGTTGTGCGTCTGGTGGTCCTCTGCCACGTTGGGTGACGGCACGAGGATGACTGGCTTGCCCACGAGTGCCAGCTCGGAGATGGTACCGGCGCCGGCACGGGAGATGATGACATCGGCGGCGGCATAGGCCAGGTCCATGCGGTTTATGAAGCCTGTGACCACGATGCGTGTCACAGCCTTCTCTTCAGCCAGCTCGCGCATGCGGTCATACCAGTGGCTGCCGGTCTGCCATATCATCTGCACCCCCGAAGCCTCTATCTGGCCTATGCCGCCGCCGACACTGCTGTTCACCGTGCCGGCGCCGAGCGACCCGCCCAGGACGAGGATCACCGGCATGCCTGCCTTCAGCCTGAAGTGCTCCAGCGCCTCGGCCTTCAAAGACTCAAGATTGTCATATGCCTGCCTGACCGGATTACCGGTTATAATGATCCTGTCCGCCGGAAAATACTTTTGCATCCCCTCATAGGCCACGCAAATCCTGTCGGCCTTCTTCGCCAGCAGCTTGTTGGTCACGCCGGCATAGCTGTTCTGCTCCTGTATCACCGTGGGGATGCCTCTGCGCTGCGCCTGCCTCAGCACCGGTCCCGAGGCATATCCACCGACACCCACAACCACGTCAGGCCGGAATCTCTTTATGATCTTGCCTGCCTTGAGCATACTGCGGAAGAGCTTCCATGCCACATTGATGTTTCTGATGCTGGCGCCCCTGACCATCCCGGCTACTGGCAGGCCGGTGATCTCGTAACCGGCTTCGGGTACCTTCTGCATCTCCATCCTGCCGTCGGCACCCACAAACAGTATCTCTGACGTGGGTTCCAGTCGCCGGAGGGCGTTGGCAATGGCAATGGCTGGGAAGAGATGCCCGCCGGTGCCACCTCCACTGATAATGATCCTTATATCCTTGCCCTTGCCACTCATATTAACTCAAATCTATACCTCACCACTCATACTTGCTCTTGCTCCTGTCCCACTGCTACCCATCCTTGCCTTTATCCCTATAAAATCACTTATCATAATCATCCTTCTTTCCTTTCCTCCCCCACTTATGCCGGTACCCTGTCTGTCTGTTCAATCTCGGAGAGTTTCTCCTTCCGCTCACGCATGTTCATCACCCTCGAGACACTCAGTATCGCGCCAAGCGAGAAGCTGATGACCAGCACCGAGGTGCGCCCCCAGCTGATCATCGGCAGCGTCTGCCCCGTCACCGGGAAGAGCCCCACGGCCACCAGCATGTTCAGAAACGCCTGGAAGACGATCATGACAGTCAGCCCCAGCACCATCAGGGCCGGGAAGGCATAATCGCATTTTCGCGCTATCTGTACCCCCCGGAACATCAGCGCGAGGTAACTCAGTATCACTATAATGGCGCCGAAGAGGCCGTACTCCTCAACGATTATCGCAAAGATGAAGTCGGAGTTCGACTGCGGCAGCATGTTGCGCTGCGTGCTCCCTCCCGGCAGCTTGCCGAAGAGCTTCCCGGTTGAGATGGCAATCTTCGCCTGGTTCGACTGGTAGTCGGCGTCGGGAGAACTCTCACCACTGAAGTAAGTCTCAACACGGTTCTTCCATACCTGCACCCTGTTGTCATCCTTCCTGAAGATCAGCAGCACCGTCGCCATCAGGATCACCCCCGCCAGTCCCATCCCGGCATAGGCAAGGAGGAACTTGAAAGGCACCCTGCCGATGAACAGTATTATCATGCTGATCATGAAGATCATGGCAGCCGTCGAGAGGTTCTCGGGCATGATCAGAACGCAGACAATGGCCACGGGAACAACCAGCCTGATGGTAACCGTCCTGAAGTTGTTCAGCTCATGCTGATAGACGGTCAGCCCGCGCGCCAGGTAAATCACCAGCGCAACCTTCGCAATATCTGATGTCTGCAGCCTCAGCCCTATTACGGGTATCTCAAGCCACCTCGTGGCCTCGTTGATGCTCACACCGGCAACCAGGGTAATTCCCAGCAGT
Source organism: Rikenella microfusus (assembly GCA_022736275.1). GTDB lineage: Bacteria > Bacteroidota > Bacteroidia > Bacteroidales > VadinHA17 > SR-FBR-E99. The sequence continues at coordinate 10,064 of DZBJ01000056.1, read as the reverse complement.
ATGATCGACGCCCCCAGCCCGATGGCGGCAAACTGCATGTATTTGATATAAGGTATCCAGTGTGTGACAACGATGATCAGCAGTCCCAGCATCAGCATGATGAACTGGGTGCGCAGAAAATAGAATGTGTTGCCGTGATGCGACGCATAGGCCACACTCACCGACGAGCTGTAGACCGACAGCAGCGAGATGAGCATGAAGAGTGCGATCAGCCCCCACAGGTACCTGTCGCCCCTGAAAAACCTCTTTATCGTCACATCAGCCATTTCCTACAGGTTTCTTACCGCCAGCTTAAACTGCCTTCCGCGGTCTTCATAGTTATTGAACAGGTCGAAGCTGGCGCATGCCGGCGAGAGCAGCACGGTGTCGCCCTTGTGCGCCAGGTAATAGGCCGACTTCACGGCCTCCTCCATCGAGGTGGTCTCTACGATGGTCGGCACCATGTCGCCGAAGGCGCTGATGATCTTGGAGTTATCCTTTCCGAGGCAGACTATCGCCTTCACCTTCTCCTTCACCACGGTGTTCAACTCGGTGTAGTCATTGCCCTTGTCAATACCGCCTGCTATCCATACCACATCTGTCTTCATGCACTCGAGGGCATACCAGGTGGAGTTGACGTTGGTAGCCTTGGAGTCGTTGATGAAGTTGATGCCCGCCACCATGATGACTGACTCAAGCCTGTGCTCCACCCCCTGGAAGTCTGTCAGGCTCTCGCGTATGGTCTCCTTGCGGATATTGAGCACCTTCCCGGCAATGGCCGCAGCCATGGAGTTGTAGGTGTTGTGGCGTCCTTTCAACGCCAGGTCGTGAATGGTCATAAGGCTGGTTTTTTGGGTTATGTCAAGAATGAGGTTTTCGTTTTCCACACAGGCTGCCATGCCCTGGCATCTGTCAATGGAGAAGGGATATGAGTGCGAACCGATGGTGCGCTTTGCCACCTCCGCGGAGGTCACAGGGTCATCGGCACACCATATGAAGTGATCGGCCGCGGTCTGATTGCGTATCACACGCATCTTGGAGTCGACATAGTTCTGCATCTCGTGATCATACCTGTCGAGATGATCTGGAGTGATGTTCATAAGGATGGCGATCTCCGCCCTGAAATCATACATACCGTCGAGCTGGAAGCTGCTCAGCTCTATCACATAGTAATCGTATCCCCCTTCGGCCACCGCCAGCGCGAAACTGTTTCCCACATTGCCGGTCATGGCCACATTGAGCCCCGCCTTCTTCATCATGTGGTATATCATGTTGGTGGTGGTGGTCTTGCCGTTGCTTCCGGTCACGCATATCTTGACGGCATCGGTATAGCGGGCGGCAAACTCTATCTCCGAGATGACGGGTATGTTCTTTTCCCTTATGGCCACCACCAGGGGGTTATCCTCATGAAGGCCCGGACTCTTTATCACCTCATCGGCATTCATGATGAGCTCCTGCGTGTGTTTTCCCTCCTCAAAGGCAATGTTGTGCGAGACGAGCATCTCGCGGTATTTATCCTTGATGGCGCCGCTGTCGGTCACGAACACGTCATAGCCGTGCTTCGCTGCCAGCACCGCCGACCCCGCACCGCTCTCCCCAGCGCCCAGTATCACAATCCTCTTCTTCATTATCTATCCTGTCTTCAGTATCCCCTCGCTCAGTACATTCTCTGTAATATCTTCAATGCCACCGGGCTCAGTTCATTCTCTATAGTTTCTTCAGGGCTTCCATTCTCAACAAATTCCCTATCGTATCTTCAGTGTCACCACGCTCAGCACCGCCAGTATTATTGCGACGATCCAGAAACGCGTGACTATCTTAGGTTCGGCATATCCCTTCTTCTGGTAATGGTGGTGCAGCGGCGCCATCAGGAAAATGCGCCTCCCCTCACCGTACTTCCGCTTCGTCCTCTTGAACCAGCTCACCTGCAGCATCACCGATAGGCTCTCGACGAAGAAGATGCCGCACAGGATGGGTATCAGCAGCTCCTTCCTTATAACTATGGCGAAGACGGCGATGATCCCTCCCAGGGTGAGGCTGCCGGTGTCGCCCATGAATACCTGCGCCGGGTAGGAGTTGTACCAGAGGAACCCCACCGTGGCTCCCGCGAAGGCTGCAGCGAAGATCACCAGCTCGCCTATGTACGGGATGTACATGATGTTCAGGTAATTGGCATAGATGACGTTACCCGAGACATATGCCAGTATGCCCAGGGTGACGCCCGCCACGGCGCTCGTTCCCGTCGCCAGCCCGTCGAGGCCGTCGGTCAGGTTGACACCGTTGGAGACGGAGACAACCACCAGGACCACCATCGCCATGAAGACCAGCCATCCGAGCAGTACTTTGGTCTCGCCTTTGGCGAAAGGAACCAGCCACGAATAGTCAAACTCGTTGTCCTTGACAAAGGGGATGGTAGTCTTGGTCGACTTGATGTTGACGGGGGTCGACTGCGGAACGGT
>DZBJ01000056.1:2415-7526 GCA_022736275.1 Rikenella microfusus | reverse complement strand
CATATCAGTTGACATATCGGCTGAGGCCACCGTAACCCCTGCCGGAGCAGCGACGTTGACCCTCACAACCACGTCATCGCTGAGATAAAGAGTCAGGGCCACTATCAGACCCAGGATCACCTGGCCGATGATCTTGAAACGGCCGGCGAGCCCCTCCTTGTTCTTCTTGAATATCTTGATGTAATCATCGGTGAAACCGATAAGGCCCACCCATACGGTGGTGATGATCATCAGGATGATATAGATGTTGTCGAGCCTGGCAAAGAGGAGCACCGGCACAAGGATGGATGCGATGATGATCACGCCGCCCATCGAGGGTGTGCCCTGTTTCCTGTACTGCCCCTCCAGGTCGAGGTTACGTATCGTCTCTCCTATCTGCTTGCGCTGAAGGAAGTAAATCAGCCGCTTGCCGATGAGCACGGCAATGATGAGGGAGGTGATGACGGCAGCGGCGGACCTGAACGAGAGGTAGTTGAACACTCCTGCGCCGGGAACACCGAGTTCATCGAGATATCTGAAGAGGTAATACAACATATCAACTCATTTTAAATGCTTTGCGTAACTCCTCCCTGTCATCGAAGTGGTGTCTTACACCATTCACCTCCTGGTATGTCTCATGGCCCTTGCCGGCAACGATTATTATGTCACCCGGCCTGGCCAGCATCACTGCAGCCCTGATGGCGTCAGCGCGACTGGTAATCCGTATCATCTTGGGGATTGCATCAGGGGTGAGCCCTGCCTGCATGTCGTCGATGATGCTGTCGGGATCCTCGCTGCGCGGGTTGTCTGACGTCAGTATGACCCTGTCGGCGCCGGTGGCGGCGATGCGCGCCATGACGGGCCTCTTGGTGCGGTCACGGTCGCCGCCGGCGCCCACAACCACTATCAGCCTCCCGGCTCCCTGCCTCAGCCTGTTCACTGCCTCTATCACGTTCTCCACTGCATCGGGCGTGTGGGCATAGTCTACGATGCCGGTGATGCCATCCACCGAGCGTATCACCTCCATGCGACCGTCAACAGGACGCAGCGCGCTGAGGATCTTGAGCACCTCTTCGCTCTGCGCGCCAAGAAGGAGTGCCGTGCCGTACACCGCAAGCAGGTTCGAGGCGTTGTAATCGCCGATAAAGTGTGTCCACACCTCCGTGCCGTTGATCTTCAGCAGCATCCCTTCAAAACCCTGCTCTATGATGCTGCACCGGAAACCGGCAATTTTGCGCATTGAGAAGTTGTGCTTGGCTGCTTTCGTGTTCTGGACCATGACGCTGCCGTTGCGGTCGTCGGCATTGACAAGGGAAAAGGCCTCTGCAGGCAGATTGTCAAAGAACTTCTTCTTGGCAGCGAGGTAATTATCAAAGGTCAGGTGGTAGTCGAGGTGATCATGGGTGAGATTGGTGAATATGCCACCTGCAAAGTACAGTCCTGCAATGCGCTTCTGATCAACGGCATGCGAGCTTACCTCCATGAAGGCATACTCACACCCGGCTTCCGCCATCTCTGCCAGCAGTGCATTGAGTTTCACGGGGTCAGGAGTAGTGTGAGTGGCATCCCTGCGGGTCTGATGCACATAGTTGCATACCGTTGAGAGCAGCCCGCACTTGTACCCCAGCCCTTCGAACATATTGTAAAGCAGCGTGGCGATGGTGGTCTTGCCGTTAGTTCCGGTGACACCGGTGAGCCTCAGCTTCCGCGAAGGATGATCGTAGAATGCCGATGCTGCCATTCCTGTTGCGGCAGCGGAATCATCCACCACGATCATTGTCACTCCTTCATGGAGTTTTTCGGGAATAGTATCGCAGATGACGGCAGTTGCACCCTGCTCCACGGCCTTGCCGATGAAGGCGTGGCCGTCGCTCTTCGTTCCCCTGACAGCAATAAAGAGTGAGCCCGTCTGCACATCGCGGGAGTCGGCTGTGACGCCGGTGATGAGTTTTTTCTCATCGCCGTGGATGTTTATCACCCTCAGTTCCTTCAGTATATTCTCAAGCTCCTTCATCGATTCAGTCTTCACTCATATTCTTCTTTCGCTCTGCGCCATTACTCTTTTGTTCACTGCCTTCTGAATTTTCCTTCACTCTTCTCATTTCGTCCTCAACCCATATTCGTGTGTCGCTCTGCGCCTTCACTCCTACCTTTGTTTCCTTCTATATTGACCCGCGCTGACTCTTTACCTCAATCTCAGTTCAATCGCCACTGTTGCTCCCCTTGAAATCCTGGCCCCGGGCTGTGGCGACTGTCTTGCCACTCTGCCGCGACCGTTATAGTTTACTCGCAACCCGCTGTTCTCCAGCATGAAAATTGCATCGCGGAGACCCATCCCCACCACATTGGGCATCAACCCCTCGGTATAGCTTAGCTCATCCTTGCTTACTATGTCTGCGGCTTCGCGAAGCTTCACTTTATCATCCTTCTCGGGATTAAGTGCGCGGAGATCGCGGTAGAAACTGGTGGCGTAGACCTTGTCGGCGATCTCCTTGAAAACAGGACCCGATACCACGTTGCCGTAATAGACCCAGTTCGACGGTGCATTCACAACAACGATACACGAGTAGAGCGGGTCATCGGCGGGAAAGTAACCCACAAACGATGCCTGATATGATATGCGGGAGCCGGAACGGTATCCGTGCTTCGCATTGGCTATCTGCGCCGTACCCGTCTTGCCGGCGATCTTGTAATTGCTGTTCTTCAGGTTCATGGCTGTGCCGTTCTCCACAACACCTTCAAGCAGCGACTGCGCCTTGTTGATGGTTGATCGTGAGCAGATGGCATTGGTGATCACCTCATTGTCAAAGGTTTTTATGGTGCGGTTACCGTCGCGCACCTCGGTGACGAATCTTGGCTTGACCATCTTGCCGCCGTTGGCCACTGCATTGTAGAACGTCAGTATCTGCAACGGGGTCATCTGTACCTCGTAACCGTGCGACATCATCGGGAGGGAGATTCCCGACCAGTACTTTTCGCCGGGTGAACGGATGACCGGTGTGCCTTCGCCCTTTATCTGGAGCCCCAACGGCTTGTTGATCTGCATGGAATAGAGACGGTCTACATACTTGCGTGGATTATCCTTGTAGCCTTCGCTGATGATCTTTGCCGTGCCTACGTTTGAAGAGTGCTCAAACACCTCGCGGGCAGTGATCTTGCCCAGTCCCTTTTCCTCGTGGTCACGTATGACCTTGTCGTAGTATTTCACTGTGCCGTCGCCGGTGTTGATGGTGTCATGAAGGTCAACCACGCCATCCTCCATCGCGGCTATCATCGACATCAGCTTGAATGTCGATCCCGGCTCGGTGCTCTCGCCCACGGCGTAGTTGTAGGTCTCGTGGTAGCCGCCGTCGGAGCCGATCTCAAGGTTGGCTATGGCTTTGATATCGCCGGTGCGTACCTCCATCACCACCGCGCAGCCGTGATGGGCCTTGTGCCGTGAGAGCTGCTTGTAGAGGGCGTTCTCCGCAGCATCCTGCAGGTCAAGGTCGATTGTGGTGACGACATTATAACCCGCACGGGCAGGCACTGACTCGAGGTTGTCGATATCGATCCATGCCCCTCCCGTCAGGCGCTGCTGCACCTTCAGCCCGTTCTTCCCGGCAAGGTAGCTGTTGAAGGAGCCCTCTACGCCTACAATGCTTGTCAGGGTGTCGTCGGTGATATACCCGATGGTGCGTTTTGCGAGCAAACCGTTGGGCATGATGCGCATGTTCTCAGGCTGGTACATCAGCCCACCCCTGAACTTTCCGTGGCGGAAGACCGGCAGTTTTTTAAGATGGCTCAGCGTCTCGTAGCTTACGTGCCTCTTGATGAGATAGTACCTGTCGCCGCGCTTGCGGGCATTGGAAAGGGCTGCCCTCCACCCGTCGGGAGAGTGCACACCGACGTATTGCGAGAGACCCCTGCAGAGGCCGCTGATGCCGTTGGCCCAGGTGGTGTCGGCCATGCCCGAGCTGCGGGTGTCCATGTAAACTGTGTAGTATGGGATGGAGCTTGCCAGTATGCGGCCATCGTCGGAGAGGATGTCGCCCCTGGCGGCCTGGTCGACCTGCCTGCGGAAGACCACCTTGTCAGCCATGGCGGCCCACTTGTCCGACTCGACGAACTGCAGGATGATGATGCGGACGAAGACGGCGATGGCCATCACCGCCACGATACCGTAGATAACGCCGGTACGGGCAAGGATCTGGTCTTTCGGCTTGTTCGTCTTCTTCATAGGTCAGGTTAATCTTGTATTGTCTGTTCCGGTGGGTCAGGCCGGGGGTTTATCTAATCTTGTTCTTGCGGCGGGTTGAGCCGGGTTTTATTTCATCTTGTTATTGAGGCGCTTTGGCCGGGATTATTTATTGATCTCTTCTTCTATGACAGTTTTGTTGGTTATCTTTTTATTGCTTTTGTGGGACCTTGCTGGTCTATCGTTTTTCCAGCTATTGTGTTTGATTTTGCTTTTCTATTGCGGCAGTTACACATGGTTCTCTTTTTCTATTGTGGCTGTTGTGCCCGGATATTCATTCTTCTCCTCTTTTGCTCTTCTTCTGGTTAATTCTCATTTCTCGTGTTACGCCGATTAATTTCGTCTCGGTTAATCTGCGATTACACCCGGTTATTCATTTACTACAATTCTGTACGGCGGTTCGCGGAGTTCCTCTAAACCCAGACCTCTTTCCTTTACCAGGTCTGTAATTTCACTCTGCCGGCTTACACTTCCCAGCTCCGCCGACACTGAAAGCGACTCAGCCCGCATGTCTCTCGCCTCCTGCTCCAGGACTATGATCTGGCGCTCAACTTTCTCTGCATTGAACTTATTGGCAATGAAGATGATGGCAAGCGATGCTATAAGTGCCGTATACCTGATATCCTTCAGGATCAGACTCTCCGATATGATCGTTCCGCTGATCAGTCCCTTGAAAACACCACCCTTTGCCTTTTTGCCCTGTTTCTTCTGCCCGGCTGCCCTGGTTGTCTCACTCTGCCCGGCTTCACCCTGTCCGACTGCTGTCTGCTGACTGCTTTCAGCCACCGTAGCCTTCAAAGACCTCTGAAGCTTTGCGAAAGAGGTGGCGTAGGTGGCCGACTGCTGACTGCTTTCAGCCACCGTAGCCTTCAAAGACCTCTGAAGCTTTGCGAAA
>DZBJ01000056.1:0-2315 GCA_022736275.1 Rikenella microfusus | reverse complement strand
GAGGTGGCGTAGGTGGCCGACTGAAGACTGCCGACTGAAGACTGCCGACTGAAGACTGTTGACTGTGGACTGCTGACTGAGGACTTACTGACTCCAGTGGCCCTATTTACCAGGTTTTGCAGATATGTTTCTCTACGCTCCTCCATCCTGTTCATAGCTTCTCCGCAATCCTGAGCCTCGCACTGCGCGACCTGCTGTTTTCTGCAATCTCCTCCTCTGTCGGAACAATCACCTTGCGGTTCACTGCCCTCAGCGGAGCCGTCACATTCCCGTAAAAATCCTTATCGCTCTCACCCTCGAAATTGCCGGTCCGGATGAAGTTCTTCACCAGCCTGTCCTCAAGCGAGTGGTAGGTTATCACTGCCAGCCTTCCCCCGGGCTTAAGCAGCTCCAAAGCCTGCTGCAGCATCTCCGTCAACGCCTCCATCTCGTGGTTGACCTCAATTCGCAACGACTGAAACAGCCTGGCATAGAACTTATTCTCCTCCCACGACGGGAAAAGGCCGCTCAGCGCTGCCATAAGATCGCTGACGGTCTTAACCGGCCTGGTGGTGCGCGCCTTCACTATGGCCGATGCCAGTTTCCGCGAGTTGGTCAGTTCGCCGTATTTGTAAAAAACATCTGCCAGCTTCTCCTCCTCGTAGGTACGAAGAATGTCAGAAGCCTTCACCTGTGCATTGCGGTTCATCCGCATGTCAAGCTCGGCATCGCTGCGGAACGAGAATCCCCTCTCCTGCTCGTCGAACTGGTGAAATGAGACTCCCAGGTCGGCTATCAGTCCGTTGATGGCGGTGATGCCGAGAAAGCGGAGGTTGTTCTTCAGGTATCGGAAATTCTGGTTGAGGAGGGTGAACTGTTCGTCAGTGATGGTGTTGGCGGCAGCATCGGTGTCCTGGTCAAATGCTATCAGCCTTCCGGAGGTGAGCTGGTCGAGGATGGCGCGCGAGTGTCCTCCGCCACCGAAGGTAACATCGACATAAATCCCTTCGGGCCTGAGGTTTAGCCCTGCAATGCTCTCATTCAGCAGTGCCGGGAGATGATATATGACCATCAGGCTGAACCGGTGTCTGGATTTCCAAGCAGCTTCTCTGCCAGGTTGGCAAAGTCGTCGGATGGCATGTCGATTCGGGCGTATACCTCCTCAGCCCACATCTCTATGCGTCCGTCCTGCCCGGCGAGAACAACATCCTTTTGTATCCCCGCAAGATCAAGAAGGCGCCTCGGGATGAGAAGCCTGCTGCTGCTGTCGAGCGACACCTCTGCGGTGCCCTTGAAGAAATTGCGGAGGAAGATATTGTGCTCCCTGTTGTATGGGTTGATCCTGCTGCGGATCTTGTCAAGCTGCCTGTTCCAGTCGTCAATTGAGTAAAGAACAAGGCACCCTTCGAAGATGTCCTTTCTGACCACGAAGCGATCCTCAGCTGCCGGAGGCATCTGCTTCTTGAACGCGGCGGGGAGGATTACTCTTCCCTTGGCATCAAGCCTGCATGAATAATCGCCGATAAATGTGGCCATCACAGTTGTTGTTTCGGAGGGCTAATGTAAAAAGATTTTTCCCACTTTCCTCCACTTTCCTCCATTTTTCTTCACTTTTGTTGAAAACTTTGCTTTAACGCAATTTATTGTGTCGGATGGAATGAAATTTCCTAATCCTCTAAGCGGAACTTAACTAATTAATTATCATGTATCTACAACACTGCCTGCTTCCCTTATGCCAAAAGAAATGCCCCGATTGCCGGAAGGCACATCGGGGCATTTAAAATTCCAGAATTATCAGGATCAGCAAATCATCCGCCTGATTGCCTGACCCTGTGATGCTTGCAGCTACTGTTTTTTCAGATGCTCTGCCAGAAATTTATCCATCGCATTATAAAAGTCGAACCGGTTCTTTTCATTATAAAATCCGTGTCCTTCATCCTCCTTGACCATATATTCGACGGTAATTCCACGGTTCCGCAATGCCTCAACCATCTGGTTGCTTTCGTTAATGTTCACCCTCGGGTCATTTGCGCCCTGGGCAACAAAAAGCGGCGTCTTTATCTTGTCTGCCTGCAGAACCGGTGAGACCTCGCTCAGCAACAGACTGTCCTTGACAGGATCGCCAATCATCTCATAGAACATCTGTAACTGGGGTTCCCAATATGGGGGTATCGTCTTCATGAATGTAAACATGTTGGCAACACCAACATAATCGACAGCAGCAGCATACAGGTCGGGAGTCTTTGTTATACCAGCAAGGGTGGCATAACCGCCATAGCTGCCTCCATATATCGCTATCCTCTCCTTATCAGCTATACCCTTGTCAATAAGCCAGT
>DZBJ01000089.1 GCA_022736275.1 Rikenella microfusus | reverse complement strand
ATGATGGATAAGTCTGTTGCAGCCGTAAAGGGTTTGGTTGACAGTCTTGACAGTATCCTGAAGGGATAAAAAATTATCTTTGCTGGCCTTAGAAAAGAAGGACGGCATCAGCCGTCCTTCTTTTGCCGCATAAAGGGCCTTTATTTCACACCTCCGAATACGGATAAAAGGAGTTGAGCCGATGTCTGAAGAAAAGAAGCTGCCGCGGATTGAGATTATTGAAAAGTATTGCAAGGGCTGCCACATCTGTGTAGAGTTCTGCCCCACCAAGGTTCTTGAAATGAAAGGTTTTGTCGTTTCTGTCAAAGACCTTTCAAAGTGCATCAAGTGCATGCAGTGCGAGCTGCGTTGCCCTGACTTTGCCATTAAAGTTTACGCTGAATAATTCAACGGGAGGAATCTACTGTGTCTAAGAAAGTTGCGTTTCTTCAAGGGAACGAGGCGGCTGCTCATGGCGCCCTCTATGCCGGATGTAATTTTTTCGCCGGCTATCCCATTACCCCTTCAACCGAGGTCGCTGAAGTTATGTCTGTTGAGCTGCCCAAGATCGGTGGCAAGTTTATCCAGATGGAAGACGAGATTGCTGCATATGCTGCTATTTTGGGTGCTTCCCTGACTGGTAAAAAAGTTTTGGATGCCACTTCCGGCCCCGGTCTGTCTCTGAAACAGGAATTGATCGGTTATGCATGTATTGCAGAAATACCCTGCGTGTTGATTAACGTCATGCGTGGTGGCCCTTCAACTGGTATGCCTACTGGCCCTTCTCAGTCCGATGTGATGTGCGCAAAATGGGGTACTCACGGTGACCATGCCAGTATTACCCTGATGCCTGCCTCGGTGCAGGAATGCTATGACATGACCGTACAGGCATTTAATCTGGCGGAAAAATACCGTATGCCAGTGCTTGTTATGCCAGATGAGATTATCGCCCATATGCGTGAACGGATTGAGTTCCGTGAACCGGGTGAACTTGAAGTAATTGAGCGCACTGCTCCTTCCGTGCCTCCAGCCGAGTACAAGCCCTACGACACCAGGTTTGGCGATGTGCCTCCTTTGGCTGCCTTTGGTTCCGGGTACAAGTTTCATGTGACCGGTCTGAACAAAATGCAGGACGGTTTCCCCACCACCAAGGCTGAAATAGTGCAGGCCGAAGAAGAACGTCAGGTACGCAAGGTCATGGACAAGGTGGATGAGATTGTTGATTTTGAAGAATTTATGATGGATGACGCTGAAATCTGTGTGGTGGCCTACGGTTCAACCTCACGGTCGGCACGTTATGCGGTGAATGTTGCCCGTGAGCAAGGGATCAAGGTAGGGATGTTTCGCCTGAAGACCTTCTGGCCCTTCCCGGACAAACAGATTAAAGCAATTGCGGATAAGATAAAAGGCTTTATCGTCCCTGAAATGAACCTGGGTATGTGTAGTGTTGAGATTGAACGCTGTAACATGGGAAAAGCTCAGATCCTCTGCGTCAATCGTGTGGATGGCGAGCCCCTCAACCCTGACCAGATCCTTGAGAAGATAAAGGAGGTTAAGTAACCATGGCGTATGATTATGATAAGTATATCCGTCCGGGCAAGTTGCCGCACATCTGGTGTCCAGGTTGCGGTCACGGTATTGTTTTGAAGGGCCTGATTCGCGCAATGGATAGCCTCAACCTGAAAAAGGAAGAGACTGCAATTGTTTCCGGTATCGGTTGCGCTTCCCGTCTGCCTGGCTATATGGACTGTTGTACTCTGCACACTGCCCATGGTCGTGCTGCTGCCTTTGCAACCGGTGTCAAGCTGGCCCGCCCCGAGATGAACGTAATTCTGGTTGGTGGCGACGGTGATGGTACCGCCATTGGTGGCAACCACTTTATCCATGCCTGCCGTCGTAACATTGACATGACATATGTGATTATGAACAACTACATCTATGGTATGACTGGTGGTCAGTTTTCGCCAACCACTCCCCATTTGATGAAGGCTTCCACTACCCCCTACGGCAACCCTGATCCAAGCTTTGATATCGCCAAGCTGGCCATCGGTGCCGGTGCTACCTTTGTTGCCCGTGGCACCGCTTTCCATGCCAACCAGATTGACAAGCTGATTGCCGAAGGCATTCAACACAAAGGGATGTCAGTGATTGAAATTCTTGATGACTGCCCGACTACCTACGGTCGTCGTAATAAGTACAAGTCGGTTATTGAGATGATGAATCGCCTGAAAGAAGTTGCCGTACCTGTCAAGGCTGCTGAAAAGATGACTGCCGAGCAACTACAGGGTAAGATTTTGACCGGTGTGCTGTATAAGGCTGACCTTCCTGAATACTGTGCTGAATATCAGAAGGTTATTGAGCGGTCTCAGGGCGGCGCAAAATAATTCATTACGTTGAAAAGGAGAACGACAGATGTCCAGGTACGAATTACGTTTTTCCGGCGCCGGCGGACAAGGTCTGATCACAGCGGGGATCATCCTTGCCGAGGCTGCCTCTATCCACGAAGGCGTGCAAGCTGTTCAGTCCCAGAGTTACGGCCCTGAGGCTCGTGGTGGTGCTTCCAAGTCCGAGGTTATTATTTCAGATCAACCAGTGGATTATCCCAAGGTTACTGCATGTGACGCCCTGCTTGCACTGACCCAGGAGTCATGTGACAAGTACACCCATGACCTTAAAGAAGGTGGTATCCTTCTGTATGATACCGATTTTGTTACCCGCCTGCCTGAAGGGAACTTTAAGAAGGTTGGTTTTAATATCATTAATACTGCCAAAAACGAAGTGGGGCGTGAGATTGTTGCCAACATCGTCGCTCTTGGAGCCATGATTTCCTTGACCGGGGTGGTCACACGTGAAAATGGCTTGAAAGCGGTTCTCTCCCGTGTGCCAGAGGCATTTTTGGAGCTGAACGAGAAGGCCTATGCTGCCGGTTTTGACAAGGCTGCTGCCGCTGCTGCTGCCTAGTTACAAGGAATAATTGTTGTATTATACCGGCCCGGTGCATTCATGCGTCGGGCCGGTTTTCGTCAGGATACCGGAGGAATATTATGAGTGGAAAGACCATCATGATTACTGGCGCTTCA
>DZBJ01000055.1 GCA_022736275.1 Rikenella microfusus | reverse complement strand
CATTAACAGAGCGGTCCCGTTTTTTCAATGTCAATCTGATTTGATAAAAACAAAAAAGAATTGACATTACGCTACAATTTTGATTATAGGTTCTGTTCCTGTTTCAGGGTGTGATTGCACTATAGTAGTGTTAATCCAAATCTTAATGTAGCCATTTGGAGTATAATCGTGAAAAGAACATTTCAACCAAGTAACACATCCCGCAAGCGTACTCATGGTTTTCTTGTCCGTATGGCAAGTAAGAATGGTCGTCTTGTTATCAAGCGTCGTCGTGCTAAGGGCCGCAAACGTCTTTCAGTACAGATTGCAAGTAAGTAATTTTTTCAGCTGATACGATACCGTGACAGTAGATGGTGCAATTTTTCCCAAGCAGTATAGACTGTTGCAGCGTCATGATTTTGTCAGTCTGTCAAGAAGCAAAAAAGTAGTTTCGGGGCGTTTTTTTCTTGTTGCCTGGGAAATAAACTGCCTCGGATATCCAAGACTTGGAATTACTGCAAGCAGGAAATCTGGTTCCTCTGTGATAAGAAATAGAGTAAAGCGTTGCATTCGCGAATATTTTCGACAGCATCGCCTTCTATTGCCAGACGTGGATCTGAATGTAGTAGTGAGACGTCAGGCTGCTGATATGAGTGCTGCAGCTCTTTGGTATGAGCTGCAGCGCGCTTTTCTACAGATCGGTTCACGTACATGCTGTCACGAACCCTCATAACATCTATTCGCATATATCAACTGGTTATATCTCCCTTGCTTCCGGGTTCCTGTCGATTTTATCCTTCCTGTTCTTCTTATTCGTTGGAATCAATTCGTCGATATGGGGCCTTAAAAGGTTCTTTACTGACTATTCGCCGTCTTGCGCGTTGTCATCCATGGCACCCTGGCGGTTATGACCCTGTGCGTTAACTACGCGGGAGTGTTTTTATGGAAAAAAGGGCTTTAATAGCGGTTGTGCTTTCTGTTGCGGTTTTTTATATTTTTTCTACATATTTCGGACCTCAGGAAAAGCCAGCTCCTGCTGCACCGGCAGCTGCTGTTAAAACAGAAAACATAGGGGCGGTTCCTACCGTCAGTGTTCAGAAGACAACTGTGGCTACGTTACCGGTTGTGCCTTCAGCATCTGCATTAGTACCCGTTACTGTTGATACAGATCGTTATACCGCAGTATTCAGTGGTCTTGGCGGGTCACTAAAAAGCCTTACACTGAAGCGTTTCAGAGAAAACACTACTCCAACTTCTCCACAGGTTGTTCTTCTTGGTAAGTCCGATCCTTCAGCACTTCCATTTTCAACACGCGGTGTCGGTTTTGCTCTCTCTCCCCAAGCAGTTTACAGCCCTAGTGCGTCCGGCCTTACTGTTGCCACTGGTGAGAAAAAGCAACTTGTTTTCACCTATGTTGACGCTCAGGGTTTTGTAGTAAAAAAGACCTATTCCTTTGATGGATCGGGATATGGGATCAGCCTTGATACTCAGCTCATCAATAACTCAGGTGCCAATTTGTCAGGTGCATTTCAGCAGGTTATGTCTGCTCCGTTTGAGGTCAACGCAAAAGATGGACGCTATGAAACCTACGGTTCTTCACTTTATGCAGACAATGGACTCCGTACAGACGCTCCAAAGGATTTTGCATCAGCCACAAAGAAGTACGATAAAGGTGTGCAATGGGCGGCAATCAATGACAAGTATTTTTTAAGCGCATTACTATCGGTCAATCACAGTATTGCTTCTGTGGAGTTAAAGAAGACCCCGGCCGGTTTTATTGAATCTGTCATAACTACACCTGCCTTTACTGTCGCACCTGGTCAGGCGGTTTCTGTCAGCCATCGTTTGTTTATTGGCCCAAAGGATATTGACATCCTTAAAGCACAAGGCAGTTCTCTTGAACAATCGCTTGATTTGGGCTGGTTCTCAATGCTTGCAAAACCGATGCTTTATTCACTTAAGTTCTTTTATCAGTATGTTCATAATTATGGTATTGCCATCATAATCATAACGGTGATTCTCAAGATCTTTTTCTTCCCGCTAACGCATAAAAGTTATAAGTCGATGAAGGGGATGAGCAAGCTTCAGCCCAAGATGATGGCTCTCAAAGAAAAGCACAAGAATGATAAGGATGCGATGAATCGGGCTGTTATGGAGTTATATCGAGACCACAAAGTGAACCCGCTTGGCGGCTGTTTACCGATGGTGGTTCAGATACCGGTTTTTTTCGCTTTGTATAAAGCTCTTATGTATTCGATAGAACTGCGTCATGCTCCTTTTATGCTCTGGATTACGGATCTTTCTGTCATGGATCCGTACTATGTGACTCCCGTTATCATGGGTGTTACCATGTTCATACAGCAGAAGATGACCCCTTCAAATATGGATGAGATGCAGCAGAAGATTATGTTGGGGCTTCCGGTTATATTTACCTTCATGTTTTTAAGCTTTCCTTCAGGCCTTGTTCTTTACTGGTTGGTTAACAATATTCTCACTATTGGTCAGCAGATGTACATTAACAAGCTCGTTTCTGACTAAGCGGATACTTCAATGTATATACGTGATACGATTGCTGCAGTAGCGACCCCGTTGGGTTCCGGCGGGATCGGTATTGTTCGTGTCAGCGGTCCTGATGCAGAAGGTATAGGCCGACTCGTTTTTTCCGGAGCAGGTATTTCCAGGGGCGGTGGCTTTGAAAGCCACCGCCTTTTGTATGGTCATTTTGTGAACGCGAGCAATGCTTCTCTGATCGACGAGGGGATGTGCGTATTGATGCGTTCACCACGCTCTTATACCAGGGAAGATGTTCTGGAGCTGCACTGTCATGGCGGTCATTATGTTGTACAAACGCTATTACAGGTCTGTATATCTGCTGGCGCAAGACTTGCCGAGCCAGGCGAGTTTACTCGGCGGGCTTTTCTGAATGGCCGTATTGATCTGGCACAGGCTGAATCTGTCATGGATCTGATTACCAGCCGTACGGAGCGTTCTCTTGCCCTTGCGCAATCACAACTTGGTGGGAGCTTATCCAGGGTACTTGCCTCTGTTCGTAACTCTGTTGTTGAAGCACTTTCTTTTGTTGAAGCTTACATTGATTTTCCTGATGACGAAGTCGATCCCTCAATTATTGCTTTGATTGATGAACGTGTCAGAGACGCTTCGGAACAACTTGCCGCTCTTGTTGATTCTTTTTTTTCCGGAAGAGTACTTCGAGAAGGTGTTTCTGTTCTGTTGCTTGGCAGGCCAAATGTCGGTAAATCCAGTTTATTGAATGCCCTTTCACGTTCTGAACGAGCAATTGTTTCTGATCTTCCCGGCACTACTCGTGACCTTATTGAGGAGATCATATCGATTGAGGGATTGCCGGTTAAAATTATTGATGCTGCCGGAATACGTTCCCATCATGCCGATTGTGTTGAACAGGAGGGTGTTCGTAGAGCGTTGGCCCAGCTTTCTGTTGCTGATCTAGTTCTTTTGCTTGTGGACGGTAGTACGCCTTTACAGCCAGACGATCATGCCATCCTCAGCTCAATTGGAGAGACCCCTTTTATAGTCGTTTCCACCAAGGCAGATCTCCCCCAACATGCAGACCTTTCAACTCTGTTTTCTCCACTTGGGGCCTTTCCGGTCTCAATGCTAAGTGGTGTTGGCCTGGAGCAACTTGCTAAAGCAATTTTTAACTATTTTGTTCATCTTCCCGATTCATCTTCTGGCGATTTTGTTGTTGTATCCAACGTTCGCCATCGTGATGTTCTGGAGCGCTCTTTGCAGTCCCTTCAGAGTTTCTTTTGCAATAGACAACGTGCCGTTTCTCTGGAGATACTGTCCCTTGACCTGCGAGAGTCTTTGTCTGCTCTTGGTGAAGTTACCGGAGCGATAAGCAATGATGAACTTTTGGACGTTATTTTCTCGTCATTCTGTATTGGCAAATAAACCGCGCGTATGTTCCACGTGAAACATGGTGAATAGTATGCATTGTTATGAAACTGACTATGATGTGATTGTTGTTGGTGCGGGCCATGCTGGCTGCGAGGCAGCACTTGCATCTGCAAGAATGGGCTGTTTGACGTTGTTGCTGAATATGAGTCTCGATGGTATGGCTGTGATGTCATGTAACCCCTCAATTGGTGGCCTTGCAAAAGGGCATCTGGTGCGTGAGGTTGATGCCCTTGGTGGGGAGATGGCAAAAAACATTGATGCAACCGGAATTCAGTTTAGGGTGCTTAACACAAGGAAAGGTCCGGCGGTGAGAGCTGGCAGAGCTCAGGCAGATAAGCAGCTCTATCGCCTGAGAATGAAGAGAGTCCTTGAACATCAGGACAGTCTGCACGTTAAACAGGGAGAAGTTACTGCACTCTATCTTGAGCACGGCACGCTGCGAGGGGTGGATACAAGAAGCGGCATACGTTTTCTTGGTAAAACCGTTGTACTGACTACCGGAACCTTTATGCGCGGACTGATTCATATCGGCCTGATCAATTACTCAGGAGGCAGGGCGGGGGATCTTCCGTCCATGGGACTTTCAGATCAGTTGAAGGAACTTGGATTTGATGTCGGACGACTTAAAACTGGCACGCCGGCTCGACTTGATGGAAGAACGATTGATTTTGATCGCCTTGAGGCGCAATACAGCGATAACCCGGCGGTACCGTTTTCATTCAGTACCGAGCGTATTTCCATGCCGCAGGTGCCCTGTTACATCGCCTACACCAACCAGCGAACCCACGATATAATCAGATCCGGGCTTGACAGGTCGCCACTCTATGCCGGAGTGATAGAGGGTATTGGCCCACGTTACTGCCCGTCTATTGAAGATAAGGTTGTGCGGTTTCCTGACAAGGAACGACATCAGACTTTTATCGAGCCGGAAGGGCTTGATACGGTAGAATACTACCCAAGTGGTATGTCAACATCGCTTCCTATTGATGTTCAGATAGCCTTCTATCGATCAATGGAGGGGTTAGAGCGGGTTGAAATCATGCGCCCCGCCTATGGTATTGAGTATGATTATGTGAATCCGATTCAACTCCATGCAACCCTTGAAACAAAACTGATACATAATCTGTTTCATGCAGGTCAGATTAACGGAACTTCCGGTTATGAAGAGGCTGCCGGTCAAGGTATACTGGCCGGTATAAACGCTGCCCTGAAGGTTAAGGGCAAAGAGATGATTATGCTTGGACGCCATGAATCCTACATCGGGGTAATGGTTGATGATCTGGTTACACTGGGCACCAAAGAGCCTTACCGTATGTTTACATCGCGGGCGGAATATCGGTTATTGTTGCGAGAAGATAACGCAGATATGCGCTTGAGGGAGCTCGGACATCGAATTGGTTTGGTGGACAATGCTACGTTTGACGCCTTCTGCCACAAAAAAGAACAGATAGAGGCTGAGTTGGGGCGGTTAAGAACCACAAGAATCACACTGACAGAACAGGAAAAAGAGTGGTGTACTCGTAATAGCTGTCAGGATCTTCAGAAGGGAGCGACCCTTGAACAACTACTCAGACGTCCTGAAATCGGCTATGAGCAGATCCAAGAGATTGATCGCTATGCTGAAGAGCTTCCCAAGGTAGTAAAAGAGCAGGCTGAGATACAAATCAAATATCAAGGATATATTGATCGCCAGCTGGAACAGATTGAGCGGATGCGCAGACAGGAAGAGGCGTTGATCCCAGCTGATATGGAGTATGCTGCGGTTTCTGGTTTGACTACAGAAGTGAGAGAAAAGCTGGAACGTTTCAGGCCGGATACATTGGGTCAGGCTGCCCGGATACAGGGCGTTACGCCTGCTGCCATTGCAATTTTATCAGTTATGCTGAAGAGCAGGGGGGGGCAGGCGCTTGGACCGGGATCTGCTTAGGAATTCAGTAGATGCGTTTGGTGTGGTGTTAACCGATGCGCAGCTTGATGCCTTTGATCTGCTGTCAGCTGAATTGCAGCGCTGGAACAAACAGATA
Source organism: Rikenella microfusus (assembly GCA_022736275.1). Taxonomy (GTDB): domain Bacteria; phylum Bacteroidota; class Bacteroidia; order Bacteroidales; family VadinHA17; genus SR-FBR-E99. Next base: position 6,841 of record DZBJ01000055.1, on the reverse strand, counting down.
AATCTGACCGCTCTGCGTAGTGATGATGATATTACGATAAAGCATTTTGTGGATTCCTTACGGCTGGTTCCGGCGCTTGAATCTGGATTGCGGTTATTGGATATCGGATCGGGAGCCGGGTTTCCTGCATTACCGTTGGCGATAGCAAGGCCTGATCTGGCCGTCACATCTATAGATGCAGTTGCAAAAAAAACAAGCTTTCAGCGGCATATATGCAGACTGCTGAAGCTGGAGTCTTTTGAAGCACTGCATGGACGGGTTGAGAATTTAGCACAAGAAAAACCTGGTTACTATGATGTCGTCACATCGCGAGCATTCAGCAGCCTTGCACTTTTTATTTCGCTAGGTTCACCGTTGATACAAGATCGAGGAAAACTGATTGCCATGCGGGGTGACGATCAAGAGTCTACACAGAAAGATCACATGAATCTTTTGGAATCGGCAGGATTTGGTCTTGAAGAAATAGTACGATACTCCTTACCTCGTAAAAAAGGGCAAAGATGCTTGTTGATTGCTCGTAAAGCCGCTTAAAATAAGGGGTGGAGGGGTGCAGCTGCCAGAAGGTCTGTAAAATCATTTTTTGTTGCCGACGCATGATGAGTGCTGTGATTAGGCCCTAACTGGTTTTACGGGGCTGCTATGGCTTTATAAATAGATTCCTGCTTTTTGCTGCTGTTGATACGGATATAAAGGTATCTGCGGTTGCAGTGAAACTTCAACTACAGTAGAGTGCGACTCATGGAAGCTGATATGGTAATCAGGGTTTATTATGAAGATACTGATGCAGCCGGGGTTGTGTACCATTCCAATTATCTGAACTTTATGGAACGGGCCAGGACTGAATTTTTACGACAAAAGGGATACTCCGTTCCAGAACTGGCAGCAAATGGATCGGTCTTCCCGGTGGTACGGATGGAGATTGATTTCAGGGCTCCAGCCAGACACGATGATCTGCTGCGAGTAATAACGACACCTGAGCGTGTCAGTGGTTCTTCTTTTGTATTACGTCAACAGGTGCTGCGCGATTACGACAACATGATTCTGGCGGAAGCACAGGTGACGCTTGCCTGTGTGACGCCGTTACTAAAGGCAAAGAGACTGCCTGTAGCTATCAGGGAAATGCTGGCAGGCGAGATTGGAACGTGACGAAAGTGCGAATGACGCCTGATCGTAATGAGGCGATTGAACTACTGCTTCATGGAGAACTGCTTGAACTTGGCCGCTGGGCTGATACTATCAGGCAGGAGAGACACCCCGGAAAAACCGTCACCTTTGTTGTTGACAGAAATGTGAACTATACCAATGTCTGTGAATCGCGCTGTAGTTTTTGCGCATTTTTTCGCGAGCATGGGGCTGCTGACGCCTATCTGCTTGATCATGAACAGATATTGGAAAAAATAGCCGAACTGGTGGAACGTGATGGAACGCAACTGCTGATGCAGGGAGGGTTACATCCAGAAATAGGAATCAGCTATTTCGAAGAACTTTTCCGGCTGATCAAGCAACGTTTTCCAGACCTGCAGAACCACTCTCTGTCTCCGGCAGAGATTTGCCATTTGGCAGATCGCGAGGGACTAAGCATCAAGGCCGTCATAGCGCAGCTAAAGCGAGCCGGGCTTGACTCAATTCCTGGCGGAGGTGCCGAGATTCTTGTTGATGAGGTCAGAAAAGCCATCTCACCGAGAAAAATCGGATGGCAGCAGTGGGGCGATGTAATGCTTGAGGCAGCTGCGCAAGGATTGCCAACCACCGCAACAATGATGTTCGGCAGTCAAGAAACTCCAGAGCAGGTTATTGAACATCTTTTCAGAATCAGAGAGCTACAGGCTCAAGGCGGGTCATTCACAGCGTTCATTCCATGGACGTATCAGCCTGGAAATACGGAATTGGGGGGGCAAACTGCCTCTGGTGTCGAATATCTTAAGGTGCTGGCGCTGTCGAGAATCATCCTGGATAACGTCCCTAACATACAGGCGAGCTGGGTAACACAAGGAGCTAAATTGGCTCAGGTTGCTCTTTGCTTTGGTGCCAATGATCTGGGAGGGACTATGCTTGAAGAAAATGTAGTGGCGGCAGCAGGCTGCTGCTTCCGAATGACACAGCAAGAGATGATAGAATTAATCAAACATGCAGGTTTTAAAGCGGCGCAACGCAGTACTACCTACAAGATACTACGGGAGTTTTAAAACAGGTGGCACAATACTCCCTGATTGAAACAAAAGAACAATTACTGCAGATCTGCGAAAGTCTTCAACAAGAAACAGAGCTTGCCCTGGATCTTGAAGCAGATTCCTTGCACCATTACCAGGAAAAAGTCTGCCTGCTGCAGCTGTCAAACCGCACAGCAACATGGCTGATTGACCCCTTGGTTGTCATGGATCTGGAGCCATTAGGGCGACTGCTGTCAAGACCGGAAGTCTTGACCGTGTTTCATGGTGGCGACTATGATATCCGGTCACTACATCGTGATTTTGGTATCACGGTCGCACGGATGTTTGACACGATGATAGCAGCTCAATTTGTTGGCATAACAGAATTTGGTCTTGCAGCATTGCTGCGGAGCCACTTTGGGATAGAGCTTGACAAGCGATTTCAGAAAGCAGATTGGAGCAGACGGCCTCTGACGCCGGAGATGGCAGATTATGCTGCAGGAGACACCACAAACCTGTTAGAACTGGCAGACCTCCTGAGAGCAAAGGTAACCGCTCTTGGACGGAATGAGTGGGTGGCAGAAGAATGTGCGTTGGTTGCCTGTAATCGGGCCACAGATAAAGGCGATAGCCCTCTTTTCTTGCACTGCAAGGGTGCAGGCAAGCTGCAACGACGTAATCTGGGGATACTGGAAGAACTACTGAAATTCAGAGACGGGCAGGCCCGAAAATTGGACAGGCCGGCATTCAAGGTTATTGCTGCAGAAGCCCTTCTGGGTATTGCTGAAAAGCAGATCCAAACAGTTCGCGATATGAACGGCATAGTTGGAATTACCCCGCGTTTACTGGATCGATACGGACTAGAATTATTGGCAGCAGTCCAACGAGGGTTAGAACTGCCACAGGAAGAGTTACCCAGCTTTCCACGGGGTAAAGGTGAGCCTAACCCTGGTATCAAGGCAAGAATAGCTGCGCTTAAACAGTGGAGAGAAGGATACAGCAGGCAGCTTGAACTGACTACAGGATTGATTGCCCCCAACTGGTTGCTGGAAAGGATTGCAGAGCAGAGTCCGGTAACAGAAAGCGCACTGGCTGCCATACCAGGCATCAGATGCTGGCAGGCTGGTTTGTGGGGAAAAGATCTGCTGATGCATCTGGCAAAGGAGAATCCAACGACATGACAACGCCATACGTAAGTATTGTGGTGCCGGTCTATAACGAAGAAAAGTCGCTGCAACCACTCATTGATCGTCTCTATCCGGTGGCGCAGGGGTTGGGGAAACCGTTTGAGATAATCTTCACCAATGATGGATCGCGGGATCGTTCGCTGGAAATGCTGCGGGAGTATGTGCTGCGTTATCCAGGAGTAAAAGTAGTTGAGTTTAACGGTAATTTTGGTCAACATATGGCTATTTTAGCCGCTTTCGAGCGATCAAGCGGTGAGATTGTTATCACTTTGGATGCTGATCTGCAAAACCCGCCCGAAGAGATCCCGAGGATGATATCCGAGATCGAACGTGGGCATGATGTCGTTGGAACTATCCGTGAAAAAAGGCAAGACCCGCTTTTCAGAAGGGTTGCATCACGGATCGTCAATATCACTACCAACAAGATGACCGGTATGCAGATGAGTGATTACGGCTGCATGCTGCGAGCCTATCACCGAAATATAGTTAACAATATAAACCAATGTGGAGAATCCACCACCTTTATCCCCGCTCTTGCCCAGACCTTTTCCTCCAATTCCACCGAGATCATGGTGGGCCATGAAGAGCGGATACTGGGAGAGAGCAAATACTCATTCTACCGCCTGATCCGGTTGAACTTTGACCTGATGACCGGATTTTCTCTGGTGCCGTTGCAACTGTTTGCCCTGTTGGGGATTGTAACCTCATTCCTGTCGGTCGGATTTGCCCTGTTTCTGTTCATCCGCCGATTTATGATCGGGGCCGAAGTGGAGGGGGTATTCACCCTGTTTGCCATTCTGTTTTTCTTTATCGGGATCATCATCTTCGGGATCGGTATTGTGGGTGAATACGTGGGCAGAATTTACCAGGAGGTCCGCAAACGGCCGCGTTTTGTGGTCAGAAAGACCTACGGGTTCAACGAACAATGAAACTTGTTGTCTGTGCCTACCATAATGTTGGCTACCGCTGTATTGAAGAACTGCTACGCCAGGAAGCAGATATCAGTCTGATCTTCACCCATGAAGATTCAGCCACTGAGCAGATCTGGTTCAGTTCAGTACGTGAACTGGCAGAGGCAAACAAGATTCCCTACCTGACCAGCTCCATCAATGAGCCGGAAAACATCGAGAAGGTACGGCAGATCGCGCCGGATTTTCTGTTGTCATTTTATTATCGCAACATGATCAAGCCGGAGCTGCTGGAGATACCAACCAGAGGAGCGTTAAATCTGCATGGTTCCTGGCTGCCTAAATACCGTGGCCGGGTACCGGTCAATTGGGCCGTGATCAACGGTGAGACCGAGACCGGTGCAACCTTGCATTACATGGTTGCCAAGCCGGATGCCGGTGATATTGTGGATCAGGAAAAGGTAATGATTGAGTTCACCGATACCGCCCATGATGTATTTACCAAGGTCAACGCAGCAGCTGTGTTGGTGATTGCTCGTACCTGGCCGAGGCTGACCGCCGGAACAGCAGACCGTATTCCGATGGATCTTGCAGCTGGCAGCTACTTTGGTGGCCGTAAGCCGGAAGATGGACGTATCGACTGGACTAAAAGTGCAGTACAGATTTACAACCTGATCCGCGGGGTGACCCAACCCTATCCGGGCGCCTTCACCGAGTTGAGCGGCAAAAAAATTGTCATCTGGTCGGCCTGGCCGGTAGAAGGTAGTGCTGAACCAGGGCAGGTAGTCTCCCTGAATCCGCTACGAATTGGCACCGGTAATGGGCTGCTGGAACTGACGAATTATGAGCCGGAGACAAGTTGTTTGGAATTGGGTATGAAACTTGGCAGTGCGGGAGGAGCTTCATGATTCAACGCACCGATCCGATTGTGCAACAACTGGCTGCAATGCCCGATAGCGACCGCTTATTACTGGTTGACTACCTGCTGGAGTCGCTTGATGTTCCTGATCTTGAGATTGAACGACTTTGGGTTGCCGAGGCCCAGTCCCGTTGGAACGCTTATCAGCAAGGAAAGATAACTTCAGTGCCTGCCGACGAGGTATTTGCAAAGTATCAGAAATGAAGGTTAGATTTCTCATTTCGGCACAATCAGAACTTGATGATGCCTACGACTGGTATGAAGTTCAGGCAAAGGGGCTTGGTGGGCGACTGGTAGAAGAAATACGGCTTGCAGTCCGAAGAGTGACCGTGTTCTCTGAGAGTTGTCAGGAAATTGTTCCCGGAATCAGAAGGTGTCTGATTCGCAGATTCCCCTATGCTCTTATCTATCGGACGGCTGAGGAAGAGCTTGTTATTCTTGCAGTTATGCACCAACACAGAAATCCACGCAATTGGCAGCTCCGTCTTGGAATGACGAAGTAACCTGCCTGCATATTAGAGGAGAAACTGATGAAAGTACTGATACTTGGCGTCAACGGCTTTATCGGCAACGCACTTACCCACCGCATTCTGACCACTACTGACTGGGAAGTTTATGGCCTTGATATGGCCTGCGACAAACTTGATCGTTCGCTGGGGCATGAGCGGTTTCACTTTCTTGAAGGTGACATCACCATCAACAAGGAGTGGATCGAGTACAACATCAAGAAGTGCGATGTGGTCCTGCCGCTGGTCGCGATAGCCACGCCGGTCACCTACGTCAAGGATCCACTGCGGGTCTTTGAACTTGATTTTGAAGAAAATCTCAAGATCATTCGCCAGTGCGTCAAATACAAGAAGCGGGTCGTCTTCCCCTCCACCTCCGAGGTCTACGGCATGAGCCCCGATTCAGAGTTTGATGAAGAAAACTCACCCCTCGTACTGGGACCGATCGCCAAGGAACGCTGGATTTACTCCTGCGCCAAGCAGATGCTGGACCGGGTGATCTACGCTTACGGCAACCACGAAAATTTCAAATTTACCCTATTCCGCCCCTTTAACTGGATCGGCCCCAAACTGGACAGTATTCATACCGCCAAGGAAGGCAGCTCACGGGTACTGACCCAGTTCCTCTACAATATTCTGGCTGAAGAGCCGATCCTGCTGGTGGATGGCGGTAATCAACGCCGTTCCTTCACCTATATCGAAGATGGTATCGATGCGCTGATGAAGATCATCGAGAATAAGGACGGTTGTGCTGATGGCAAGATCTTCAATATCGGCAATCCCAGGAACGACCTGTCGGTCAAGGAGCTGGCCGAAAAGCTGCGTGACATGGTAGCCACCTTCCCGCTCTACAAGGAAAAGGCTGACAAATGCAAGATTATAGAAACCTCCTCGGACAGCTTCTACGGCAAAGGGTATCAGGATATGCTGACTCGCGTACCGTCGGTCAAGCGGGCCAAGGAATGCCTGGGATGGGAGCCGTCCACCACCATCGACGATGCGCTGCGCCAAACACTTGAGTTCTATCTGGTGGATGAACGGGAGAAACTCTCCGAGTTTTTGTAGGGATCGTCATGAAACGTGGTCTCTTAGGCGGCACCTTTAATCCGATTCATTTCGCTCATCTGCGGATTGCAGAAGAGGCCCGGGTTGCGGTCGGGCTGGATCAGGT
>DZBJ01000088.1 GCA_022736275.1 Rikenella microfusus | reverse complement strand
CTGTTCTTGATCAGGTTCTTTACTCGCCGCTGCTTTGTGGCTGCAGCCTCTGCGCGGACTACCTCATTGATAAAATCAAAGTATCCCATTGTTTGTTCATGGGCCTTATCGATCATCTGCTGGTACTGCCCACCTAAATGCTGAAGCTTCAAATAGCGGCAGTTATCGGTGAACTGCTCATTCTGCCGCTGTGTCGGATTTATTCTCTTAGTACTCATTGTAGTAATCGTTATTTCTGGGTTTAATGGATAATCGGGTACTGTAACGAGACTCGGAGTTGTTCTTCAAGAACCCTTCGATATCCCCCGCATCATAGACATTGTAATCCTGCGCCCTGTTAATGGCCAGCATAATATCTTCTGTATGGTAGTTTATCTTCAGGGCCAACAGCCTGCGCAGGTGGTATCCCCAGCCGTGAGGCTTATGACGCTTTAGCTGTTCGATATACCTTGCCATTTCAGGGGCAAAGCTTTCAAGGCGGGATATCACATCCGAGATAGGAAGAACGGGCTTCTTTCCCCTTTTCTGGTGTACCCCCACATACCGGCCCTTCTGTCCACTCTTTGCCAGAGGATGCACGGCCAGCTGCTTACCATCGGAAGAGTATACGATCACCTCTTTCTCGGTGATACGTACCGGGCAGAGCTCATAAATGTACTTCTGGGGAACGACATACAGATATCCTTTCCACTGTACACAGGACTCCTGGTTGACCACCAGGAGGGCCACATGGGAGGTGTCATAATGGTTCTTCGGCAAGGCCTGCAGATAAGGGTGCTCCTCTGTGTACAGATCTATGGGCCTTTGTTTCGTGGTACCATGGATGCGGACATCATTTACCTCAGTTAACCATCGTTGCAGCTGACACTTCAGATCCTCTGTGTCTTTGAACTTCCGCGCGTTTAAAAAACTCCTCTCCAGGTAATAGAACGGTCGCTCTACTCTCAGGTTTTCGACCGGATTACCCGGGGTTATAGTCTGTGGAGAGAAACGATACCAGGTTGCGAACTCAAGATACTTGCGATTATAAACCGGATTACCCGGTTCCCAGCGATCCACACAGGCCTTCTGGTTGTCACTCTTGATCTCACGTGGTATACCATCCATGTAGATAAAGGCGGCGATCAACTCACGCAGCAGCGTCTCCTGCTTCTTGTCCTCCACCACCGAGACGTATTGCCTCCGGGAGTACCCCAGGATGTAACTGAAGAAAGTGACCTTGGTAACCTCTCCCGGCTCCTTTGAGGTAAACTGGATATTATAATCACTCCAGTCATGGGCCGCTCGCTGGCCTGGTAGCGTTTCTACCATCCGAACCGGTGTTTTTGAGCCCACCTCACGGATCGATTTCACATAGTCACGAACAATCGTGATCCCGCCATCAAAACCATTCCCCTGAAGATGCTCAAAAACCCGCTGTCCCGTGATATTAGGGTATTTCTCCAGCAGATCACCAATGTAACTTTTATGCGGATCCAGTTTGCTTACCCGATCGGTTTTCTGCTTAATCTGACCTTCCTGGGTGGTATCACGTTTATCCGAGTTTGAGGCCACTATCCGGCTGACACGCTCACGGGAGATATGAAGCTCACGGGAGATCCTGCGGCTCGACCAGCCCAGACTGTGAAGTGTGACTACCTTGTTCTCTGTTTGATTGTCTTTCATCCTATTGCGGTTTTTCGATTTCTAATTCACTGGTTAGACATATGATTTTCTCTGACAGACCATTTAGCTCTGTTAGAAAAGGATAGATGATCTCCTGCTCACGATGGTCAAGGTCTCCAAAACGGCGGTCCTCAAGGGTCATCCTGACTAGATCAAGTCGCGGCCATATATTCATCACATACTGCATCAACTCATTGCCATAAGCACTCAGCCGGTCATCATAAGACTGATCCGGCAAGTCAGGCTGATTCCACAAAAAATGCTCAGGGTGGGACAGGATCACGCGCTGCTCATCTTCATCTTCAGCCTCCAGCCAGGCATCAACCAGACGCTCACTCAGGCGGGTCGATAAATGAAAATGACTGATCACACCCACAAGTTCTGCCTGATTGCCGCGCGGCAACCGCATCAAAGCGCGAGCATGGCTGCTGGTGATCGTGCCCATGCGGATCTCTGTGGCTACCGCTTCATCCAGCCTGCCGATCAAAGACAAGCGCCGGCTAACCCACGAGGGACTCCGGTCAACCAACCTGGCCAGGTGACGCTGCTCCAGGGCACCTCCCTCCAGCATGGACTTTAGAACCATCGCCTCCTCCCACGTCTCCATTGACTGGTTTGTGCGATTGTAACTCAATAACAAGACCTTGGCCGCCTGTTCATCAACATCCACCAGATAGCACTCCATATCCACGATCATAAGATCCATGGCAATATAAACCCTTTTAAATCCATCAATGACCTGATATCCGCCCTCATACACGCGTACAATGATAGGCTGTAACTGCCCCTGATGGCGCATCGACTGCTTAATCTGTTCAATACGGGTTACATTCATAATCCGCAAATCGGATAAGGAAAGATCCAGGGCCAGGGTCGGTATGACTTCTATTCTGGGAAGCATAGGCTGGTGTTTTTGATGCCGGTAAAAATAGAGGGCCAGATTTGCCTGTGCAATCGAGTCTGTATTTACAATCAGCCCGGATTTGAAAGCAAAAACGCCTGTGACCCAGTCATAGCATGCAGTTGAACCACGAACGCGTCTGTATTTACAATCTTTCCTCCCTTTGTAATAGACATTAACGCGTAGGACCCGTCAATACTGGCCTGTAGAGATAACGCGTCTGTATTTACAATCATTGAACCCCCATCTTTCGGCCGGCGCTTATTACGCATCCTTTGCTGTTCCCGGTTACGCTGATCATACTCGGGATGATTTGACCGGTATGTAGACTGATAGGCATGACCTGGTCGCTTTGCATAACATGCCTTCTGGCTCTCAAGGCGTTTCTTGTGGTGGGTTTTGTTGGTACGGTACTCCTTTCTGCCCCAAACATTCTTACGAGCTTGCTGGCAGGATCCGGCAGAGCAATACTTTTGAGATTTCTTTAATCGGGGATTACATGGTAAGGTCTTACCACAATGACGGCAAGTGAAAGTTCCAGGCAT
>DZBJ01000054.1:5123-12979 GCA_022736275.1 Rikenella microfusus | reverse complement strand
AACAAAGCAGTGGTGAGGTATTCACTTGACCGCATGGCACGGCTTATTGGAAAGAATATTCCGGTTGAAACAGTAAAGACCATCCTTTACAGCCTCGACATACAGATCACGGACGAGACTCCTGACATTCTGACGCTGGCGATACCGCCGTACAGGGTTGATGTGACCCGTGAAGCAGACGTCACGGAAGAGGTGCTCAGGATCTATGGCTACGATAACATAGGCATAAGCAGCGAGATGCATTCAATGTTGTCGCACCCTGACAAGCCGGACCGTGAGAAGGTGGAGGCCAACATGGCAGAACTCCTTACCGGAAACGGATTCTCGGAGATAATGTGCAACTCCCTGACACCGGCAGCCTGGTTCGAGGCCACCGGAGACTTTGACTCCGCATCAATGGTGAGGCTGGCCAACCCGCTGAGCAGCGACCTCAACGTCATGCGGATGTCATTGCTCCCGGGGATGCTGAGCACCATTTCAAGGAACATCAACAGGCAGAACAGCGACCTGAGATTATTTGAGTTCGGATATACATACAGCAGGAAACCGGGCAGGGGTACAATGGAGATCACTGACAATTACACCGGGAGGCCTCTCCTTTCACTGGCTGTCACAGGCAATTTTAACGACAAGAGATGGAATGGCGCCGAAACCCCCGCAGGTATCTTCCACATAAAGGGGTATGCTGAGCTCGTCCTATCCCGCTTCGGCATTACGGGAAGAGAGATTGCCTCCACCCCGGAGACCGGAGGATGGTTTGCTGAAGGGATGAAATACAATGCCGGCGGTTCAGATCTGGCGTCATTCGGCCGGGTCTCCAAAAAGTTCCTTGCCATGTTCGACATCAAACAGGAGGTATATTACTGTGAGATCCGTCGTGATAACATCATCAGTATCATCAAAGGCAGGAAGATCAGGTTCAGCGAGTTGCCAAGGTACCCGTGGGTCCGCCGCGATCTCGCACTCCTGCTCGATAAATCAGTAACCTTCAGCCAGATACGTGATATAGCCTTTAAGACCGAAAGGCATATACTGAAGGACGTTGACCTCTTTGACTTATATCAGAGTGAGGCTATGGGCAACGACAAAAAGTCATACGCCGTCAGCTTCATTCTCAGAGATGACAGGCAGACCCTCACTGAGAAGAACATTGAAAAGGTAATGGACTCTCTGATCAAAGCCTTTGAGCGGGAGCTCGGGGCAGCACTGAGATGAAAAAGCTGTTCGGCAGAGCAAATAATTACCTTTCTCTTGTCAAGTTCAGTCACACTGTCTTTGCCATGCCTTTTGCCCTCGTGGGATATTTCATAGGGGCAACTCAGCCCGGTTTCGGTTTCAGTTTAAGAACATTCTTGCTTGTGCTTGCATGTATGGTCCTTGCCCGCAGCGCAGCCATGGCGTTCAACAGGTATGCCGATGTGAGTTTTGACAGCATAAATCCGAGGACTGCAGGGAGGGAGATCCCTTCAGGAAAGATCACGCGGCGCAATGCCCTGGTATTTGTCATTGCCAGCTCACTGCTCTTTATGGCTGCGACAGCCTTCCTGAACAGACTGACCCTCATCCTTTCGCCTCTGGCGCTGATCATCATACTCGGTTACAGTTACACCAAAAGATTTACGCCCCTGTGTCACCTGGTACTGGGTCTCGGCCTCAGTCTTGCGCCCATAGGGGCCTATATTGCCGTCACCGGAACATTTGCACTCCTTCCGCTTATCTATTCGTTGATCGTCCTGACATGGGTCAGCGGATTTGACATTATTTATGCACTGCAGGACGATCAGTTTGACCGTGATGCCGGGCTCTATTCCATCCCCGCCATGATGTCCAGGAGAGAGGCTCTTGACATGTCGGTGGCACTCCATTCGGTTTCATTCCTGCTGGTGACAGCGGCGGGGCTGGTCGGGCAGTCAGGTGTCATTTACTGGGCGGGGGCACTGGTGTTTACCGGTATGCTTGTATACCAGCACATGATAGTGAAGCCTGATGACCTGAGCAGAGTTAACATGGCCTTCGGAACAACAAATGGCCTGGCAGGCGTAATCTTCGGTCTGGCTGTTATTATTGACCTTCTGATCCTTTAAAATTTAAAGATGAATGAGATCCCCAGCAGCTCCTTGAACTGCACCATGGGCGCCTTCTTCTGTTTACCGTCAGAACCGAAGACCGGTTCACCGTCCATAAAAACGGGCAGCATGGTGTCATCGTCATAAATGAGATACAGGTTCAGCCTCAGGTCAGTGAACCAGTTGAGGCTGCTGGTGGCAATCATCTCCCACTCCACATCGATATTCTGAGGATTTGAAAGGAAATTACTGAAGAGCTGTAACCTGTTGACCATATTCACCTTATCAAACAGCACAAGCTTGCTGTTGATGGTAAGGTAGGCTCCAAGCTCATTTTTTGACCTTTTGTCAGCCGCAATACCGTACTTGGTCTGATTGATATTGGCAGTATCAGGTACAAAGGTACCCTTGTATGAGAGAGGGGAAAAGCTGATTGAGGTGTTCTTGTCAGGCTTGTATTCAAGACCGTAGCCAAATAAAAAGATGCCCGGGTTGAAGAATTTAGATACCTTGACCGAATCATTCGGGTAGTTGTACCCCGGTAGGAACTGCGTCTTGAACTGGAAGATGCCGGAGAGGTCAAACTTTCCGAAAGCCTTGTGGTTGACCTTTGAGTTTATCTCCAGGATATCCAGGTTCTTCCTTATGTAATCCTGGCCTCCGGAGGCCTGAAAACCGAGGGCAAACCTTCCCCAGGTTGAGGAATTGACTTTTGTGACCTTGTTGCTGTAATTCATGACGGAGGTAATGTCAAGGACCGACGAGATGTTGTTCTCTCCCCCCTTGGCCCAGTTTGAGACCGCCCCCTGGGAAAGAAGGTAGGAAATATCAGTCTTAAACTTCCAGTAATCAGGTTTGATCTTGTTCAGGGCAACCCGCCGGAGATCCTCCTCCATTGATGTGGTGACATTCACCCGGGTGTCTTCATACCTGTCGTGCCATAGCTGCTTTTTAAACATCACTCCGGCCTCGGCTCTCAGTGAGATGGTGTTTCTCATCGGGTTGCCGAGCCAGACAGTCACCGAATCACCCTCATCGTCAGGCAGCCAGAACCTGACAAGATTGTCGGACCTGGTGTTGAGCCACATATCGGTGCCCCGGCCTGTCTCTCCGGTGATCCTTAAAAGCATGCTGTCGCGGGCTTCAAGGTAACCTATAAGTGAACCGACAGCTGCCTCAAGCGAGTCGGTCACATAAGGATTTCTGAGATATCTGAACGGAGAATCACTGCTGTACAATGATGCCTCTGGCAGTGTATCGGTAATCACTAGCACTATCGTGTCATTGGTGTGCTGCGGTAGCTGAGCAGGGATAAAATCCCTCATAAGAATGTAAACTGAATCATTTAACCTCAGGGTATCATTCTTCACTGCCGGTTTTGAATCATCCGACAGTTTGATTTTCTCAAGCTTATTGCCGGCTTCGATAAACATCTCCCCGGCCCTCTGATGCCACGTGATAGTGTCGGTGGCCGCAGAGTCGGGCGGCATGACCGGAAGAATGATCCGGATGGAATCGAATATGTAGAACTTGCCGGCCGGCACCCTGATTTTCTCGAATCCATAACCCGAGAGATAGCTTATCACAGAGTCGGCCGGCGGTCTTGAGGTAAACCACATGAGGTTCCTGATAGCTTCACGGAGCGGGTCATTGCTCTTCCGCCACATCTGGGTTGAGGAGCTTATCTTCTCCAGGTATCTGAGCGAGGCTTCCCTGTCAAGTTTTACATCCCGCGGTCCGTTGATGGCCGGCACCGGGGAGCCCTTAACGGGTTTCAGAATGAGCGCTGCAGTCTCAAGCGTATCGGGAGTCACCACCGGCTCGGTCGCCAGGATGGTCAACGGTACATCAATGACTTGACCGGAGAGAATTATCCCTCCGGAGAGACAATAAAAAATTAAAAGAATCTTTACGGTTCCTGATCTCATTTCACCATGTTTAAACAATCGCGGATTGTACCCCAAACATAAAAAAGTTATCTTTGTAAAAATAACCCATTTCGATGATTTTCCTTTTTCTGTCGGAAATAAACCGGAAGCGGATCTTCCGCAACATCAAGAACAGGGACGCGTTCTGAGCCACGGGGTTGCATGTCTTAGTGCTTTTCCACCCCTCCTCTCCTTCTCTTTGTTAATTATTCCAATTCTTTTTTCTTAATTCTTAATTCTTCACTCATAATTCTTAATTCCCATGACCCTTCCATACTGTGAACCATTCAAGATCAAGATGGTTGAATCTGTCCGTCAGAGCACGCTAGCAGAGCGTCATGACTGGATCAGGAAAGCCTCCTGGAACCTCTTTAACCTCCGGTCAGAGCAGGTTTTTATAGACCTCCTAACCGATTCGGGCACCGGTGCAATGAGCGACAAGCAATGGGGCGCCATCATGACCGGCGACGAGAGCTATGCCGGGGCCTCGTCATACTACAGGCTCAAAGAGGCAATTAAAGATATAACCGGCTTTGAATATTTTCTGCCAACGCACCAGGGCAGGGCTGCAGAGAACGTCCTCTTCTCGGTTCTGGTCAAGGAGGGCGACATCATACCGGGCAACGCCCACTTTGACACCACCAAGGGGCACATAGAATTCCGTAAGGCCAGGGCTGTCGACTGCACTGTGGATATAGCAAGGGACATCACCGCCGTTGATCCTTTCAAGGGCAATGTCGATCCCGGGAAGCTTGAGCAGGTACTGAAAGAGACACCCGTTGAGAAACTGGGATGCATAGTCATGACCGTGACCAACAACACAGCCGGCGGACAGCCGGTAAGTATGGCCAACCTGCGGGCAGTGAGAGAACTGGCTGACAGGTACGGCGTGCCGGTTATCATTGACTCTGCGCGCTTTGCAGAGAACGCTTTCTTCATAAAAACGCGTGAAGAGGGTTATGGTGAAAAGAGCGTCAGGGAGATCGCCCGCGAGATGTTCTCCTATGCTGACGGCATGACAATGAGCTCAAAGAAGGACGCCATCGTCAATATTGGCGGCTTCATCGGGTTCAGAGACAGGGATCTCTTCCGCAAGGCTTCGACATATAATATTATGTTCGAGGGCTTCATAACCTACGGCGGCATGTCAGGTCGCGACATGAACGCGCTGGCACAGGGCCTTTACGAGGGTACCGAATTTGACTACCTTGAGTCGCGCACACGCCAGGTGGCACGACTGGGTGAAAAGATCAGCGCCGCGGGCGTCCCGGTGCAGGTTCCGTTCGGCGGACACGCCATCTTTATCGACGCAGGCAGGTTCCTTCCCCTGGTACCGGCGGAAGAGTTCCCTGCACAGCGACTGGCGGTAGAGATCTACCTTGAAGGAGGTATACGGAGCGCAGAGATCGGTACACTGATGGCAGACCGCGATCCTGTCACACGGCTGAACAGGCACCCGGAACTGGAGATGGTCCGCCTGGCCGTACCGCGGAGGGTTTATACCGACAACCATATCGATTACGTGGCGGCGGCAGTAACCAATGTCTGGGAGCGACGCCAGCATATCACAAGAGGCCTCGCCATCAGATGGGAAGCACCGATCATGAGGCACTTCACCGTTGAACTCGACCTTCTCGGCTGAAAGAAAAAACCTATCTTTACCCGTGTAACAACCGAAACACGATGATAAGATCGATGACCGGCTACGGCAAAGCCATGCTGGAGACACCGCAACGTAAGATCACTGTTGAGATCAAATCGCTCAACAGCAAACAGGCAGATATAAACACGAAGCTGCCATGGATCTACAAGGAGAAGGAACTGGAGATTAGGAATATGGTCATCAGGAGACTGGAAAGAGGCAAGATGGACCTGATGATCAGCTTTGACGCCATGAATGATGAGCCGGCACCGGTGATCAACAGGAACAACGTGAAGAACTACTACAACCAGCTCAGGGAGATAAGCAACGAGCTGGGTATCAGCAGTGACGGCGAACTGCTGGGTATAGTCATGCGTCTTCCCGAAACACTCAGGACAGAGCGGGCGGAGCTGACGGACGAGGAATGGAAGAGGGTTTCAAAACTTATTGACGATGCCCTTTCTATGACCGATCTGTACCGTATTGAGGAGGGCAGGGCAATGGAAGCTGACCTCTCAAAGTCTGTCACCGCCATCGTCGGTTACCTTGAGAACCTGAGCACGGTAGAAGGCGACCGACTGTCAAGGATGCGTGAGAAGCTTACGGCTTTGCTGAACGAGACCGTCGGAACGGAAAACGTTGACAGGAACCGCTTTGAGCAGGAGCTGATCTTCTATCTCGAGAAAATGGATATCAATGAGGAGAAGGTCAGGCTGAAGAAGCACTGCGATTACTTCATGGAGACTGTCAGCAGCAACGGCCAGAACGGCAAGATGCTGAACTTCATCTCGCAGGAGATGGGGCGTGAGATCAACACAATAGGATCAAAGGCCAACGATGCATCGATGCAGAAGCTGGTGGTGATGATGAAGGACGAGCTGGAACGGATAAAGGAACTGACGCTTAATATACTTTAGGCTCATGAAGAGATTGGCGGGCACGAGAGTACTTATCATATCCGCTCCCTCGGGAGCCGGAAAGAGCACTCTTGTGAACCACCTTCTCGGCGCTGGCCTGCCGCTCATGTTCTCGGTATCGGCCACCAGCAGAAAGCCAAGAGGCAATGAGGTCAACGGGAGTGAGTACTATTTCATCTCCGCAGCTGAGTTCAGGAGGAGGATAAGGAAGAGGGAATTCATTGAATGGCAGGAGGTTTACAGGGATCATTATTACGGAACCCTCAGGAGCGAGATTGAACGCATCGCAGGCGAAGATATGATCCCTCTCTTTGATGTTGACGTGCAGGGTGGCATCAACCTGAAGAATATCTTCAGGAAGGAGGCATTGGCTATCTTTATCATGCCGCCCTCGGTTGAGGAGCTGAGGTCAAGACTGGTGAAGCGTGGAACGGATTCTGCGGAGAAGATAGAAATGAGAGTCGGAAAAGCGGCTTCTGAGATCCTGCTGGCAGACAGGTTTGACCGCGTCATAGTAAATGACGTGCTCGGGAATGCCTGCACGGAAATACTTTCAGTGGTTACCGCATTCATTGGCAGGAGGTGATGGATACAGGATTGTTTTTCGGTTCATTCAACCCGGTGCACATCGGGCATATGGCGATAGCCAACTATATTGCCGAATACACATCACTAAAAGAGATCTGGTTTGTGGTCAGTCCCCATAATCCGCTTAAAGCCAAGGAGTCACTTCTGAAGGACCGTGACCGCCTGTACATGACGGAGCTTGCGATCGGTGACGATAGCCGTTTCAGGGTGTCAGACGTTGAGTTCACACTGCCGCAGCCTTCCTATACAATTGACACCCTGGCATGGCTGAGAGAGAAACACCCGGCGCGAAGCTTCACCCTGATCATGGGAGAGGATAACCTGACCACGCTGCACAAGTGGAAGAACGTGGAGGTGCTCGTAAAACAGTGCCCTATAATTGTCTATCCAAGGCTGTACCCGGGAAACAGGAGCGGCAAGAGGCTGCAGGAGATACTTGCAATGGCGTCAATAACGGGGATTGATGCTCCGGTGATGGAGATTTCCGGAACCTTCATCCGAACTGCAATAAAGGAGGGAAGAGATGTCTCATGGTTTGTACCGGCGGCAACGTGGCAGTACATACGGGAGATGCATTTCTATGAGTAGGCAGTCCTCAGTCCTCAGTCGGCAGTTAAAATTAAGAATTAAGAATTGATTATCAGTATTTTATGATGAAGGCTGCAGACTGAAGACTGGTGACTGCAGACTGAAGACTGGTGACTGCAGACTGAAC
>DZBJ01000054.1:0-5023 GCA_022736275.1 Rikenella microfusus | reverse complement strand
CTGCAGACTGAAGACTGGTGACTGCAGACTGAAGACTGGTGACTGCAGACTGAACATCAGACTTCCCTGATTATCTCCATTCCCCGTTTGATAGCCTCTTCGTTCATGGGGATAAGATGATGGTACCTGTCAGGAAGTGATTTCTTCAGCCCTTTGATAACATATTCTGTCTTCAGAATGTGTTTGACCTTCATGAAGCCTCCCATGACAAACATGTTGAATACCTTCTGCATCTTCAGCTTCGAGGCTTCCTCCGCTGCATCGATGCGGTATACGGTTATGTCCTTTCTCTCAGGATGCCTGGTTATGCCGTTGCCGTCATAGATAAGGGTTCCGCCCGGCTTTACAGAATGTTCGAACTTGTCCATGCTCTGCTGGTTGAGGATGATTGCAGTGTCAAAGCTCCTGAGGATGGGTGAACTGATCCGTTCATCACTGAGTATTACGTTGACGTTGGCGGTTCCTCCCCTCATCTCCGGACCGTATGATGGCATCCAGCTTACCTCCATATCCTGCATCATGCCCGAATAGGCCATGATCTTGCCCATTGAGAGAACACCCTGTCCGCCAAAACCTGCTATAATGATTTCTTCTGTCATGATCTGATAATTAAATAACAATCTACTTGTACCAAAATTCAGAGTTTCCTGATGCTGCTGTCATGCAGGCAGTTTATTTCTCAGACGGAACCTTAATGTCACCCAGGGGATAGAATGGGAACATGTTCTCCTCCATCCATTTGTTTGACTCCACGGGGGTCATCTTCCATCCCGAGGGGCAGTTTGAGACCACCTCTATGAAACAGGTTCCTCTCTTTTCGTTCTGGTACTGAACGGCTTTTTTGAGAGCACGTTTCAGTTTTCTTACCCCTCCGGCGGTGTTGACGCTCTGCCTGGTTACATAGCAGGTGCCGGGCAGCAGTGCTACGATGTCGGCCATTTTGATTGGAGAACCCATGGTAGCTATGTTGCGGCCGTAAGGCGATGTAGACGACTTCATCCCGTCGAGGGTTGTCGGGGCCATCTGTCCTCCGGTCATACCATAGATACCGTTATTGATAAAGAGCATGAGAATATTCTCACCCCTGTTGCATGTATGGATTGTCTCAGCGGTACCGATGGCGGCCAGGTCACCGTCGCCCTGGTATGTGAATACAAATTTGTCAGGCATAAGACGCTTGACTGCTGTCGCCAGAGCAGGTGCTCTCCCGTGTGCTGCCTCCTGGAAATCGACGTCGATATAGTTGTACATCAGAACCGAGCATCCCACCGGGGTGATGCCAACTGTCCTGCTCTGCAGATCCTCCTCCTCCAGTACCTCTGCCAGCACCTGGTGAGCGGTTCCGTGTCCGCAGCCAGGACAGTAATGCATGACATTGTTTGTCATGAGCTTCGATTTGGTATAAGCCAGATTCTCAGGCTTGATTATATCGTTGAATGTTACTTCTGCCATCTCTCTTATCCTTTAATGAATGTTTTCAGGTTTTCAACCACCTCTTCGGGTGTCGGGATCATTCCTCCCATCCTCCCGTAGTGGCTGACTCTCGTTTTCCCGTTTACTGAGAGCATAACGTCCTCAACCATCTGTCCGGCGCTCATCTCCACAGCCAGCATGCCCTTCACCCTGTCAGCCAGTTCATTGAGTCTCTTCTTCGGGTATGGGAACAGGGTTATTGGTCGCAGCAGTCCAGCCTTGATGCCCTCAGCCCTTGCCAGTTGCAGTGCTTTCTGGCATAGTCTTGCACTGGTGCCGTAAGCCACGAAGAGATATTCCGCATCATCGGTCATGAACTCCTCGTATCGCACCTCCTTCTCCTCCATCTCGCGGTATTTGGCTATCAGTTTCAGGTTGAACTTCTCCTGGCGCTCAGAATCAAGGTCGAGCGAGGTTATTATGTTCCTTTCCCGTGAGGCCGGCTTGCCTGTGGTTGCCCAGGGAAGGATCTCCTCTGATCTCTTCTTTTGCGGCTTGAGCCACACCTTCTCCATCATCTGGCCGATTGCTCCGTCAGATAAAATCATAACAGGGTTCCTGTATTTGAATGCGAGATCAAAGCTCAGCTCGACGAAGTCAGCCATTTCCTGTACTGATGACGGTGCAAGCACCAGCAGGTGATAATCGCCGTGGCCGCCTCCCTTGGTAGCCTGGAAATAGTCGCTCTGAGCCGGCTGAATGGTACCGAGACCGGGCCCGCCGCGCACCACGTTCACAATAAGGCATGGCAGTTCGGCACCTGCGATGTAGGTTATTCCCTCCTGCTTCAGGCTTATTCCCGGTGATGACGATGAGGTCATCACCTTCTTGCCGCATGCAGCGCCGCCGTACACCATGTTTATGGCGGCAACCTCGCTCTCTGCCTGAAGGACCACCATTCCGGTGGTTGTTTCAGGATTGGCTTCCATAAGATATTCAAGTATCTCACTCTGCGGAGTGATGGGATACCCGAAATAACCGTCGGCACCGGCGCGTATCGCCGCTTCGGCGATAGCTTCGTTGCCCTTCATCAGTCTCAGTTCCTTTTCCATTAAATTATCCTTGTCTCTTTTATTATCCCACCTTAACCTTGTAAACAGTAATAACTCCGTCAGGGCATACAACTGCGCAGTTTGCACAGCCTATGCATGTCTCCGGGAAGGCCGCATATGAGAAGTGGTATCCCTTGGAGTTCACCTCGACAGCCAGGGCAAGGGTCTGTGTCGGGCATGTCACAACGCACACCTCGCACCCCTTGCATCTCTCCTTGTCTATAACTACTGCACCTTTTATCTTAGCCATCTTTTGTATATTAAATCCGTGATAAATATATAATTAATCCTTAACGGGATTATTTGCACTGAAAATTTTCAACCGCTCTTCCAGAAGCGGCAGTTGTTTCTTTCTCACCTGTGAGACGCAGGCCCTGAGCCCTTCGTGCCTCTCACTGCCGCAAATGTTGAGTGTTATGGCAGCTATACCGCAGGCAAGAAGTTCCTGCAGAAGTTCACCGCCGCTCATGCCGGGGTAAGAAATTGTAAAATAGAATCCGTCAGCCACAGGCCTGTCAATGTCCATATCGTAAACTATCCTGAATCCGTTGCTGACGAACATCTCCTTCATTCTTGCAGCCTTCTCTCCATAGACCCTCGTATTGTCGACAAAGTTATATAAACCATCGTTCACAGCCTTAAGAATTGCCGTAAAACCGTACTGTGCCGAGTGCGCCACTCCTGAAGAGAGAGCGTAGAGGGCCCCGAAGATCATTGCCCTGCCGAAAATATCCGTGGAATAATATCTCAGCAGGTCAGGATAGCGACGGTTGTACAGGTGGTCCGACATTACGAGCAGGCCTATTCTCTGCCCGGCGTAACTGAAAATCTTTGAACTGGATATCAGAAGGATATAGTCATCGCAGTATTTTGCCACCGTAGGCTGGAACGGAGGTACTCCGGGGACTGAATAATTCTCGCGGAAATCCATTCCGAAATATGCCAGGTCTTCTATCACAATGGCATCGTATTTTCTCGCCAGCGTTCCGATTGTGAGGAGCTCATCTTCCGTTAGGCAAATCCATGAGGGGTTGTTGGGGTTGGAATAGAGGATGGTTGAGACTTTGCCGCACTGAAGGATCGACTCAAGCTTGGGTCCCATTTTTTCGCCGCGGTAATTATAGACGTCGAACGAACGGTAATCCTGACCCAGAATCCTGGTCTGGGTCTTCTGCACCGGGAATCCCGGGTCGATGAAGAGGGTTCCCTCCTTGGTTCTGTCATTGCGGTTGGCGACCATGAAGCTGGCCATGCCTCCCATCATCGCTCCTCCCGTTGGGGCACAGCAATCGGGCTGCACATCCACATCGAGAAAGTTCTTCACAAACCGGGCTGCCTCGGTCTTCATTTCCGGCAGCCCTTCGATGTCTGGATATATTGATGCGACACCTTTTTTCAGCGCCTCTATCTCAGCTTTTATTCCGACCTCTGCCGAAGGGAGTCCGGGCACACCCATCTCCATCCTGATGAATTCGACACCTGTCTCCTTAATCAGAACATTTACCAGCTTGACGATCTCCCTGATGCTGGCATTTCCAAGATCGGTTATGCCGCTTGAAGTGACTGCCTTGCTTACTGTTTGACGATTAATGGGGGTATTTTTCATAAAATTTCCATTTAGAGCCCTCATTTGTGGCTCCAAGATAAAAATTTATAAGAGAACGATTGCTGTTATTTGTCATATTAAATAGTCGAAAGTCTGTAAAGTCTGAAAGATTTGCGATTTCAGATTTGCGATTATTTTAAAATCGGCAATCGAAAATTCCCCTGTTGGCTCTCTCCAGCTCCTGCAGCCAATGCCAGGATGACGCCGAGAACAGTGCTGTAGAATGCGGCAACCAGTATTCTGAATTCTTCCGGCAGGAGGAAGTTGACCGTCTGGGCCGGTATCCAGAAGAAGGGGATGCTCTTTTTCAGGACTATACCCCACATGCTGTTCCAGTCGATTGAGGCCAGGAGCCCTGTAACATCAGGCATCTTCAGCAGCTTGCGTCTGTCGCCCCCTGCAGCTGCGATATGAAGGTCGCTCACCCGGTGGGTTACCATCAGGACAGGCGCATAGAATATATTCAGGAAAGCGCTGATGGCAAAGGCAAGCAGTACCCTGGCGCCTGTCACCGGACCGGCCATGACCGCCTGCGGGTTTTCCATACCCAGATATGAAACAATAAGTGGCACGCCGCCACCGAAGATCATAAACGCAGCCTTGACGGTCATTCCGAGGAAGCCCCAGACAACGGCACGGTAGATCAGTGCAAAACCCTCAGGCAGGTAAATGCCCTTCCTCAGCCTGCTTCCGAGCATCTCTCCCATGGTTGCCAGCATGGCAAACTTGATGAAGCTTGCGGTGAATGCCCGGTCGGTGCTGAACCGGACAAAGAATTCATAGAGTTTCTCAGACAGGAAAAACGGAACAAATAATCCGATAAAAACAATAGTGAAAATTATATCAGAACGCTTCATTGTAATTTGCGATTTCAGATTTGCGATTTGACTGA
>DZBJ01000053.1 GCA_022736275.1 Rikenella microfusus | reverse complement strand
GCAGGAGGAGTGGAAGATAGATGTGGTTCTCACCGCCTCGCAGAAGGCTGTGGGAGTGCCACCCGGACTGGCGCTGATGGTGGTGTCAGAACGGGCAATCGAAGCCTGGCAGAAGAGAAAGAGTCCGGCAGGCAGCTATTATAGCGACTGGACACACTGGCTGTCGGTGATGAGAGCCTATGAGGCGAGGCGGCCGTCCTATTTCGGAACGCCGGCAGTGAACCTGATCAGCGGACTGGAGGTGAGCCTGGGTCTCATACTGAAAGAGGGCATGGAGGCACGCTTCCGGAGACACAGTGAGAGAGCTGCAACCTTCAGGGCAGCGATGAGGGACCTGGGGCTGAAGATGATACCTGTCAGCGAAGAGGTCAGTGCAAATACCCTCTCCGCCCCTTACTATCCCGACGGGATAAATGGAGGTGATTTTATGAAGGCCATCGGTTCTTCGGATGTGATACTGGCAGGAGGACTTCTTCCCGGAATGAAGGAGAAATACTTCAGAGTGGGGCATATGGGATCGGTGACCGCGGGAGATATACTGACGACAGTGGCAGCCATTACCGGTGTACTTGCATCGTGCGGTTATCCAAGCTATAAAATGATGTAATTTTGTAATTGTTTGGTTAAGAAAAACTATAGGTAACATGTCACTTTGGGAAAAAATTGCAGCCGACCTCATGGCAGCCATGAAGGCGCAGGACAAAGGATCGCTGGAGGCACTCAGGGCAGCCAAGACGGCTTTCTTACTGGCGCGTTCGGAGAGAGGACCGGAAACAGTGCTCTCTCAGGATGAGGAGATAAAGATTATTCAGAAGCTTGTCAAGCAGAGGAAGGAGTCAGCCGTCATCTACAGGGAACAGAAGAGGGCCGACCTTTATGAAAAGGAGGAGGGTGAGGCAGCGGTACTGGAAAAATACCTGCCGTCAAAGATGAGTGCTGCGGAACTGGAAGAGGCCCTGAGGGCAATCGTTGTCAGGGTGGGAGCCAGGGCGCCTGCAGACATGGGAAAGGTTATGGGCGTGGCCACAAAGGAACTGGCAGGCAAGGCTGACGGAAGGGAGATTTCGGCAAAGGTTAAGGAGTTGCTGGGCTGACAGGGCCCGGGAAGTTCTGAATATGAAGATTTAAAACTGGTTCCCTTCGTTTTCCATCATCCGAAGTATCCTTCGACGCTTGGCGACAAGGTCAGTCAGTTCAAAAAGCATGTCGGCATTGACCTTCCTGGCCATTGGCAAGACATACTTTTCCGTCTGGTCAAGATACCCGGATATTCTCTCTTCAGTCTGAATGTCACGGTGAAGATCAGTCAGGTTGCTGATTCTGTCGGCGCATTTGAGAATCATCGCATTATCAGAACCTTTCTCAAGTACCCGCTGGAGATATTCTGACTTTGTCTCCTCCCTGCGCTTGGTCACTTCAAGCACGAGGTCGACAACAGCAGTACCGTCACTGTCAATCCATCTTATCTCATCCACCTGCGTTTCGGGCAGGTCTTCTAGAAGGTCGTGAAGGAGGGAAGCTTTCAGGAGCACGCTGTGGTTATAGAATTTATAGTCGAGCAGGATGCCCAGCGTTGAAAAGCTGTGGCGGAATTGGTTGCCGCCCACCTCGCGTTGGACACCTATGAGTGCCGTAGCCTTAAGTATGTACGGTGCAAGTACCAGGTTCCTGAGGCTTTCAAGTGCGGTCATAGGTGTTATTATAACACTTTAAAAATAAAGAATCCTAAAGACCGCAGTGAGCCTTGTGCAAGACTACTTATAAACACTGTTTTCACATTTTAAACAATCGGGCACAATGATCGCAGCCGCATTTTTATTATTGCCACCGGTGAACTTATTGGGCTATCTTTGCATTTCTGATATAAGACATGTCACAAAATGGCTGAAGCAACCGGGAAAATACCCTCATCATCAGGGCTGAAGCAGCTGGTAAAGCTCTACAGGTTCCTCCGGCCTTACAGGTGGAAGTTTGGTTTAGGTCTGCTCTTCCTTCTCTTCTCCACGGCGGCAAGCCTGATGTTCCCAAAACTCCTCGGTGATATGGTTGACATTGCCAACAGGGGTCTGGTTACCTCGGAGATCCACCGGACAGGGTTGCTTCTGCTCGCCATACTTACTACCCAGGCTCTGTTCTCATACACCCGTACAAGGCTTTTTGTCTATGTCACTGAGAAGACTCTCGCCTCAATCAGGCAGCATATTTATAACCATCTCATCAGGCTTCCGATGTCTTTCTTCTCATCAAGGAGGGTTGGTGAGCTCAACAGCAGAATTTCTTCAGACATTTCGTTGCTGCAGGATTCGCTCACGAACACACTGGCTGACCTTCTCTCGCAGATGCTGGTTATTGTCGGTGGCGTAACCCTCATGATGATCAGTTCATTCAGGCTCACCCTATTTACCCTGGCGATAATACCTGCCATTTCACTCCTGGCCTTTTTCTCAGGGAGGGCCATCCGCCGTTATTCAAAGAAAGCACAGGCTTTTGTTGCCGAATCGAATACAATTGTTGAGGAGACACTGCAGGGCATACAGAATGTGAAGGCCTTTACCAATGAAACTTTCGAGAGCAGCCGCTACCGCCATAAGACAGAGGAGGTGGCAAAGACCGGCATAAGGGGAGGGAAGTACCAGGCAGCGGTCTCTTTCATCGTGCTGGGCTTCTTTGTCTCCATGGCTGCAGTCATCTGGCGCGGAGCCACCATGATAGCCAGCGGGCAGATGGAAGCCGGACAGCTCTTTTCTTTTGTCATTTATTCAGGATTCATAGGAGGAAATATTGCAGGCATGGCCGGAGTCTACACCAGGCTGCAGAAGACGATAGGTGCATCGGAGAACCTGTTACATATCCTCGATGAAAAGACGGAGGAGATAGATAAAGACTATACTCCTGATCAATCATACACCCTTCACGGGGAGATTACCTTTGACAGGGTCGGCTTCAGGTACCCGTCGCGTGATGAGGTGGCTGTATTGAAGGAGGTTAGTTTCACCGTTGCTCCCGGGCAACAGGTGGCCATTGTGGGTCCCAGCGGAGCAGGAAAATCGACGATCGCCTCGCTTCTGCTAAGGTTTTACGATCCGGTCGACGGCAGGATACTTTTCGATGGCCGTGACAGCATGAGTTTCCGGGTGACGGCACTGCGGTCACAGATGGCGGTGGTGATGCAGGATGTCTTCCTCTTCGGAGGCACTATCAGGGAAAATATTGCCTATGGCAGGCCGGACGCGAGCGAGGAGGAGATCACAGGGGCGGCCGTGCAGGCCAACGCATGGAATTTCATACAGTCATTTCCAGATAAGATGGAGACAGTAGTCGGGGAGAGGGGCGTGCAACTCTCCGGTGGCCAGCGCCAGCGGATTGCCATAGCCCGGGCGGTGCTCAAAAACCCGAGGATACTGATACTTGATGAAGCTACATCGTCACTTGATTCCGAATCTGAAAGACTGGTTCAGGAAGCGCTGGAGAAGCTGATGAAAGGCCGTACATCGCTGGTGATAGCTCACCGTCTTTCAACGGTCCGTAAGTCCGACAGGATCATTGTCCTGAGTGCCGGAACGATTGTCGAACAGGGCAGTCATGCAGAGCTCCTCTCAAATGGTACCGGACTCTACCGGACACTTACGGAGCTTCAGTTCAACGTCTGAACAGAAGCCTGAACAACATAAGGTATTATCATAAGACGCTATTGTGCCCTAACCTTCTATGGATAGAGGAGCATGATGGCCCATCCTCCTTCAGGAGCAGTTCTGATGTATTGCAGCCTGTCATGAAGACGGTGTTCTCTTCCCTGCCAGAACTCAACATATTCGGGTAAGAGGCAATAACCGCCCCAGTCGTCGGGTCTTGGCACCGGACGGTCCCTGAACTGTTCATCCAGCTCGGCTGCTCTCCTTTCGAGCATATCCCTGTTCTCCAGCACCCGACTCTGCTGTGATGCCACTGCGTTTATCTGGCTCTCCCGCGGGCGACTGCGGAAATAGGCATCAGACTCGGCAGCCGGAAGCCTGCTCACCTTTCCGCCTATTCTCACCTGGCGGAAAAGTTCACTCCAGAAGAATGTCATCGAGGCATTGTTGTTCCTCAGCAGGTCTTCCCCCTTCCTGCTTCCGTAGTTGGTAAAGAACGAAAACCCCTTCTCACTGAAATCGCGCAGGAGCACAATTCTTCCCGATGGTCTGCCGTCTGCATCCACCGTCGCCAGGTGCACAGCATTAGGCTCCTTTACATTATGTGCAATTGCCTCTTCCATCCAACGCTCAAACTGTAAAATCGGATCTTCGGCAAAACTGCCCGGATCGATATCCTGGCCGTGGTATTCATTTCTGAGAATGCTGGTCATCCTGCGAGTATGGTTCATCTCCGGATATCTTTTATGTTCATGGTTAATAGAACAACCTGCTGATAATTATGTTTAGCTGTTTTCGCCGGTGTCTCAATTATATGAAAATATTACCTTTGTTTTTAATAAAATGCCCTGATATGTCGGAGAAAAGAATTTTGACTGTTTTTGCTTTATTGGTAGCACTGTTGCTTCCCGGAACCCTGAAAGCCCAGGTGCCCGTTGAGGTATCAGGTGAAAAGGTTGTTCTGGCAGGAAAAGTCTTTTACGTGCATAACGTGCAGAAAGGCCAGACGCTCTATTCCATCTCGCGTGCATACAAGGTCACTATTGATGCCATCACACGTGAGAATGTGATTCCTGCAAGCGGTATTCAGACAGGGCAGGTGCTTAGGATCCCCGAGGTTCCGGGTGTTGCAGCGGCACCTTCGCAGCCGCGTCAGGCTGTTCAGCCGGCACAACGTCCTCCCGCTGCGGCTTCAGCGACCCCGGCTGCATCACAGGCTGCCGTCCCGGCAGTTGACCCTGCAACAGGCATTAAGCTGGCGAGGGAACGGATCATGTACAACGGCAAGCCATATTTCATGCATGAGGTGCTGAAGGGTCAGACTCTCTATTCCATTGCCAGGGCATACAGGGTGACCATACTTGATATTGACCGCGAGAATGCAATTCCTGCGGGGGGCCTTCAGGCAGGTCAGATACTGAGGATCCCTGCAGCTTCATCGCTGGTGGTTCAGGAAGAGGTGGTACCGCAGGCTGGCGCCGGCACGGAGAAGCCTGCAACTGCTGCGCAACCGAAGAATACCCTCCCTGCTGCTGAGAAGCCCAAGCCTGTTGAGGCACAGCAGGCTGAACCCACAGCCACCCAGCCCTCGCGCCAGGATGCTGCTGCAGCAAAACCAACAGCCACGCAGCCTTCGAGCCAGGATGCGGCTTCAGGAAAAACCACAACCAATCAGACTGAACAGGCAGCCCAGGCCGCCACTTCCACCAGTAAACCTGCAAACAAGCCGGCGCCGCCTGAGAAAAAGAAGATTCACAAGGTGCAGAAGGGCGAGTCACTGGCTGACATAGCAAAGAAATATGACATTACCGTTCAGGAACTGAAGCAGGCAAACAAGGGAGTGATCTTCGCCATGCCTGACATGAGGCTGGTAATACCTGTCAAAGAGGAGCAGGAGTAGTAAAAGCAGTGATAGCCATTACAGAATAACCGCTGCCGGAATCATCCGCCAGCAGCTTGCCTGTTTCCATTGCCGGTGTCAGGAAGATAAAGAAGTACTTTTACTTTTCCCTTCCCCAGGTCAGTACAATCACAAGGCCGATAACAGCCATAACGGCAGTTGAAACCAGGATGTCCGTAACCATCGCACCGGCGTTCAGGTACATGGTGCTCATCGACCAGAATGAAAATGCAAGGGCTGATCCGTAGAGCAGTCCGAACAGTGCTCCGAACTTCAGACCGTCGATGATACTTTTTGCCCTGGCCCAATGCAGGATAAGGGTCAGCAGCAGCGCCATAACAAGGTTTGAAAGAATGATGGCCCACCATACCATCTCTTCAGGCGGCCTGCTGGTAGATTGATTCATGTTGGCCGAGAAAAAATCCATGAGGAGGATACCCCATACCAGCCATCCCAAAAGGAAATACGCAATTCCCCCGAAAACGGTTCCTCTGAGAATTTTCATAGGTCTTTAAATTTAAGTTAAACCACTAAATCAATTGATACTAAGGTATGAAATTTATGATATAATCAGGTGGGATTTCCATGGCGTCGAATGAAATATAGTTTATATTCATGGCTATGAAATCAGCAGCAGATCAACTTACCGGCTGGGTGGAAGAATTTACCCAGGAATTACTGTCATGGGCACTGCATAAGGTTTCGGATATTGAGACAGCTAAGGACCTTGTTCAGGATACATTCCTCGCTGCTGCTGAAAAAATAGAGGGTTTCAGAGGTGAAAGCTCCCCGAAAACATGGTTGTTTTCGATCCTGAACTATAAAATAATTGATCACTACAGGAAAATGGTAAAGCAACCTGTCAGTCTTGGCAATGATTCATTTCTCTCTTTTTTCAGTGCTGAGGGAGACTGGAGGATGGAAAAAAGACCGAGTGACTGGCATGAAGAGGAAGCCCATCTGCTCGATAATCCTGAATTCATGGAGGTTTTAAGCAAGTGCCTGAAAGAACTGCCTGAGAAATGGAATGCTTCAGTCAGGCTTAAATATCTTTTAAACAAGTCAGGGGAGGAGATATGTCAGGAACTGGATGTTACTCCCACTAATCTCTGGCAGATAATTCACCGGGCCAAAGTTCAGCTCAGGGATTGTGTCGAGAATAAATGGTTTCAAAATTGAGAGAGAGATGAAAAAGTTGATGCATACGTTGTTCCTGTCTTGTCTTAAGGCTACTGAGCTGATTGAGAAAAAACTTCTTTTCAAGTTGTCGCTTTCGGAAAAGATACGCCTGGAAATGCATAAAGCGATGTGTGATGCCTGCTCCATGTATGAAAAGCAAAGCCGGACACTTGATAAGGCATTGTCAAGCTCGGATACAATGGAGGGCAAAGTTATGGATCTTCAGAATTTCAAGAAGGATATCATATCAAAAATTGAAAAGAAAGGATAAGGTTATCTGATTCTGGTGATGATATTTATAGGGACAAAGAACCATGTAATTGCAGTTTTAAAATCCTTAAATATGACCGTTGCCGCAGTAGTTGGCAAATAATTACACTCAATATACCCAATGGCCAGGATTAATATGATTGAACCGGCTGATGCTACCGGAAGATTAAGAGAGATATATGACGGCATCATTGAAAAAAGAGGCAAGCTTGCCGATGTCCACAAGATACAGAGTCTGAGGCCTGAGAGCATTGTTAAGCATATGGATCTCTACATGGAGATCATGTTCACAAAATCAGAACTTTCCCGTGCGGAACGCGAAATGATGGCGGTGATTGTCTCTGTTAACAATGAATGCGAGTATTGTATCATGCATCACTGTGAGGCATTGAACCACTACTGGAAAGACCGGGAAAGACTGGCATTGCTTGTGTCTGATTACAGGATAGTCGGACTGAACGAGCGCGAACTAAGCCTGTGTAATTATGCGGAGACGCTCACAGGATATCCTGAGAAGCTAAAGGATGATTCATTAATCTATAATTTGAAAGTTCTTGGATTAACTGATAATGGCATCCTCGATGCCACTCTCGTTATTGCGTATTTCAACTTTGTAAACCGGATTGTCATTGCATTGGGCCTTGCAACAAGTGAAAGCGAAAGGCAGGGGTATATATTCTGAGACAATGGAAATTCAGGAATTTAAGGTCACTGACCAGCATCATGTTACTCTGGAAAGATTCAGGGAGATGGACTACGAAGCGGTTGAGAAGTATCATCTGCCCATTGAATTGATGATGGAAAATGCGGGATACAATTTAGCCCGTCTGGCGGCTAGACTTGTGGCTAAATCAGGGACAATACTGATTGGTGCAGGCACGGGGAACAACGGTGGAGGAGGTCTTGTTGCAGCCAGAAGATTATCAGGCTGGGGATTTAATGTCTTTGTTGATATTCCTGATACAAATCTGCGGGAACTTCCTTCAAAACAACTGGAAAGAGCATTAAGTCATGGGGTCAGGATTAAATATCCGGACAAACCTGATCTTTTCATTGATGCTTACCTGGGATTTTCTCAATACCTGCCTTTAAACAGCAGCTATCAAGATGCAGTTGACAAAGCTAACAGCCTGCACTGTATGAAAATTTCCCTTGACCTGCCAACCGGGTTTGACGTCCGGAATTATAGCTGCCTTTTCAAACCAGATATGATTCTGACTCTTGCTGCAATGAAAACGGAATTGCTGCCCTTGGCCGGAAGCACAGATATCTATCTGGCTGACATCGGACTTCCCGAGCTGGTTTATAATCAATTCGGAATCAGGCAACCAGACGAATTTAAGCTGAACAGCCTGCTTAGTTGCCTGGTCCCCGATTGAAAAAACTGGCCTGCCCGGTGTCAGGTTCCCCTCTTTTTTGCGACTATCTGTTTGTACTATTAAGAATTGTATTATGAACAGATTAATTTCCTCAACAGTAATATCCTTTTTATCAATATTCAGCTTCGGGCAATCGGCATTGATAAAACAACTGGACCCTCTTGAATTCAATCAGCAAATCGCATCAGGACAGGGCACTTTGCTTGATGTGAGAACCCCGTCCGAATTCTCCAACGGTCACATAAAGGATGCCGGGCAGTTAAACTACTATGCCTTTGATTTTAAACAGAGGTTTTTAATGCTTCCCAAAGACCAACCGGTTTACCTCTATTGCAACACCGGATACCGCAGTCAGAAAGCAGCAGAGATATTGACAAAAAACGGATACACACAGGTTTTTAACCTTCAATACGGTATTATGGCATGGAATCTTAAAGACCAGCCAGTAATTGTTGAACCGGATGCCAAACCTGATGGGGTTGATAAAATTGAACCGGATGAGTTTGCAGCTTTTATTGATAATCATTCGTTGACGCTGGTCGATTATTACGCCCCCTGGTGTGCCCCGTGCCGCCAGATGATATCGGTCATAGACAGCCTCGGGGAGGATTACAGGGATCAGGTCAGCGTCATCAAGGTGAATGCTGATGCCAGCAGTAAACTGGTGAAAGAGCAAAGGATATCCGGAGTACCATATTTTGTTTTCTACAGGAACGGCGAGATCATATTTACCCACAGCGGGCTTATAAGCAGGGAAAAACTGGGGGAGGTCCTCTCCTCGGCTTTATGATCCGGGTCTTACCGGTTCATAATCAATCAGAAAAAATAAATCCTGCTGTTAATGTCAGGATTGGCTGGTTGCTCTACTAATCAATAAACAACATTATAAATTTTAAACCAAATACGATGACAAAAATTGCAATTGTGGTGTTCGCGGACACCAATACTGTTGAGGCACTGGGAAAGGTTTCCAATGCTTTTATGCTCGCCAGCGAGGCGATTGAAAACGGTGATCAGCTAAAGATCATTTTTGAGGGTGCCGGAACAAAATGGATAGGCGAACTTGAAAAGGAGGATAATAAGATGCACGGACTCTATTTGAGTCTTAAGAATAAAATAACCGGTGTCTGTAGTTACTGTGCACAGGCATTCGGGGTAAAAAATGAGATTATAAAATCAGGCCTGCCACTTCTCGAGGAGTTTAAAGGTCACCCGAGTCTCAGGACTTTGTTTGCAGAAGGATTTCAGGTAGTAATATTTTAATCAGGGTTAAACAATTAAAATTCTAAAATCATGAAAAAAGTAAAATCAATTTTCGCAATCTTGATACTTGCTCTGCTGGTATCAGGTACTCTAATGGCACAGTCAACACCCAAAGTGATAGGAGTGATCAATAAAGCTGACTGGTGTTCGGTGTGTGAAAAGAACGGAGAAAGGGCAATGACAGCCCTTATGGCCGGGAACGAGGATGGGGCAACAGCATTTGTTGCCAATGATCTGACGGATGACAAAACGAAGAAGGCATCCATGGAGACTTTGAAAAAATATGGGCTGGAGCAGGCTCTGGCCCCTCTTAAAAGCACGGGAGTGGCATATTTCTTTAATGCCGAAACAAAAGAGCTGATCAGCCAGGTCAGTGTTTCGAAATCGGACGAGGAGCTTGCAGAAGCACTGAAAGCGGCAAAAAAAGCTGTAAAATAATTAAGAGAGAATATCTCAAAACGGGTGGGTGAAGACAACAACTTCACCCACTTTTTTTTTGCGGCCGGCTATCAGGTTTAGCAGAAATGACGACTATTAACAAAAACGAAACAATGAAAAGGAAAAAGATTCTAAGAATTGCGGCAACCCTGGTTATTGTCAGTCTGCTCATCGGAGGCGGCGCAGGGTTATATATGTTTAATATGCCACAGAGAGATGTGCAGTCAGCCAAAGCGGATTATACCCTTACAGACTCGCAGATTGTTGAAGAATACCTGGCTGGCAGGGAAGCTGCCAACAGCAAGTACCTTTCAGATGATGGGAATTCCAAAATTCTGATTGTTAAATGACAATAACCCATTATTTTCAGACTGCATAAAGAGTAAGAAATATAATATTGGACAGTCTATTTGTGATCTATATATAGACTATTAAGTTGTAATAATTGGTATATAGAAATCACAAAACTATTGCTTTATAGATTTTATAATTTTTTATAAAATTTTTTAATGCCCATTTTTCAGCTACAGGAATTTTTTCCAAAAAAAATCTTTCAATTTTTAAGCGAAACTAATTTCACCAGGTATTTATATTTAAAAGGTAATGGTAGATCCTGCGATTTACTTTTTGTAGTACCGACAGTCCTGGGAACGGGCCGGCATAGTACGGGAGGGGATCCCCGGGGGATACCATTATACTGATGATTATGTTAAAAATTAACTACAAAGTACGACTCTACGTCCTTTTTTTGAAGGAAAAGTTAAATGGCTGCCTGCTTAGGTTTGGATGTCATTTCTTTTCGTCGTGGTATTTCATCGATAACAATTCCATTTGTACACCAGGCAAAGTATTAAAGCTAAATAGTACATATACCTATAAGGAAGGAGATAATGTTGATATTGTAGAACTTATAGATGTCCACACAGAAAGAAGGTACCTTTACTGTAGTCTGTTTTTCTTCTCTATGAATAAAATAATCACCGTCCGTCAGACTATGCTGAAAGATGCTCCTGTTTTATGGAGTCTCTCTGATAACAGGGAGTTTGAGGAGATAATGTCCATCAGGTTGTGGAATGAAGTTAATGAGGGGGAAGAACTTCTAGAGTTTGATTTCTGATAACTTCAGGCCGATTCATTACTTGCATTTCTCGAACTGCCTCAATTGTTTGTTGAAATCCCTCCATACGTCTTTGAATTTTCGCAGATCCTTAATCTGATGGCTTAAATTTTCAGTCCAGGCTTTCTCAAAAATTTTCTCTTTTGCGGTTACCTTTTGAACAAATTCTTTCGGATTCTGACCTTTATGTTCAGCTTTCTGTTGAAATTCGATAAAAACATCCTGTAGTTCAATTCCTTCAGTGTTTGCTAAGTACTCGAAATCATATAAATCACGTGGAATTGTCCTCCCCATCAAGGCAGCCATTTTTTCAATTACTATTTCTTCCAGGCTATAACTTAAAATAGTTACCTCCCCTTCTTCCTCAATATCTGAGTAATCATTCAGCATCGTTCTTTGTACAACTTCAAATTCGAGCTTTTCACCTTTCCCGATATCGGTTTTAATATGGTCGCTCTTACCTCCGAGAGGGCCAATATAATCAATGAAGAATTTAAGGGATCCTGATTCATGAACTTCCTTTGAATCTTCAGGGATAGAAAGATCAATATTGGCTGCTTCTTTAATGCTTACAAATATTTCATTAAATGCTTTATAAATATCTTCATCTGATAGTGTCTTCTCCAATTTTGGGTCAAGTGTAAAATCAATATCTTCAGAGTAGCGGTAGTCCTCAATGAAAATCTTTTTAATACACGTTCCGCCTTTAAAGATTAATGCATCCTTTAGAATACCATGATTATATATTCCCCATAATACCCAGGAAATGATATAATCATTCTCAATTTGCTGAGGCCTGACTCCTTCTCTGCTTGCTATTTTCGAAATTTCCTGAGGTTTTATCATGTGAAGATTGAGTTTTTAATAGTACTTACATCGATGTTTATTTTCAAGCCAAATCTTGAGTCCTTTCGTCCTTGGTTTGGACCTGTGGTATCCAAAACAGGAAAACTTGGACCAATTCCTTTTAACATTTCATCATAATGTGTTTTCCAGGTAAGGCCAAGCAAATCCACAAGAAATAAGAATCTCTTCTTTGAAGCCTCATTTTCATTACGGTTTAAATATTCGAGTAACTTTTGATAATCGATTTTGTCTTTTGATTCATGTAACGCTTTGCCAATTTCAGCCAGTCCCCCACTTAAATGTGGTCGAGTCAATGCATCAACAAATGTTTTCTCAAGGTCACTTACCATTACTTTATTATACTTATCGATCCATGTGTTCTTAAAACCAAAGAACCTTGGTTCAATGTGATAGACAAACTGGAATTCGATTCCCTGGATTTTTTTTATCGCAGGTTTTACCTGAAGATTAGTTACGACAATCTCTTTCAAGCTTGGTTGTGTTATTAGACCATGTACTTGCATTGCCGAATAATAACCTATATAGTACTTTTTCCCTTTCATGAGATATTTGGCAACAAGGTGCCAATCCGGAATATATTTTTTGGGATCAGCACTTGAAGGGACAATATGATAAAGACTACGGTTTAATTTTATCAGCATCCCCTTTTCAACCATCCCGGAAAGAACTCTTGATAAGTAAATTCTGTTTGCATCGGGATACTCCAATAACACATCTTGAAAAGTAAAGCAATCCTGATCAGCGCCAGAAAATCTTTTAATAATGTCCCAATTAACTATATTTTTCATTTCACAGACATTTATTATCCTGTTATTATATGCCTTTTGGCAATACAAAGATAATAAATATCCAATGACAGACAATTATTATCTGGATATTATACAAAAATTGATAATCCGAAGATAATGAATATCCAAGATATTCAGTTTTGAAATAATTATGAATATCACTCCCGGTCAAAAAATGCGATAGTAATTATTTCACTAAATTATCATTA
>DZBJ01000052.1 GCA_022736275.1 Rikenella microfusus | reverse complement strand
TTACACCTAAATCCTGCAATCACTTGGCATTCGCCCGTCTTGACAGTCTCGATGCTCAAGTGATTGCAGGATTTAGATTACAGGTTTTGTGGAGTAAGGCTAACCGATGATATTAACTGAACATTTCCGGGCAATTTTGAGCAGTTCTTTATCCAGAGAGAGCAATGTTGCGTTGTTTCTTCTCGCAACAGTCAGATACAGCATATCGTAAACACTATGGTTCAAATCGCAGGCTAATTTAAAAGCTTCCCGATAGAGATCTCCTTCATTTATGAAATCATCAGGCAAAATAATCGCCTGTTCAATCCCTTTCTCACAGACGGCAAAAGGAAAGTCAGCAAGTTTTTGATATTTATAGAAGACATTGCTAACTTCAGCAATAAAAAGAGTGGGGGCGATAACCCAGTCGGCTGCAGCAATACAGGATGTAAACTTTTCCGACTGCTCTCTTTGCAATACGACCTCTATAGCTGCACTGGCATCTAAAACGGCAATCATCGTTCCCGATCCTCTCTCAGCATAGAAACGGGATCAATATCTGATTTAATTTTCTGAGGATTGCAAGGATCACTCGTTATGTCGGCAAGAAGCCTCTTTCTACGTTCTCTATTGGACACACAGGTTTCAAGGCCCTTTGCCAATGTAATAATTGCCTCTTGTGCAAGACTCCGATGCTCACCCTCTGCTTTTTTTTGTAACAACCTGTAAATATTATCTGGTAACTCTCTCACTTGTAGTGATGGCATGATCTATTCCCCGCAAAAAATGGTAATACCTCTCCTGTAAACGGTCAACTACACATTACTGCATTATTCACCATTTTGCAAGCAGTGGCGGTTTTGCAGGACTTCACCCATTTTTGATCAGTAAACTTCCCATTATCCCTCGCAATACTACACAACCACCTCTCCCGATTCTCTCGTTCTGAGACATTCCCCATCGACTTCAAGGGCTTCTCTCTGATTAGTTGTGTTATTGCAATATGTTATCTTGGCATTGTTACTGGCACAACTGTTGCATGAACTCTGGCAAGGTCTCAACCAGACTTTTAATACAAACAACACTTGATGCAAAAGGTGCGAAAAACAATGCGGAACAGGTACCAATATTCTTCAGTTTTTATTTTTCTGATGTTGCTCCTCAACGGCTGCGCCAGTTTAGGGTTGAATCCACAAGTCACCGTAATGGAGGAGAACAAGAAAGAATTTAATCCCAACTCCGCCTTTCAACTGAAGTCAAAGGATAAAGTCAAAAAGTTTGCCTCATCTCAGCAAATCGACCAGATCTCCAGTGGTTTTTCTCAGGAATATATTCTTGGACCCGGTGATATTATGGACATCACGGTATGGAGACAAACCGAGATATCACGCAAGGATGTCGTGGTCGCACCAGACGGCATAATATCCATCCCCAAGGTGGGTATTATCAATGTGAAAAATAAAACGGTTGCCAACCTGACCAGTGAAATCACCACTCTTCTTTCCAAATATTACGAATTTCCCGAAATAACCATCATCATCAAGGAATTTCATAACAACAAGGCCTTTGTCCTGGGCCGGGTCAGTGAACCGGGGGTCGTTAATTTTCCGGGTGATGGAACCTTGCTGGAGGCCCTGGCCCTTGCCGGTGGTCTGCCCCATATCGGTAAGGAGACCTTCCTGACCAAATGCGCCATTATTCGCGGCAAGGACACCGTAATCTGGATTGATCTCCGTGATCTCCTTGATAGCGGCAATATGACGCTCAACGCGCGAATACTCAACAATGACGTTATCTTTATTCCTGAAGCAGAAGATGAAATGGTCATGGTGCTGGGGGAAGTTGAAAAACCAGGACCTATCATGGTCAAACGAGGGCTTAACCTTATGGACGCAATGATGCATGCCGGTGGTTACACCGCCGCAGCCAACCTGGAGAAGGTCTTTATCATGCGTCAAGATGGTGATAAAGGAATTATTAAAGAAATCAACTTTAAATCCATGCTGGAAAGCGGAGACTTCAGCCTGAACTACGCACTGATGCAGGATGATATCGTCTATGTTGCCCCCTCCGGTATGAAGAAATTCAATTATGCACTTGAACAGATTATACCTTCCCTGCAGGTGTTGACCATGTCCACGACCATCCTGGACAACCTGGGGATGACCCAAAAGATATTTACCCTGGAATCGGAAGAGGGGCAGTAAAGTATGTCAGCGAATCAATTCCATCAGGCGTCCCTGATTGAAGGGAAGGCTAAAAAGCCGCTGGATATCTTCGGTTTTGTTTTCAGATATGGGATTATCATTGTCGCTGCCGGGCTTGCCTTCCTGACCATGTTAATCCCCCTGGTACTGATGATAAGCAAACCTAACTACGAAACCAGTGCGATGCTTAAAATCGATCCGGTGATTCCGTCTCTGATCACCAATTTCGAGGAGCCGTCAATAACCGGATATTACCATGATTATGTTCGCACCCAGGCCCGCCGGATCACCGAGTTCACGGTCTTGAAAAAAGCCATAGAGCAACTCAGCCCGGAAGAAAAGGCTGCTGTGCTGCCTGCCCATCTTTCTGCCGATGAATGCGTCCCTATCCTGCAGGCAATTATGCACATCAATCCTGTTCCCAGTACCCATCTGGTTGAACTCTCCATTCATGGCCCTGAAAAAGAGGGGCTGGCCACGATGCTCAACAGTGTTATGGAAGTCTACCTGCAAAAGATGCGGGATGAACTGGTAGACGCAAACAAACATCGGCTCAGCTATCTCACGGCCAAGAAAGTAGAACTTGCAGAAAATATCAAGAAGAAGGAGATGGAAATTCAACAGCTTGCCACCTCTGCTCTGACCTCGACTTTTGCTGAAGATTTTAACCTGTGGCAGCAGCGAACATCTGAACTCCAAAAATCGTATGTTCACATGTACGGTGAACGTATTCAGGCAGAGAACGCATACAAATATCAGGAGACAAGCTCCGCTCAACTGGGTGAATTATCGCTTGATTCACTGGTAAACGAAGGGGTAATGAACAACCAGGCCATAGGGTTCACCAGTTCATGGACCTATCAGCAACTGCAGGATATGCGGGCGAGCATTGACGGCGTCACCA
This sequence comes from Rikenella microfusus, assembly GCA_022736275.1. Classification (GTDB taxonomy): domain Bacteria; phylum Bacteroidota; class Bacteroidia; order Bacteroidales; family VadinHA17; genus SR-FBR-E99. Next base: position 10,090 of record DZBJ01000052.1, on the reverse strand, counting down.
AGGATAACGAGGATAGAAAGCGGGTAGAAGTACGCATGCAGGCCATGCGGGAATATGAGTCCACACTGCGTGAAGAGACCCGCAAGACTATTGATTCCATTACCTACGGAAACCAAAAACTGCAACTGGCAAGAGAACTCATCAAGAAAGAAAACAGCTTTCATGAAGCCCTGGAAAATGAAGAAATGCTGAAAGCCGCATTCGCCGAAGCAAAAATAAAATCAGGAGAGAACTCAGCGACCTTGCTTCAGGGGCAATCCATGGAAATAGAGCTGAAGAATGAACGGGATATGTATTTTCGCATCGGCACCAGGATAGAGGAGATGGAGGCGGAATCCAGAGCATCTTTACGGGTGAGCATCGAAGCGCAGGCCCGGGAGCCCGAAAATCCTGCAGGAACAAATATCAAAAAGCTGCTCATGCTCTGCGTAATTGTATCATTTGGCAGTGTGGGCGGATTGTTTGCCCTTATCGAGTTTTTTGATAATCGTATCCACAGCCCCAAAGACATTATCCATGCCTTTGGCCATCCGCCGTCCTGGCCTATTTCCAGAAGCTCCGAGGATATTCCTTTCCTTGATGTGATCAGCAAGGGGGGGAGCACGGTCACGGCCAAAGCCATTCGCAGTCTGGCGACCAGACTCTTTCGGGAGTTTGAGAAAAATCAGAGCCGGGTTTTTCTGTTCACTGGAGTGGACACTGGCTGCGGGAACACGGAAATATTGCTCAACACCGCTCAGGCACTGGCCTGCCATGTGCAAAAGGTATTGGTTGTTGATGGCAATTTAACGCATGGAGATCTCAGCGAAAAATTGAAACTTCCTCACTCGCAGCCCGGGTTGCTGGACATGCTGGAAGAACGAAACAGTTTTGATGAATGTGTTTACCACGATACCAGGCGATCCATTGATATCCTCTGTTCACGGGCCAACACTCCAGACCGCGCCACCTTGCAACACCTGCAGGAATTCCTGAAGAGGGCCAGGAAGGACTACGATGCGATCTGCATTGATTCCTGTCCAGTCAGAAGCAGTGATTTCACAGAATATCTGACAGTACAGTCAGATGTCGTGGTTCTGATCAGTCAGGGGGAGTCCACCCTGTACAGAGATCTGCGTCAGACAGCAGATATCCTGATCCGTCTTGATATTCCTGCCCTGGCCACTGTCTTGAACTGGGGTGGTGAAAAAAAGAAAATCTGGCTGGATGCTTATCTGGATCGTACCCCAAATCAAGTCAAACGACTGTTTACCCGTGATTCCAAACAGGGTAGCACGAAAGATGTATCATGAAAAACAGAAATGAATCCATAGTGGGCAGAACCACGCGAAACGCATTCTACTCCATGCTGGCCAGTGGCTGGTATCTGGTGACCCGTTTTCTGCTCACGCCCTTCATTCTCCATTACCTGAGCATGGCGGAATATGGGTTATGGAGCCTCTGCTTTGTGGTTATGAGTTTTCTGGCCATGACATCCATGGGATTTGAAGGAGCCTATGTGAAATATGTGGCGGAGTTCCATGCCAGAAATGAGCCCGACCGCATCAACTCGCTGTTAAGCACCGGCCTGATCCTCACCTCCGGACTGTCTCTCTTTCTGCTCTCTGTTCTCTGGTTGGGGATGGAGCCTCTGTTGAGCGTCCTTGACATAGACAAAGATCTTCATAACACAGCGGCCTTTGTCTTTATGGGAACCGGTCTGGTTTTTATGCTGGATATCTCGCTGAACTGTTTTGGCCGGGCGCTGGAAGGTATGCAGTACAGCGCCTTAACCGCCAAGGTTCGTCTGATATGCTCGGTTCTTGAGCTGATTTTTATTGTCGTATTTCTACTGGCAGGAGTTGGCGTTTACGGCATGATGTGTGCCTTTTTTATCAACTACCTGCTGACCATCCTTATCAATATGTTTTATGCCTACCGACTTATTCCGGGGCTGCAGGTCAGTATACATTTTTGCACTAAAGAGTCGTTACGACTGTTTGTTTCCTATGGTGGAAGAATGCAGATTCTTGGATTTATAGGGATTTTCATGTCTACTTATGATCGCTTGATTATTACCCGCCTGCTTGGTCTGGCCGCCACCGGTATGTATGAACTCGGCAGGAAAATACCCTTCACCGGCGCCAGAATTCCTGCTGAAATAAGCGGCGCGCTGATGCCCGCTCTATCACACCTGCAGGCCACCGAAGATCCCGGCCAGGCCCGTGAACTCTTTTTGCATGCTTCCCGCTATATGGGGATGCTTGCCTCGCTGCTCTTCTGTTACCTGTTTGCGGTGGCGCCGCAGGCCATTTATGTCTGGCTTGGAGACGGTTACCGGGAGGCAGTGGCTGTGATGTATGTGGTGTCGGCAGGTGTCCTTGTCAATCTGCTTACCGGCGCATCCAGCGCCGCAGCCAAGGGCTTTGCCCGGCTGGACTGGGAAATCCGCTACGCTGTTCTCAACCTTGTTCTCTGCATTATCATGACGCCTCTTTTTGCCCATTGGTTAGGGCTGATGGGAGCGGCGCTTGGTGTTGCCGGCAGTACAGCCATCGCATCCGTTTATTTTATCATTATCACAAACCGCTATTTTGCGATTTCATTTACAGAATACTTCAGGCAGGTATTGCATCCTGTTATGGCCTGTGTGTCTGCAGGGACTGCGTTGTTCTATCTGCTGCCCCGGTGTGTCTCGGAAGCGACGCCAAACCGCCTCCTGCTGGCAACTCTTCTGGTTCTTGCCGGGATACTCTATCTGATACTATCCATTCTGATCCTGTGGTTCAGTAACGGCATGCACACCAATGAAAAACAATGGCTCAAACAACAGATTCAACAGAAACTGAAGAGGAAGCATCCATGAGCAGCTTTTATTATCTTATTCCGGAACAGACAAAGGGACGTCTTGATGGCGAAAGCCATATCCAATACTGGAAGCGGAGAATGTTCCGGGGGAAGGAACAACTGCCCATAGGCGGTGCCAAAATTATCTATCAACACTGTGATATTCTGAACAGAAATGGTTTCAAGGCTATTCCTCTGCACCTGGGTGATTTTACCATAAGCTGGTTTCCCCATGAGACAAAAGCCATGTACCGTCCAGAAGCCCTACAGCTCATGCAGCCCGATGATGTGCTTATCTGTCCGGAGGTTATCCCGGCAGTGGCTGCAGAATTCCCCTGCAAAAATCGGGTGGCCTTTATTCAGAACTGGGCGCTGGCTGAATTCGGTACCGGCCCGGATCGTTCCTATGAGGATTTTGGCTTCACCTCTCTGCTCACCTGTTCCAGATACCTGCAGGAATACATGAAAAACCGATCTTCCCTGCCCGGACAGGTGGTGATTAACGGCATTGATCTGAAAACCTTCTTTCCGCCTGAAAAGCAGAAGGCGGAAAATAAGGTGGTGATTCTCAACCGGAGAAATATTGCCGATGCCCGGAACGCCATTGCTCTGCTTGATGATAAAGTTCGTAACACCGCAGAATTTGTTATTCTGGAGAATCAGTATTCCCAGCAGGAAATAGCGGAATTCTTCCGGGATGCGGATATCTTTATGGCCATCGGCTATCCGGAAGGTTTTGCCCTGCCGCCCCTTGAGGCCATGGCCTGCGGCTGTGCGGTGATCGGTTTTACCGGAGGCGGCGGCCTTGAACATATGATAGACGGACAGACTGCCCTGGTGGCAGAAGATGGAAACGTCAAGCAGCTCAGTCACTGCCTGCAGCAGGTGTTGACCGATAAAGCGTTGAAAGAAAAACTCAGGGAAAATGGTCTTGCAAAGGCACAGGAATTTTCCCTGGAGAATATGGAACGGCAACTCCTTGAATTTGCCCGCCACATTACCCGATAAAGAGGGCACAGCAATCGTGAATCAACTACCAGTAATTTTTGGCTACAACATCAATGGAACCGGGAACTCCAGCGTCCCTCTGGCCCTGTGCCGTCACTGGAATGCTGCCGGACTGGACAGCCCCCTGTACGCGCCCAGTAAAGATGCGGAAATCAATCATCCATGGCTGCACCCTGCCATGGGCACGATAAGAAAGAAGCTCGTATATCGGCTCGGGGCGCCTGAAACACCGGGAAAGATGGTCGAAGCTTACTGCCTAAAGCAATCCTGCGGTGAAAAATATATCTACCTGTGGGCCGGTCTCTCCCTTGAGTTGTTTCGGAAGGCAAAGGATCAGGGGCTCACCATCATAATGGAACGGATCAACTGCCATCAGGCCACGGCCAAAGCGATTCTTGATCAAGCATATGGAGCCAGAAATCTTCAACCGGATCATGGTATCACGGAAGAATCCATCAAGACGGAAAACTTAAAACTTGCCATGGCAGACGGTATTTTCTGCCCCAGTCCCATGGTGCGCAAATCCATGCTGGCCGCAGGTGTGGAAGAGACTAAACTGCTGAGTACAAGCTATGGCTGGTCTCCACAACGCTTTCCCGGTCGAAAAGCATTAAAAACAGGAAACAGTAGCAGGACAGTTTTTCTCTTTGTGGGAACCCTCTGTATCAGAAAAGGAGTGGCGCTGCTCTTCGAAGCCTGGGAAAAAGCCGGCATTGACGGAGAACTCATTTTTTGCGGCACCATGGACGACACCATCAGGAACCATTTTGGTCACTATTTCAGGCGGCCGGATATTACCCATATCCCTTTCACCACAGATATAGGCAAATATTACAACATGGCGGATGTGTTTCTCTTTCCCACCCTTGAAGAAGGCGGGCCCATGGTAACCTACGAGGCCATGGCCCATGGCGTGTTGCCCCTGGTCTCGGAAATGGGGGCCGGAGCTATTGTCGAGAATAAAAAGAATGGGATTGTACTGGAACATGAAGTTGACTCCTGGGTCAGGGCGATTCAGGCAGTGCACAGTAATGTCCCACGCCGCAGACAACTTGCGGAGGCGGCCGTCACCAGGGCAATGGAGTTCACCTGGGAAAAAGTTGCGGCTGGACGCGCCGCGCTCCTGCAGAAAAAATTCCCCGATCTCTGGAAGGAATAGCGGCCATGGGAATAATAAAAAAAATTCTTCGTTATGCAGCCCATTCACATGGCCGGCTGATTCGCCTTTATCTCCGTATCTGCAATCCCATCCCGGAAGAGTATGCCGAATTTCTGCGCAGCCAGGGCGGGTTTTACGAAATCGGTGAGAATTGCTGGATTATGCGTACCGCGAACATCACTGATCCGGCCTATGTCCGGCTTGGAAATAATGTCATGCTCAGCGCCTGCTCGCTTCTCGGCCATGACGGTTCCATTCATATGCTACAGCAGGCCTACGGGAAGATTCTCGACAAGGTGGGGAAAATCCATGTCGGCGATAACGTCTTTATCGGCCATCAGGCCATTGTTTTACCGGGAGTAACTATCGGCAATAATGTAATTGTCGGGGCGGCCAGTGTGGTGACTAAAGATGTGGCCGATGGCGATATCGTCGCGGGCGTTCCGGCCCGGCCGGTTGGCCGCACCGATGATTATGTGAACAGACTGGCCCGGGAGACGGAAAAGCTCCCCTGGTTTGATCTCCTTGAAAAACGTGCGGGAAGTTATGATGCCGCACTTGAGCAGGAAATAGTTCAGCGCAGACAACGACTGTTTTACCCCCATGCATAACAGCACAAACCAGACAGGCACCTTTAAATGTTCTCTCCTCTGTTCTCTCCTCATATCTATTCTTGCAGGATTACTGTGTATATCCTGCAGCCAGGAGCTTGAAGAACCGCCACCATACCAGCCGGACGGCTCAGGCAAGCTTCCCATCGGCATAAATCTCAGGGAGACTAATTATTACAGTCCCGCTGTGCCCTTTAACGATATCTTCAAAACCGCCTCCAAAATGTTCACCTTTGACATCTCCGGCCAGGACAGCTCCTGGGATACAGGGCTTATTGAACAGATCCCGAGGGATGCAAACGGCTGGCCGCTGAAACTGCCGGTGATAATCAACGGCAAGCCGCAGGGTATTCGTATTCTGGTGAATAATATGGTTGAGGGAGAACATGTGTTGCTCCATGAAGGCAGTGGTGAATATGCGTGGCGCACTATTGACAGTATCGGCAAAAATGGCCGTACATACCTGCCCCTTGACGGTAAAGGCGGCCATATTTATCTGGAGATCAGCCGCTCGGATGAAGATGACCATTTACGAAACATGCGTCTTCTTCCTGTGGAATACGAAAACAGAGAAGAACAGATGCCCCTGTTCCGCAAGCTTTATCTGGAAGGCTTGCGCCCTTTCCACTGCCTGCGTTTTATGGAGTGGACAGCAACAAACAACTCACAGCAGATCCACTGGCAGGATCGCTCCACACCTGAGTATTACAGCCAGGGACTGGATAACGGCATCAGCCTTGAATATGCAATCGATCTAGCCAATGGACTTGACACCGATGCCTGGTTTTGCGTCCCCCATATGGCGAGCGACGACTATATCCGGAGGATGGCGCAACTGATTCGGGACCGTCTCAACAAAAATCTTCGCTGTTACATAGAATATTCCAATGAAGTGTGGAACTGGCAGTTTGAACAGGCCCACTGGGTGCTGCATAACGGGCTGGCCCCGCACTGGCCTCGGGGATACAGGGAAGAAACCCGTTCCGTTGAAAAATATGTGCAAGAAGGGCTGGCCGGTATCAACAGCAAGCCTGAAGATCACCCTGAAAAAGATGCCTTGATGATGGCCCGAACCTTTCGCATCTTCAGCGAAGTATTTGCAGGCCAGGAGGAAAGGCTGACAAGGGTGGCGGCAGTGCAGCATGCCTGGGTGGATAACAGTCGAAGAATTCTTGAATATCTGTTTGAAACCGACGGGATCGGCTGTGATGCTCTCTCACCGGCAGGTTATTTCGGTTTTGGCGAAAGTGACCATAAAAGGTGGCAGCAGATGCCGCCTGAATCTGTGACTGCCCAAATGATCCTGCAGGCCGCACGAACACACGCCGAACAGAATGAATGGAAATGGACAACAGAAACGGCGCATCTGGCCAGGAAATACAATGTTGACTTCCTTGTCTATGAAGGCGGCCAGCACATGCAGCCCTGGCAGCAGCAGGAGTGGAAATATAATCAGGCAGTCTGGGATGCGCAGGTTGCGCCGGGCATGTATGACCTCTACCAGGATAATTTTCGCCATCATACAGGCTCGCAGGTCAACTGCAAACTCTTTATGGCGTACTGCTATCTTGGTAAACGGGAATCACGGTATGGCTCGTGGGGACATCTTGAATCGCTGGAGCAGTTGAAGGTTAAGGATATGCAGCGCGTTGCCCCCAAATATCAGGCGTTGCTTGATGGAGTTGATCGTGAATCCCACGACGATTAAAGTGGTTGAGAGGTAAAAAAAAGCGTTCCTTAATCGCACCGTTATTGTTGTTGTTTTCAAAAACTTAAACAATCCTATCCCCTGGAGGAAGAAAATGCCGAAAGTGAAATGTAATCATAACCGGCTTGAAGACGATTACCAGCGTACCCTGCGTCTGGCCCTTGCGAAGGATTCAGAACATTCCTCTTACGATGCCTATCTGGCACTGGCTCTTGTCTGCAGGGAAAAGCTCATAGATCGTTGGTTGTCCACCCGGAAAAAACAACAGGCAGATAACGCAAAACAGGTTTATTACCTCTCCCTGGAATTTCTGATGGGCCGTTATTTGCAAAACAGCGTGCTCAATATGGATATTGAAGAGAAGCTGCGCGAGGCCATGAATCATCAGGGGATGGTGCTTGAAGATATTTACGAAGAAGAATTTGATCCCGGTCTTGGTAATGGCGGCCTTGGCCGTCTGGCAGCCTGTTTTCTTGATTCCATGGCCACAATGGATATTCCGGCAACTGGCTATGGGATTCGTTATGAATTTGGGATTTTCCGCCAGGAAATTGTAGACGGGGCTCAGGTAGAGCGTCCCGACAACTGGCTGTATCGTGGTAATCCATGGGAAGTGGCACGTCCGGAAGAGATGCTTCCTGTGCAATTTCACGGGCACTGTGAAACATATATCGAAAAAAATGGCAGTGTGAAAAGACGATGGGTTCCCGGCGATACCATCATGGCACTTCCCTATGACACCCCGGTACCCGGCTACAATACAGACACCATAAACACACTCCGACTCTGGGCCGCACATTCGACGGAATCTTTTAATCTTACCCACTTTAACAAAGGTGATTATGTGGGCGCAGTACGGAAAAATGTGGAAAGAGAGATCATATCAAAGGTTCTGTATCCGGCAGATCATTTTATCAAAGGCCAGGAATTGCGGTTAAAACAGCAATACTTCTTCGTTGCAGCTTCCCTTCGGGATATTATCAACACATTCAAGAAAAATAACAGCGATATACGATCTCTCCATGACAAGGTTGCCATTCAGCTTAACGACACCCACCCAACCATTGCCATTCCCGAACTGATGCGCATACTGATAGATGAAGAGTGCCTGGACTGGGGAGAAGCATGGGATATTACAAAACGGACAATGGCCTACACGAATCATACACTGCTTCCGGAAGCTCTTGAATGCTGGAGTGTCGAGCTTATGGGACATCTGCTGCCACGCCATTTGGAGCTGATTTACGAGATCAACCATAATTTTCTTTTGGAAGTAAGAGGACAGAATCACAGTGAGGATTTCATCGCCAGGGTCTCCATTATTCAGGAGCAACCAGGCAAGATGATACGCATGGCACACCTTGCCATCGTTGGGAGTCATTCAACAAACGGCGTAGCGGCTCTTCATACCGAGTTGCTAAAAAAGAATGTCGTCTCCGATTTATACCGTCTCTACCCCGAACGCTTTAATAATAAAACAAATGGAGTCACTCCAAGGCGCTGGCTCAAACAGGCAAATCCTTCCTTGTCTCTGGTGATCAGTGAACATATCGGCGATGGATGGGTGAATGATCTGAGCCTTTTGAGCCGGCTCAAGCCTCTGGCTCAAGACAGTGGCTTCTGTAATGAGTGGCAGGGAAGCAAGCTGACCAACAAAATGGTGTTTGCTGATTTCCTGCTGCGACAACAGAAAATACAGATTGACCCCGACTCACTGTTCGATGTGCAGGTAAAAAGGATTCACGAGTACAAACGACAACTGCTGAATCTCCTGGAGGTTATTGCCTGCTACCTTGAACTTAAGAATGGGGCCATTGACACTCCCGTTCCGAGAACAATACTGATGGGCGGCAAGGCTGCCCCTGCCTATCATATGGCAAAACTGATTATTGAGTTATGCTGCTCGATTGGAAGGGTTGTAAACAATGACCCGCAAACAAACAAATTTCTAAAAGTTGTTTTTCTTGAAAACTATGGCGTCTCATTGGCCGAAAGGGTAATCCCGGCAGCTGATTTATCAGAACAGATTTCAACTGCAGGGTTTGAAGCATCAGGAACCGGCAACATGAAGTTTGCCATGAACGGCGCTCTCACCATAGGTACCATGGATGGCGCAAACATCGAAATCGCAGAACAGGTCGGCCTGGACAATATTTTCATATTCGGTCTTTTGGCGGAAGAAGTCACGGAAGTCCGGAAAAATGGATACAATCCCCAGGATGTTGCAGCGCAAAATGATCTGTTGAGCGAGGTGCTGAATACCCTGAGGGGACCCTTGTTTTCGGCTGGTACTCCCGATCGCTTCAAAGCTATTCATGATGCGTTGCTGTATCATGGTGATCCCTATATGGTGCTGGCAGATTTCAACAGCTATCATATGACTCAGAAAAAAGTCAGCAAACTTTATACTGATCGGCAGGCCTGGACTGAGAAGGCAATTCTAAACGTATCCGGAATGGGGTCGTTCTCCAGCGACCGGACTATCCGAGAATACGCAGAGGAAATCTGGCAGGTGAGTTCTGCGGATCGCTTCTAAATATCACGCTCTGCTGGACGCAAATTACAGGTGACCAGATTTGCGGGCACCTTAAATCTGGTCACTGCCGAATCCAGAGCTGCTGGAACTGTAGCGATATCTTTTCAGGGGGTCGCATGTTCAGGTTTGCGCAGCTCTTTCTTTCGCTTGAAGATGGCGAGGCCACTTAAACCGGCACCAAAAAGAAGCATGGTGGCAGGCTCTGGCACTGGCTCTGTTGTGTGTATGTTCCCTTTTTCCAC
>DZBJ01000006.1:110026-114987 GCA_022736275.1 Rikenella microfusus | reverse complement strand
ATTACTTATCTTTTATTGTTCTTCAAACTTTAAAAACGAAAGATAATAAATCTAGGTAAAATTCAAAAGTTCAGCCATGAACAAATCCTCCACACACTTGTTTATTGTTTAAAACAGCTTAAACATGAAAACAGTGGCATTACTATTAACAGCATTAATTTTCAGTCTTTTAACAATAACCAATAAAACTATGGCACAGGGATATATATTTCCGGAGCTTCCGTACGCTTATAACGCGCTGGAGCCTTATATTGACGCTCAGACGATGGAGATACATTACACGAAGCATCACAGGGCATATTTTGACAACTTCGTCAAGGCTGCTGCAGAGGTCAAAATTGACACCCTTTCCCTTGAGGACATATTTTCAAGGATAAGCATATATCCGGCAGTGATACGGAACAATGGCGGCGGATTTTATAACCACAAACTGTTCTGGGAGGTCATGGGACCAAACGCGGGAGGCCAGCCTGAAGGTGCTCTTCTGGCAGCTATAAATGAAACTTTCGGGTCTTTTGACAAATGCAAGGCCGAATTTGAAACTGCCGCCAAGACGCAGTTCGGAAGCGGTTGGGCATGGCTGGCGGTTAATGCCGATGGCAAGCTGTTCGTGTCACAGACCCCGAACCAGGACAACCCGCTGATGGATGTGGCTTCAAAGCGAGGTACACCGATCCTCGGACTTGATGTGTGGGAGCATGCTTATTATCTGAAATACCAGAACCGCAGGCCCGAATATGTGGGCAACTTCTGGAACGTGGTCAACTGGAAAAAGGTGGCCGAACTCTATAAGGCAGCCAAAAAGTAGCATAACCAATCAAATAACCTGAAAAGGGAGGAACCTTGCAGAAGGAGCCTCCCTTTTTGTCGGTCTGCAGGGACTCGAATGCTGACGCTTGCGATCAGCATCCTGACCCCTGAGATAGAATATCAGGGCGTCAGGACCCTGGACCCTCCCGACTAAAGTCGGGATGCTCTGCCCCGATCCCAACGCATCAGGTTGGCGAAATGCATTGAAATAAAAAAAGGAAGCGACTGGCTTCCTTCCAAAAACTTGTCGGTCTGCAGGGACTCGAACCCTGGACCCGCTGATTAAGAGTCAGCTGCTCTACCATCTGAGCTACAGACCGTAAAAATAATTGCGCGAAATTACACTTTTTTCGGTAATCGCCGCGGAAATAATCACTGCATCAGAACAATCTGCCCCTCCCGGGGGATAGCCCTGTAAATAATCTTGGCTTCTGCCTTCGATATCCATATCTTGATATAAGGGACATACGGTGGCGTCCGGAAACTGATAACCTCCCTCATTGTGGCCCCGGCGTTCCTGTATCTGTCCTTGAGGTCAAAGAAGAACCTCGCCCTTCTGTCAGCTCCTACGGTATCTTCATGCTGCTCAAAATAAAAACGGATGTCACGGTCAGTGTCAAGAGTGAAAAAGACAGCTTCAAAGTCAGTAGTGTCAGGCCTGGCATCTATTATTGCCTCGGATGTATCCTTTGGTGCGATCTTCACCTGCACCGGATCCTTCATGAAAGTGGCCTGCATTCGGGTTATGGTCAGGGGCGACGATAGCATGCTGTAGATTGCCTCCTGGTTCGCCCTGTGGAAAAAGGGCGAAACATCATAATCATCAATCATGAAAGATCTGACAGGCACCCCCTTGATCAGCAGTTGTAAAGTACTGTCACGGATATTAATGAGCAACCCTATTGAATCCTGGTCTGCCATTTTTACCTGCGAGCTGAGGAACGCCTTCTCACGCAGCATCTCAATGTACCCGGGGATAGCGCAAAGGTTGATTGTGTCTCCCTCCTTCTGCTCGACAGAAGAGAAGTAAGCATCGTCAAAAACCCGTACTGCCTGGTTTACGGCCGAGACTGACTTGGCAAGGTAAAAGATGGAAAAGAGTGTCACCACTGCCGCAGTGATCAGGTACCATTTATGTTTATTCCAGTTCATATTCGAAGGCGTTGTCAGTAAATATAAACTTTTGAGCCAACGCTCAGCGCATTGAATACAGCTTCCAGGTCATCGTCATTCAGCCTGATGCACCCGTGAGTCACCGGCATCCCAAGCAGTCGCTTATAGAGGGTTCCGTGTATCAGGTACCCGTCGCCGAGGCTCATAGCATAATCGCCCAGAACACCGTATTCATACCTTGAAGCGTCAGTAGGACCCGGTATGGGCAGACCCTCCTCAACAAAAGCCCAGTCGGGCTTGCGCCAGACGGGATGAGTGATCTTTCCCTGGATGGTGAACCGTCCGCGCGGGGTCTTGAATATCCACTCCTTCTCACCGTCCTCAGTCCTGAGAAGAGTGTAGCTTCCCGATGAGCAAAAACCCTCCCTGATGAGCTTGCGGTTGCGGTAGAGAGTGAACCTGTTGTCAACGGTATTGATGACAAGATAGGTCTGTGTGGGGATGAAAGAAGCGAGCCTGCGGTCAAGACGGGTTATCTCATTCTCGGTGGCCCTGATCTGCCTTTGAATGGCCCTGTTTTTCAGGAGGGTGGAATCGACCCTGCACTCCGCCCTGCTCTTGCCCCATGAATGCTGGAGGGCGGGTGCCAGGTAGAGCGGAACAGATACCACCAAAAGCAACACCGCGACTGCTGCCAGGCTTATCATCGCTATCCTGGTCCGACGGTCTGACCTGACGAAGAGCAAGGCTTTCTGCCAACCATTTTTTACTTCCGGGACATTTTCCGGGATGTTATTTTCAGTCTGCTCTGACATGTTTACTTCGATCTGGATGCAAAGAATTCATCAAGTGTTAAGGTTGAACCAATGATGGTCACCGGCGTTCCCTTTGCGGCGTATTTATAAATAACGTCCATATCCGCATTCCTTAGTGCCACGCATCCCTGGGTCCAGTTGGCGCCCTTGCCGCCGTCGCCGTGGATCTCTATCATGTCACCGATGCGTGCATCGGCAGGCAGCTTCCCGTTCCTGGTCCTCTCATTGAACTCCTGAATGTCAATCTTATTGGGATAACTGATCATCAGCGCCTTGTAATATTTGGTGGAGCCTCCGGAGAGCTTTTTGGTCACCATGTATTTACCCTCGGGAGTGGCCATGTCGCCTCTGCTCATCTTGTCTCCAAGCCAGTTGCTTCCAAACTCTGCATCAAAGGTATATTTCTTTTTGCCACCATGGTACAGGTGACACACTGCCGGTATCTTTTCCACCACGATGGCGTAGGACCCTGACTTACGGCTTTCGTTGATGGTGCTTGTTGCCCACTCCTGCCAGTCGGAGTAGTGCCGGAAGTACTCCTCGAGATTTGTTCGCGCAAGATTATATGTTCCGGAAATGTACTCATTTGCCTCGGTGAGCTTGATGTTCCCGTTAACATAGTTCTCCTTCTGCAGGTCTACCTCTGCCTCTCTCAGGAGCTGTTTCCCCTTGGCATGTTTCTTTTTGACATCCTGCGGGAGGGGCATCGAGAGGAATATCTTTTCAAAAGACGCCATATCCGCCTTCAGACGCTTTATTTCGCTTTCGAGGTTAGCCTTGAGGCTGGTCGATCTCTTTATGGTGTTGCGTGTAGCCTCGTCTGCCTTTTCCCGGGCTGTGGCTGCAAATGATATGACACGCTCATAGTCGCGGAAGAGGATGAAACGCTCATTCTCGGCCCGCCATGCGGTCATGGCCGAATCGTAATTGTTTTGTGCCTCCCTGAAGAGCCTCGGGGAATAGACCTCCGACTGGCGGTCCCTGGCTTTCGCGATTGCCGCTCTTGCCATCTCAACCTCCGACTGGGGCGGCTCAGGCACCATGGCTCTGAAAAGCAGTACCAGGAGAAAGATTATGATGCCGGCAATGACGGCGTAAATGAATAAGCTGATCAGGGAGCCCCGCTTCATGTTTTATGTTTAAAAAAATCCCCGGGACCAGGCCCGGGGATCAATCTTAATTCCTGGTGGTATTAATTAGATCTTAACACCGGCTTTTGCCATTGCTTCCTTCAGCTCAGCGATGATTCCGTTGAGGCCTCCGGTAGCAGCTTTAACTTTGTCAACAACCTCTACGTAGTTGGTGCCGCCGTCGAAGAGGGTTTTAGCGTCGGTCAGAGAGGTCTCGATGACTGTCAGTTCATTGGTGATCTCTTCAATAACTGCTTTCCCTTCCTTGCCCTTGGGAGCTTTCAGGATGAGAGCTTTTGCCTCATCGAGAAGAGCTGTGGCTCCAGCCATCATAGTTTCGGCTTCAGCTTTAACTTCAGCCTTCTTGGCTTCAACACCTGCTGTCAGTTCACCAGCCTTAAGGGTGATAGCTTCAGCGTTGGCTTTGATAGCTTTGAAATCCTTAGCTGACTTCGACTTCTGTGTTTCGATGTTCTGCAGCATGACTGTCAGAGAATCGTTCAGAGCAGCGAATTCTGCGGGGAAGTAAACATCAGTCTGTACTGTCTTGGCTGAGTCGAGGGCTGCTGAAGCAGCGTCGAGAGCTTCCTGGGGAACTTTAGCGCAGCTGGCCATGAGAGCCACTGCAGCAACGGTAGCGATAGCTAAAAAAAATCTGTTTTTCATTTCTGTTTAAAATTTGGTTCTGTTATTCTGTTAAATAAACTTTACGATGTGTGGTCGTACTAACGCTGCAAAGGTAATATTTTTCCCATTGCAAAAATTCTTTCTCAAGATATTTTTTAACATTCTTATGGCGGCGGTTGATAAAATCATCCGCGGGTCAGAGATTCATGACTGTGCATTGGCTGTGGCCTCGTGAAGCCGGAAGGCCTGGCATTCACAGCAACTCCCTTCTGACGCGCCTGTTGAGACTAGCTCAATCCTCCTGAAAACAGAAGCCGGACCACTTTCAATGACCCGGCCTGCTTTGACTTGAGCGGAGAGAGGGGGATTCGAACCCCCGGTACGGTTACCCGTACGGCAGTTTAGCAAACTGCTGGTTTAAGCCTCTCACCCATCGCTCCAAATAAAAAAAGAACATATTCACTGA
>DZBJ01000006.1:85416-109926 GCA_022736275.1 Rikenella microfusus | reverse complement strand
GGCAGTTTATCCGCCAACCGGCGGATGGTTTAAGCCTCTCACCCATCGCTCCAAATAAAAAAAGAACATATTCACTGAGGCAGTTTATCCGCCAACCGGCGGATGGTTTAAGCCTCTCACCCATCGCTCCAAAAAACGTCTGCCTCTAAACTGCCGGATTGCCAAGTTTTGCTCCATCGCAATTTTCAGCAGCGGGGCAAAAATATAAAAACATAGTCTTCTTTACAATACTATATACTCTTTTTCTCGAGAAGGACGACGTTCTCAACGTGAAAAGTGTGCGGGAACATGTCAACGGGACGGACCCGGGTCACATTATACCCAGCTGAGAGGATGTCAATGTCACGGGCCTGGGTGGCAGGATTACAGCTGACATATACGATCTTCTCCGCCCCCGAGCGCAGCATGGCGAATGTGACATCAGAATGCATGCCCGCCCTCGGCGGATCGGCGATCACCACATCAGGCCTGCCGCGTCGGGCGAACAGTTTCTCATTGAATATATCCTTTATGTCTCCGGCAATGAATTCCGCGTTGCCTATGTTGTTCGCCAGTGCATTCATCCTGGCATCAGCCACAGCCTCTTCAATATACTCGATGCCGGTTACCTTTGATGCACCCGATGCCAGGTAACAGGCAATCGTACCGGTGCCGGTGTACAGGTCATAGACATTCTCATTCCCTTTCAGCTGCGCAAACTCCTTCACCACTCCATAGAGCCTTGCCACCTGGCTGCTGTTTGTCTGGAAGAACGACTTCGGGCCGATCCTGAAACTGAGTCCCTCCATCTCCTCGGTTATATATTCGCTGCCGCGAAAGTGAACCGGTGTCTGATCAGAGATGCTGTCGTTCTTCTTCGTATTAATAATAAAATAGAGCGATGTGATCTCCGGGAACCTCTCCGCGAGATGGAGAAGAAGCTTCTCCCGCTCCTCTGCATAACTGTCTGTTGTCACCAGCACCACCATCACCTCTCCTCCCAGTGTTATCCTGATGAACATGGTCCTGAGGAATCCGCGATGCTCACGGAAGTCGTAGAAGGGAAGACTCCTTTCCAGCGCATATCTCCTCACCTCGTTTCTTATCGAATCTGAGGGTTCTGACATCAGGAGGCACTCATTGATGTCGAGCACCTTGTCATATATGCCGGGGATGTGGAATCCGCATGCCGGGCTGCGGGATGGGGTGACCGGAGGGGCCGTCAGGGGCTTGACCGGGGCGGGGGCTGGGGCAGGGGTCAGTGCGGTGCCAAGGGGGATTGCCGAGTCGGGGATCAGGACGGTGCTCGGTGCGGTGGCCGCGGTTGTGCCCGGGAAGGCAGCAGGGTCAGCAACCGTAGCCGCAGCCGGGGCGGCTGACAGGGATTCCTTTGCAGCAATCCATGAGGCAAGCTCTTCGCCAGTCATCCACCGCATCTCCGAGAAGGTGAACTCAAGCTTGTTACGGTACCCGTATATCTTCTCCGAACCAACAATGGGATCTATCTCCGGAATTGGCGTATGACCAATCCGCGTAAGATTATCGCGTACCTGCTGAGCCTTGTAGAAGAGCTGCCTGTCATAAGGCAGATGCTGCCACCGGCATCCTCCGCACACCCCGAAATGCGAACATGGAGGGGTGATCCTCTGGGGCGAGGGTGTAGTCACGGCAATGGCAACCCCCTCCATATATCTTTTTTTCTTCTTCGTGACCCTGACATCAACCACATCGCCCGGGATCATTCCGGGTACGAACAACACCATGTCATCAACCCTGGCAATAGCGTTGCCCTCAGATCCGATATCCGTGATTGTGACGCCCCTGAGCGTGGGCAACTGCTTCTTCCTTCCCACCCTCTCCTATCTGTAAGCTTTGAAAAACTCAAGAGCTGCCATAATTGCCGGTACAGCCCCGGTGCCATGATCGAGTCCGTTCATTGAGACGTACAGACATGTCACCGGGCTCGATCCGGCGGCAATCATGTCGTTGTGCAGATCCTCCGACAGAACGGGCATCACGTGTGTGTCTGCAGTCCCGTGAAGCAACAGGACGGGCACGTTACTGTCCCACCCCTGAACGCTGTTTGCAGTCATGGCATTACGCACACTCTGGTAAGTGGCTGAAGTTGAATACCCTGATATGTATTCCCCCTTGAAAAGCTCAGCCACATTGACATTCAACTGCGCATTTATCTGGTCAGATGAATGGAGTCCGTCAAAGAGTCCCGGGATGCACCCGGCATAAGGTTCATTGAACAGTTCCGTCAGCTCATTGGTATAAAGGTCGTAATGGCTGTAGGCGTTGGCGATATAGGCGATGTAGACAGGCATCGGATACTGTGTCTGTCCCAGGACATACGAGTTGACATAGCCCAGGTCATATGGTCCTGCTCCTCCGCTGGCCGCCTTTACCGTAAAATCTGCACTGTAGTCATTTTCAAGGGATTCAAGCAGCGCCATAGTTGCCCAGCCTCCCTGCGAGTAACCCATCAGATAGCACTCGTCGGTGACTGTTATGTCCTTTGCCACATCCTCATCGAACTCATCCACTGAATAAAGCATGTCAACCAGTGACCTGACGGTCGATTCCTTGTGGAGGTACGGGTGAGCCATCTGCTTCGATGCCCCGAAACCGAGGTAATCGGCAATGATGACAACATAACCGGTGCCGGCGATATACTCAATCAGCTGGTAGGTCAGGCCCTCGGGGTCGGCCGTGGGTGCAGCGGAATGAAGGGTGTTGGTACCGTTGTGGAATGAAAGCACGGGATATGTTCCCGGAACCGATGGAATGGCGATCAGTCCTGATGCCGTCACCTCCGTGCCCTGAAATTCGGTCGTGTAGGTAATGCTGTAGACATTCACCCCGCTGATCACGTCGGCAATGATATCAGCAACGGCAGGGTACTGTGTCGCGGCAATGGTCAGAACGGAAATGATATTTTCCTTTGTTCTCATCATCTCCAGCTCGCTTGTGAGCAGGTAAGTATTATCAGCGAAGGGATCGGGATCGGGATCCTTGCTGCACGACTGCATCAGCAGCAGCGGCGTCAAAAGGAAGAGCAGCGCAAGCAGTTTCAGGTTCTTTGTCATGGCGTTCAATTCAGGTTACAATATTAACGTAAATTTCCGACGCGGAGTATGTTTATGATAAGGCAATAGGCAGTGGGCAATAGAGGGCCGAGCGTTAAGAAATGACCCGGTGGGTCATTTCAGCGATGGAGCCGGTTTGCAGGGAGGGCCATAGTGAAGTCTTCAGCCGGCAGTCGGCAGTCAGCAGTCGGCAGCAGTAATCCCGGACAGCAGGCAGTAATAGTGAGGAATTAAGAATTAAGTCTTTGGCCTCTTGATAATTAGACCTTCAGACCCTTAGACCTCAGACCTTGAGACGATTTTTTCTATCTTTGCGACTTGAAAATCCGGCCCTATGGTCTCCGTCAATAACGTATCACTCCTTTTCGGCAGCTTCGTCCTCCTTGATGAGGTCTCTTTCCTCATCACCCGCCAGGAACGCATCGGCCTGACAGGCAGGAACGGAGCGGGCAAATCCACCCTGATGAAGATCATCGCGGGGATGCAGGATCCCACATCCGGATCAATCGAACGCCCCCGCGAGCTGACAATAGGCTACCTCGAGCAACAGATGAAGGTCTCCGACACCACCACGGTGCTCGAGGAAGCCCTGACATCATTCACCGAGCTCAGGGCCCTGGAGCAGGAGATAGCCGACACCACCCGCGAAGTTGCCGAGCGCACCGACTATGAGAGCGATAGCTATCACCAGTTGCTCGACAGGATGCATGCTGCCGGCGAACGGCACCAGATACTCGGGGGAAGTGATTATGTGGCAGTGACAGGACAGACGCTCACGGGCCTCGGTTTCAGCCCCCAGGAGTTCAACAGGCCCACAAAGGAGCTCAGCGGCGGTTGGCGCATGCGCGTGGAGCTGGCAAAGATCCTCCTCAGGAAACCTGACCTGATCCTCCTCGACGAGCCTACCAACCACCTCGACATAGAGTCAATAATCTGGCTCGAGACTTTCCTCGAGACCTACCCCGGAGCGGTGATACTGGTCTCGCACGACCGCACCTTCCTGGATAATGTCACCCGGAGAACCATAGAGATAAGCCTTGGAAAGATATATGACTACCGGGTGCCCTATACCAGGTACACTGAACTCAGGAAGGAGAGGCGCGAGCAGCAGACAGCAGCCTACCGCAACCAGCAGAAGATGATCGATGACACAGAGAAGTTTATCGAGCGGTTCAGGTACAAGCCCACCAAGGCGGTGCAGGTGCAGAGCAAGATCAAACAGCTGAAGAAGCTTGACCGCATAGAGATCGAAGACGAGGATCTGTCGGCAATGAACATCCGCTTCTCACCTGCCCCGCGCTCAGGAACCGTGGTTGTTGAGGCCGACGAGGCCTCGAAGCGCTACGGCAGCCACCTGGTCCTCGATAAGATATCAATGAAGATCGAACGGGGAGAGAAGGTTGCCTTCGTAGGACGCAACGGTGAGGGAAAGACCACCCTGGCAAGGATGATCCTCGGCCAGGTAGACCATGATGGGGTGATAAAGCGAGGACACAATGTCTCCACGGGTTACTTCGCCCAGAACCAGGATGAGCTGCTCAATGATGAACTCACAGTCTTTGAGACGGTCGACCGTATTGCCAGAGGTGACATACGCTCACGCCTGCGCGATCTACTGGGTGCATTTCTTTTCCACGGCGAGGACATCGACAAGAAAGTGAAGGTGCTCTCCGGCGGAGAACGGTCACGTCTGGCCATTGTTCAGCTACTGCTTGAGCCTTACAACCTCCTCCTGCTCGACGAGCCTACCAACCACCTTGACATACGCTCCAAGGAGATACTGAAAAAGGCACTTATAAAATTTGATGGCACATTAATTGTGGTCTCCCATGACAGGGATTTTCTCGACGGGCTGGTGAACAAAGTGTTTGAATTCCGCAACCGGAAGATAAGAACTCACCTGGGGGGAATATCGGAATTCCTCAGGTCAAGGAAGCTGGAGTCGCTGAGGGAGCTTGAGAGACGCAATCCTGCCCCATCTCAGAAGGTGGTGGTTGCGAAAACAAAATTGCCGAAAACTGAAGCTCCGAAAAAAGCCGGGGCGAGAGCAGCAGCACAGGGAGAAGCTGCACAGAAGAAAGCAACGCCAAAAAGAGCAGCACAGGGAGAACCGACATCGATGGAAACTGCACAGGTAATTACGGATCCGGTGACAGAGGCTCCTCAGCAGAACAGCAAGATGCTGTACCTCGAGAAGAAGGAGAATGAACGGGTGTACCGCAGGTTACAGAGGCAGGTGCATGAGAACGAGGCAGAGATAACAAAGATGGAAGGTGAGATGGCTGCCATGAACTCCAGGCTCGCTTCAGGAGACCCCGGGGCAGTGAATGACCCGGCCTTTTATGAAGAATACGAACAGAAAAAACAAAGCCTGGAAACCCTGATGCAGAAGTGGGAAGAGGTTCACGGCGAACTTGAGGCATTCATGACAGAATATATGAGCACCGATGAAAGTTAAGGAGCTCCGATGACTGGAGATGAGCAACGATGAAATTAAGGAGCAGCCATGATATTATTTGAGCAGCGATGACAGTTTATGAAAGGAAATACCCGGTCAATGTATTCAATACTGACCTGACAGGAAAGCTAAGCACCGGCAGCCTCTTCAACTTCTTCGAGGATATTGCCGGCCGGCACGCTCTGGAGCTGGGATGGGGCCGTGACAACCTCCTGAGCAATGGCCTCTTCTGGGCACTGTCGAGGATGGTGGTGAAGATTGACCATCTTCCGCAGACATGGGAGGAGGTAACAGTGCGCACCTGGCCTCGGGGTACGGAGACCATTTATGCCCTTCGCGATCTGGAGATGTATGACGCTTCCGGAATGCGCCTGGCAGCTGCATCCTCATCATGGGTGGTGGTCGACTATCACTCCCGCAAGGCACAACGGCCTGACAGGGCGCTCTCAAACCTGAACAACCGTTTCCCCCAGGAGAGAGCCCTTGACACCAATGCACGTAAGGTTCCTCCCCTGCCGGCCGGTGAGCATGAGATTACCAGTCTGAAGGTCAAACTTGACGATATCGATGTCAACAGACATGTGAACAATGCCCGTTACGTACACTGGGCATTGAACTGCTATGACCCCGAATTCATCAGCATGCACACCACTGACATTATAGAAGTGAACTACATAGCTGAGGCCCACCAGAACGAGATGATAAATATCCTTACAGGTGCGGTTGATGAAACAGGAACATCTTTCATCCATTCGGTCACCAGGGAGAACGACGGTTCGGAACTGTGCCGGATGAGGATGAGCTGGAAAAAGAACAGGCTTTGAAATCTTTATTAACTTTATGGCATGTTAAGGCGTCAGACAGATAAGGCAGCGGCAGTCATTGCAGCAGTGATTATGGCTGCTCTCACATGGTCGTGTACGGTATCACAGCCTGCCACTGACACCAAGGACATGTCATATATCTACAATCCTGCAAGGAATGTCTATACGCCTTCCTTCGCGGTCTTTGATGAAGGAGATGAGACGTCAGTGCTGTCAATAGGCATCCGCCGGGCCGAGTTTTTCTTCAGCGAAGCCAATCCTAAAGGAGAATCCATGGCCTCGATGCTCATATCGGTGAGGCTGTATGACAACACCATGGGAGGAAGCCTTGCAGACACGGCAGTATACAAGTATGACCTCACACGTGAGCAGGCGGGAGGTGAATATATCTTCCGCGTACCGCTGAAGACAACCATCGGCAGTTCCTATACGGCAGAGGTTAAGGTAATAGACCTGATAAGGCAGCGCACCCTGCAGACCTTCATCTATTTTGAGCGCACCGGAAAGTACAGCAAGCACAACTTCAATATCCGTGATCACTTCAGCAAGAACGAACTGTTAACCCGTGTTGTAAGAAAGGATCAGTTCATCAACATCCTCAGCCCTTCACTTCAGCCTGACACACTATGGCTGTTCTACTATGCGCCGGTAAAAGCTATCCCTCCCTCCCCGTCGACCGTACTTCCGGAAGTAACTCTTGCTCCGGAACCTGAGGCCATCGTTCCCATAGTGTACTCTGACACCCTCCCGATAATGTTCCCGGGAGAAGGGATATACCTGCTCTCAGTTGACAGTCTCATCCGCGAGGGGCTGGTGCTCGGCAATTTCGGTCCTGACCACCCTTCGATGACCAGTCCGGAGACAATGATTCCTCCGCTGGCCTACCTGGCGACACCTGAGGAGATGGATGCCATGCTGGCAGCGGAGAAGCCCAAGCTGGCGCTTGACCAGTTCTGGCTTGACCGGACGGGAAGCATAGAGAGGTCGAAGGAGCTGATAAGGATCTACTATAACCGTACATTGTTTTCAAACTACTATTTCAGTTCATACAAGGCAGGATGGCTGACCGACAGGGGAATGGTGTACATCATATACGGGCCTCCGGATAAGGTCTATAAAAATGCCGAGGGTGAGAGCTGGGGCTACAGGCAACCACAGGTGAAGAGCAGGTGGGGGTCACAGTACACCTACGAGGATCAGTATCTTTGGTTCAACTTCCGCAGGCAGAAAAACATATTCTCAGACAACGATTTTGTACTTAACAGAGCCTCCACACCCGTAAGCTACTGGGACATAGCCGTGGCACGGTGGCGTGAAGGCAAGGTCTTCCGGCTTGATAATCCCGAGTAACTGAAATGATGCACAGCGAAAAAGAATTTATCTTCGGCATGCACCCCGTCATGGAGGCGATTAAGGGGGGCAGGCAGATTGACCGCGTACTGGTGCGCCAGGGACTGCGGGGCGAGCTCTACCATGAGCTCATGAAAATGGTTGCAGAGCTGGAGGTGCCATGGCAGGTGGTTCCCGTGGAAAAGCTTGACTACATCACCCGGAAGAATCACCAGGGGGTCATAGCATGGCTTTCGGCGATAGAGTTCCAGAATATTGAGAACATTCTGCCACGTCTCTTTGAAGAGGGGAAGGAACCACTTCTGCTGATGCTCGACAGCATCAGTGACGTGCGCAATTTCGGGGCGATAGTGCGCTCCGCGCTATGCTTCGGTGCCCATGCCGTAATCATACCGGAAAAGAACTCGGCGAGGATCTCGCCTGATGCCGTGAAGGCATCGGCCGGCGCTCTCAACACCTACCCTGTCTGCAGGGTGAAGAGCCTGGCGAGGTGCCTGACCTACCTGAAGGAGTCGGGACTGAAGGCAGTTGCCGCAACAGAAAAAGCAAGGGAAGAGATCAGTGCCGCCGACCTAAGAGGCCCGGCTGTCATTATCCTCGGTTCTGAGGAGAAGGGCATCAGCCGCGAGTTGCTGACAGTGTCGGATCTGCAGGTATCAATCCCTGTCACAGGCACCATCGGATCACTGAATGTCTCCGTTTCAGCCGGAATCATACTGTATGAGGTATTGCGGCAGAGGTCCAGCACAGGCAAGAGGCATTAGGCAGTAGTCTTCAGTCGGCAGTCAAAAGTAGTGAAATCTTGCCCGTAGGGCATTAAGTATTGTAGTACAGGCGTTTAGCAAAGATATTTGTTCCTCGTAGAGGATCAGGTATTGTCGGCAGTCAAAACCAGTCGTTAGTCGGCAATCGGCAGTCAGCAACAGTATCTGAAGACTGCTGACTGTGGACTGCTGACTTATTCAATGATCCCCCTGATGCGGTCATCCAACTGCCGCTGGTCAGCGGTGAATGATGCCAGGCCGGCAAGGGTCAGCAGTGTATCAGTAGCCATTTCACCTTTAATGATCCTCTCCTTCCATGATGCCAAAACCGGGATCTTACCTTCTGCGCCGATACGCTCATTATCCTCCCTGCTCATCAGCGGGAACATTTCTCCCAGACCTGCATCGTGAACCCTATTCACCAGTTCCTCTCCTGTGGAGGGTACAATGGCATTGAGCAACCTGCCCAGCTCAACCACGCTCTCCGGGACCTCCCAGAACTTCTCTATACCCAACCCCTTCGCATCTTCAGTCAGGGGCACCTCATACTGTCTGCCCAGTTTGCTTTCAAACAGCCCGGGCAGCGACATCCGGCCTGCCGCAGCCACTTTGGGAGGAATGGTATAAACATCGGTCCCGGCCAGGAGATCAAGCTGGGTATAGTTCCTGAGGCTTGCAGCTATCTGCCTTGTCCTCCAACTGTTTTCTGCCGAGAGACGGGTGACCCAGGCCTGTGATGAGAGGACGGCATTCTCGCCTGCACCGGTGCCATCGCCTATCTTGTTGTCAGCGATGAATGCTCCTATCCTTCCGAGGAAAACATTAAGATAGTCGGGCTTGGCCACTAGTGTCACCAGGGCATTCTGCCTGGCGCTGAACTCGAGGGTAAAGTTTATCCTGACACCCGCTTCACGAAGCCGTCGCGCACCTATCAGTCCCTCAGGTGTATATGGCACCTTAACTATGAACTGTTCAGGACACAGATGCCAATAGCGCATTCCGTATGAGACAATGGCGTCAATGTCATAAGCTGTGTCCGTGTGCAGTTCCACACTTACCAGTCCCCCAAACTTCCTGGCGAGACGCAGTCCGTGACGGGCATTGATGATGAAAGCGATCTCCTTTACCTGATCACTGGCGGGAAGATGGCTCACAAGCTTCAGGGCAGAGGGGATGAAATCATCATAGATACCTTTCTGTATCTCATTGTTGAGCAGCGTGTTATTAGTTGTCAACGCAGTCATCTCGGCTGTCCAGTTGGCTTCCGCCTCTGCCATGTCGCCGGTATCGAGCCAGAGCTCGGTGCCCGTTGACCGAAGAGACTGCCAGAATGGATCGTGCTTCCCGGTTACAGGTGTTTCATCTATTCCTGATTTAATAAATGATGCCAGGTTTTGGTGATAGGGTATATTCATATATGATGTATTTACTTTAATACTTTCCTGAGTGACTCAATGTCGTTTCCTGACGGACTCTGGAACAGTTTCAGTCCGAACTGTCCGGCGACGGCATACGCATAATCAAGCACCTCCGACTGCACACTTTCAAAAGGCACCCATGAATTGATTCTACTGAAGCAATAGAGTTCCACCGGCATGCCTGATTCCGTTGGCGGCATATCCCGGACCATGACCGGCATTTTTGTATCGATATTCTTGTGATTCAACAGGTAATCAGCCATATATGCTCTGAAGGCTCCGAGATTCGTAAGGGATGTCATCTCTCCCATCCTGAGGGCCTCGAGCTCAGCGCTGTTTTGTTCAAGCCATTTGTCCATGTGCGGTCTGCTGCTTATCCTGTCAAGCAGCTCAGGGGTCATGAATGATATCGACCTGACATCGATGCGTATCTCACGCTTGATCCGTCTCACACCCGATTCCTCCATCCCCTTCCAGTTTTGGAATGACTCCGAGAGGAGGGCATAAGTAGGGACAGTATGGATTGTCTTGTCGAAGTTTTCGACCTTGACTGTATGAAGGGTCATATCAATGACGCTGCCGTCGATATTCCTTCCGGGCATTGTGATCCAGTCGCCCAGCTTGGCCATATTATTGTCTGAGATATGGATGCTGGCAACCAGGCCCAGCAGGGTATCCTTAAAAACCACCACAAGAACGGCCATCCCGACACCCAGTCCTGCAAAAACACTGCCCAGGGATACCCTGAAGATTATCGAAACAATGACCAGTATCCCGATGATGGCTGCCAGGTTCTTCATCAGCTGCACATATGGCTTGATCGATTTGCCCCGTGCCATCGGATGCATTAGCCAGACCTGGTGCCAGCCCTCGATGAATGCCGTAATCGTGAGGGTGGCATAGATAACTATGTACATCACCGCCATTCTGTGAATGAAAGTCAGCCAGCCGGGGTTCTCCCTGAGCAGCCATGTGGCCATGTAATAAACATATACCCCCGGAACGATCAATGCCAGACGCCTGAACATATTTGTCTCCAGGAATTTATCATCATAGACCAATTTCGTCCGCGTTACGATCGATGTAAATACCTGTATGATTATGATCCTGGAGAAGAGGTTGGACAGCCAGGCAATAAGAAGCACAGAAAGAACCAGTATTACTGTGCTGAGCAATGAAACAGATCCGGCAGACATCCCAAGGTTTGCGAGGAATTCCCTTACTGTCATCACGGGGTCAACTGATCGAAACATAATGAAGCATTTTTGGTAACGCCGTGAAATTACTAATTATCTTTTTTAATGAACCCGTGTTTTGTACCTTTACGGATAAAACTGTGAAATTATGAGATCAATGTCTGTTCTTGCGCTGCTGTTCCTGTCGCTTGTGATGTCTGCACAGGTGATGTTTGACGAACACTTTACCGACCGGACGCTGAGGTTTGACTTCATGCTGGCCGGCAACAGCACATCCACTAAGGTCTACCCCGTTTCATTCAGGGAGGAGCCTTTCTGGGGTGGTTCGCTGACCAATCTTTCCGACCCGTTCGGTTACGGAAACTTCAGGTATGAGATCTTTGATGCCGCATCGGGACAGCTCCTTTACTCACGTGGTTTCTGCACCCTGTACCAGGAGTGGCAGACAACGGCAGAGGCTAAGATGATGGAAAGAACCTTCCATGAGGTGGCCACCATTCCTTTCCCGAAGAACAAGGTCAACTTCGTGCTGAGTATAAGAGGGCGCGACGGCCTCTTCACAAAACTCTATGAGACACCCGTTGACCCACTCAGCTACTTCATCACCAGGGAGAAGCCTGATAACTCACTGGCTTCAAGAGTATACGGCTCCGGCGATCCCCACACCTCTCTCGACATTGTTTTCATCGCTGAGGGGTACACACGCGGGGAAATGGAAAAATTCAGAGCTGACGTAAAACGGATGGCAGACATCCTGTTCCTTGAGGCTCCGTTTGACAAGTACCAGGGCCGCATAAACATATGGGCCGTTGAGGCACCCTCGCAGGAGTCGGGCACAGATGTGCCGGGCGAAGGAATTTATGTCAACACTGCGCTCAGTGCCAGCTATTACACGTTTGATGTGGACCGTTACCTTACCACTCAGGATATCAGGAGGGTGAATGATTTTGCTGCCGCCGCCCCTCATGACCAGATCATCGTTCTCATTAACAGTGCCAGGTATGGAGGAGGAGGAGTCTATAACTACTACAGCGCTGTAACCGCAGATCACAAGCTGACGCCGCAGGTCTTAACCCATGAGTTCGGGCACGGGTTTGCAGGGCTGGCTGATGAATACTACTCCTCCGAGGTGGCCTACGAGGAATTCTATCCGCTTGATGTTGAGCCGTGGGAGCCCAATATCACCACCCGCGTAAATTTTGATGCAAAGTGGAAGGACCTGATAGCCAAATCAGTACCGGTTCCAACTCCAAATAACAAAAGATATACCGGTGTTACCGGGCTGTTTGAGGGAGGAGGCTATTCCGCGACGGGCATCTATCGTCCATCTTTCGACTGCCGTATGAAGAGCAACCAGGCAGAGACCTTCTGCGAGGTGTGCCAGGAGGCAATTGAGGAGATGATACTCTTCTATCTAAAATAGTCAGCAGTCTACAGTCTACAGTCAGCAGTCAATAAATAAGTTAATGATTGCCGTTTGAGGGCTGGCGACTGGTTTTAACTGCCGATTGCCGACTGAGGACTGCCGACTGGTTTTAACTGCCGACCGCCGACTGCCGGCTGTGGACTGATAACCTACTTCTTCTTCTCTCCACCCGAGGTAGGCGGCTTGCCTATTGATTCGCGCATATTGGTGTCAGCCTCGATATTCTTCATCCTGTAGTAATCCATGATACCCAGGTTGCCGCTCTTGAATGCATGAGCCATGGCGAGAGGTATCTCCACCTCTGCCTCGATGACCTTAGCACGTGCCTCCTGCGCCTTGGCCTTCATCTCCTGCTCAAGGGCAACTGCCATGGCACGACGCTCCTCAGCCTTGGCCTGTGCAATGTTCTTGTCGGCATTGGCCTGATCCATCTGAAGCACGGCACCGATGTTCTTGCCGATGTCGATATCAGCTATATCGATAGACAGTATCTCGAATGCCGTTCCGGCATCAAGACCCTTCTCCAGAACAGTCTTGCTGATACGGTCGGGATTCTCAAGCACCTCCTTGTGGCTGTGTGCCGAGCCGATTGACGAGACGATGCCTTCACCGACGCGGGCAAGTACGGTCTCCTCACCTGCGCCCCCCACCAGCTGCTTGATGTTGGCCCTGACCGTCACCCTGGCCTTGGCTATCAGCTGGATGCCGTCACGTGCAACTGCCGTGACCGGAGGGGTGTCAATCACCTTTGGGTTGACAGACATCTGCACAGCCTGGAAGACATCTCGTCCTGCAAGGTCAATGGCAGTGGCCATCTTGAATGACAGGTCGATGTTTGCCTTGTTGGCGGAGACCAGGGCATGCACCACCTGTGCCACATGTCCTCCTGCCAGGTAATGTGCCTCCAGATCATCGCGATTAAGTTTGATACCTGCCTTGTCAGCTTCGATCATTGCGCCTACGATTATCGAGGGCGGAACCTTTCTCCAGCGCATGAAAATCAGCTGCAAGAGGCTGATCCTTACGCCGGACACCAGTGCCTGGAACCACAGTCCGATAGGTATGAAGTAAAGAAGAATCCAGAGCAGTACAATCGCTCCGACGATGATTATCACATAAATGCCCAATCCGCTCATATCCATTTTTATTTATTTATTAGTTTCACAATCAATTTGTTGTCATCAATTCTCACAACCTCTATCTCCTGTTTAGGATCAATAAGTATGTCAATGGACTTACCCTCAAAATATTCTCCGTTGACAAGCACCTTGCCTCCGGGAGCCAGTCGCGTCACTGTAACTCCCCTGTCGCCTGCCTTTACCCTTCCCTCTTCTGCACCAACGGTATCAACTTTGCCGTCAAGGGTGGTCTTCAGCATGAACTTCTTCCAGGTACCTGCCTTAAGCATCAGAACCGTAAGCACGATCATTACCAGGACCGTTATGCCCAGGATCAGTAATCCGGTCTGGGTTCCGAAGCTGGCGAACGAAAAAACCATTGCAGTAACAAGGCATACTGCTCCGCCGATGCCTGCAATTGTGACGCCGGGGATAAGCATAAACTCGACGACGAAGAGCAGTAAGCCCAGTATAATCAGAAATATTATCAGTCCCAGCGACATTTCGTTATTTTATTACTCAGAGGCATTATTATGATTCACTGTCAGGTGATCAAAGTCCGGTGTTCAACTGTCAAATTACCACGGTATCCAGACTCAGTTCCCTGAGCCTGACGCTCATACTCTCAAGAGTGTTCACGTCAGCTATTTTTACTACGCATCCGCCCTTAATATGTGTCAGCACTGCGCACTGTTCAGCCTGTATCTCATCATGGCCGCACACCTCAACGAGTGACTTAATGACATGATCAAAGCTGTTAATCTCGTCATTTATAAGGAGAAGCGTCCTTTCATTATCCTCGCTCCTTCTGTTGCTGTGCGGTCTGGGTGATCTCTCAGTCATCCGGAAGTTTGTTTAAAAGTTCCAATGCAGCCTCAACGGGTATCTCCTTCATGCCCACGTATGCTGCAACCCTGGCAGTACTGTAGCCGTTGCGTATCAGCAATGAGACATACTCGTCAGCGCTTTCAAATGTAATAAAATTACCAATGAGAAACACCGTCTCGCCATCGCTGTTTTTAACCATATCAAGACCACGGGTGCCTGAGAGCAGCTCTATCTTCTCAATCACCTCAGGCTTAACGGGTTTACTGATGCGCATTACCTCCGCTCTGAATGAAAGCGTCCCGACTGGTAGAGCACTGACTGCACCGTTGCCGTCATTCTCAGGGATTAACACATCCTTTCCGGGCAGGGGTATTGCCCCCCATTGCTTCTCAAGCTCACAGGCTCTCTCCATCGATACCTGGATGCCATCCATCATTGCGATGACAAAGGCATCAGGGAATCCGGCACCGCGGGCTGTGGGAAGAGCCTGCTGAACATCTTCCAGCCTGCGGAACAGTCCCGTGCAGTAGTAGGTGGCGTCGCTTCCGGCTCGTATGCCTCCGAAAACAGGGTATAAATTCTTGAAGAGTGAGGGTGCGACAGGGTTTTTAAAGGCTGCTATCTGTACTGTATATACCAGTCCGGGAGGTATTGAGAAATCAACAGCAACCGGATTTTTGTCGCTGTATGCCGGAGATGGGCGGACTTCAAAATCGGAAAAAAGATGAGCAGGTGGCAGCATTTCAGGCTCTGCGGGCTCACGCTTTCCGGAAGGAGTTGCCTCATTTGCCTCCAGTGTTATAAAAATGCTGTCAGCCCTTGCCTGCAGCGTGGCGGAGCCGGCAGTGTCACCTGCAGTCTGCAGGACTGAGTCTGCCTCATGCTGCAATCTCAGAGCCTCAGCAATTGCGGTGGCATATTCAACCGGCAGGTCTGAAGCGGGGGGGACCTGGGGGTGGCTTGCTGCCTCAAATGCCGGCGGCATTGATGAAGCTGCCGGATCGGGAGGTTTGTTTGCTATTTCACCTGCGGGTGGCTTCGGATCTCCCGGAAGAGTCTGTGACTTTCCGGTTGTTTCCGGAGTGGCTGGCTTTGTGGTTGCGGGGGTCGAAACAGGGCTTGTTGCTGTGGTGGAAGCAGCGGGACTTGTGGCGGTGGCAGCAGCACCTGTCGCCACCGGACTAAATGCTCCCTGCCCCCTGCTGCACTGGTCAATGTAGGTCTGAACTTCATACTCTGCCGCCACTTTTTTGCCTGTCGCCCTGGCAAAACTGCCATATGCCTCCGTGGCCGGCGCGAAGCTGCCGTTTAACTGCAGCGCCCGGCCATAGTAGAACCAGACGTCATCGGGTACGCTTTTTACATATACCGAGCTGTTGATGGCCGACTCCAGCAATGTGACTGCACGGGCTATGTCATGCTCCATTTTTACAAGGCAGGCACCGGTGTAATACTTGTATAACGGGTCACGCGAGTAGAGAAGCAGCAGGCCATTGTAGTGCTCATAGGCAAGCTCATAACTGCCCTTGTTCCAGGCCGCCTGTGCTTCACTCTTCGATGGCCGCACTCCGCCATCCTGGGTTGTCATCACCTCTGTGGTAAGTATGAATGCGACAGTGACGAGACTTACTATTCTGAAAGCCGCAGTGTTAATAACTCTGAGCCATAAATTTTCTGCGATAGATGATAACTTCATACCTTTACCCGTCAAAACAAAAATACTAAAAAGTCATGACTCAGCACACAGAAGGCATGCCCGCCCCGCAGTTCGAAGGAACGGACCAGAACGGGAACAAAGTGAAACTCAGCTCCTTTGCAGGTAAGAAAGTAGTGCTCTATTTTTATCCCAAGGATGATACTCCCGGCTGCACAGCCGAGGCATGCAGTCTCAGGGACAATTACAATGATCTGCTGAAGAAGGGGTTCGTGGTTCTCGGGGTCAGTCCTGACAGCGTGGCCTCACACGGTAAATTTGCCACAAAGTATGAGCTTCCGTTCCCTCTTATCTCCGACACTGACAAGAAGATAATGACTTCCTACGGGGCCTACGGCGAAAAGTCAATGTATGGAAAGAAGGTGACAGGCGTTATACGCACCACCTTCATCATTGACGAAAAAGGGGTAATTGAAAAGGTGATTAAAAAGGTCGATACGAAGGAGCATGCTCCACAGATCTTCAAACTGTATGGAAATGTCTAACTGCAAATAGAATAAGTAAATGGAAAGAAAAGAAGTAAACAAGGAGAAGCTCAAGGCGCTCGAGGTGACGCTGGGCAAGATCGAAAAGGATTTTGGCCGCGGCACCATCATGAAGCTTGGAGATCATGCCATCGAGAATGTTCAGGTAATCTCAACAGGGTCAATTGGCCTTGATGCCGCGCTGGGCATAGGCGGACTCCCGCGTGGCAGGGTTGTGGAGATCTACGGCCCCGAATCATCCGGGAAGACCACACTTGCCATTCATGCCATCGCCGAGGCACAGAAGGCCGGTGGCATAGCAGCCATCATCGATGCGGAGCATGCTTTTGACAGGTTTTATGCCTCGAAGCTGGGCGTTGATGTGGAGAACCTCCTGATCTCGCAGCCTGACAACGGCGAGCAGGCACTTGAGATAACCGACCACCTTATCAGGTCGGGTGCTATTGACATCATAGTGATCGACTCCGTGGCCGCCCTTACACCAAAGGCGGAGATTGAGGGAGAAATGGGTGACTCAAAGATGGGACTGCAGGCACGGTTGATGTCGCAAGCCTTGCGCAAGCTAACCGCAAACATCAACAAGACAAACACCACATGCATCTTCATCAACCAGCTCCGCGAGAAGATTGGCGTGATGTTCGGCAACCCGGAGACGACTACTGGGGGTAATGCGCTTAAGTTTTATGCTTCGATACGCCTTGACATAAGGCGAACCAGTCAGCTCAAGGACGGTGAGGATGCCGTAGGCAACCGTGTCAAGGTAAAGGTGGTCAAGAACAAGCTGGCTCCACCCTTCCGGAAAGCTGAGTTTGACATTATGTTCGGCGAAGGAATTTCACGCACAGGCGAGATAGTCGACCTGGGTACGGAGTTCAACATCATAAAGAAGAGCGGCTCATGGTTCTCCTACGGCGACACGAAGCTTGCCCAGGGACGTGATGCGGTAAAGAAACTCATGGATGACAATCCCGAGCTTGCAGAGGAGATCAAGACAAAAATCGCCGAACTGCTGAAGGAAAAGGCAAAATAGCACTCCGAAAGAGTATTATACATCCTTCATCCCGCCACCAGCCTTATCACGATCAGGCTCAAGGGTGCCGGGTGAATGAGTCGTTACCAGTGCAGCGGGATCTTCGGGGATCCGGGATCTTTCGGATATTAAAAGAGTGAAGCTTTCGCTTCACTCTGATCAAAGGTGCCCGGTCTAAACCAAAACTCCGACACATGAAAACTATCCTCTCCCCACTTCCGGGCAACCCTGGAGTCTCATGATATTACCATTCGGCAAGGGTAGCAATGACACCAGTCCGGGAGATACGGTTGCTTACTGTACACAACTTCCCGTTTACATTGCAGCATGTGCAGACCTTTGGTGTATGTTGATTAATGAAATCAGCCTCGTTATCCCATATCAAAAATGAGACACTCGCTGCATCGCACAGGTCTACTCCGGTGCCAAGACACCCATCGTAATTCAGGGTGAGTTGCACAGGTTCCTTGAATTCAACAAACGGGTCAATAACAATAATATTCAGAGGGTAGGGAACTGCAGACTTGTTCATCAGATCATGAACAACGAACCTGACAGATTCTGTTAATGCTCCTGCAGGGACCGTAATTACGACATTCCCTTCCATTGCCGTTACTACTCCACCGTCGATGCCAATCATTACCTCCTCAGAATACGAAGGTCCCCCACCCGGATAATCCCGTTTGTCACATCCGTACAACACCACTGCCAGTATCACTGGCAGCACAAGCAAAATCCCTTTCAAAACATCTCTTCTTTTCATAATGCCTTTGTTTAGTTAAACCTTTGATAAAAAAACTAAATCAAAGTTCGTAAAGCCGGGAGGGTGATGCATATTAATTATTTAGCCAGATCTTACACTTTTAAACCATTTATTATCTTATTGTCTCCATTTTATAGACTTTAAATGCCAGATTTGATTTTTAGCTATATATTCTTAATTTCATGATGTATATATCAGGATGAATTCTCTGCTGACTAAAATGCAGACGCCGGGATATTCAAAGCGAGAATAACAATTATTTCTTTTCGGGGAACAGGAGGCTGAAGAGCACTGCGGCAGAGAAGGCAAGAATGTAGCTCGCAAGTCTCTCGGAGATGCCTGTCGGATCAGCCAGCCATGTCTTCCAGATGATAGCTGAAAGTGTACCTGCGATAAGGGAGGCATATATGCCCGCTCTTGAAAACCTCTTCCAGAAGAGAAGAAGCACCACAGCAGGACCGAAGGAGGCTCCGATGCCGCTCCAGGCGTAGGAGACGAGGCCGTAGACGGTATCCTCCATCAGCAGAACCATACCAAATGCCACAAGTGCCACAAGCAGGGTGAGGAACTTATTGAGGAACAGAAGTCTCTTTTCCGGCATGGGCCGGCGCTGGAGGTTTATCCATATATCCTCGGTGATTGAAGAGGATACTACTATTAGCTGTGAGGAGGCAGTGGACATCATGGCCGAAATAGCTCCGGAGAGAAGAATTCCGGCCAGGAGCGGATTCACCAGGGTCATCACCATGACCGGCATTACCTTCTCCGCATCGGCAACAATAGCAGCAGCACCTTCGCCCATCATTCCTGCCTGAACCATCTTAAAACCTATTATGCCTATCATGAATGCTCCGGTGTAGGCCAGGAGGGTCCATCCGATAGCTACAACCCTTGCACGCTTGTTTTCCGCCGGGTTGCGCATAGCCATTATCCGGTTCAGCAGAGGCGGCTGCCCGGTGTAGCCGAAGGCCCAGCTAAGACCGTTCAGCACCAGCATCAACCCTGCCCCTTTTGTCAGGGTCACCGAGGTAGCCGTCGCGCCAGCCTCGGCATGCATGAGGGCTTCAGCAAACCCGATGCCGCTGGCGGCTGCCATGAAGAGGGCCACTACGGGTAAGACCACACAGGTGATCAACATTAATATGGCCTGGAAGGCGTCTACCGCCACCACTGTGATAAATCCACCCAGCACGGAATAGAGGGTGACAATGCCGGAACCGATCACGATGCCCCAGAAGGGATCAATCTTAAAGGTATCATTGAAGATCTTCCCGGCACCACTGAACTGGGCAGCGAGGTACAGGATGAAGAAGAAAATAATGATCACTGACGACAGGAGACCGATCTTCTTCTCAGAACCCGGGAAGGACTTGAAAAAGAGGCCTGAGACGGTGAGGGCCCCGGTTCTTTCCGTCACTCTCCTCAGCGGCTCTGCCATGAATATCCAGAGGAAGAGTATTCCTGTTACGCAGCCGGCAGCCACCCAGATTGCACTCCAGCCTTCGGTATAGGCGAATCCCGTAAGACCCAGCAGCAGCCACGCCGATTCTCCTGTCGCTCTCTCCGACAGTGCCAGGAAGAGTCCCGGTATCTTCCGTCCGCCCAGCACAAAGTCGGCGTTGGTCTTCGACCGGCGTGAGGCGTAAATAACAATGGCTACAAGTACAATAAGGTATCCGGCAAAAACAGCAATCAGCATGATGTGGTTCGATTCAGGGATACTCCCGCCGGAGGCAGCCGCAGCGAAAGCCTGAATTCAATCCAAATATAATTATTACGACACAAAATGATATGATTGTTTGCAAGTCCCTGCATTTGTCCCCGTGTTACCCATTGTAAAAAAGAAGCGGAGCCTGCACTCCGCTTTCCATAATAACCCAATTCTAAATCCATTGCTAAAATGACCGGTGAAATATGCCCGTGGCAGGAATAATTCTCTGCTTTCTCCCAGGCCGGTCCTGAATACTTTATTTTTCCCCTAGCGATTTTATTGCTCCTCTCATCTCTGTAAGATTGTCAACAATGGTCTGTCCGAACGGGGCTTCCGAATTGTTGACGCTGAATCCCGTAATGATGTTGTTTATGCCATAGTTGATCACCTGATCGGAAATATTACCTCCCACAAAAGTCCAGTTTTTAGTGCTTGCGGTTAAATACGCCACCCCTGTTTCCAGTTCTGCCGTTGAAAAATTATTACCCAGCACAAGTCCGTTCTGGCTATAGTTGACAAGGAAGAGAGCCAGGTCGCCGTGGCCGGTGAACCTGTTGTTGCGAATAACAACACCCTTTGTATAAAGACTGGCTATGCCCCACTCATACCCATCGGTCATATTGAACAGGTTGTTCTTAACCTGATATAATATGGCCGGCTCCTCAGGGTTGGTCCTTGTTCGTCGGTTTCTAAGGTACAGGGCGAACTCAGAGTGAGCCAGGTTGAAATTGTTATTCTGGACATTGAAAATAGTAGCTTTTCCCGAGGGTTGATTTTTAAGAATCCCATAGTATGGATAGTCGTCCAGATAGAGACCGGAACTGAATGCGGGTATATTGAAAGTGTTTCCTTCAATACTGACTTCCGTGTTCCTGAATTCCCAAACGCCCCCCTGCACATCGAGATTATTGAAAATATTACCACTATTCTTTTCTCCTATTATTAACCTGCTGTTCGTCACGCCCTCAAGGCCCAGGCCATAACAGAAGGTGTCAAATTCACAATTGGTAATTTTAAAGTCAATCTTCTCCCGTGGCACAGGAGGCTCACTCCATGTATTTGGGAAACAATCAAATCCGGCCCTCACAGCGATCATACAGTTATATCCATTCACATATCCCGGGCCTCCCTCCAGCAGATGTCCCCGGAAATTTATATTGTCAATTTCCACGTTGATGGAACGGCTTTCATTACCCAATTCATAGTTGGCGCTAAATGATGAGAAGTTAATCAATGAATAGATATGGCCCATGTAGGGCCAACCCACTGATAGCTGACCCTCAGGGGTCTGCAATGTGAAATGGCTCAGGTGCACATCGCCGCCGATAAACTTTATCATACTATGCATCACATGCCTGGCGAACAGCTCATCTAAATTCAGGCCCGGCAAAACGGTGATAAGAGTCATATCCTTGCCTGCCCCCACCATTGATCCATAGAAATCATAAATCTCCATGTAACCAACATGGTACTCACCTTCCACCAGCTGCACCACCGATCCCGGACCGGCAGCTTTTGCATCATCAAAAGCCTGTCTTAAGGCCGGGGTGTCGTCAACTCCGCCGGGTGTGACAACAAAAACCTCCGGAGTTACTTTCTCAGCCTTCAGGTCCATGCCTGAAAAGCCCTCATCATAATCGTCGGTCGTGCTGCAGGAAAACAACAGACCGATAGTCAATGTCAGAAAAATAATCCTTTTCATTGTTTTCATAATGATACGTTTAGGTAATACCTGTTATGTCTGTTTTCTACCCCAAATTTCGGTGCCAGTAAGCCCGATGACCTATAAGATGCAGCTCAATCTTTTGTATCTATGTTGCATGATTATAAAATATGCTGTTCGATTAACAAGTATGTTGCATCCAAGAGGAATCTTCTCTGTTTGTCACCAATAAGTTATGGTTCTGGCAGCCTGTCGCATAGATTATAGAAGGAGCCCCGTCTGAACGGGACTCCTTCGCAGGTGCCCGGAAACTAACCAAAACATTCACATATGAAAACTTATCTCTCCCCTCGCCCGGGCAACAACAGAATCTTCTGATACAATTAATCAGCTTTTGTGGCAATGACTCCCGTCTGGCAGATACATATACACAATGAATGACAATCCTTGTTGACAATGCAATTTGAACAGAGTGTCGGCGTGCTCTGCTGAATGAAGGATGTCAAGTTATCCCATACATAGAATAAGATATTCTGTGCTTCGCAAACATTGATGCCGTTTTCAAGGCAACCGTCATATTTCAGTGCGAGCTGCGCAGGAATATTGAAATCAACAATCGGTTCGATAACAATAGTCTTCACAGCGTAGTTGCCTGCAGACTTAATCGCAACTTCTTCTACAGTGAAGCTGGCAGGAGCAGACAAAGCACCTGCAGGAATTGTGATTACAACATTCCCTTCCATTGCCGTAACCACCCATCCATTCGCACCAATCAAGACTCCCTGATCAACCGGCTGATGAATCGGATTTTCAACCTGCTCAACTTTCTCACATCCGAATAGCACCACTGCCAGTATGACTGCCAGCGGAAGCATCATCCCTTTAAAAACATCCCTTCGTCTCATAATGCTTTTGATTAGTTTAACCTTTAGAAAAGAATTTATTTCACAAAGTTCGGAAGGCTGAATGGGTGGTGCATATTTTTTTAATAATTAATTTAATTATCCGGTCGTTTATTTAGCTATTGTATCTTTTTAGTATATTTTATTCACTACATACTAGTATTTACAATATTTATTTAAATATCCATCCGGAAGAGACTGATGAATGCAGGTCTTAGAAAAAAGCAAAAGAAGCGGAGCCTGCACTCCGCTTTCCATAATAACCCAATTCTAAATCCATTGCTAAAATGACCGGTGAAATATGCCCGTGGCTGGCATATTGTACTGCTTGCTTCCAGGCCGGTCTACTAAATCAATTCTGTCTGGCTAATGACAAACGGTTTTCCCTACAGTCATCTCACCGGTGATATAGCTATAGGTGAGAAACCCGATGTAATGATGTCCCCAGTTGCCGATAAGGTTATAATGCCAGGTGAGAATCCCGAATTCAGGGATCCAGTACTTATCAATCTCTTTCATTTTGAAGACCTCGCCGTAGTAGCCAGTGACCTCCCCTTTTACCTGGGCAATCTCCCACTGCCAGACACCATCCTTATAGTGGTCTATAATATGGAATGTAGCCTGACCTGTGATGTAGTCAACCATCTGATCTCCGCAATAGACAGGAGTATAATAATCCAATACAGCTTTGTACTGAACTGATTTTGTATCCTTTCCCTGACCGTATGCACTTGTCAGTGTCACGCCAAGAATTAAATACAAACTGATTAAAAATGTTTTCGTTTTCATGATTAACTGAGTTTAGATAGTTATTGCAAGTTAGACAAGACCTCGTGGAGTCATTTGACTTTGCGTTCCAAAAGTATTGCTGTGCGCACCAAACATTAAATTATTTACACCGGTTTTAATATCCACATCCGCTCACCGTTGGTTACCCCTGACCAGGGTAATGGTACCTCTCCAGTGATGAAACGAATTTTCGGGATAGGAGTCCCTGTTGTAATCATCGGTGTAACCACTGCCGGTGGCCCCCTCAAACCTCCCTGTTCCACCCATTATTACAAACGGATCTCTAAAGTACGAGTTTACGTCCGCAGGATGATAGTCGAGGCGTCCGTTAAGGACCTGTCCGGCACAATAGACATTTAAAATATCTCCGTCGGCAGCTGTAAACCAGGCTTCCATGTGACCGATCGGGCCGGGATAAATACCGGAGATAAAGTCACAACAGAATTCAAAGTGATGGGTGAACCTCCCCATATGGGTACCCCTTCCGCTGCCTTCATTGATCACCATACCCCACATGATACCGCCTTCCGGATTCCACTCACCGCAGGAGGCCTTCGGCCCTGCATAGATATAGGTTCCTACAAAATTCGCTCTGAAGGGTACTGTTACTGTTGTCGGTTCAGCTTTCCCTTTCTTCAAACTAACCGCCAACTCATCCCCGTCGTACTTCGAACAGGAAAATACCAGGCACACAGATGTCATTAACAATAAAATGTTCCGTACTGTTTTCATAGGTAACTATTTTGGTTGAACAAGAATAGATTATCCAAATTCTAAATCATAACAAAGTTCAGCAGTAGCATAAGACACTACATAGTACTGTATGTGCCCTTGGTTTAATCTATGATGCAGTTCTTGCAACTATGTTGCACAGGTAGCAGCAGAACAATATCAGGCGTAATCAAAAATGAGAACTTCAGGAGAATAATTTATGCATGGTAGTTATGCTTTACCTTGGGGGCCTGGTGTTGTAGGGAGTAAGTCCTGCTTTCTCAATGAC
>DZBJ01000006.1:74332-85316 GCA_022736275.1 Rikenella microfusus | reverse complement strand
TGCTTTACCTTGGGGGCCTGGTGTTGTAGGGAGTAAGTCCTGCTTTCTCAATGACCGCGAGGAACCGGGGGTCACCGCGGAGGATATCAAAGTCAGGATTGGTAGCAATCAGATTAAAGTAGTGCCGGGGTATGCTTGGCATTTCGATGGTTTTTTCAAACCATTTGACAGATTCTTCCCTGTCACCCAGAATGGCATACCACCAGGCAATAAAAAAAGGATGGCCGGTCATGCCGTCTACAGGCACTGGCCTGTTGATATTTATGTCTATCAGCCATCTGAATATTCCATCAGTACCTGATTTCTGGTATAAATCCATTACCTCATCTCCGAGGTGACTTACTGAGGGATAACGCTTAAAGATATCGTGCAGTGCCGCCGCGGCCTTCTCTCCCTCGCCGAGCCTGACATAATGAAGTGCGAACAGCCATGTGTTGTCAACGAAATCAGGATTCAGATCCCGGGCGGCAAGGCAGGCCTGCAAACCCTTTTCAGAATCCTCTTCGAAATAAAAGATCCAGGCATTCAGATTCTGTACTACCCAGAAATAAGGTTCAAGTTCAACTGCCCTGTCAACGTGTTTCCGCGCCTCCTCAATAGGACCGGTAATCATAAGCAGCTGTGCATACCACTGATGCGCCGTTGAGAAATTAGGATCAAGTTCCAGGGCTTTTCGCAATTCTGTTTTGGATTCTTCAAATTTTTTTTCCGGATATGCCAGCCACACACCTCTTAAGGCATGAGCCTCCGCACATCCGGGATCAATCTCCAGCGCCTTCGTAAAGTTCTTTCGGGCCATCTCAATGCCATCCTGATAGGGCCGGTACCAACCCCAGGCCGACAGACCGTACCATGCATTGGCAAGTCCTGCATATGCCTCCGCGAAGCTGGAGTCTTCAGCGATGGCCATCTCATAATACTTCAGGCTTGCCATAAGTCCCTCCCTGCTCGTGTCAAAACGCTGAATATCATTTGCCTTGTGCAGGAGAAACCTTGCCCTGAGATAATAATCCCACGCCTTCGGGTTTGCAGTTGGAAGTTCAGCTGTCTGGCCGGCTTTGCTTTCAGCTATAATTGCATTAAGTTTTCCCGCTACTTCCCTGGCTATTTCGACCTGGAGACCGAGCATGTCAGTCAGTTCCCGGTCATAAGTCTCCGACCACAAGTGTCGGTCCCTATGCCCGTCAATAAGCTGGACAGTAATTCTGACCTTATTGTCCTGTCTTCTGACACTTCCCTCGAGCACATGCCGGGCATTTATTTTTCGCGATATCTCACCTAATTTAAGTTCTGTATTTCGGAAATACTCTGATGTTGTACGGGATATCACTCTGAGATGGCTGATCTGGCAAAGGCTGTTAAGGATGTCTTCCGTTATGCCGTCAGCCAGATACTGATTGCCGGGATCTGCGCTGAGGTTCTTAAAGGGCAGGATAACGATGGACATCTCGCTGGACTTTCGCCGGGGACCCAGTGCCAGCACAACAAGTATAGAGACAACAGCAAGCACCAGAGCCGACAGAGCAAAAACTACCTTCCTTTTTGTCGTCGCATTGCCAAAGACGGGCATCCTGAAGGCAGAATTAACAGGCACGACCTTCTGTCTTTCAGTCGCATCTGTGGCTATCCGCTTTTTCTCTTCCCCGGGAGGGTAGCCATAATACTCATGGTAGCACTTCGAGAAATATGCAGGACTGCCAAAGCCTGTCCTGTATGCAACCTCAGATGCTGTCAGAGACCCTTCACCAAGCATCTCCCGTGCCTTCAGCAGGCGGACCTCCCT
Source organism: Rikenella microfusus (assembly GCA_022736275.1). GTDB lineage: Bacteria > Bacteroidota > Bacteroidia > Bacteroidales > VadinHA17 > SR-FBR-E99. Next base: position 83,533 of record DZBJ01000006.1, on the reverse strand, counting down.
GATAAAATGACTTGCATTCTGTTTCCCCAGATTTCTCAGCTTTCTGTGAACCGCTGACCGGCTCATGCGTGCTTCCCTGGCCAGCTCCTCGACGTCAAACGCCTCCTGCGACAGGTTGGCCTCTACGATCTCCCTGAGCTTGCGGATAAAAAGCTGATCTGATGAAAGAGGATCCGTCATGCTGCTTATTTTCAGTCAGAATATTCAGGATTCTGAACTTGTATCTCGTAAACATCCGGGCGTGAGTCCGCACAACGGAGAGTGAAGCCGAAACCTCACTCTCCAAAGTACCCGGCATTAATACATGACCGGTAACGGTTCTGTATAAACCCCCTTCTCCGGATACTTCATGCGACTACTGCGAGGCGTGTGATGATCTATTCTTACGCAAGTTAGATTTCATTAACGAAATCCGCTTTGCTCAGCGTGCCAAATACTTTTCCGGCAGTGCCAAATCATTGCTCAGCGTGCCAAATTCCTGATTGTGATTGTCAGGCCCCTTGCCATACCCTCAGCCATGCCTGATACGAACAATACTGTGGCTGCAGGATATCTCCCGGGATACTATCTGACAGTACCGCTCGGATTTACTCCGAATTCACGTTTATAGACCCTGCTGAAATGGGAGACATTCCTGAACCCGGTCTTGTATGCCGCCTCCGCCACCGTGAGCCTGTGTCCTGCCAGAAGTTCCTGGGCCCTGTGCAGCCTCAGCGAGCGAAGATACTCCGTCACCGTCCTGTTGGTCAGCGACCTGAATTTTCGATAAAGCTGGGTTCGGCTCATCGACATCTGATCACAGATATACTGAATATCAAGATTTTCATTAGCCAGATGGGCGAGCATTAACTCCCGGACCTTCCTCATGAAGATATCCTCAATATCGAAATCCCTCTCTTCTTTAAGATCGAGATGACCTACAGATGCATACCGCTCCTGCAATCTCTTTCGCATACTGATAAGGGCCCGAAGCTGCGCCTGCAACTCCTCATTGTTAAAGGGTTTTGCAAGGTATGCATCAGCCCCCCGCTCAAGGCCGTTTACTCTTGATGCAACATCTGCCCTGGCAGTCAGCACAACCACTGGTATATGGCTTGTCAGCGGGTTCTGCTTCAGGCACCCGAGCATCTCGATGCCGTCCATCACAGGCATCATAATGTCTGTAAGAATAAGGTCAGGAATATAATCGACTGCTTTGACCAATCCCTCCTCTCCATTGCCTGCAACAATCATATCATAGTCGTTTGTCAGAAGAGACATCAGATAATGAACAATATCAGCATTATCCTCCACAACCAGCAACATTGGCTTTTCACTGTGGAAGGGAGGAGGTGTCTCACTCTTTGTCTCACGAATTCTGGAACTGTAAATATAATGCGCCATTTTCCCCTTAATCTCGTGAAGCCCCGGTCCTTCCTGCAGTTCAGCAGATTGAGTTACCGGCAATGTTACAACGAACTCCGTACCACTGCCATAGGTACTTTCAACACTGATTGAACCACCGAGAAGAGTCACAACCTCCTTAGTCAACGCGAGACCCAGACCCGACCCGGGTGTGATATGTGTTGAGTAAGTGTCACCCCGGGAAAAGCGGTCAAAAATATGCGGCAGATAGTACTCCGGGATACCTGAGCCGTTATCACTTACCCTGATCTCAAAATGATTGTCATTTATTGCCGTACTTATCTCTATCTTGCCGGTCTGTTGCGTGAATTTCAGTGCATTGGAGATGAGGTTTGTGACAATCTGCATCACCTTTTCAGGGTCATAGTCAATCTCCGGCGAGGGCTCGCAGGGAGTGTAAGTGAGAGAAATTTTTGACGTAGCCGCAACCGACCTGAAAAGTTCCACTATATACCTGATATAAACATTTATATCTGACCGGGTCAGTCTCACCGGCACCGCACCTGCTTCAAGCTTTGAAATATCAAGCATCTGATTTACCAGGGTCAGCAGAACCTTTGCATTCCGGTCAATTGCTTCAGAGCCTTCCGTGAGCCATCTCTCCGGCTCCCTGCGGATCAGATCATTCATTCCCGTTATGACCGTCAGGGGTGTCCGGAACTCATGGGTTATGTTGGCATAAAGACGAGTCCGTGCCTCATCAATCTCCTTTATCCGTTCAGTCTCGCTCCTCTCAAGCCTGACACGCTGAGATATAAAACTCATCACGAAGACCATTGCGAATCCCGAAATCCATAACAAGTTAATGACATACAGTGAGATATTGACTTTCATTGTCATCTCAGGAGGAACAGTCAGCAACGGATTGAGAATCCCGGAGAGAACTACTGTGACAAGATAAATAACAAAGATCCATGTGGTTGCCCGCCTCTCGCGAAAATTAAGTGAGAAGAGTACCTGTGCAAGACCTACAAAGATTAGCCCACCTGAATACGGAATGCCCCCCAGAAGCAGGATAAAGACAAACGTAATGAGAACCACGGCAACCTGGTCTACAAACACCCGCCACACCCCCATCTGCTTTATGAACAGGGGATAAATCACACCCTGTAAATAGATGAACGTGAGGATCAACCCATACCAGATCAGAAGTCTCAATTGCGGAAAGATAAGGTGATAGGATATTGTCACACAGAATATCATAGTGGTGACGGCAATACTTGATATCCAGTTTATCTTTTTTTGCGCCAGGCTGTCTTTATCAAGTGAGGGATGATAAAGAAGCCTCGATATCCAATCGTCTGCTTTTAAGAGAAAGGGGGGGGCCATCTTATAAACAGATCAAAGGTTGAAAATCAAATTCTTAACCAAGTTACACAATTACTAAAGACAAGTCAAGTTTTTTTTAGTTATCTGACCATGCTCAGCATTGGCAGTCATCTGCTCACTATGTGCCCATTCTATTCACAAATACTTTCTGAAGATGTTCCTCAAGGTTTAACCCATTTATTTATCTTTGAAATGATGCTTAACCAATGAGACAACATAAACAACCTGATATCATGAAGAAACTTGCTCTCTTGCTCACTTTAATCTCCATGACGCTTCTTTCGGCATGCACAAAAGACTCAAAAAAGAGTCCGGAGACTTTGCCAATCGACGTCTCTCTTACCGATGCCGAGAAGGCCGGGGGCGTTCTGACACCTGAAATACTCTGGAAGTACGGGCGTATAGGTTCAATAGGACTGTCGCCCGACGGAACCACGGTTCTCTATACAGTCACACATTACGATCTCCCTACCGAGGCCAGGATGACAAATATCTTTTCCATGGCATCTTCAGGAGGAACACCGGTACAACTGACAAATGACGGGGGATCAGGTCCGCAGTGGATAGACAACGGATCTGCTATAGCATACCTCGCCGGAGGCAAGGTCATGACCATGAAGCCTGACGGCAGCGCTAAAAAGGAGATAGCCGGCTTGCAGGACTTTGAAATACTCTCATTCTCCCCGGCAGGGAACATGGTCTGTTTCACCCGCCGTGTCAAACTCGACCAGACGGCAAATGAGAAATATAACCTTCCAAATGCAAAGGTCCGCATCATCGATGACCTGATGTACAGGCACTGGAACTACTGGCACGATTACTCCTACAGCCATATTTTCACCGCTTCATTTGACGGTGCTGCCATCAGCAACGAAAAAGATATAATGGAGGGACAGCGTTTTGATGCACCCGATGCACCATGGTTTGACGAGGCTGACATCTCATGGAGCCCTGACGGGAAACACATCGCTTATTCATGCAAGAAACTCACCGGCAAGGCATATTCATTAAGCACAAATACAGACATTTACCTTTATGATGTTACAACCGGGGCAGAAAAGAACATCACCGAAGGTAATATGGGCTATGACAAGACCCCGGTCTTTTCACCTGACGGGTCGATGGTCGCTTATTCGAGCATGGAGGAGGACGGTTATGAGTCGGATCTCGAAAGGCTGTTCGTATATACTGTCGCCACCGGCGAGCGCAAATGGGTCTCCGAAGGGTGGGATTACAACGTTGGCAACCTGCAGTGGAACGGTACCGGAGAGATATGGTTTACCAGCCCCTTCAGGGGAACACAGCCGATTTTTAAAATATCGCTCGCCTCAGGCAGCATAACAGCCTCATCAAAGGGTGACTATGACATGGGACCTCTGCAACTCCAGAACGGAGTGCTTGTATCGGGGATGATGTCAATGTCGAGACCACCCGAAGTGGCGGCAGTGAATATGTCAACCGGGGAGTTTAACATGATTACCGATGTCAACGGCCACATCTATGAGAGCATAAAGATGGGCAAGACAGAGGAACGCTACACTAAGACGAAGGATGGCAAGGACCTGCAGAGCTGGATTATCTATCCTCCTGATTTTGACCCTACAAAGAAATACCCCACGCTGCTTTACTGCAAGGGCGGTCCGCAGGGATCACTGGGTCAGGGATGGAGCTACCGATGGAACTACCAGATCATGGCTGCCAACGGTTATATAGTGGTGGCCGTCAACCGTCGTGGCAACTCTGGCTTCGGCAGCTACTGGCGCGAACAGATCTCAGGCGATTACGGCGGCAGGAACATCCAGGATTACCTTGACGCCATCGACGCCATGGCGAAGGAGCCATTCGTCGACAAGGACCGGCTGGGTGCCGTGGGAGCCAGCTATGGCGGTTACTCGGTCTTCTACCTGGCCGGAATGCATGAAAAACGGTTCAAGGCATTCGTGTCTCACTGCGGTGTCTATAATACCATAGCTGAATACGGTTCTACCGAGGAATACTGGTACCCGAACAAGGATTACCATAGTGCACCGTGGGACAAGCCACAGCCTCCGGGATACAATAAATTCTCACCTCATACAATGGTTGACAAGTGGGATACGCCCATACTGATCATAACGGGTGCTAACGATTTCCGGATACCTTACAGCCAGTCACTAGAGGCTTTCAACTCTGCACAATTGCGCGGAGTGCCCAGCAGACTGCTCTTCTTCGAGAATGAGAGTCACTGGGTAACCAAGCCGCAGAACGCCGTTATCTGGCAGAAGGAGTACTTCGAGTTCCTGGACACCTATCTTAAGTAGGCAGTCCTCAGTCGGCAGTCGGCAGTTATTCAATGATTTACGACTGCAGACTGTGGACTGTGGACTGTGGATTTCCTACTTTTAATTCCCCATCCCGCTATCTGCAGCTATTGCCTCCATGACCTGAGCTGCCAGGGTCTCAAAAGCCTCTACAGCAGTTTTGTTTGTCTGCTGGAAGACGTTGCGGCCCTCCTCGGCAGCTTCGCCAACCTCCATCACAAGTGGTATCTGGCAGAGAAGCTTTGCATCGTACTCTTTGGCCAGCTTCATCCCTCCGCCCCTGCCGAAGAGAAAGTAATGCTCCTCCGGATGAGCTGCAGGCGTGAACCATGACATGTTCTCAACAACACCCAGGATAGGAACTTTAAGGTCAGGGTTAAGGAACATTGATGATGCCTTGCGGGCATCATTGAGAGCTATCTCCTGCGGTGTAGTCACAATAATGGCGCCGGTGAGGTTCAGCTTCTGAACCGTTGTCAGCTGGATGTCACTGGTTCCGGGAGGGAAGTCTATGATCATATAGTCAATGTCACCCCACTGGGTATCCTCAAAAAGCTGTTTCACTGCGTTGGCAGCCATCGGTCCGCGCCAGATGAGTGACTGGCTCCGGTCAATGAAAAAACCGATCGAAATGATCTTTATACCAAACTTCTCCACCGGGAAGATCATCTCCTTGCTACCCTCGGCCCTGACTTCAGGCCGGGCATGCTCAAGACCGAACATGGTCGGTATTGACGGACCGAAGATATCGGCATCAACCAACGCCGTCTTCATCCCGTTGCGGGCAAGGGCTATTGCCAGGTTTGCCGCCACAGTTGACTTGCCCACCCCGCCTTTGCCGGAGGCAACCACAATAATATTCTTTACACCCGTCATGGGTATCTTTTCAAACAGCTTATTCTTTTCCATTTGCAATTAAATTATTCCAGATTTCTATTATCTTTTTGCTGATCTCAATATCAGGGTGCATCTCGGTAATGCTCTTGCCAGCCACCATTGCCTCCGTCACCCTCCTGTCAAAGGGCAAACGTCCGAGCAGAGTGCTTCCCTGAGCTGCACACCAGCCCTCAATCCTGTCAGCCATGGCTTCATTCAGGTCATACTTGTTGATGATAATTCCCACCTCCCCGCTGAATTTGCGTGCCACCTCGTGTACTCTCTTCAGGTCGGCCAGTCCTGACATGGTAGGTTCAGTAACGATGACAATTTTATCCACCCCCGTTACTGTTGAGATCACCGGGCATCCTATTCCCGGAGGACCGTCAAGCAAAACGTTTTTCATCCCTTTCTCCGCGGCCACCCTCTTCGCCTCATCCCTCACCATGCTGACGAGCTTGCCCGAGTTCTCCTCTCCCGGCGCCAGTCGGCCGTAAACCATCACTCCGTTGCGGAATGATCCTGAATACATCCGGCTCCTGTCGCTGCGCACCATTGTGATGGCGCCCATGGGACATAAACGCGAACAGAAAAAGCATCCGTCACAGGAGGTCTCCGAGATAACTATCTTTCCTCCCACTTCCGTGATGGCGTCGAACCGGCAATAAGTTTCGCATATGCCGCATACGGTACACAGGGTATTGTCTACTACAGCCTTATGGCCACCGATATAGACCACTTCCTTTTCATGCTCCGGGTTGAACAGAAGATAGAGGTTGGCGGCATCCACATCACAGTCGGCCACCACCAGCTCCTGTCCGAGAGTCGCAAAAGCAGCTGTGATGCTTGATTTACCCGTGCCCCCCTTACCGCTGATTACTGCCAGTTCCATGATTATCTGTTATTTTGTCTGCAAGCTCACTGAAGAGTCCGGCCAATACCTCGTTTTCACCGGCTGCCAGCCTTCCCTCCGAATATGCCCTTGCGATCTCGTGATCATAGTTTATCTCTGCGAGCAACGGAATCTTTTCTTCTTTAAGGTACCTTTTGACTTCGGTGTCTCCGATGTCGGCACGGTTGATGATCACGCTGCACGATTTATTCATCGTTTTCAGTGTCTCCACACTTTGTTTCAGGTCGCTCAGCCCGAAGGGAGTCGGTTCAGTCACCAGTAATACATAGTCAGCCTTGTCTACCGTCTGCACAAAGGGGCATGATGTACCGGGCGGTGAGTCCATGATAGTCACTCCTTCGCTGCCCGCCTCCTTTATCGCAGCCTTTATCACCCTCACCGGAGACATCTCGTTCACTCTCATACGGGCTTCGATCAGAGAGCCCTCCCCTGATGTCTTGTATGAAGTGACCGAACCCAGCACAACGGGTTTTTCAGTAATTGCACCGGAGTTGCATGCAAAGCTGCAAGCTCCGCAGCCGTGGCAGAGATTCTCTATCACCTCAATCATCTTGGCGGTTGGCACATAGAAGATGGCGTTGTAGTTGCACCACTTGCTGCAACGGCCACACCATGTGCACGCATCCTTATTGATTACTGGAACCTGGTGTGTCACCTCCGATTCGGAGATCTTCTCAGTCTGAAAGAAAAGAAGGTCGTCCGGCGCCTCGGCGTCACAGTCGACCAGGGTGACCTTGTCGCCACGCCCGGCCAATACATGGAATAAGTTAGTGGCAACAAAGGTCTTCCCTGTACCACCCTTGCCGCTTGCAACAGCTATCTTCATCCGTAGAGTTTCTAATCGTAGGCCAGCCTGATCTTTTCATCGGCCATCGTCGGTTTGATAAACCTCTGCATGGCAGCCCCTTTCCAGGTACCCAGGCTCATGTGTGTGGTGTAATATTTCTGGGGGATCGGGTGCGTGCCGACAACCACCTCAATGCCGTACTTCTCGGGGATGAACCTGGTGAAATAGTCAAGCCTGGGGCAGGGAGGATAACCTACCACGAGTCCGGTGGCCAGGTGAATTACGCTTATCCCGTTCCTAATCATCTCCTCCGGGGTATATTCAACGTTTCCGCCCGGGCATCCTCCACATGTTGTGAAGGCTGCCACCTCAATCTCCTGATCCTTATATCTGTCGAAGGCACCCTCGCGGTTGCGGACGGACCTGAAGCACTTGCCGCCGGCACATGTTGAATACCGGTCACATATGATTATGCCTATCCTTTTCTTTTCCATGACAGTCTGTTAATGGTCACAGTAATTTGCTCCGGCCTGCAACTTGTCATTGAGCAGGTCTGTTGCCAGTTCATCAGGGCTCTTGACAGGAGCGCCTACAAACACATTTATTGAATGCTGGTTAAAGATATTAATAGCTCTTTGGCCCATGCCCCCTGCTATGACATCGGTCACCCCCTTTTCCGCCAGCCACCCGGGAAGCAGTCCCGGCTCATGAGGCGGAGGAGTAATAAGTGTTTCAGATGTTATTGACCTGTCCTCGGCATCCACAATTGCGAACTGCTCGCAGTGGCCGAAATGAGAACAAAGGATTCCTCCTTCAAGGGGAATAGCTATACGTTTTTTCATGTTTAAATTCTTTTATTAATAATGTTTAGATGATTTTCAAAACTATGGCTGCCCGATTCCGGGAAGAGCTGATGGTCTTACCTTGCAAGTTTCTGTCTCTATCTTCCGGCCCTGCCGCCGCCTCTTCCGCTGCCGGCACCTGGTCCTGCTCCGCTTCTGCCGCCCTGACCGCGACCCTGTCCTCCGCCTGTGCCACGACCCTGACCACTTCCCTTACCACGGCCCTGACCTTGTCCGGCACCCTGTCCGCCGCCCGGGCCTGCCCCCTGTCTGCGGCCTTGTCCGTCGCCCTGGCCCTGACCCTGACCTTTGCCCTGGCCCTGACCACTGCCTGAGCTCTTGTCGCGGCCTTCACCTGTGCCCCTGCCTCCTGTTACCGGAACATTCTCGTCCTTATCGTTGGCACTGGCTTTTCCCTTACCGGCCTTGCCGGCTCCGAAGTTGGTACAACGTCCGGCTTTCCTGCCGGTCATTGCTCCCCGGCCCTCAGGCCCTGTCTTATCTAATTGTGGCATAACTCTTCGTTTTAAGTTATTTTTTTAACATGCTGATCACTGACTGAACCGTCTTTTCAGGCTCCTTGTATACCACCATCTGAATTCTCAGGCTGTCAAGGAGCGACTTGATCTTAACTCCGAACTCCCCGGATATTATCTTCTTCACATCTTTTGATGCTACAAGTTGGACCGATGCCGGGCCGGCCCCCTCTTCTGCATCTTTGTTAGGGTTGGGAAGAATCTCCACCCCTCC
>DZBJ01000006.1:52553-74232 GCA_022736275.1 Rikenella microfusus | reverse complement strand
GGCCGGCCCCCTCTTCTGCATCTTTGTTAGGGTTGGGAAGAATCTCCACCCCTCCCGTCTCAGTGTCATAAATGACAAAGAACGCACAGCGGCCGAACCGCTGGTCGAGATTGCTTTCAAGGCTTTGCCCTGTACTTGTGATAGCTACTTTCATATATATTTCTTTTAAAGATCTTTTGCCAGCAGGTTGTTCTTCCTCATCAGCCGGCTGCTGCATACAGGACAGATCTCCTCCTTGCAGGGCCGGGACGGCTCATGCTCCTTCTCATAACCGCAGGAAGGACAGACACAGATGTCAGAAGGAGTCCGGCGCGTAACGGGAGTCGATGCATCCACAGGCTCATAATTGATTATACCGCCACTTCCGCATAGCGGACATTTTTCTGGAATGACGCTTTTTTCCGGCTGGTTGAATAAGCAGTTACACCCGATGCATTTATACCATTCACTGTCAAAATATATCTTCCCGCCCTCAATTATGATCTGTTTGCCGTTTACAACAGCATCAGCTATTTTTGCCCTGGCTTTGGCGTAAATGCGTGTAAGGGTAGGGCGCGATACATCCATCACCCTTGCAGCCTCATGATGGTTCAGGTTCTCAAAATCACATAGCCTGATCACCTCATATTCCTCGAGGTGCAGGAAGACCGACTGGGGCTGCCCGCCCCTGGCCATTCCGCCGTAGGGCCTGAATCCCGAGATGAGCGGGGGGTTGCTGACTCTTCTTAATCGCGTTGGCCGTGGTGACACTTTCTGATCATTTGTTCGTTACAAAGATAATGAACATATGATCATAATGCAAATTATAAATGAACAATCTCCGCTCTTCAGTCGGCAGTCAGCAGTCCTCAGCCGGCAATCATCAGTTAATATGCATGTTATGACTGGCGTCACGACACTTCGTGTGAGGGTTTGTTTCACCTCCCAGGTCGGAGCATCGAACTGCATTCTGTGGACTGAAGTCCGTACGCTTCGTGTGCGGGATTGAGTCTCCTCCTGTGCCGGAGCCTCAAACTGCAAGCTACTTAAGGAACCGGACACATGCCGGCGCATTGAGGGGCAGGGATGAGACAGGTTCTGCATAAATGTTGCTGCCAGATACTACGGAAATCTCATTTGATCTCTGGTTTGCCACCAGGAAAAATTTACCGGACGGCGATACGGTGAAATTTCGCGGCCAGTTGCCACCGCAGTCGCTATGAGACGGCTCCGACAGCTTACCATCTTTCCCCACCCTGAAGGCCACAATGCTGTTATGACCCCTGTTTGAGCCGTAGATCTTCTTCCCGCTGCGAGAGAGGTGTAAATCGGCACAGTAGCTTTTCTCCGCGTATCCTTCAGGAAGGGTGCTGACAGTCTGCCTGGCAGTCACGGTATCTGAAAGGATATTGTAAACTGACATTGTGGAATTGTGTTCATTGATGACGTAGAGGTTGGCTGAGGACCTGTCTATTGCCATGTGCCTCGGGCCGTTTCCAGGCTCACAGTTGAAGTAGGGTATGTCTGCATTCATCAGAAGACCCTGAGTGGTATCGAGCTTAAGCTGGTGCACCCTGTCGAGTCCCATATCCGACACGTAACAGGTATGCAGTCGCGGATTATATATCGTCATGTGCGGGTGCGACTTTTCACCGTAAAAGATAGCATCGGTGACCTTACCGGGGATGCCAGCACTGTTCAGTTTTACCACGGAGACGGATCCGCTGCCGTAGTTGGCTGTGATCAGGTATTGGCCATCGACTGAAACCTCAATGTGGCACGGCCCTCCCCCGCCCTGGTTTATCGAACTGATTTTCTCGAGGCTTTTGCTTTTCTTATCATATCGTAACGTTGTGATGCCACCACCGGCTTTCATGTCAAAAGTGTCGACTTCATTCACAAGGTAAATCAGGCCTCCATTTCCAACTGCAAAATATGAAGGATTATCACCGACGGTGATCTCCGATATCTTCTCAATGTTGCCGTTACCATACAGCCTGCATAACAGCACGTCGGCGGCGCCATTTCCTGAATAGCCGGATGCGATGAACATGTTCTCCCTCATATTACATGAAGAAAGGAACAAATTGAGTATCACCATCAGATAAAGAATTGGTTTTTTCATTGAATGATTTTTTTCATTGAATTACTTTGACTTTGCGCTTCCACTGTATGAAGCCATATATAGCCATTGCCAGGAAAATGAAGTATTGTACTGAAACGAGCATGATGCCCCGCATGGCGTACATAGCAATGCTCATGATGTTGACGAGGATCCATAGCACCCAGTTCTCCAGCTTCAGTCGCGCACAAAGGAGCGAAGCCGCGATGCTCAACACAGCTATCATGGCATCAGTATAGACGAAAGTCGCCCTTACGGGAAAAAAGTCAGGCAGCCAGAGATGGATCCGGCCCATCGCCGTGCCCATAGCCAGAGCCGCGGCAATGATGCCCGCCACCCAGAAAACCCTTCCCTTATGACTTAAAAGCGTCACAGGCTCGTCACCGTTGGTGCTCTGCCTTCTCCAGTTGAACCAGCCATAAATAGCATTGAAGAAGAAAAAGAACTGCAGGATCATCGCCGAATAAAGATTCACCTGGTAGTAAAGCATGAAGAAGAGTACTGCATTGACAAGTGCAAATATCCAGGTGATGATGTTTGCCCTGGCTGCATACCAGACGGCTGCCAGCCCGGTGAGTACGGCAAGCAGCTCGAGGAGGCTCATTCGGTAGCCGGGGAGTTCGAAGAGGATGGTGTCGATGTTGAACATGTCAGAAAGTCAAAAGTCCATAAAGTCTGTAAAGTCCTAGAGGTCGTGCGGTCGTGCGGTTCCCGACGCACTCCATGGTCGGGATTTCGTCGTTGCACTCCTCAACGTGAGGTCCGGTTTGTTTTAGTTTTTCCGGAGACAAAGGTAGTTAAAGAGGAGGGAAAGCGAAGTTGAAATTTGATTAGCTTTAAACTTTGATTTGAAAAGAATGTCGCCACGCGAAGTATATCAATCCAGGGAGGCGGAGTTCAGCGCTTCTGCCGACGGGCTGCGGAAGCTGTCGGACCGGCTGTCAATGGCCAGGCTGGCAGCGTTTGCCGGAGGAGTGCTGCTGTTCGCTATACTGTTGTCGTTCTCGGTCATTGCTGCTGCCGCCACCCTGACAGTGTCTCTCATCATTTTCGCCTGGCTGGTTATAAAATACGAAACCACCGAAAAGAGCAGGAAAAGATACCTGCACCTGGCGGATATAAACAGGCTGGAGCTGAAGTGCCTCGAGGGGGATTATACCGGCTTCAGGACAGGCGATGAATACACTGAAAGGGACCACCCCTATTCATATGACCTCGATATCTTCGGAAAAGCATCACTGTTTCAGTACATCTGCCGTACCACAAGCAGGCCGGCCTCTGACCGGCTGGCAGAGTACCTGAAACAACCTGCAGCAAAGGAGGAGATTTTATTACGCCAGGAGGCTGTTGCAGAACTGCAGCCACTGACTGACTGGCGCCAGGAGCTGATGACCCTCGGATACCTGAATGCTGGAGCCGGCAATGACCCGGCACCATTAATGCAATGGCTCAGGAGTGACGATGTTTTCACTAAAGCAGGTCGTGAGAAGATAATAACCGGTTTCCTCAGCCTCCTGGCCCTGGCAGCGGTCGTTACAGTCATAGCAGGACTACCTGTGGCGATACTCGTCCCTGTGTTCGGTGTGAACTTCATATTCTACTTCACACGGTTCAGGAGGATCTCAAAACTGCAGGAGCAGGTGAGCCGCTCTTCAGACCTGCTGAAGGCGTACTCCGTCATCATCAGATTGATTGAGAACCGCGACTTTGCATCTCCCCTGCTGCAAAAACTGCAATCTGTCTTCAGAGAGGATGTCGTAGCATCAAACCGCATCAGGCAGCTTTCAAACCGTGTCGGCAGGCTCGACTCCAGGCTGAACGTGCTTGTATCCATCCCGCTCAACCTGCTTTTCTTTGCAGATATACATTTCTGCCTGGCCCTGGAGAGATGGAAAGGTGAGCATGCCCTGCGGATTCCCGGCTGGTTTGCCTCGATGGCGGAGTTCGAGGTGCTGGCTTCCCTGGCAAACATGGCTTTCAATAACCGCGGATGGATTTACCCTCAGGTGACTGAAGACTATTTTGTACTCAAAGCTGTGGAGATGGGCCATCCTCTCATCCCTGCCGGCAGACGTATCAGTAACGGTTTCACTTCAGAGGGAACCGGGAAAGCCATAATTGTAACCGGATCGAACATGTCGGGCAAGAGCACCTTCCTCCGCACCTGCGGGGTGAATGCAGTGCTGGCCTTTGCCGGGGCGCCTGCATGCGCATCGGCTTTCACCGTCTCGCTGGTCAGGCTCCATTCCAGCATGCGCATTTCAGACTCGCTTGAAGAAAATATCTCCTCATTCTATGCTGAGCTGCGGCGCCTGAAGGCAATCATCTCCGGGGCTGAATCTGACCCGAAGGTATTCCTGCTGCTTGATGAGATACTCCGTGGCACCAACTCCGACGACAGGTATACCGGCTCCGTGGCGCTGATAAGGCAGCTGACCGGTTACGGTGCCGTGACTATGGTGGCAACTCATGACCTGCGCCTCGCCGGACTGGAACATGAGTTTCCACGATCCATTGAAAACTACCATTTTGATGTTAAAGTGAGCGGTGATGAGCTCTTCTTCGACTACAGGCTGACACCGGGGATATGCTCAAGCTTCAATGCTTCATTGCTGATGAAGAAGATGGGAATTAAAGTCTGAAAGTCCATAAAGTCTGTAAAGCCGAAAGTCCGTAAAGTCCGTAAAGTCTAAAGTCAAAAAGGTCATGATCAATTTTGACTGCTGACTGAGGACTGTCAACTGTCGACTGCCGACTGGTTTTGATTGTCGTCTTATGTCGGAATATCTGTCGCTCCACTCCGTCTGGTGGTCGTGCGGTCTGCCGCTAAAGTCTACCCCGCTCAGCGGGGCTAGGTCTGAATGTCTTCTACTGAAAGATTTCTTTAACTATAATGCCAGAAACTATTACCTCTCCCGTCTTTCCTTGATCCATCTGCTGAAAAACGGATCGTCGAGCTCATACTTATCTGTTTTTATAACATAACCACCGGTCATCAATCTCTTCAGGCTGCTAAAGACAGTACTTGAAGCACTTAAGTCCCAAATGCGCATAAAATCAAAAGTAAGAGGCTGTTGCACAGATATTGAGAGGCCCAGCAATACTTTGCGATCAGTACTATTAAAACTGAGCCATATCCTTTCATAATCCATGTCATGCATCCTGACCAACTCACTTACAGCATCATCAACATGTTTATTCGACTGTCCGCGGTCTGACACAGTCATTTCCCATACAGTAAATGCCAACTGCTGAGTGTAATAAGGGTGACCATTGGTCACTTCCATAATTCCCTCTGCAATCATACCAGGTTCATCATGGATTCCAGAGAAACCCATTTCCAGGTACTCGCTGAATTCTTCAATATCAATTTTTTTGAGATACATAACCATCGCAAAATGATAGAATGGTGATTTTTTCTTTTGGAAGACCTCACGAATCAGACTCTCTTGTGAACCCAGAAATACATAATTGACCATTTTGTGATGCTGCATTATAGCCCGTAACTGATTCAACAGGTTTTCATCAAGTCTGCGCGCCTCCTGAAACTCATCGAATACAATAATTAGTTTCTTCTTTTCTGTGCTCAACTTTTCAGCCAGATTCAGCACATCCTCCAGAAGCGGAAGTGACGAGACACCTGGTAAGAATGACACATCAACACTGCCGGTTACGGCATTCAGTGAAAGTTGAGGAATTACGCGAAACCTTTTCAGGTGCTGTTTCAGTCTTGTTTGAGGGAAGATTCTGTAAATACGCCTGAGCATCTGAGCAGCAAGATCAGACGGGCTTGTCATCAACTGCATATCCAGGGCAATGACCGGCCTCCCCAGCGATGATACTGCTTTATGTATCAGGCTTGATTTACCCATACGTCGTGGTGAGATCAAGACCAGATGATTCTCGCCCGAAAGAAAGGAAGTCACCTTTTTAATCTCATTCTTACGATTTATAAAGAAGGGATCATCAACAACGGTTCCAAATTTAAATGGGTTCTTCATTTCTTATTGCGATATTATTCGTTGCGTATTTTATCGTTGCGTATTTTATCGCAATATAATACATTTATTTTATTATCAAGCTTTCATGCTCATATTTTTTGATACTACCTGTTTTACCTTAAACGCGTTACTACTGATGAAGAGGATAGGAATTAAAGTCTGAAAGTTCATAAAGTCCGTATTCATTCTGTTAAAACCACCAGAAATATTCCAGAGTGCGGCTTCTCTGTCATTTATTCCCCATTTCCCCAAGCAAAAAGCACAGTTCGAATCCAAATATGGACTTGTATTTATTGAGACAGGTAAAAACAGAGAGCTCTAATCCTCCGTTGAGACTGGTCAGGATATCAATTTTCCCTCTTAAGGAGAGACCTACTGTGTGCTGTCTGGGATGAGACTTCTCATACAGATATCCGCCATAAATTCCCGGAGTATATCCGGGATTATACTCAAACTCAGCCTACCTGGATATTACCCACGAGGGCCCTAACTCAAATCCGTATCGACCCCCGTTTTTCAACCAAACTGAATAACTTAACCAGGTTAATTGTTATAGTGTTGATATAATCCTTAGGGTGAAACACCCTTTTCCCATCATCCCAATAATCAGCTGGAACAGCTTCGGTTTTATAAATATTCATCCCCAGACGAATGGTTGCTCCCCATAAGTTCTCATTAACAAAGGAATAGCTGAGTCCCCAGACTGAACCAACCACAAAAAGGCCTCCTCCAATACCAAAATAAGTAAAGGCCCCGTGATCATAACTATGAATTGAATCTGAATTTAAAGAAAGCAGACTGTCATTTTCAAAGTAAATACTATCATTCAGCAGAGTTGTATCTGCCAAAATTTCAGGTTCCTTCTTAAGACTGTCATTTTCATTCATGACTATTTCATTGACAGCAATTGTTGAATCCTTCTGATTAACCAAACCTGAACCGAACTGCTTTGACTCATACGAAACGACTAACGGATAAGTATGAACAGTATTGTATTTAGTTATCCAGAGATACGGAACAATCAAAAACAGTCCTCCAAAAAAAGATCCCGCATCCACAGCTTCATTTCTTTTTAGCGTAACGTACATGTCGTCGTAACCATCCTTCTTAAAAGTAAATAAGGTGGATGAAAAGGCTGTTTTTCTGTCAGTATAATAAAAGGGAGTCTTCCCTTCCTTAATTCCGTCGATATATACATCGGAACCGTCAGGTACTGTATTGAGCAGAGTTGTGCTGGCACATCCGGAAAACAAAATGGCCCCGATGAGGATAAAACAGATGAATCTGCTTGTTTTCACTTTCCGATTTTTTAGTAACCAAGAGTTTCCGAAGGATCTTTTACAAGAGATCAGGAAAAGTATTAATAACGTCTGTCTTTCAATATCCTCAATCACTAAAATGAAGTTCGTCAAACATATTCTCAGACAACGATATGGCTGAAATACAGCGTTGTCAAGTTTATTTCTTCAATATCTCTCTCCTATGTCTGCATGACTGCCTGTCCGTATGATATTTTGACTCATATAACTGACGTTTCCTTTAATCAGCAACAAAATATCTCCCGGCAATTTTTAGTCCAGTCACAAAACAATATCTAACGAGTTTATAAGACACGGTGAACATCAGGGCAGGAAGCTCTTGCCTCCCGGAATCCGGAAAGTGAAGTCGGAATAAGTGTTAATATTTTTACTGCGCTATTTTTTGCAGTAAGATGTAACGCAAAACCAGAGAATAATTCTAAGTGACTTAGTCTCTAAGGTTCAATTTAGTGATAATGCAGTTTACCTTCTCCGTGTCACTCATGTTACCGTCTATCCAGTTGATGGTGATGCCGCGGCGCTCCATGCCCCGGAACCAGGTCATCTGACGCTTGGCAAAACGGTGTATCTCAACCTCCAGCTTCTGAGCCATCTCCTCAAAGCCCATCTTATTCAACAGGTAAAGCGTGACATACTTGTACTCCAGACCGTAATAGATCAGGTCATCAGGGTGGATTCCCCCTGCCAGCAGCCGCTGTACCTCCTCAATCATGCCACCCTCAAGCCTGGCTTTCAACCGTGAGCTGATACGCTGCCGCCGGGTCTCGCGGTCAAAGAAAACGGCTGTCACCAATGGATTCTTAACCGGAAACGGACTCTCATCAAAGGGGTGATGAGTATAATAATCGGCTATCTCTATCGCTCTTACCGCCCTCTTCACCGTGTCAACATCGGTCTTGTTGTGCAGGCGCTTGTTCTGTGATAAAATATCTGTAAGCTCCTCCAGCGACCGCCCTGCAAGCATCGTCCGCAAATGCTCATTCAAAGGCACCTGCACCAGCCGGTAACCACTGACGATGCTGTCAACATACATCCCCGAACCGCCGCAGACAACCGGGAAAACGCCACGCGAAGATATCTCCTCAAAGACCTTCAGGAAATCACGCTGATACTCATATACGTTGTACCTGTAACCGGCATCAACGATATCCACCATGTGTACCGGCACACTCCGTCCGATAATATCATAGTCCGACAGATCCTTCCCGGTTCCGATATCCATCCCCTTGTAGACCTGCCTCGAGTCAGCACTTATTACCTCTCCCCCCAGCCGGTCAGCCACCAGCGCCGCCAGTCTCGTCTTGCCTGTAGCCGTAGGCCCCGTTATCACAACGATATCATGCATCGGCTTGTCCATCAGAAATTAAAGATAGCCATTAAGGGTTCACAGTAATGCTATTTTGCTTATTTTTGCCGGTCGTAACAGAAAAGAGGTCATGGACTTCAGGTTTTTGTATCATCGAACAATGTACTTCATCATTAATCCCGGCAAAGCCTGGGAAGTGGTGCACCGTGAGGAGCGACCGATGAGGTTCGTCAGGGGCAGCTTCTTCATGCCGCTGATAATACTGGTATCCATCAGCGCATTCCTGGGATCAATGTTCTTCATCAATACAACCCTTAAACCGATGTATTCGGTGCTGTCAGCCGTCACTGCCTTCCTGTTCCTCTACCTTGGCGTCTACGCTTCGGCATTCACGGTAAGGGAGATAATGAGAGCGCTCGACCTGGGGCACGACTTCCTGGTGGCTTTTAAGCTGGTAGCCTATTCGATGGCTCCCATCTTCCTGTCATTGACCGTCAGCCGCCTTTTCGAGTCGCTGCTCTTCATCAACGCACTTGGACTCTACGGGCTTTACATCTTCTGGATCGGGATGGAGACCATGATCACCCCCCCTGATCACAAGAAGCTTCCGATGCTGATTGCTACGGTTGTATCAATGCTGATTATATTCCTCCTGCTTCAGGTAATCCTTTCCAAACTGGCTGAAACGGTTTATTTCAACGTCTTTGCCTGAGCCCGGCGATGAGAAACGATACCAGTAATATCGTCATCCGGAACCGCAGGGCCTCGCACGATTATGAATTCATCGAGAAGCTCATTGCGGGCATCAAGCTCACCGGCACCGAGATAAAGTCGATACGCGCCGGCAGGGCCACCCTGACAGACTCATTCTGCGCCTTCCGCAACGGAGAGCTTTTCGTTACCGGGATGCATATCTCGGAATACTACTGGGGCAACCTGCACAACCATGATCCGCTGGGCGAACGCAAGCTTCTGCTGACGAAAAAGGAGCTCCGGAAGTGGGAAAGGAAGGTGAATGAGACAGGACTGACTATCATCGTCACAAAAATGTTCATCAACAACCGGGGACTGGCCAAGGCGGAGATTGCCCTGGCCAGGGGCAAAAAACAGTATGACAAGCGAGACAGCCTGAAGAAGCGTGACCACGAGCGTGAGATGGACCACCACACCAAGGAGCACAACAGGTAGTCCTACGCTGCTCCCGGCCCCTGACACCGGACAGCCTGTCAGCCCGTCAGACCGGCGCCCCGGAAAAAATCCGGGTTAATCAGAAGTTCGGGCTGAGAAGGTATCTCGAGTAGAACTGATCTATATAGGCTACTGCCTCTTCAGCTGTATCCACAACCCTGAATATATTAAGGTCTTCGGGAGAGATGTTGTGCTCCTCGGCCAGCATCACCCCTGTGACCCAGTCGAACAGTCCTGACCAGTAGTGTTCACCCACAAGCACAATCGGGAAACGCCCTATCTTTTTGGTCTGGATCAGCGTTATTGCCTCGAAGAGTTCATCAAAGGTGCCGAAACCGCCGGGCAACACTATGAATCCCTGGGCGTACTTCATGAACATCACCTTACGGACGAAGAAATAATCGAATGTAATGAGTTTGTCGCTGTCTATGAACGCATTGGCCTTCTGCTCAAAGGGCAGGTCAATGTTGATCCCGATCGATTTGCCGTTACCCCTCCTGGCTCCCTTATTGGCAGCCTCCATGATTCCGGGGCCGCCGCCGGTGATCACGCCATAACCCCTCTCAACCAGCTGGAATGCGATCTCGTCGGCAAGCTTGTAATACTTGTTATTGAAATGGGTGCGGGCAGAACCGAAGATGGCCACACTCGGTCCGATGCGCGAGAGTTTTTCAAATCCTTCCACCAATTCGGCAATGATCTTGAATACCCGCCATGAATCCATGGTGTGTATCTCATGCCAGGTCTTGGGTTCAAAGGCATCTTTGATCAGATCCTTTTCTTTAGCTTCGTCCATAAGTAATTCTTTGAGAGTTAAATATAATCTTTTCTACTGTTTCAGTACGGGAGCAAGGAACCTTCCTGTATAATTATCTTTCAGCCGGACTATCTCTTCAGGTGTACCGGAAAACATTATTTCACCGCCACCGCGTCCTCCCTCCATGCCCAGGTCAACAATATAATCGGCCATCTTTATGACATCCATATTGTGTTCTATCACCATAACGGTATTACCCCTCTCTACCAGGCGGTCAAGCACCTCGAGCAACACCTTCACGTCATCAAAATGAAGTCCCGTTGTCGGTTCATCAAGGATGTAGAGAGTGCGTCCCGTATCGCGCCTTGCGAGTTCCGTGGCCAGTTTGACACGCTGCGACTCACCGCCGGAGAGTGTCGTAGAGGGCTGCCCCAGTCTGACATATCCGAGGCCGACATCGTGCATTGTCTTGATCTTGTGATAAATCGAAGGGATGCCCTTGAAGAACTCAACTGAATCGTCAATGGTCATTTCAAGGACATCATTGATTGATCTGCCCTTGTATTTCACCTCCAGCGTCTCCCTGTTGTAGCGCTTCCCCCCGCAGTCAGGGCACATCACATATACGTCGGGCAGGAAGTTCATCTCAATGGTTTTTACACCTGCTCCTTCACAGCCCTCGCACCTGCCGCCCTTAATATTGAATGAGAACCGTCCTGCGCCAAAACCCCTTACCTTGGCATCAGGGGTCATTGCGAAGAGGTTGCGTATATCCGTAAAGACACCCGTATAGGTTGCGGGATTTGACCGGGGTGTCCGGCCTATGGGAGCCTGGTCTACCTCAATCACCTTATCGATATTCTCCAGTCCTTCTATAGTGTCATAAGGCAGGGGAACCCGTCCTGCACCGTTCAGCTTCCTTGCAAGAGCCGGGTGAAGAGTCTGGTTGATCAGCGATGATTTGCCGCTGCCCGAGACACCTGTGATGCAGATAAAAGTTCCGAGGGGAACCTTCAGGGTGACACCCCTGAGGTTGTTGCCTGTTGCGCCGCTTATTGACAGGTGGCTTCCGTTGCCTTTTCGCCTCTTTTCCGGCAGCCCGATCCGCCTGGTACCGCTGAGATACTCCGCTGTAAGTGTGCCGGCCCTGAGGATCTCTTCAGGAGTCCCCTCGGCAACGATCATTCCGCCGTGAACGCCGGCCCCGGGGCCGATGTCAATTATATGGTCAGCGCTGAGGATCATATCCCGGTCATGCTCCACCACAATCACCGAGTTACCTGCATCACGCAGGCTGCGCAGGGCTTCGATCAGCCTCCGGTTGTCACGCTGGTGCAGCCCGATGCTCGGCTCGTCAAGGATATAGAGCACATTGACCAGCTTCGATCCTATCTGTGTTGCCAGCCTGATACGCTGGCTCTCACCGCCGGACAGTGTTCTTGCTCCGCGGTTCAGCGACAGATAATCAAGCCCCACATCGAGCAGGAATCCCAGCCGGGATTTTATCTCCTTGAGTATCTCCGAAGCTATCTTCCCCTGTCTCTCCGACATGTCACCGGTGACGCCATCCAGATACTGCTTCAGTTCTGTCAGGTCCATCGCCGACAGTTCACCGATATTCTTGCCTCCTATTCGAAACCATAATGCCTCCCTGTTCAACCGTGTGCCGCCGCACTCAGGACAGTCGTGGTACTGCACATACTGCTCACGCCCCCTGGTGCTGGTCTTGCGGGCGCCGACAGCCTCCTGGTTCCCTACGTAGTTGACAACCCCTTCAAAGGTCATGAAGTAGTTTGATGTAAGGCCCAGGGGAGTGTTTGACAGTTTAAGAACCTCATCCGATCCGAAAAAGATTTTGTTCAGCACATCCTCGGTAATATCCTTTACCGGGGTATCGACGGTGAAGCCGTACTTCTCTCCCAGGGCTTCAATCATCCAGAAGATCCATATATTGCGGTACTTGCCAAGCGGCTCTATCCCTCCCCTGCGAATACTGAGTTCGGGATCAGGCATCATCCTGGTGATATCAACCTCCGATATCTCGCCCAGCCCGTTGCACTTGGGGCAGGCACCCTGCGGTGAGTTGAATGAGAAGTTGTGGGGTGCCGGTTCATTGTATGATATTCCTGTCACAGGGCACATCAGGTGCCTGCTGTAGTACCTGAAGCTGTTGTCTTCGGCATTAAGCACCATCATGATGCCGTCACCCTGATCAAGGGCAAGGAGCAGTGCGTCATGCAGCCTCTTTTCGGTCACCTGACCGACCTGAAACTTATCTATGACCAGCTCAATGAAATGCGATTTATACCTGTCGAGCTTCAGTCCGGGGGTGATCTCCTTCAGCTCGCCGTCAATGCGGGCATAGAGAAAACCTTTGCGCCTCAGCTGCTCGAACAGCTCCTTGTAGTGACCCTTCCTCCCTTTTATCAGCGGGGACAGGATATAAATTTTGCGCTGGTCATACCTGGAGGTTACCAGCTCGAGTATCTGGTCATCAGTGTATTTGACCATCTTTTCACCTGATTCATACGAGTACGCATCGGAGGCACGTGCATAGAGCAGCCTCAGGAAGTCGTATATTTCAGTGATGGTCCCTACGGTTGACCGGGGATTCTTGTTGGTGGTTTTCTGTTCAATTGAAATTACCGGGCTGAGTCCGGTTATGCGGTCTACGTCAGGCCTCTCCATTCCGCCCAGGAACTGGCGGGCATATGCCGAGAGGGTCTCCATGTAACGTCTCTGACCCTCGGCATAGATTGTATCAAATGCCAGTGATGATTTGCCGCTGCCGCTCAGACCGGTGACTACCACCAACTGATTGCGCGGCACAGTGAGGCTGATGTTTCGGAGGTTGTGAACCCTTGCCCCGTATACCCTTATCTCATCCCTTTGTTCCGGCATAGAAGGATGCTATAAACCTGCAGCTATCCTTGCATCCTTCCCGGGAACCCTGATAATATATTCCCGTCCGTCACTGTTGGTGAGAAAGGGTTTGCGAAGCCAGGGGTTGAGAAACTTCAGTATCTTGTAATTGGTTTCATACTGCCTTGCAAACTGTTCAAAGCTGGGTACAGGCGTACTGATTTTAACCTCTGTGAAGGGGATAGGTTTATAAAGATCGTTCTCCCTTACATCAAACCCGTATTCAGAAGGTGATGACATAATCAGTTTCAGTGCCGCAATGCGGAAGAGATACCTTGCTGTCTCCTCATTCAAAAGAAGGTCATAGTAGTTCATCTCCTTCTGTATCTCCACCTGCTCACTCAGGCCGGCAAAGCCGTTGTTGTAGGAGGCTGCGGCCATGGTCCAGTTGCCGTACCTCTCATATGCCTTTCTAAAGTACCTGCAGGCAAAGAGAGTCGATTTCTCAAGGTTATACCGGTCATCAACCTCTTTGTTGATCGTCATACCGTACTCCCTGCCCGTGTCTTCCATGATCTGCCAGAACCCGGTGGCCCCTGCAGGCGATATGACATTGCTCAGGTCACTCTCGGCACATGCGAGGTACTTGAAGTCGTCAGGAATCCCGTTCTCTCTCAGGATTCTTTCTATCTCCGGGAAGTATCTCCCCGATCTCTTTATTGTCAGGATGGTTGAGCCGTGCCGGTAAGCGGTGGCATTCAGTTCCCTGTCGAGGCTCTCACGGGTGTCAAAATTCTGAAGCGGCAACGGCTCACCTGCAAAAGTAACATTTTCCGGGAGGGCCCACGAAGCAGCAACAGGCATAAACTCCTCATTGTCAATGGAAACGGGTTGCTGGCTGTCGGCTGATACAAGAAGTGTCAGGAAAAAACCTGCACTGAGCAGCATCATTATTCCTATTGTGGCCTTCCCTGTAGTTACTTTCATCTTCCTGCAGTTTGTTAAGAAACCGCAAAAATAGTTAAATTATTGCGTTCCGGGAAGCAAATGAATGAGGAGATGAGGTGATTTCAGAATTTGAAGAAAAAGCCCGACCATACGCCCACCGAATATGGCTTGTAGAACGATCCGTATATGTCGCTGATCGGTGTCACATAGTATTTGAAGACAGGTTCAAGGTTGAATGAGATCTTTGATGAGATGTTATACTCCATACCCAGTCCGAGCTGACTGCTCAGGTTGTGAATATTGACACCCTCGGTGTACCCGACCTGGACCATGTCTGAGCCTGTCCCGGTGTAAGCCATGTTATCCACAAGCAGTCCGTATGCAAATCCACCCGAGAGGTTCAGTCCCAGCTTGCTGTCGATGACCTTGTACCGCAGCATGAGAGGAAGCTCCAGGTAGCGAAACACCTGCTGGATGTCATCGCCTACCTGCGTCAGCTGGTATTTTGAAGGATCGGCCCCCTGGACGCGTGTTTCCACCCTCTCCTGTCCGTCAGCCAGGTAGAGGTCAGTATTGCCTGCAAGGATCAGCCCGGAGGCTGTCTCGACACTGTAGAGATAACTGCTCTTGACGGCATAGAAGTCTGACAGGCCGGCGAATACATCAACGCCGGTGATAGTCTGCCCTATTGAAGAGAGTCCGATACCCGATTGAATTGTCAGGCGGTCTGAAATTTTGTACCCGAATGTCAGCCCGGTTGTCAGAGAGGGTCTTGATCTTTCGCCGTTCATCAGCTCTGAGAGCCTCATATCCTCTGATCCGGATGAGAAGCCCATGGAAGGTGACATTGAGGCGCCGACAATAAAGCGTTGCGAGGTTGCCTCAGGGATGGCAGGTGTGAGTGCCAGCGCCTGATCTTCAGTCGTTCCTGTAAGCCGGCCTGCGACTATCTGCGTTATATCATCCGCTGACGCGGGCAGTGACCCGGGCTCATTCCTGTTTGACAGATTCATGTCTTCGTCGGCAAGGAGCCTTGCCGGTTCCACTGCAGGCGCGATCAGCACCTCTTCATCTGCACGTTTATCAATGGCGGCGGGTAGGGCGGCTGTTTCTGCAGGAAGGTTATCACTAATGGCGACAGGGGCCGAGGCCGTTCCGTCAATCCTGACAGCCTGCAGTTCGCCGCTGGGAAAAGTCAGTTCGGCTAGCCGTGTTTCGTCGTTATTGCTTCGCAGGTACCAGTTGGCCAGGAGAGTGAGTGAGACAAGGGCGGCTATGCCGGCAGCTATTCCGGTGACGACGCGGAGGCGTGAACGCCGGGCAGGCAGATGAGGGATGTTATCCCACACATCAGGCGGCGGCAGGACCTCCATGTTTTTCAGTCCGTTCCGGAATACAATGTCAATATTTGGCTCCCTTTCAAACATTTACCATTCTTCTTGTGACACCCGTAAGTATCATCACCTTCTTCTGAAGTATATCTCTTGCCCTTGACAGATTTGATTTGCTTGTGCCTTCAGATATACCAAGCATCTCACTGATTTCCCTGTGGGCGTATCCTTCAATTGCGTAGAGGTTAAAGACCATTCTGTACTTTGGCGGCAGTTCCATGATCATATTCAGGAGATCGTAAGCCTCGAGCCCGGCGAAATCGTCCGTGTCTGGATCGGCTTCCGGTTCGGTCACCTCGTCAATGTCGTCAACGCGGCTGAGGTAATATCTGCTGCGGTATCTCTCCAGCGCAGTGTTGACTATGATCCTCCTCATCCATCCTTCAAAAGAACCTTCATGGCTGAAGTGCGACAGGTTCTCAAAAATCTTGATAAAGCCCTCCTGCAGGACATCCCTTGCCTCTTCCGTATTACCTGCGTACTGAAGGCAAACGGCGTAGAGTTTAGGGGCGTACCTGCGGTAGAGCAGTTCCTGGTCGCGCCTGCTGCCTGACAAGCAGCCGTCAATTATGTCTTTCTCCTTATGCAATCCCGGCATTTAGATGAGTTATAAAGATAAGAAATAATATCTGAGCTTGTCAATAGATTGATGCTAAAAAGGGGCTAAAGGTTGCGTTAACTGCAGAACTTCCCCGGACAATCAGCCGTGTATTGCCTCACCAAGTGCAGCTGCTGCAGCCTCCATGATCCCCTCCGACATGGTAGGGTGAGGATGGATGCTGAGCATAAGATCATGGGCTGTTGCACCCATCTTTCTTGCCACAACAAGTGATGAGATCATCTCGGTTACATTCATTCCGATCAGATGACCGCCGATCAGCCTGTCGTCAGCTGCGTTGAACACCAGCTTCACGAAGCCTTCACGTGCACCTGCCGCGGAAGCCTTCCCTGATGCCATGAACATGAACTTGCCGGTTTTGGTTTCAATGCCGGCTGCCCTGGCGGCCTCCTCGGTCATGCCGCATGACGCCACTTCGGGAGTGGTGTATGTGCATCCGGGAATATTCGTGTAATCAACCGGTTCAGGATCCCTGCCGGCAATCTTCTCAACACAGACAATTGCCTCGGCTGATGCAACATGAGCAAGCGCCGGCCCCGGGACTATGTCTCCGATGGCATAGACACCGGTGACAGAAGTCCGGTAGTATTCATCCACCACTATCTTTCCCCTGTCGGTTTTAACGCCGCACCCCTCCAGGTCCAGTCCTTCAATATTCGGAGTGATGCCAACGGCTGAAAGGACTACATCAGCATCGGTCACCACCTCCCCTTTCGGGGTTTTTATGGTGACTGCGCATTTCTCCCCTGTGGTATCAACCTTTTCAACTGACGAGTCAGTCATAATCTTCATCTTCGCCTTCTTAAACGAACGTTCCAGGGTTCGTGACACCTCTTCATCCTCCAGCGGGAGTATCCGGGGCATGAATTCCACCAATGTCACCTCAGTGCCCATTGACCTGTAAAAACCTGCGAACTCACTGCCTATCGCACCCGAGCCTACAACCACCATTGAGGTCGGGAGTGAGGGGAGACTCATCGCCTCGCGGTAACCGATTATCATTTTGCCGTCCTGCTTAAGATTGGGCAGTTCGCGCGACCGTGCACCCGTGGCGATGATAATGTTACGGGCTTTGTATGTCTCTTTAGTCCCGTCAGCAACTTCAACCTCAACAGCGCCGGCGCTTTTCAGCCTGCCGAACCCGCTGATGACAGGAATATTATACTTTTTGAAGAGATACTGTACTCCTTTGCTCATTGCATCTGCCACTCCCCTGCTGCGTGCAATGACGGCTCCGAAATCAGGTGCCGGTGCCTCCCCGGCATTGATGCCGTAATCAGCTGCGTGACGGGCGTAATCAAGAACCTGGGCGCTCTTCAGAAGCGCTTTCGTGGGAATGCAACCCCAGTTAAGACAGATGCCCCCTGTCTCCGCCTTCTCGACAACTGCAACCTTCAGGCCGAGCTGTGATGCCCTGACGGCGGCCACATAACCTCCGGGACCGCTTCCTATAATCAGAATATCAAATTCATTCATATCTTTTCCGTTTTCATTCGTTCAATCCTGCTGCTTCTCTTCAGGCTTCTTGCAGCACGTGCCAACAGCCAGAATAAGACCAGTACCGTCACGATTGTTGCGCCGGTAGGCAGATTGGTGAACCACGACACTGCAAACCCGGCACTGATACCCGCGAAGCTGACCACCGTGGAGAGAACAATTATTCTCAGATACCTGCGGGTAAATAGCATTACGATGTTCGCCGGAATCGTGAGCAGCGCTATGATCATAATCACGCCTGCCATCCTGATGTTGAGCACAATTACCAGCCCTGTCAGTCCCACAGAGATATACCTGAAGAGGTCTACATGCCTGGTGAAGGTCCGTGCATAGTTCTCATCAAAGGAGATATAGAGCAGGGTCCTGTAGAAAACCGTGGTATAGGTTATCAGCACAACCGAGATGATCCCAAGTGCTATAAGATCACCGTCAGTGACGGTCAGGATACTTCCGAAGAGATAACTCATCAGGTTTGGGGCATAACCCGGTGTCAGGTATATAAAGATAATGCCCACTGCCATCCCCAGCGCCCAGAGTATCCCTATGGCGCTGTCCTCTCGCATCTTGCCCCTGGCCGACATGTATTCCATCCCCAGTGCTGATCCCAGTCCGAAAATCGCAGCGCCAACCACGGGGTTAATTCCCAGGTAATATCCAAGCCCTATCCCGCCAAAGGAGGCGTGTGTAACGCCTCCGCTGAGAAAGACCAGTCTTTTTGAAACGATGTATGTACCTGCCAGACCGGCAGTGATGCTTGCAAAAAGTGCCCCGAGAAGTGACCTGACAACGAACGAGTATTCAAAGATGTTTTCCATCAGTCGTGTTTGTGGAGTACAACATGCGGCACATCACCGTGGGTGACGAGTTGAATGGGACAACCGTACATGCGGAGATCCTCTTCGGTTATCTTGCTGTGCGGGTGATAGAAGACCGTGCCGTTGACGCAGACGAACGACTTGACCCAGGTGGAGATGGTACCTACGTCGTGCGAGACCATCATTATCGTCATACGCCTGTTAAGTGTCATCAGCCTTTCATAAAAGTCCGCCTCGAACGAGGCATCCACAAATGTAGCCGGTTCATCCAGCAGCAGGAGTCGCGGTGATCCGGATACCGCCCTTGCCAGGTAGACGCGCTGCAACTGTCCGCCTGACAGTTCGTTGAGCGCCTGGTGCGCCAGTGGTGCGAGCCCCATCTCCTCTATAACCTCCTCTGCATGCCGTTTTTCACTTCGTCCAATGCGACCCATGGCTCCCTTATCATACATCATCCCTGAAAGTACGACATCCTCCACTGTCACCGGAAAGAAAGCATCGCCCTGCGCCACCTGGGGCATATACCCTATCTGGTTCATTTTCAGACTTCCGGGAGTGTAATCAATCTTGCCCGAGAGAGGCTTCAGGAGCCCGAGAATTACCTTCAGGAGGGTTGTCTTGCCGCCTCCGTTGGGGCCGATGATGCCAATGAAGTCGTTCTCCTCAACGGCCATTGATATATCCTTCAGGACTACCTTTTGCTCGTAGCCCGCGGTCACGGATTCTATGCTGAAAAGTATGTTCATGTCAATTTAAAGTCCTCAGTCTTCAGTCCACAGTCTTCAGCCCTTTACTGCCGACTGATGACTGCCGACTGCTGACTGGTTATTGCCTTGGCTATCTCAACAACAGCCTCCGGCCAGTTACTGTTCATCGGGTTGATGACAATCAGCTCAGCGCCGGTTTCACGGGAGAGCGACTGTGCATTACGCAAATCGTATTCCGCCTGTATGAAGATAGTCTTTATTTCCTTAATCCTGGCCATATCAATCAGCTCTTTCATTCGGGCCGGAGAAGGGCTTTTCCCCTCATCCTCGAAGGATATCTGTTCGAAACCGTAGTCGCGTCCCATGTACGCCAGCGCGGGATGGTAGATCATTACCGTTTTATTGGGTGCGGCGGCCACAGTCTGGCGGACCAGCGAGTCAATCTCAACAATCCTTTTCAACATTGCTGTAAGGTTTGCCTCGTACTTTTCATATGACCCGGGATTCAGTCCAATCAGGAAATCCGTTATATCATGGGCCATTATCAGTGCTTCCCCGGGAGACATCCAGTAGTGGGGGTCAGGTCCGCCGTGAGCATGTCCCTCATGATCGGTATGATCTTCGCCGGCCGTGTTTTCAGCCTCATCATCGTGATGTTCTTCTCCGGCCTGGTTCTCACCCTCATGATCATGAGTCTCCGCTTCACCCTGATGGAGTTTCTCCTCTGCTTGCTCACCGGAACCGATAATACGGATATTTTGCGACAGGTCAAGGACTCTCATCTTCTGATTTACCTGCATGAAACGGCTCATCCATGCCTCCTCAAAGCCCAGCTGACCGTTAATGATCAGTGCCTCTGAGCCTGACAGCGAGTTGATCTGAGCCGGCAGCGGCTCCCAGATGTGATGGTCAGCCCCCGGGGGGAGAAGAACGTTCACCGTAAAGTCATCCCCTGCAATACCCTCAACGAACCAGGCAAACGGAGGTATTGTAACGGTAATGATGCGCTCACCGCTGCCGGCACCGGTCCGGCGGCCGCATGCGGTGAAGGCAAACAACAGTATCAGGAGGCATATTGTGTTTCGTCTCATAACGATCAGTTTAGCCATGCAAAATTAACAATATGCCAATCGGGGGCAAAACATGCCGGCAAATAAATCGATAAGGGTTGTTAAAATGCACAGAGACAGGTCAGTGACCTGTCTCCGGCATTGATTACACCTGTTTGGTAATCAACAAATTGAACCAACTATGAAGCAGAAAACCAAATCAGTTTGAATTCATTGAGATCCGGAGGTTGCCTGTGGCGTTCTTCGCCCTGATCTTAAAAACCCACTTGCCGTTCTTCCAGCCGTTGTCCTCATCAGCCTCAAAGCTCTTTCGCCAGTTCAGGCTGCCGTTCTCATCCAGAACCACCTCTGAGAGCTGCTTCCCGTCAGGCATGATGATGGCCACGGTCATGGACCCCTCTGCACAGTCGCCCGAAACGGAAAGATTGACACTGTTCTCATCAGAAGCACTCATGGTAAACTCATTTGTGAAAGTTGCCTCCAAGACCTGGCGTGAATAATTCCACGACGAACCCGGCTTGCTGGCATGGCCGCTGTTGCTATAAACGAAGTAATCACCCTCATAGGGAAGTCCGTACCTGAGTATCCTGCCATCCGGCACAACCATCACGGGAGGGACACCCTTAATATCCTTCTGTATGTCATCCAGGTATATGTGCTGCCATTCAAACTCCTTCTCCATTTTTTCTGCATCACCTTCAAGCTCAGCTATTTTCATCCGGAGCTCGTACTCCATCTTTGCTGCATCCGTTTCTGACTGCTTCAGTTTCTGCTGCTCCTCGCTCATAGTTTTGAGTTTCTTCTGCATATCAGCTTTCTTCTGCTTCTGCATCTCATACTCTTTCTGCTTCTGCTGTTCAGCAGTTGGCTGTGTCCCCTGTCCCGCTGCCGTAGATACGGTCAGTATAAGTGCCATGGCACCGATTGCGATTGAATAAACTGTTCTATTCATCCGTGTATTCTTTAGTTTTTTTTAAGGTCGGATGGAACCCACATGTTCGGGAATAATGTTCATCCTTGTCAGTGTTTGTAATACATGTGGGTTTCATGACTGCCCTGTTAATTGTTTATGATGTAAAATTACAGTGCTTATCCTCA
>DZBJ01000006.1:27805-52453 GCA_022736275.1 Rikenella microfusus | reverse complement strand
TTTCATGACTGCCCTGTTAATTGTTTATGATGTAAAATTACAGTGCTTATCCTCAGGTACAGGTTAACGGGAGGTTAATGCAAGGTTAATCCCTTTATAAATCCAAACCATTGTATAATTTTGAATAAAAATCAACAGGATGAAGCGTCAACTCCTTCTCGTTGTATCACTTGCGGCATTGGTTCTCTTTGTCGCCGTTCAGTTCTATATCATTCACAGCATCTGGAGGCAAAAGGAGGAGATCCTGACAATGAGATACAGGGACCTCTCGCGCGAAGGTTTATCATTGCTGCTCTCCAAAAAGCAGAGTAACGGATTCGAGAAAGCAATGGATGTGACTGACAAGTTTGCCTTCTATCTTTTAACCGATGAACTGAACAAGCGTGATTTCGAAGATGATACATCAGCGATTCGCAGGCTGGCCCTGCAGGAGACCTATTCAGTCATGTATAAAAATGAGAGGCTGACATCCTTCATCAAATCATTCATTGGCGAGAGAGGTTTTAACAATGATTTCAAGCCTGTGCTGGCCATAGCACGACTTGATCTGATTTCGGGGCATCAAAGATTTGTACTGGCCGACACCGTTTTCAAAACCAAAAAGAAGAACCTTGTCATCGTCAACACTTTCAAGGAAGAGCACAACAATTTCCTGATCGAATACCATTACCTTATTGACCTCACCCACAAAAATGAACTTGTCTTCAGGGAGGCCCTCTTCTCCTTTAGTCTTATCATTGCAAGCACATTGATTGTCTTCATAGTCTTTGGCATCACCTGGAGGAATCTGATGGAAGAGAGACGTCTCTCCGGACTTAAGAGCGACTTCATAAACAATATGACGCACGAGCTGAAGACGCCATTGTCGACCATCACCGTGGCCGCCAGAACTCTTGAGAAGGAGCAGATCCTCTCTGACAGGGAGAGGATCCTTGAGACGGCTCAGATGATCGGCAAACAGAGCATTCATCTTAACCAGCTCATCAACACAATTCTCGAGGTGAGCTTCCTCGAAAGAACTGAATTTGAGCTTGACAGGCATACGGCGGCGGTTGATGAGCTGATGCACCAGATTGTAACCTCATTCCTTACCTCCTGCGACGGATGTGCCAAGATCAGGGAGGACTACGGAGCCAACAGCACTTCCGCAGCCATTGACATCGTCTACTTCACCACAATGATCAACAATCTCCTGACCAACGCAGTAAAATACTGTGATAGGGAGCCTGAGATAGTTATCAGCACAAGCATCAACTGCGATAACCTCGAGATCACCGTTGCCGATAACGGGGTTGGCATCTCACGTGATCACACAGACCACATCTTCGAGAAGTTCTACAGGGTACCCCACGGCAACATTCACAAAACCAAGGGGCTGGGACTGGGTCTCTATTATGTGAAGCGAATTGCAACAGCTCACGGCGGAGATGTTACCGTCGCAAGCAAACCCGGCAAGGGAACCACTTTCAGAATCAAAATACCAATATAGACACTGCCATGAAACTCCTTCTTGCTGAAGACGATATTGATTTCGGGAACATACTCTCGCAGTACGTTACCCTGAGCGGATTTGAAGTGACACTGGCCCGCAACGGCCGTGAAGCGTGGGATATGTTCCACTCTTCCCGCCCCGACATATGCGTGCTTGATGTCATGATGCCGGAAATGGATGGTTTTACCCTCGCTGAAAAGATGCGTGCCGAGGAGCCGGGAATACCCTTCATATTCCTGACTGCCAAGAGCCTCAGGGAGGACATGATCAGGGGACTGAAACTGGGTGCAGACGACTATATCACCAAGCCGTTCGACCCTGAGATGCTTATGCTTCGTATAAACAACATCCTGCGAAGGGTCTACTCTGCTGTTGAGGATGAATACACAATCTCCGGAACAACCCTCAGGTACAACTCACTGGAGCTGATCACCCCTGCAGGCAAGGAGAAGCTCACCCTGCGTGAAGCCCAGCTCCTGAGACATCTGATGATGAACCGAAACAAGACCCAGACGCGAGAGCAGATCCTCACCGAGATATGGGGACAGGATGACTACTTTCTCGGCAGGAGCATGGATGTCTTTATCAGCCGACTGCGCAAATACCTGTCTGCCGATAACGGCATTGCTCTGAGGACCCTCAGGGGAATGGGATTCATCCTTGAGGAGGTTAAATAATAAATTCAACCTCGTCAGTAGCCCAGCGTGAACTCCTTCTCGGTGGCCGGAACACCCTCCTTCATCCACTGTGGCATCGGCTCTCCCTTGAGGTAATGGTTGAAGAACTGAGACATGCGTTTTTGAAAATCAACCCTGTTCGGAAACTTCTGCGCCCAGTGCGGCTCACCATTGTAGTTCAGCAGCCATGCCGGCTTGCCTAGACGTCTCATGGCGACGAAGAACTCAATGCCCTGGTACCATGGCACCGCTCCGTCCTGGTCATTTGCCATGATCAGTATGGGGGTCTCTATCTTGTCTATTGCAAACAGCGGCGAGTTCTCCCAGTAGAGGTGGGGAGCCTCCCAGATGGTAGCCCCGATGCGGCTCTGCTGGTGCTCATACTGCATTGAGCGGTTGTTCCCCGACTCCCAGCGTATCCCTCCGTAGGCACTGTACATGTTTACCACAGGGGCACCTGACTCAATGGCGGCAAAGAGGGTGGTACGCGTTGCCAGGTATGCAACCTGGTAGCCACCCCAGCTGTGACCCTGTGCCCCTATATGCTTCTCGTCAACAAAACCCTGCTCAATCAATGACATGACTCCGGGCATGACGCAGTTATATGCGCTCTGTCCTGGGTACCCGTCAATATAATAGACGTCAGGATTGAATACCAGGTATCCGTTACTTGTATAATAATGATAATCAATGGTTGATCTGCCCGGCTCGGGAATTCTGTGCCTGAACAGTTCGTTGGAACTCTTTTCGTAGAAGTTGACGATCATCGGGTATTTGCGCGAGGGATCAAAACCCTCGGGCTTGTAAAGCAGTCCTTCGATCTCACGGCCGTCAAGAGAGGTCCATTTAACAACTTCTGCCGTTCCCCATTTAAAATCCTTCTGCTGAGGGTTGGTATTTGTCAGCCTCTTCTCTCCTCTGAATGAGAGGTCTGAGAGAAGGTAGTCAGGGAATAGCCCGAAGTTTTCCTTCGTAAAGATCAATGCGTTGCCCTTTCTTGCCTTAACCGGGGCACCAAGGCTGAAATCGCCTCCGTAAAGCCTGACTGGCGTCTCCTTCTTCCGGATATCCAGTGAATAGAATGCCTCGGCCCGCGTCACCTCATTGGTGCCGATCAGATACTGCTTCTCCGAGGGGTCTATAAAATCATTCTCCTGGTCAAAGTCCAGCAGCCTGTAGTTAATCCCTTCACTCCTGCCGTTACCGGTGAGGTTCACCGGAGCTCTGTCTGCTGACGGGTCAAGCGACCAGATATCATACTTGTCGCTGACCAGGAAGGCTTTGTCATCTTTCAGCCATCCTGCCGGCGGGTATGAGTCGGGCAGATCCGGCACATCATTCAGCTCATCATAGACGTCAAGGGTAGCAGGCGTTGTCAGTCTCTTCTCCTTTCCGGCAGCAATATCATAAGAGTACCATGAGCTGTCTGCTCCCTGGTACCAGTAGAGATAATTTCCTGCCGGTGAAAAACGCATCCTTGCCCTGAGCTTCTCCTTTATCTTCTGTGCCTCGCCTGTCAGTATGTTCACCAGCCAGACATCAGCGCCGGCATTACCCCTCCACATCGACTCAAGTTCATATGGAAGCGTAGAGAAAGCAGCTGCCTTCATTCCGTCACCCTTGTCAGGCAACTGAATGTCAGGCCTCTCTTCCGTCGCCAGCTGAACGGCCTTTTTCAGGTCTGCATGAAACACTGCCGTATAGTACTTTTTCATATCGCGCGACTTGCTGTTTACCTGTACGGTATGCAGCCTGCCCTCAGACCAGTGCCACACATCCACCACGGCCCGGTCCTCATCAAGCACCGTGGTGTCCTTCAGCCTGTATGCCGGCGAAGTGCCGAAGAAGAGCCTCGGATTATTCTCGGCAAAAGTCAGCCGCGCATTCTCATTTATGATCCATCCTTCAGGAATGCCCGCAGTTCCACTGGTGGCAGCCACCGCAGCGAGTCCCTTGCCATCCCAGTAACAGAGTGAATATGTGTTCCCGGCTCTGTCCTTCTCATCGAATGAGACGATAAAGGCAGCCCTCTCCCCTTTCTTGTCAACGGAGAGTTGCTTATACTTCGCCTTACCTTTGTAGAGGATGCTGGTTGTGTTCTTCTTCAGATCAATTAAATATACTCCGGGTTCAAGGCTCTTGTCGTCACCTGTGGTGGCATACATCAGCTTCTCAGCCTCCTCGGCAAAGAGGAATTCAGTCACAAACCTGACGGTATCGGTTGTGCCGGTGCTGAGGTTACGGTAACAGAGTGTATAGCCGTTATCGGCAGACTCGCTCTTCGGTTTTTTGCCGTTGCCCCTGCCCCCTTCCTTCCCGGTTTCTGTCGCTTTCTCTTTGGCGGCCTCAACTCCAGCCTCTGCAACAGCCACCTCAGCAGCCTTCATGCCAGCCTCCTTAACGCTCTCTTTGCCATTTCCGGCGCTGTCCTTCGACGCAACCGGCTTATCCTTCAGCGGCTCGGTCTGCCATGCGATCCAACCGGACCACCTTGCTGGCACCTTGAATGTCTTCAGTCTCTCAATGGTGTCGGTCACGCCTGTGGCAACGTTATAGATGCCCAGTTTGTCAATCGGCATGTCATCCTTCTTCGTTTTGGCGAGCTTAAGTTCCCTCACTTCGTCAACCGGTGGCTTGATTGTAAACAAGAGGAATCGCGAGTCTGAAGAGATATTAATTCCGGTGGCATAGTTGAATGTGGACTTAAGTTCCGCATTCGCGTCATAGAGTGTTATAACGGGGTCACCCTGGTTCGGTTCTGTTTTGAATGCTGTCAGCGATCCGTCGTCAGAAATCACCCTTTCGGTTATCCGGTTCCATGTTGTAAGATCGTCAATTGTCAGCGACTTTTTCCCCTGCGGGGCAGCCTGAAGCGTAAGCAGCAGGATCAGATATAGTATAATACCTCTTTTCATCTCGGTAGGATTATGGTTCAAGAGGCTAAAAATAACATTTCCCCTGAATTCAAAAGATGTTTTACAGCGGGTCATTCGACCTCGTCATTTCTGCAATGTTTATTTTCCATAAATTTGAATTCCGCTATCCCGAACAATTGACACGGATTTGTGAAAGTAAAAAGAGACATAGCCTCCCCGGAGGAAAGCCCCGGCTTATGAGAAATATTTATCCTGAGGCATCAGTAAAACATGATATAGCATTAACTGAGAGCAAAGAAGCATGGAAACAGGAAAGCAAATAGTCACCTCTTTAATTATGGCGGCACTCTCACTGACGGCTCTTGCCCAGGGGACTGTTGTCACAGGTATCATCCAGGATCACCGGGAGGTCCCGATCACAGGCGCCAGGATCTGCCAGGTCAACACGGCAAACTGTACCGCAGCCGACATTGACGGCCTGTTTCATCTCCTCCTGGAACCGGGAAAGGTGATGAATCTGCAGGTCGAATGCCTCGGATTTAAAACGGTTGAAGTCCAGGTTGACCAGTCAACGGCTTTCCCCCTGAAGATAACGCTGACACCAATGTATAATCCTGACGAGCTTGCCATCAATGATAATGCCATTGCAGACAGTAAACGATCCGCCATGCGATCGTCACTGACCATTGATGCCGTCTTTTCTGATTTTACCGAATTCACTCCCGAACTGGGCTCATACAACACTGATATAATGGATTACTTTGCAGTCATCGGCCCGGAACTGGGAGCAACAGTGTCACGGGTATATTTCGGATTCGGATTCGGATTCGGGTACAGCTATAAGGATGACTACGACACGCTTATTGTTGATCTTAACAACACCCTCTACAAGTTGAATTTTGGATATGATTTGGTCAGCACCCGCAGGATCCGCATGACTCCCATCCTATCTGTCAGATGGCTGAGATACAGGCTTATGAATTATCCGGGTGAGCGCCAGATAACGCTCACAAACTATCTTGAGGAAAGAGATATTGACCTGAGGTTCAATCAGACAATCGCCGTAGCCGGACTGAAATTGGAATACCTTATGTATACCGCCTCCCCCGGCCGAAGCGATTACTGGTCGGTTGGGATTGAGGGCGGTTATGCGGTCAAGCTGAACCAGACCCCGTGGGTATATTCAAAGGGAAACCGCATAATGACTGACCACCGGATAGGTCTGAATCCTCTGACGTTCGGTCTGAGTCTCACCTATTATACTGTCTTCAGGTGAAAAGAGGATATTTTCCGCTGTTCACCGGCCATATTCCGCAACTGACCAGCCCTGAGGGCAGCTTATGACTGGCGTATTCGTAGATTTGATGCAGTTTTGCCGGTTTCGGCAGATGAAACGTGAATAAAGAACATTGAATTACATTATGTAACGGATGGGGAGCAAGCAATCAGCGCTGAGAGATATGTGAAGACCGGGTTCAGGCTCTACAACATGGCCTTCGAAAGGCTTCTGGGCCGTAATTTCACAAGGTTCTTCCAGTTTTTCAACCTTGGCAATGCGCTGTTGCTCATAAAACTGAAGACATATATCGGGCACTATAATTATACGGCGAGGTTCTTCAGGTCGGAACACCTGCGCATGGCATACACCTTTCAGAACATATATGTTGGCCAGAGCCCGTTCAGTGCACCGGCTCTCTTTTCAATGATACCGGCTGCCGAACTGACGGAAGGTTCAATGTTCCCTGCAGGCGGCATGTACAGCGTCGCTGAGAAAATGATGAATAGAGCTGTTGAACTGGGCGTCAGGTTCAGTTTTGCAAAGCCCGTCAGCAAGATCACCACCGAAGGAGGCAAAGCCACCGGGGTGATCTTCAGCGACGGTAGTGAGGCAAAGGCTGACGTCATTGTTGCCAATGCCGACCTGCCCTATGTCTACCGTGAGCTCCTGCCATCGGGATGCAAATCGCGCCGCATTGAACGCATGAAGTACTCATGCTCAGCACTGATGCTCCACTGGGCTCTTGACAAGCAGTACCCTCAGGTGGGACACCACACCACTTTCCTCTCGGACAGCTTCCGCGAAGGACTGGATAAGATCTTCATCGACAAATCAATGGGTGATGACCCCTGTTTTTATATACATGCTCCCGTACGAACAGACCCCACAGCTGCGCCTGAAGGATGTGACACCATGTCGGTGGCTGTTGGTGTAGGGCACCTTGACCCCGGCAAACCGCAGAACTGGGACCTGATAACCGATAAAGCCCGTAATGCAGTCTTCAGAAAACTGAAGAAAATCGGCATCGATGATATTGAAAAACATATTAAATTTGAGATACTTACCGCCCCTGAAGCATGGGTGGAAGCCCTGAATATCAGCAGAGGATCAGTATTCGGCAGCATCGGTCACAACATCATGCAGATGGGATGGTTCAGGCCGCACAACCACGACAGACGTTACAGGAACCTCTATTTCACCGGCGGCAGCACTCATCCCGGAAATGGTATACCTATGGTGCTGCTTTCGGCAAGACTGGTATCAGAAAGAATTATTAACGAGCAGAAAAGAGATTAACCGGGGGAAGATGAAACAGGGGGAACAGTTTTTGGCAATTTTTGAGTCGATTGACTTTGACAGGATCATTGACCACCCGAATATTATTATAGCTGCAAACTTCTGGGATAGTGAGCGTTACTGCGCCGCCCGCACCTGTTACAGGTTCATGCGTGCCCTCGACGACCTTATCGATGATCATAAGGCGGCCAACAAAGGCATCGCCGAAGAGGACAGGCAGAGGTTCGCTTTGAATGTGGAAGAGTGGTTGGGCATGCTGCGCCCTGGACTCGCTTCTTCACCCTTCTGCAATGATCTGAAGGATACTGTTGAGCGGTTCGGTATTCCCCTCTGGGCTCTTGAGGATTTTGCCCGGTCAATGCTCTATGATGTCACCCATGACGGATTTGCCACCCTTGATGACTTCATTAAATACTCGAAAGGAGCCTCCGTCTCTCCTGCATCGGTCTTCGTTCACCTGGCCGGGCTTCAGGAGAGGGATGGAAAATATCACAATCCGCCATTTGACGTGCACCGCACCGCTGAACCGTGCGCCATGTTCAGTTACTTCGTGCATATCATCCGCGACTTCCGGAAGGATCAGCTGAATAACCTCAGTTACTTCGCCGATGACATCATGGCAAGACACGGCCTCACCCGACAAAGCATGCTTGAGATGGCCCAGGGGGCTCCCCTTACAGGAGGATTTCGGGCAATGATGCGCGAATATTATGACATCACCGATAAATACCGCATCAGCACGCTAAAGGTTATGCAGGAGGTCTGCCCGCAGATGGAACCCCGATACAGGCTGAGCCTGGAGATCATCTTCGACCTCTACATGGTGGTCTTCGAGCGCATTGACCCGGAGCACGGCTCCTTCACCACCGAAGAGCTGAATCCTACTCCTGCGGAAACCAGGGAGCGCGTCCGCAAGGTCATTTTAGGCAGTAGAGGGCCGAGCGTTAAGAAATGACCCGGTGGGTCATTTCAGCGAAGGAGCCGGTTTGCAGGGAAGGCAATAGGCAGTAGTGAAGTCTGCAGGCTCCAGTCCTCAGTCGGCAGCAGTGAGGATTTGCCCGGGCATAAAGTATTGTAGATAATCGCAAATCTAAGATTCCGCTAGAATCCTTTCAGCTCCATGAAGACCGTCGGAATAAGCAGCAGGAAGCCCAGAACAAGCAGAATCAGTATAAGTGGCAGAACCCACCGGAACCACTTCTCGTAAGGAATCTTCGCAACGCTCAGAACACCAAGCAGCACTCCCGAGGTGGGTGTAATCATATTGGTGAATCCGTCACCCAGCTGAAATGCGACCACCGTTGCCTGCCGGGAGACCCCTATCAGGTCAGAGAACTGCGACATCATGGGCATGGTCAGGGCAGCTTTGGCTGACCCTGAAGGCATGACAAGATTAATCAGGTTCTGCACTACGTACATCATGCTCACCGATGCCAGCCTGCCTGTCCCCGATATTGATTCCGAGAGCTTGAAGAGAAGCGTGTCAATGATATTGCCGTTCTGCAGAATGATGATGATCCCGCCTGCCAGTCCCACTATCAGGGCCGCTGACTGAATGTCCCGGACACCGTCAAGAAACAGCTTTGTGACTTTGTTGGCATCATAACTCATGGCCATCCCGGTTGCCAGTCCCATCGCAAAGAACAGTGCGGCAATCTCCATGATGTACCAGCCGTAGCCCATCACTCCCGTGATAAGGTACATTATTGTGAACAGAAGCAACGCAATTACAAAGAAGTGGACAGACTTCCTGAGCGTGATCCATCCGGTCACCGCAAAAAGTCCCGTAAGGACGGGTATTGCCGGAATATTCAGTTCACCTTCGCCAAATGAAAGAGCAGTCATTGGTTTGAAAACTGAAAAGATGACCATTACAATGATGAGTAATATCCAGGTCATCCAGGCCGATGCCGGGGTGTGGTAATCAATCTTCACCTCTGTCCCGGAGTGCAGTTTGCGCCAGTAGTCGTCATCTTCCCTGACCGGTGACCGGCCCGGATTCTTATTTATCCTGCGGGCATAGCGGAGTATATAAGCGAATCCCACAGCACTGATAATAACCCACATAACCAGCCTGTACTCCAGTCCTGAAAAGAGGGGCAGGTCTGAGAGTCCCTGAGCGATGCCAATGGTGAAGGGATTCAGAAATGCGCCTGCAAAACCAAGTGCGGCAGCCACGAAGCAGAGTGAGACGCCCACAATTGAGTCATATCCCATGGAGACAGCCATCGGTACGAAAATAATCGTGAAGGCGATTGTCTCCTCGCTCATTCCGAAGACGGCCCCGAAGAAGCTGAACATTGTCATTATAAGCAAAAAGATCAGGTTATCGACACCTATCTTCCTTATCAGGCCTCTGTTACCCATCCTGCCTGTAAAACGAAGCACCGATCCTATTGCCACATCGATGGCTTTGCTTTCATTCATGATCCAGAAGGCACCACCGATGATAAGGATGAATACTATTATGTCTGCCTTGTCAACGAAGCCGTCAAAGAGAGCTGAGAAAACCTGCCATGTCTGGGGGTTCTTGTCGGTGTAGTGAAAGGAGCCGGGTATCACCACGCTGCGGTCTATGCCGTTGACGCTGACATTTTCTCTCTCAAAGGCACCCCCGGGGATGATCCAGGTCAGCACCGCGCACAGAACAACAATAGTGAAGACGATAACGTATGTATGCGGGATCTTTTTGAACACCGGGTAAGGTTTTGCCTGCTATTTTTTCATCGCCCTGGTGAGGATACCCATGACACCGCGGATAAATGTAGCCGATGTAAGTACCTTGACCACAGGGTGCGTCGCGGTCCTGCTTCGTGCCGTGTTCGTTCGGGTGCTGCGTCCGGCAGTACGCCTTCCGTAATCCCTCTCCGTTGCTTTCCTCTCCTCTGCCTCGTTCCTCTTCTCCTCTGCCGATTGAATCTTCCTCTCAAGCATCTCTGCCGCACTCTCCGGATCAATGACACGGGAGTACCTGCTCACCAGCTGCGATGACCTGTTGATGTCGGCAATCTCTTCCGGCGTGAGGATATCCATCCTGCTCATAGGTGCCCGAACCATCACGGTAGCCAGCGGCGTCGGAATACCCTTTTCATTCAGGGCCGTGACAAGCGCCTCGCCCGTACCAAGCGAGGTAAGAGCAGTCTCGGTATCGTACCACGGTGATATCGGGAAGTTTTCTGCCGTGAGTTTGATCTCCTTCCTGTCAGCTGCGGTAAACGCACGCAGTGCATGCTGCACCTTGAGACCCAGCTGTGCAAGGACGCAAGAAGGGACATCCATCGGGTTCTGAGTGATGAAGTAAACTCCCACGCCCTTCGAACGGATCAGCTTTACTATGGTTTCAATCTGCTCAAGCAAGGCCTTGCCGGCCTGGCTGAAAATGAGGTGTGCCTCGTCTATAAATATCACCAGCTCGGGTTTGGGCTGGTCGCCCCTTTCAGGCATGGTGTTGTATACCTCTGCAAGAAGTGACAGCATGAATGTTGAAAAGAGCTTGGGCTTGTCCTGTATGTCAGTCAGCCTTATGATGTTTATATACCCGTTCCCGTTGCTGTCGCGCCGCATCAAATCCCTCACGTCAAACGACTCCTCTCCGAAGAACCGCTCAGCTCCCTGCTGCTCCAGTTCGATAATCTTCCGGAGGATGACCCCGGTTGAAGCAGGCGACATTGCACCGTATTCCTTTTCCAGTTCGGCCTGTCCTTCCCCCTGCAGGTACTGAATCACCTTCCTTATGTCCTTCAGGTCAATCAGTCCGAGCTGGTTGTCGTCACAGTACTTGAAGATAATCGACATAATCCCTCCCTGGGTATCGTTAAGGTCGAGTATGCGTGAGAAGAGCACCGGTCCGAACTCGGATACAGTAGCACGCAGCCTCACTCCGTTTTGTTCAGAGATGGTAAGCATCTCCACCGGAAAGCCCATGGTCGAATAGGGCAGGTTGATCTTCGTGTGCCTGTTGGTGATGAACGGGGTCTCCGCACCCGGCCTGGCAAGTCCGCTCAGGTCCCCCTTGACATCCATAACCAGTGACGGGATACCCTTCAGTGAGAGCTGCTCGGAGATCACCTGCAGTGTCTTGGTCTTTCCCGTGCCGGTAGCGCCGGCAATAAGCCCGTGCCGGTTCAGTGTCTTCAACGGAATCCTTATGTGGGCGTCCGCTATCGGTTCACCATCGAGAATCGCGCCGCCAAGGACCAGGAAATCGCCCATGCAGGTGTAACCCTCGCTTATGTGGCTGAAAAAGTCTTCTTTTCTGCTCATTGTCATCAATATTTACATTAAATAAAAGCCGTTGGGACAGATACCCCAACGGCTTCCTAAATTATAATATTTTTTGATTATTTGCTATCAAGCAACTCTTTTACCTTCGCTGCCAGAGCCTCGCCACGGAGGTTGTGTCCCACAATAACACCCTCACCATCAAGCAGGAAATTGGCCGGAATGGAATTTACGGCATACTGTTTTGCCGGAGCACAATCCCAGTACTTAAGGTCTGAAACATGGGTCCATGTAAGCTGATCATCTTCAATTGCCTTCACCCAGTCTTCCTTGTTGCGGTCAAGTGAAACGCCGAACACGTCGAAACCCTTCTTGTTATACTCTTTCCATACCTTAACCACGTTCGGGTTCTCCTGACGGCAGGGGCCGCACCATGCAGCCCAGAAATCGACCAGCAGCAGTTTGGTGTTGCCTCCCAGCTTTGAGTAAAGTGACACAGGATTGCCGTCAACGTCATTCAGGGTGAAGTCCGGAGCCTTCTGACCCACTGACACAGCCTTAAGCTGAACAAGCCTTTCATTCATGCTTACCACAATCTGCACCTTGTTGAGCGAGGTGTCAAGCTTGCCCAGAAGGGCTTCCATATCAGCAGCTTCAAGACTGTATGACAGCTCGTTAAGAACCACGGGGGTCACATATGATGCAGGATTGTTATTGATAAACTCCTTCTTTAATTCAGTCTGCATTGCGTCAAGCGCCTCAAACTCCTTCTCTATTTCAGATGCCAGCAAATCACTGCCTGCCATACGGGCCTCACGGTAACGGTCATATACTTTTGACATCTCATTGTTCGACTCGTCAAAGGCAGCCTTGTAGGTGTCAAACTCGGCCTGGGTCTTCGAACCCGTCACAGATGCGAGATACAGCGAATCAGCGTGGCCATTGATGGCAATATCTGAATTCTCAATATAGAAGTTCAGTCCGCCCCTTTTATCCTTGATGGCAAGGATCACCATCTGGGGATAATCGATCACTCCAGTCATTTCAAAGGCTCCGTTTACAAGGACCGTAGAGTCAATAACTTCATATCCTCCCGGTATGCGTTTCTGGAGAATGACCGTTGCATTTTCACCACCGTCGATTGTACCGGTTATTCTGAATTTCGGTTCCGTGGCGCAGGATGTCGCTACAGCAAGTATTAAAAAAAGGATAA
The DNA here is from genome assembly GCA_022736275.1 of Rikenella microfusus. Classification (GTDB taxonomy): domain Bacteria; phylum Bacteroidota; class Bacteroidia; order Bacteroidales; family VadinHA17; genus SR-FBR-E99. The sequence goes on along the minus strand of DZBJ01000006.1, from coordinate 39,399 downwards.
TTGTCTTCTTCATCTTATTATTGATTCTATTTAATTGTATTCTAAGCCTTCTATGTACCTGATTTCTTAAATATTGCGCTCATGCTCCCGGAGCTATGAATGGTATATCGGGGAAATCCGGCAGGTAAAATTGTTAATTTTTCGAGGGTCAAAGATATGAATAATTGGTTACCGGCAGTTGCTGCTGAAATATTTATCGAGCAGGATTGTTGCCGGTTTATATGATGTTGTCTCTCCCTCACGGAGTTGTTTCTCAAGTTCTGGCAGCATGGTCATTACCTCCGGATGACTGTAGAATGAGTTCTTGAGTGTGTCAATGATGGTTTCATGCATTCGGGTCACTGCCTGTTCCCTTCTTCTCTCCCAGAACCACCCGTTGCTCTTGGTAACGCTGACATAATCGCGTATAGTCTCCCAGATTTCCGAGATGCCTTTCTTCTCCAGCGACGAGCAGGTCATAACCCCGGGGTGCCATCGTGACGGTGAAGGAGGGAACAGGTGAAGGGCATTTTTGTATTCCACCCTTGCCATCTCTGCCCTGGGTATGTTGTTTCCATCAGCCTTGGTGATGACTATTGTGTCAGCCATCTCCATTATGCCGCGTTTTATTCCCTGCAGTTCGTCGCCGGCGCCGGCAAGCATCAGAACCATGAAGAAATCGACCATGGAGTGAGCTGCTGTCTCCGACTGTCCCACCCCCACTGTCTCAACAAGAATCGTATCAAATCCGGCCGCCTCGCAAAGAATTATCGTCTCCCGTGTTTTTCTTGCCACCCCTCCAAGCGTGCCGGCCGCAGGGGAAGGTCTGATAAAGGCATCGGGGTCAACGCTAAGCTGTTCCATGCGGGTCTTATCACCCATGATGCTGCCCCTGCTCTGCTGGCTGCTCGGGTCAATGGCCAGGACTGCAAGACGCCTGCCGTAGTATCGCGTCAGCATGGTACCGAATGTATCAATGAATGTGCTCTTGCCGGCGCCGGGGACACCCGTGATTCCCACCCTGACCGACCGTGAGCTGGCAGGAAGGCAGCGCTCAACAACTGCCTGGGCAAGCTCGTAGTGTTCGGGCAGTGAGCTCTCAATAAGGGTTATTGCCTGGCTAAGGACAGTTCGGTCACCGCGCAGTATGCCGTCAGCATAATCGTCTGCGGTGAACTTCTTCCGCCTGTTCTTCTTCAGACGGTTAATCATGTCAGGGTTAATGCTCGGAGGCTGTCTGACCCCCTTCTGAACCGAAAGCGCTCCGGCTGGTGGTTTATCCCTGCTCATTCGTATTTTGCCCCCGGAGTTGACCTTTATTTCGTTGTTTCCCCTTCAACAAGAACCTCACCCTTGATCATCAGCATCACCTCCGAGTTCTTGGGGTCATTGGTATAAACGAATATATTCTTGTATATCTGTCCTTTGTAGCCTCCGGAACTGAATTTGGCCTTAATAGATCCCCTGGCACCCGGCTTGATGACATTCTCGGTAGGCATCAGTGCAGTGCATCCGCATCCTGACTTGACGTGCCTGATAACCAGGTCACTCTTGCCCTGGTTGGTAAATAAAAACTCAACGTCAGCAGTGGCATTCTGCTCTATTTTGCCGAAATTGACCGTGTTTGAATCCAGCTTCAGAACAGGAGCAATGGCAAGCTGCTGGCTGGTAAGTTCCGAGAAATCCTCAACCAGGTTGGCCGATACATAGAGATAAATGTTAGGAACAGATTGCCCGTTGACCTTAAGCCGTACCAGGTCATTCACATTGCCCCACGCACCGGGGTTCAGCTTCGCATCATAGGTTCCCTCTATAAGGCCTTTCTCTCCGGGTTTAATGGTAGCGGGACTCACCTTAAGCGAGAGATGAGCCGGCAGACCTTCAAACTCAATGGTGGCAGGCTCCTTCGAGGTGTTGATGAGAGGCATCACCCTTATCTTTTTCTCTGTTTTTTTGGTTGTGGTGAACGCCAGATGGTTTGATTCAAACCTGACAGGGCCTACCGCAAATGTGTAAAGCTCTTCGACGCTCTTCTCACGCGGGACCACCTGTCCTTCAATAATCAAAACCGTCACTGCCGGTTTGGCATTTGAATAGACCGAAATGCTCTTGGCAAAACGACTATTGTAACCGCGCGGATCAAATAGGGCAGTGACAAAGCCTTTGCCTCCGGGAGGTACCGGTGATTTTGTATAATCCGAAGCAGTACATCCGCATGCAGGCTGAACCCTGGTTATTACAAGTACCGAATCACCGGTGTTTGTAAAACTGAAAACAGCCTCCTTCCTGCCGTCTCCCTCATTGATGGTTCCGTAATCATGACGGGTACTTGCAAAATTAAGCCTGGGTTGCGCTGCAAGGCCGGCAACCAGAAACAACAACATAAATACTGATAAAACCTTCTTCATATTAATCTTTATTACTTACTGTCAGGCCGGATAAACCTTAAAATTCTCTATAAGATAACAAAGATCAGGCCAGACATATTGCATCATAATAAGCATCAAAATTAATAAAAATTGATAAGCCTCTGTTATTTTATTGGTTTATCGATTAGTTTTGTCACACGGATCCTCTCATTTGGAACAGATTTTGTTCGGACCTGTGAAGGCGCCCCGCTTTTGTCTATGAGCAGAAAGAAAGTCTTCATACCGCTGCTTGCCCTTCTCTGTTTGGTGCTGTCAAAGCCGGCATCAGGTCAGTTCTATAATGGCATGCAGATGAACTTCGGAAAGAACCGGATCCAGTATAAAGACTTCTACTGGACCTATTTCAGGTTTGATGATATAGACTGCTACTATAACGAATTCGGCCGTGAGGTTGCTGAGTACGCCTCGAAAGTGGCACACGAGAAACTTGATGAGATTGAGGATTACTTTGATTATACCCTTGACAAACGCCTGATACTCATAGTTTATAACAAAAAGAACGATTTCAGGCAGAGCAATGTAGGCCTTATCTCGGCAGAGGACGATTATAACGTGGGAGGTTACAGCAGGGTTATAAAAAATAAGGTGATGCTATGGTTCAACGGCGACTATGAAGAGTTCAGCAAGCTAATCGCATCAGCTATAGCCGAAGTGGTGGTATATGAGATGATTCACAATGCAGATACCCGAGACAAGGTCAGCAGCAGCAACCAGATCCAGGTTCGCGAGTGGTATGTAAAGGGACTGATCAATTATGTTGCCTTCAGGTGGGACACTGAGACTGACAACCACTTCAGGGACGGCTTTGAGAGCGGCAGATACAAGAATCTTGACAACCTGGAATTTGAGGAGGCAGTCTATGCGGGACACTCCTTCTGGAAATATATCGGCGATACTTACGGAGATGCAATTATTCCCAACATACTGTACCTTTCAAAAATCTACAAGAATATTGAGGACGGGTTTCTGTACGGACTGGGCAAGGACATAAAGGACAACTACCGTGACTGGAAGAGTTTCTACGAAGATTACTATTCGGTTAAACCCGGAGAGAATTACACTAAACCCCCGGAGATAAAAAAATCCAAACTCCATGAGCGGTTTACATCCGTAAAGATCAGTCCCGACGGCCGTCAGGTGGCATGGGTCTCCAACGACTGGGGTAAAAGAAGGATATGGCTCTATGACTCATCAACCGGCAAGACAAAAAAGATATTCACCATTGAACCCAAGTATGAGCAGTCGGTTGACTACACCTATCCCATCCTTACGTGGCATCCGGGAGGTCAGATACTGACATTCGCCAACGAGGAGAAGGGAGGCGTGGAGCTCTATTTCTTCCGCACCGGCCAGAAGAAGTTCGAACATCGTACAATGCCCTTCTTTGAGAAGGTTCTCTCACTGTCATACTCACCCGACGGATCGCGGCTGATTGTCTCGGCTGTTATCAACGGCATGACCGATATATATATGCATAACATCATCAGCGGGACAAATGAGAGGCTAACCTATGATGTGGCCGATGACCTTGATCCCTCATTCATCAGCGGAAGGGAGGAGACCATAATCTTTTCGTCAAACAGACTTGGTGATACGCTCACCAACAGGGGTGATCCGCAGGAGCGCACCGGTCTGACCTTTGATCTTTTCACATATGATCTCAGGGCTGGCAACGGACAGCTTACGAGGCTTGCTGAAGGCACTCTCAATGACCATCTAAGCCCGACAGAGGCATCAACCGGCTCAACAGGCTACCTTGGCGACGGTAACGGCATACTTAACTTTTACAATGCCACTGTTGACAGCGTCATAGCCTATATTGACACTGCACTTCATTACAGTTATTTCATTAATTCCCGTCAGGCAACTGACTTCCCGCGGAGCCTCGAGGGCTTTGACAGAAGGGGTGGCAGGGATGCTGCAGTCATATTTGACAACGGCCGTTACCGGCTGCTCACAGGATCGACAGCGGAGGCTCCTGTAGTCAGGAGTGAGGATATTAAAACAACGGAATGGAGGGCTGAGCAGACAGCAATATTGCAGGCAGCTGACAGCATTAACCAGCTGAGAGACTGGCTCCTGGCTGAACGCGCCAGGATGAATGACACGCTGAAGAAACCACTCTACGAGTACTATGCCACAGACGAGCCGATAGACTTCCGCAACTATGTCTTCGAGAAAGAGAAGGAAAACTATTATGAGCTGCAGTGGAGGAAGGATTATATGGATATCGATCTTGATACCTCCCGCATGCAAATGCCCAACGCCCTTGTCTACAGGCCGGCATTCTACAACAATTACTCTGCCACTCAGCTCGATTTCAACTTCCTGAACAATACCTACCAGGCATACAACGGCGGAGCACCCTACTTCAACCCGGGTCTGAACGTGCTTTTCAAGATCGGAACGCTTGACCTTTTTGAGGATTACCGTATTACCGGAGGATTCAGGTTTGCAGCTGACTTTGACAGCAATGAATATCTTGTCAGCCTGGAAGCACTCAGAGGCCGGTTTGACAAACAGATCGTTTTCCATAAACAGGCATTTGACAGCTACAGCTATGAAAACAACAACTATTACAAGATAAAAAGTTTTACCACCTACGCCTCACTCAGAAGACCGCTGAGCACCGTGCTGTCACTGAAGGGGACCCTGACCTACAGGTTTGACAACTATATCACCCAGTCGATTGATCTGGCCACTCTTGCCGAACCCTCCTTTAACCGGCACTGGGTAGGACTTAAGGGTGAACTGATCTATGACAATACCCGCAAGCGAACCATAAATATCTATAACGGAACCAGGCTCAAGTTCTTCGGAGAATATTTCCGCGAGGTAGTTGTGGATAACAGTGACCTGTTCGTTTTTGGAGCGGATGTAAGGCACTATCTTAAGCTGCACCGTGACCTTATCTGGGCTAACAGGTTTGCCGGAAGCACCTCGTTCGGACCGTCGAGACTCATCTACTATATGGGCGGAGTTGATAACTGGATGGGATACTGGTTCAATGACCGGCCAATGTTTGACCCCACCGTACCGGTAAATCCGAATGTAAATTATGGCTTCCAGGCGCTGGCTACCAACATGAGGGGATTCACCCAAAACATACGCAACGGCAGTAACTTCGCACTCATAAACAGCGAGTTGCGCTGGCCGGTAGTGAGGTACTTTGCAGGCCATCCTCTGAAATCCAACTTCCTGAACAGCCTGCAGCTGGTAGGCTTCTATGATATCGGTATGGCATGGTCAGGCTGGAATCCATGGGGCAATGAAAACTACTGGAATGACAAGGTCTACGAAAACGGACCTGTTGTGGTTACTCTCGATGCCATGCGCGATCCGCTTGTGATGGGCTTTGGAGGAGGCGCCAGGGCACAGTTGCTGGGTTACTTCATCAGGGGCGACTTTGCATGGGGAATAGACAACGGTTATCTTCTTGACATGATCTTCTACCTCTCCTTCAGCCTTGATTTCTGACGGCACACACAGTCGCCCCGGGTGGCTGGCACTAAAGTTGTTTATACGTCGCTGAGGGTGATTATTATTTGATATTTGGTTAGGAACTTTATGAAATAATAGATAATTTTACACCCGTAATCTTTAAAAACACACTGATAATGGCTTACATAATTAATGATGATTGTACAGCTTGCGGAACCTGTATAGATGAATGTCCGGTTGAGGCTATATCTGAGGGTGATATCTACAAGATTGACCCGGATATATGTACCGATTGTGGCGCCTGCGCCGACGTTTGCCCGGTTGAGGCAATTCATCCGGCATAACCCGCATTCCTAATCTGCAAAACCGGAAGCTGTCTGAAAGGGCAGCTTTTCCCTTTAGTCAGGATTGTATCTGGCACCGGTCATAATGACCCGTAAATCGGTCAAGACCATCAGTTCCTCAAGAGTGACAGACGGATTGTTTTTCATATATCTTTCAATGATCCTGAATCCGGTCCATACCACCGCCCTGCCGGGAGACTCTTCCGTGAAGTAGCTGGTATGGGGCGCCTCACCGGTAAATTTGCGTATCAGAAAACCATCGGTTGAGAAGAGAATATCCTTACTGACAAGATACTCCCATATTTCTTTTTCACCGCTTTCGCAGAACTCAAGCTGCGAGCCTGTGAAACCGTGCAACACCGTATCAGCTATCGAAGGCATCATCCTTTTGGTGAAGTAGACAAGCTTGGCTTCATGAAGCATGGTGCTGAGAAGGGTCCTGGTGCCGTAGCCTGCCGAATTGTAATCCCACTCGGTGGCAGCCCAGGCATAAATGCAGTCGGAGGCAGCATATGCAGGGGTCATCTTGCGTGCCTGATAGCTGAAGATGCCAAGAGAGGGATAGTATTCGGAGTCAGCTCCCAGGTAGCGGTCGAGGCTGATCATCAGCAGCGAATCATCAACTATTATGCTGTTGTTGAAGACCGAGATGCATGTTATCACCTCAGGAATTGACCTGTCCGGGAAAAAATACCTGTAATGCCTGAAGGCATTTTCAATATCCTTCCCGAGCTGACCGTTGTCAGGCCATACTCGCTTCACCTCGTCCCACAGGTCAAGATTGCGCATGTCAGTGGCAAAAAGGATGAAGGCTGAGTTCCATCTTTCGTCCGAGGGGTCACCAAGGCCGATGACAGTGCTGTAGGTCTTAAGGGCATCGCCATAATCAAGCTTCAGCCAATCTGCCCTTGCGGCCATTTCGTTTGGCGGCGTCTCAAAAATATCCCTGCCAAGATCCCTCAATGACAGATCAATCTCAATGCCCGAGAGGTTTACCCTGTAGGGGTCCCGATGGCATGCAGTGACAACCATAAGAAGCATCAGTGATACAGTAAACCTTGAGAATGAAGCATTATGGATCATATATGGGGAATATCAGATTATGTTTACAAAATAAGGACATTTATTTATAATTTTGCCCGTCAAACAATGAGAAGATGAAAAGAGCAATCAAACGGTCAATCCTCAAGGCATTGGTTATCATGCTGCCGGCAGCCGTCCCGTTGCGAGGCACCGCTCAGGAACTGGTATTCGCTGTACATGCAGACCCCGTAATATCATGGATGGGTTCAAATGAATCCGAATATGTCAGTGAAGGATCCAGGGCAGGATTTGATATCGGGCTGACCGTCCTCCATTTCTTCAGTGAAAACTATGCGGTCTCATCGGGCATAAACATCTTTTCTGCCGGAGGGATACAGAGTGTGACCGAGCCTCATACAATGGTCTTCACGAATTTTACGCAGATCGTGCCGGAAGGAGAAGAGATAAAATACAACCTGCGATACCTGAACATCCCTGCGGGAGTACGCCTTCAGACAACCCAGACTGGCGCCCTGAAATATTTCACCGACCTGGGATTTGACATCCGGTTGTTGCTGAAGTCAACTGTTGACATTCCGGCCATGGATATCGACCATGAAAATGCAAAGAGCGAGGTTAACGGAATGAATGCAGGCTGGCACCTGGGAGGCGGAATTGAATACGAGCTGAGCCTCAAGGCCTCCATCATTACAGGGCTGAGCTATGCCCAGGACTTTTTTGATGTCACCAAAGATCTTGAGAATGTGAATCAGCCAGATGACAGGTCACGATTGAAGATGTTCCGGATCATGCTTGGTATCAGGTTCTGACACCCCCGTTATGAAGGTTGCACTTGCACAACTGAATTACATCCCTGGCGATATCCCCTTCAACAGCGCCAAAATCATCTCGGCCATAAACAGTGCCCGCACAAAGGGCGCGGAACTCATAGTCTTCTCAGAGCTGGCTGTGACCGGATATCCCCCTCTTGACCTGCTTCTGAGAACTGACATCATCAGTGCCTCAATGGCAGCAATAGACGAGATAGCCTCACACTGCACCGGCATCGCAGCCATAGTAGGAGGCCCCTCTCCCAATACCGGCAACTTCGGCAAAACCCTTCACAACTCAGCATTTTTCATCAATGACGGCAAAGTAAGGACAGTGATCAGTAAAGCACTCCTTCCGACGTATGACATCTTCGACGAGGACCGGTATTTCCAGCCCGGGACAGAGTTCAGGACCGTTGACCTGAACGGCGAAAAGCTGGCTGTCACCATCTGTGAGGATATCTGGGATGAACAGCCCTTCGGCGACAGGGGTGTCTGGAGGCTCTATGGCGTTACACCGCTCGACGAAGTCATGAAGGATGACCCTTCACTCATCATCAATATCGCTGCCAATCCATTTTCCCATTCCAGGCTAAGGGTAAGAGACGAGGTGTTCGCCAGGAATGCCAGGGAATACGGCAAACCCCTTATATCAGTCAATCAGACCGGCGGGTACACAGAACTGATATTCGACGGATCATCCGTACTGATAGATGCTGACGGAACCGTTCTTGAGAGGCTGGCCTTCTGCAGCGAAGAGGTGAGGATTGTTGAAACACCCGTTACCGGCAGTGACAGGAGACAGTATTCCTGCCCACCCTCCTATCCCGATGATATGACCGGCCTGGTTCACCAGGCTCTGGTGACGGGCATAAGAGACTTCTTTGAAAAGGGGGGACTGAAAAGAGCCGTTATTGGTCTCTCGGGTGGCATAGACTCTGCGGTGGTACTGGCACTTGCCGCCGAAGCCCTGGGACCCTCGAATACACTGGCCCTCCTGATGCCATCTGTTTACTCCTCTGAACACTCTGTGACTGACTCCGAAGAGATGGCCCGCAAGCTGGGAGTCCCATATCATATTGTAAGCATTGAGGAGGCACGGCAGGTGCTGGAGAAGACCGTTAAACCATTCTTTGGCGACAAAGCCCCTGACATTACGGAGGAAAACATTCAGGCCAGGCTTCGTGCCCTTGTGCTTATGGCCTTTGCCAACAAACTCGGGAAAATGGTGCTCAACACCTCTAACAAGAGTGAAGCTGCAACCGGTTACGGGACATTGTACGGTGACATGATCGGAGGCCTTTCAATACTGGGCGATATTTACAAAACTGAAGTCTACAGGCTGGCCAGGGAGATCAACAGTCAGAGAGAGATCATTCCTGAGGCCATCATAGCCAAATTACCGTCTGCCGAACTGCGCCCTGACCAGCTCGATACCGACTCGCTTCCGCCATATGAAATACTCGATCCTATACTCCTGAGATATATTGACCTGGAGAGGTCTGCGAGACAGATAACGGAGGAGGGGTTTAATCATGACCTTGTGGAAAAAGTCATCAGGCTCGTGCATACCAGCGAGTTCAAAAGAAGACAGGCGCCTCCTGTCCTCCGGGTCTCCTCCAAAGCCTTCGGCAGCGGCAGAAGAATACCCATTATCGGCAAATATCGCTGACCTGGCAACCACATCCCCAACTGCTTGTTTGATAGTGTGTTAAAAAACGTTAATTTAATTACCAACCGCCTTTTTTAGTATCTTTGCATATGTTGTTTAACATAAGGAGAAATGCTCTATAATAATCCTTACCTCGAACAGTGCATTGAGGGGCCTTTTTCACTTTTCAGCGATCTTCCTGAGAAGGAGAAGGAGTACCTGCTTCAGGATCATGTCTGTACCTCCCTGAGAAAGGGCGCAATGATCTTTCATGAGGGCAGCAGGCCGGCAGGTCTCTATTGTCTCGCATACGGAAAGGTTAAGGTTTACAAGCAGGGCATAGGCGGCCGGGAACAGATAATCAGGATGGTAAGGCCACAGGGACTGATAGGATATGCAGCCTTCTTCGCAGGCACAACCTATACGGCATCGGCCGTCGCTATAGAAGATTCAGGCATCTGCAGGTTTGAAAGGGATAACTTCATGAAACTGCTCAGACGCAATCCGGATCTGTCCGAGAAGCTTATGCGCATGATGGCGATAGAACTCTCCTTCTCCAACAAAAGAACAGTATCCCTTACACAAAAGCATATCAGGGGGAGGCTTGCCGAGTCTCTTCTTGTACTACGCGATACCTTTGGCTTTGAGAATGACGGAAGGACCATCAGGGCTTATGTCTCGCGGGAGGACCTGGCCTGTTTCTCAAACATGACAACATCAAATGCCATAAGGACACTCTCCACCTTTGCAACGGAGTCGGTGATTGAACTGGACGGTAAAAAGATAAGCATTGTTGATCCTGCCAGGCTCGAGAAGATCAGTCAGTTGGGCTGATCTTCACGCACAATAAAGCATCAATAAATTTCCCCGGCCGTTGACAGGATCGGTTTCCGGGCCTTCTCCAGTCACCTTTGCACTGATTTGATATAGCATGTCCGGCAAAGAGGCTCATAGATGTCCTTTTCGCCAAGCACCACCACCTTGTCATCCTTGATCTTCCGGTGCGAGTAGTTGGCCAGGTTGCCGCACCTGACACAGATTGCATGAACCTTGCTGACATATTCCGCCACAGCCATCAGGGCAGGCACGGGGCCGAAGGGCCTGCCGGAGAAATCCATGTCAAGGCCTGCCACAATCACCCTTGAACCGGCATCGGCAAGTGCCGTGCAAACCTCAACGAGACTGCTGTCAAAAAACTGCGCCTCATCTATGCCCACCACCTCAACACCGCTGGCAAGAAGAAGTATCGAGGCTGCGTTTTCGACGGGGGTGGAGAGAATTGACTTTTCATCGTGCGAGACCACCTTGTCCTCGGAATACCTGGTATCAACCGATGGCTTGAAAATCTCCACCCTCAGCCCTGCATACATGGCTCTGCGCAGTCTCCTGATCAGTTCTTCGGTCTTGCCTGAGAACATCGATCCCGCAATCACCTCCACAGAGCCGCGCTTACCGGCATGGTCTACCGAATTTTCAAGAAAATCCATACTTCAGATTGCGATTTCGCCGTTCAATACTGTGACGAGATAATTTCAGGCTGAAAAGATTATAATAATTACTTTTGCAAAATAAAGAAAACGATCATTATAAAAAACAAAGAGAGATGGATTTCATTAAAGCGGTGAGCATAATAGGGAGGGATCTGGAGGAGGCGATGTCAATGCTTGACCAGCTCTCAGCAATACAGGGATCAAATAACGCAGAGATAGAGTTGGCACGTTCACGGGTTCGTACCGCGTCAGAACTGCTCAGGCTCCTGCCTGCACTTAGCGGCACAAATGCACCACAGCCGGTGCAGGAGACAAAGAGTGAGGCGGCCGCACCGGCAACCGCTGAAACAATGGCGGAGCAGGCTCCGCATGTGGCTGAACCGGTCGAAATGCGGGATCCGGCCAAA
>DZBJ01000006.1:0-27705 GCA_022736275.1 Rikenella microfusus | reverse complement strand
CGGCCAAAGCAAAGGAGTCCGGGAGAACGCAAGAGCCGGCCGGAGAGATGCAGCCGGAGAGAACACAAGAGCCGGCCAGAGAGAAAGAGCCGGAGAGAACACAGGAGCAGGTCAAAGCCCAGGAGTCACCAAAATCGATACTGGCTGACAGGTTCTCCCTCAGTGGTACCCTGGGTGAAAAGATCTCATCAGCAAAAAATGAAGAGGCCATCACTTCAGTCATACACAGCAAACCCATTGACGATATAGCTGCTGCCATTGGCATGAATGACAAATTCTACTTTATCAGGGAGCTGTTCAGCGGCAACAGCATTGCATACAATGACACCATCAGGAGGCTAAATGCCTCCGCGTCACTTGGAGAGGCGATGAAGATACTCGATGAGAGCACCGTGATGGGCTCGGATCCGGGCGCACAGTCATCGTTTGTTGACGTGGTACGCAGAAAATTCAGCCTGAATGGCTAAGCTGTACCTTGTGCCTACCCCCATTGGCAACCTTGGTGACATCACCGTGCGAGCCCTGGAGGTTCTGAAGTCCGTCGATCTAATTCTCGCCGAAGACACCAGGACAACACGGATACTTCTCGATCATTACGGCATCAGTGTACCTTTGCGCTCACACCATAAGTTCAATGAACACCGCAGCCTTGAAGCCGTATGTGACAGCATCGCGAGGGGAACTGTGACAGCCCTTGTCTCCGATGCCGGCACTCCGGGTGTCTCTGATCCCGGATTCCTTCTGGTCAGAGGCTGCCTCGAAAGAGATATCCCGGTGGAAGCACTGCCGGGTGCAACGGCATTCGTGCCTGCACTGGTATGTTCGGGACTGCCATCTGACCGATTCTGCTTCGAGGGTTTCCTTCCTCAGAAAAAGGGACGGCAGAAGAGACTGGCATCCCTGGCGGAGGAGGAACGGACAATGATCTTCTATGAGTCGCCATTCAGGGTACTCAAGACCATAGAGCAGCTGGCAGGAGTGCTCGGAGGTGAGCGCAGGGCCTCCGTCTCAAGGGAGCTGACCAAAAAATTCGAAGAGACCATACGAGGAACACTCTCTTCAATTGCAGAACACTTCAGGGCCATTGCCCCCAGGGGAGAGTTCGTGATTGTGGTCGCAGGCTCCTCTCTTAAAGAGCAATCCGAAGTAAACAGCTGATGATGCGTGACAGGATACTGATCATCATCATCACTCTTTTGTTCCCCTGGCTGCTGTGCAATGCCCAGGTGATACGCGGAACGATTACCGACAGCAACGGCGCTCCGATGGCTGCCGCATCAATATACATAGCCGAACTGCGCCAGGGGACAACCACCAACAGCAACGGTTACTATGAGATTACACTGCCTGCCGGAACCTACACAATCAATTACCAGTTCCTCGGGTACCTGCCTGTAACCAGGGTATTCACCATCGGCTCCGCAGATATCCAGGCCGATATCACCCTCACGGAGCAACTCTTTGAGATACCTGCAGTCAGGGTCTCGGCTACAGGTAAGGACCCTGCCTGGTTCATAATGCGCAAGGCCATTGGGATGGCTCCGTTCCACCTCAACCGTGTCAGGATGTACCGGGCAGAGGTATACATCAGGGGCGGGGGCACCATCGACAGGATTCCGACGCTGATCAAGCGCAGGATGAAGGTCGAAGCCAACGCCAGCGAACTGCAGGAGGGCAAGTACTACTTCTCCGAATCACTGAATATCATAACCTTCACCGCGCCCGACAAGTATGTTCACCGTGTGATCTCCTCCAACTCAATCGCGCAGATTGGCCAGGGAGATGCATCACCCATGGATTACCTGGAGGCCAGCTTTTACCAGCCAGTGCTTGTAGAAGTTGCAATATCTCCCCTGGCGCCAAACGCATTCTCACACTATGACTTCACCTTCCTCGGTTCATCGTCGCAGGGAGATTATGTCATTGACAAGATAGGGGTGACACCGCGTCGCAAGAGCCAGCAGCTATTTTCCGGGGTGATATATATAGTTGAGGACCTGTGGGCAATCCACTCGCTTGACCTTACCAATGAGAACATGGCCGGAACCGTCAGGATCAGACAGCTATACACCCCCGTAGAGCAGGGGATATGGATGCCGGTCAGTCACGAGCTTAACGCGGGCATATCAATTATGGGTGTCAGGGCAAGGGCAACCTATACCAGCGCGGTGAAGTACCTCGAGGTTGAGCCTGACAGGTCGCTCAAAATGCCCCCGGCTTACACTGGCGTTACTGACGAAACGGTTCAGCCGGAGATTAAAACCCCTGCTCAGAAGGAGATAGAAGCTCTACTGTCAAAGGATGAGCTGACTGCGCGTGACATGTCAAGGCTCGCGCGTCTGAATGAAAAGAATGCCGGAAGCAAAGAAGGGAAACCCCCGCTGGAGATAGTGGATAAGACCACCTTCATTATTGATGAAGATGCCACCGGGAAGGATTCCTCCTACTGGAATGAGGTCAGGCCCATACCCCTTACCAGAGAAGAGTCGGCAAGCCTGTCGACAGTCTCAGCCTCCGCAACAAAGCTGGCAGAGCGAGACAGCTCAACACTTACAGTCACCCTGGGAGCAGGGTCACAGAATAAAAAGAAGAGGCCTGCTGTAACTTTTCTCAAATATCTTGCAGTAGGAAAAAGGTGGCAACTTTCAAAGGAGACATCCCTCGAATTCGACGGACTTGTTGATCTTGAGAGCTTCTCTTTCAATACGGTAGACGGATTTATTGCCGGCACCGGACTGAGCCTATCAGCAAAGGCAGGGGAACAGGGACGCTTCACTGTAGCACCGTCAGTGAAGTATGCCTTCAGCCGCCACAGCCTGATGTGGAATGTCTCCGCCAACCTGATGTATGATCCCTACCGTGCAGGTAACGTCTACCTGAGAGCAGGCAGCCGGTCTGACGAGTTCTCACAGTCAGGCGTGAACCCTCTGGTCAATACGGTTTCTTCACTCTTTTTCAGGGAGAACTGGATGAAGCTGTACAGCAGCACCTACCTCATTGCCGGCCACAGGTCTGACCTGGCCAATGGTCTTAACATGGATTTCTCAGCCATGTACGAAAAGCGCGACCCTCTTGATAACACCTCCTCCTTCTCGTTTTTCAGGCAAGACCAACCCTACTCTGACAATGTTCCCGACAATCCCTTTCTGACCGGTGAGGCGGAGGGTTATGAACCCATGACAGTACTGAGCCACACCAGTCTCTCCCTTGCCGCCCGCCTGGCCTGGACCCCGAGGCAACGGTACCGGATATCCGGAGGAGCGAAGATAAATGCCGGGTCGGATTACCCCACTTTTGTGCTTGCCTGGAAACACGGATACAATTTCAACGACACCCTCTCAGGCAACTTTGACATGCTCATGGGGGAGATATTCCGCAGCAGCAGGTTCGGACCCCTGAATGAATTCCAGTGGCGTGTCCGCGGCGGCGGATTCCTGAACAGCAAAAACGTTCAGGTCCAGGACATGCATTTTTTCAACACCCAGGCCAGCCCGGTGCTGATCGACAACTTCGGTGACGCCTTCTATCTTAAGCCCTATTATTCAATCTCTTCTCCCCGGCTCTTTGCCGAAGGGCACATCAGCTACACCTCTCCCACCCTGTTGCTCAAGAGACTGCCGGGGATAAGCCGGACACTCATAAGGGAGAACATCGGGCTCTCAGTGTTGTGGACACCTGAACTGGGATACTACTGTGAGGCAGGATATGCCATAAGCGAGATATTCCTGCTTGCAAAGCTGGGTGTTTATGCCGGCTTCCGCGACACATCATTTGAGGCGGTGTCAGTCAGGCTCACTCTCAGGATCAACTGACAGGATCAGAATGAGGGTTTGCGGCCGTTGTCATCCGGAGAAAAATCGCTGAAATCAGACGAGATGTCGTCATTCATCTTCGACTTGAGTGTGTAAACCCCTCCTGCAGGTGCAGCCGGGAACGAAACCTCCGAACCGAACTCATCGGGCTCAACAAAAGTGGCACGGTCTTCCCTGAAGTAAAGCAGAATTTCATCCGTTGGACCGTTACGGTTCTTGGCAAGAATGATGTCGGCATGACCCTTGGTCGACTGTCCGTCTTCGAACTGTGACACCCCCATCTTCTCCGGCCGGTGTATGAACACCACCATATCGGCATCCTGTTCAATGGCACCCGACTCCCTAAGGTCGGAGAGCATCGGTTTCTTGTTGCCTCCGCGCGTCTCAACCGACCTGTTCAGCTGGGAGAGTGCCAGCACAGGCACGGCAAGCTCCTTGGCTATGCTCTTCAGGGCCCGGGAGATTGAGCTCACCTCCTGCTCGCGGCTGCCGGCATCAGGAGGCCCGGTCATCAGCTGAAGGTAGTCCACAACAACCAGGTCAAGCTTGCCCTGGGCCTTGAGCCTGCGGCATTTGGCCCTGAGCTCGAAGACGGATATTGCCGGGGTGTCATCAATATATATGGGAGCCTCCGTGAGCGACTTGATACGTGACTCAAGCAGTGACCACTCCTCCGGTGAGAGCTTGCCGTTCTTTATTTTTTCGCCCGGGATCTCCGTCTCGGAGACAATGAGCCTGTTCACCAACTGTATGGCAGCCATCTCAAGCGAAAAGATGGCCACCTTCCTGCCATGGTCAATAGCCATGTTGCGTGCCATGGTGAGGGCAAAGGCCGTCTTGCCCATGGAGGGCCTGGCGGCGATGATCACCAGCTCCGACTTCTGCCAGCCTGAGGTGAGCCTGTCAAGCTTGGTGAAACCAGAGGGAACACCCACGAGAGCATCCTCCTTCTTGCCCAGCTCCTCCATCTCGGCCAGAGCCTGCTTGATAACCTCGTGAATTGGAGCAACCTCATGCTTGATGTTGCCCTCGGCGATGCGAAACAGCTCATCCTCACTCCTGTCAAGCAGCTCCGTCACGTCGAGGGTGTCTTCATAGACCATGTTCTGAATCAGGGTGGCCGCACGTATCAGCTCACGCTGTATATATTTCTGCATGACAATGCGTGCATGATACTCGATATTGGCAGCTGAGACAATCCTGGAGGTAAGTTCGGTGAGATAGACTGGCCCGCCGGCCTCGTCGAGTTCATTTACCCGCTTGAGCTCCTGCGTTACGGTGAGAAGATCAATTGGCTGGTCACGCTTGTTGAGTTCCGATATGGCCGAGAATATCTTCTGGTGAGCGGCAGAATAGAAAACCTCCGGCCTGAGCAGGTCAACCACCATCCTGGCAGCCTCAATCTCAAGCATGGCGGCGCCCAGAACCGCCTCCTCCATCTCGGGCGACTGCGGGGGGATCCTTCCTCCCTCAGGTATTACAACCACTGAAGACCTCTTATCCTGCCTGCCTCTTGAAGCGATCTGTACCATTAGTGTATATTATTGATAATCTTATATATATATTTAGAAAACAGATATGTCTGCCGTGACCAAATTTAAGAATTACAAAGGGCAAAGGAGTCCCCGGCACTCTTTTATTTCAAACAGAAAATTGTTAAAAAGATGTTGAAAAAGGATATAATCGTCAAAAATGAGGAATTTTGAAAAGGTTCGTATATTTTTGATCTCTCAAGTGAGTATCGGGTTATGGTTGTTTTTCCCAGTGCAAAGATAAATATCGGATTAAGGATCGTTGAAAAGAGGCCTGACGGTTATCATAATATCGAGACTTTCTTCTATCCCGTCGCTCTTGCCGATGCCCTGGAGTTTGTTGTCAGGAAGGACAACCGCAGGCATGATACCCTGAGGGTGACGGGATTGATGGAAGAGGTCGATGCGGAGAACAACCTGGTGATGAAGGCAGTGAGGCTCATGCGTCAGTCATTTGATTTCCCGGGCATCCGGATTCATCTTCACAAAACCATACCCGTTGGTGCCGGTCTCGGAGGAGGATCATCCGATGCTGCAGGAATGCTCAGGGCACTTAACCGCTATTTCGGCTTCGGTCTCACCCCTGAGGAGTTACGGTCATTTGCAGGCAGGCTGGGCAGTGACGCACCCTTTTTCATTGATAACACCCCTTCGTTTGCAGAGGGTGTGGGAAATATCCTGTCGGAGTTTCCTCTTGACCTGAGCAGTTACCATATTGCTCTACTCTGGCCTAACCTGAACATAAGCACTGCCGAGGCTTATGCCGGATGCGTTCCGTGCCACACGGGATTATCGCTGAGGCAACTGTTCAACCTGCCGGTAAGCGAATGGCGCGGCAGGGTGGTAAACGATTTTGAACTTAATATTTTCAGGCTCTATCCCCAGGTGGGCAGGATCAAGATGGCGCTCTATGAGGCCGGGGCCCTTTACGCTTCCATGTCAGGCAGCGGATCAGCCGTTTACGGAATCTTTCGTGAGGAGCCTGTGCTTCCCCATGAATTATCGCGCTATCTGCTGAATACCGGCGGTCTTACCTGACCGGACACCATTATCAGGTTTCTGAACTGTCGCCATCATCAGGTTTCTGAACTGTCGTCATCATCAGGTTTCTGACCTGTCGCCATCATCAGGTTTCTGACCTGCCACAACCCTCAGACGATTTCAACAAGGACAGCCCCTTTGGTGACCCTGTCGCCGGGAGCAACATTAACGGCTGCAACCCTTCCTGAGATATGGCTTTTTAACCTGTTCTTCATCTTCATGGCATCGAGGATCACGATATCGTCTCCTTCACTCACGCTGTCGCCCTCGCTGACCAGTATTTCAACCACGGTGCCGGGGATGAAACTGCATATCCTGCCTGGCACGGGCGGAGCGTAGGGTTTGCGTTCCGCATAGCTGCGGCTCAGCCTCGTCTTATAGTCTGTCTGGTCAACAGTAAGCCTTCCGGTATCTCTATTTTCCATAATACTCTGTTTTACCTTTTCTGATCAGAAGGGTGGGATTCCATGTTTCTTCCATGGCATCTGCACATCCTTGTTTTCAGAAACCTCCAGGCCGTGAAGCAGCAGCCTGCGTGTCTCCGATGGTTCAATGACCGCATCCACATAGCCGCGTGAGGCTGCCACATAAGGATTGGCAAACTTCTCCTTGTACTCCTCGACCTTCTGCCGGCGTACCTCATCAGGATTGGCGGCAGTGGTTATCTCCTTGCGGAAGATGATGTTCGCAGCGCCTTCCGGACCCATAACAGCAATCTCCGCTGTCGGCCACGCAAACACGAAGTCGGCACCCAGGTGGCGCGAGCTCATGGCTATATATCCGCCCCCGTAAGCCTTACGGAGTATCACCGTCAGCTTGGGCACGGTAGCTTCACTGTAGGCATACAGCACCTTGGCGCCATGGCGTATCACCCCGGCATGCTCCTGATCAACGCCGGGCAGGTAGCCGGGCAGGTCGACGAAGGTGATAATGGGGATGCTGAAGGCATCACAGTAACGGATGAACCTTGCCGCCTTGTCTGATGAGTCAACGTCAAGCACACCGGCCATCTCCATGGGCTGGTTGGCAACAAAGCCCACCGTTCTTCCGCCCAGGCGCCCGAATCCGATGACCATATTGCGGGCGTACATCTCCTGTATCTCAAAGAAATCAGAACTGTCAGCCACAGCCCTGATGACCTCCCTGACATCGTATGGCAGAGTCGGATCACCGGGAACGATCCTGTCTATATCATAGCTGCTTTCGGGCGGACGCACCTCAGTAACCTGAGCCCTGACCTCATTATTCCTGGGAATGAATGATATCAGCCGCTTGATCTGGCTGAAGCACTCATCCTCTGACATTGAAAAGAAATGAGCGTTACCGGAGACCTCGCAGTGCACACGCGCTCCGCCCAGCGCCTCCATCGAGATCTCCTCGCCAAGGACGGTCTTGATCACTTCCGGACCGGTAATAAACATCTTGGAGATGTTCTCAACCACAAAGACGAAGTCAGTCAGCGCAGGCGAATAGACTGCTCCCCCGGCACAGGGGCCAAGTATCACTGATATCTGCGGTATCACTCCGCTTGAGATCGTGTTCCTGAAAAAGATCTCACCATAACCGGCCAGCGAATTCACACCCTCCTGTATCCGTGCCCCGCCGGAATCATTGATGCCTATCAGCGGTATCCGCATCTTCAGTGCATGATCCATAATCTTGGTGATCTTGCGCGAATGCATGAGCCCCAATGAGCCTCCGGCAACTGTAAAATCCTGTGCGAAGATAGCTACCGGGTTACCGTGCACGGTGCCGGTGCCTATCACCACGCCGTCGCTGGGCAGATGCTTCTTGTCCATCCCGAAGTCGCGCGCATCATGCTCTACAAACATGTCATATTCGTTGAATGATCCGTCATCGAGGATTGCCATGATACGCTCACGGGCAGTGTTCTTGCCCATGGCCTTCTGCTTTCCGATGGCCTCCTCGCCGCCGCCAAGAAGCATCTTCTCACGCTTCTCCTTCAGTTCCCGAATCTTTTTTTCAAGTGCCATAATTCAGTCCGTTTAAACTGTCTTTAAATTTGTTCTAAAAGCACGCCAATATACGAAATTTCATTATTGCACAAAATGAGATGCAATGTGCTATTTCGGTGCGCTGTAATAAACACCCGCGGCAATGAAAGCATATATTATGTTAGGTATCCACATTGCCAGTGCGGGATCAAGATCTCCCTTCAGCGAGAACTGGGAGGAGAACTGCATGAAGAGAATGTAGGAGAATGTAAGGGCGAGACCAAGTCCGATCTGCATCCCGATCCCTCCCTTGATCTTTCGCGATGAGAGTGAGACCCCGATGAGGGTAAGGATGAAGAAGGCAAACGGAGAGGCATAACGCCGGTGCTTCTCATTGAGATAGAGTTTGATCTCGTCGGAGCCCTGTGACTCCAGCACCCCGATGTAATCCAGCAGCTCTCCGTGAGTCATGGTGTAGACAAACTCCGGAGACCTTGTAAAATCTTCCGGCCCCACATTGAGCACTGTATCTATCCGGCGCCCTGAGGAGAGCCTCTCACCGATGCTGTCCGTCTCCCTGATATAATACCACCAGGCGCCCCACTTGTTGGTTGTGCTGTCCCACCTTATCATGTTCGCTGTCATCTTCGACTCGAGCCTTCCCTGATCGTCAAACTTCTCCATGCTGAAATTGCGGCCGCTCTGGGAAATCTTGTTGTACTGCTCCATGTATATGTAGACATTGGGATAGACCTGCCGGTGAACAGATGAGACATTCATCTTCCTGAAATCGGAGCTGCGGTAATACTTCTCTTCAAAATCGAGCCTGGCAATATTTGAATGCGGAAGCACATAGTTCTGCAGCATAAAAGCGGCAATTGCGATGAAGGCGGCTGAGATGAAATAGGGCAGCAGCAGCCTCCTGAAGCTCATCCCGCTGTTGAGCATGGCTATGATCTCGGTGTTGACTGCCATCCTCGAGGTAAAGAATATCACCGAGATAAAGACGAACATCGGGGCAAAGAGAGTGGCAAAGTAGGGAATGAAATTAAGGTAGTAATCAAAAACTATCGCCTTCAGCGGGGCCTGCTTCTGGATGAAGTCGTCAATCTTCTCGGAGAAGTCAAAGATCACCGCTATACTTAGGATTAGCACCAGGGAGAAGACGAATGTACCGAGGAACTGTCTGATGATGTACCAGTCCAGTATCCCGGGGGCAAGCTTCTTCAGGCTCTCTCTGAAATTCTTCGAACTGTCTCTTCTTTCCATGTTCCGAATGTGCCGTCAAGTATCCTCTCCCTTGCCTCCCTCACCAGGCTCAGGTAGAATGAGAGGTTATGTATGGTTGATATCTGGGCTCCCAGCATCTCACCCGACATTACCAGGTGGCGCAGGTATGCCTTTGAGTATGTTCGGCTTATCTCAGATCCGGCACCGGCGTCCACCGGAGAGAAGTCCGAAGCCCAACGCTGGTTCCTTATGTTTATTATCCCGTCGCGTGTGAAAAGCATGCCGTTGCGTCCGTTGCGGCTTGGCATCACGCAGTCGAACATATCCACCCCTCGTGCTATGGCTTCAAGGATGTTCGCCGGTGTGCCCACTCCCATCAGGTAACGGGGTTTGTCATCAGGCAGAATTTCATTGACCACCTCAATCATCTCGTACATCACCCCGGCCGGCTCGCCAACGGAGAGACCTCCGATGGCGTTCCCCGGCTGCCCCTTTTCCGCACTCTTTTCTGCAGATATGCGCCTCAGGTCTTTGTACACGGCTCCCTGTACAATGGGAAATAGCATCTGTTCCGCCCCGTAGAGAGGCCCGGAGGCATTCATCTGTGTTACGCACCTGTCAAGCCACCGGTGTGTCAGTTCCATCGACTTCAGGGCATACGCATGATCACAGGGCCAGGGAGCACACTCGTCAAAAGCCATGACAATATCTGCGCCTATGGTTCTCTGTATCTCAATTACCTTCTCTGGAGAGAAGAGATGTTTTGAACCGTCAATGTGTGACCTGAATATTGCACCCTCCTCCGTCAGCTTCCTGTTGGCAGCCAGGGAAAAGACCTGGTAACCTCCGCTGTCAGTCAGCACAGCCCTGTCCCATGCCATGAAGCGGTGCAACCCTCCGGCGCTGCTGATGATTTCAGTGCCCGGACGAAGGTAGAGATGATAAGTGTTGGCCAGTATCACCGGGGCATTGATCTCCGACTTCAGGTCGCGATGCAGCACACCCTTGACCGTTGCACCGGTACCTACCGGCATGAAGACAGGAGTGGGAATATCGCCATGGGCGGTGCGAAGCATGCCCGCCCTGGCCGATGTCGATCCGTCTCTCCTCTCTATGCTGAACATCATCGTTTGACTGGTGGTCACAAAAGTACGTTTTCTCCACCTGATTATGAACAGAGAGTTATCAAATAGGGAAAACGGTGACTTAATTGTTGAAAAGATTCCTGCAGCCATTATTCAATTCTTTATAATATTGCTGCGCACAATGTAACATTCCATGATCTTATCAACTGATACGACGCATCTTATACTTCTGGCCCTGCTGACGGCGATGGCTCTGATCCAGGGCTGGTACTGGCTCGTTTACTATCGAAGGGCTGCATTTGTACAGGCAGGTAATGAGAAGGCCACCGGCAAGCTACCGCCCCTCTCCGTGATCATCTGCGCCAGGAATGAGGCGGAAAACATCAGCAGGTTCCTGCCAGCAGTCCTGGAGCAGGACTACCCCTCATATGAGGTGGTGGTGGTGAATGACTGTTCGGAAGACAACACGGATGATCTCCTTGGGGAGATGATGGCACGTTACCCTCACCTGAGGGTCTCGATGATCCAGAAGGACCCCGGGTTCACCCACACAAAGAAGCTGGCCATGCTTATCGGTATCAAGGCAGCCAGGAATGAACTGCTGGTGTTCACTGACGCCGACTGTCGCCCGGCATCACCCAACTGGCTTCGCGAAGTGGCATCTGCTGCCAGGGCAAATACTGACATTATAATCGGATACGGAGGATATATCCCTGAGAAGGGTCTCCTCAACAGCTATATCCGTTTTGAAACAATGTTCATCGCCATGCAGTATTTCGGAATGGCCATGGCAGGAAAACCCTACATGGGAGTGGGACGCAACCTGGCATACCGGAGGAGCTTCTTCTTCGGCAGTGGCGGTTTCGGACCCCATAACCACATCATGTCAGGCGATGATGACCTGTTTGTCAACCGCAATGCCACCAGCGATAACTGCAGCCTGATGATTTCACATGATTCATTCACTCTCTCTGCTGCCCAGAAGAACATCGGAGCATGGATCAAACAGAAAAGAAGACACTTTTCCACCGCAGCATACTATAAGCCGGATGACAAGTTGAGACTGTTCATGGAGCCCTTTTCGAGAGTGGCCTGGTACGGGCTCCTCATCACCATGCTTGTTATGCTCGCCTCATGGCCCGTGGTACTCCTGCTGGCAATTGCCAGGCTTGTCATGAGGGCGGTTATCCTCAGGAAGGCTGCCGCTACATTCAACGAACCTCAACTGTGGTTTATTTCGCTCTTTTTTGATATCTTGGCCCCGATTGTAACGGCATTCCTCTACCTTACAACAATCAGAAAAGGCAAGGGGAGAGAGACATGGAAGTAACAACCGGCTTATCGGATAAAGCGCAGCACGACCTGAAGGTAATCGACCGTGCGTTGAATGGTGAAAGCAGGGCATATGCTGAACTGCTGAACAGGTACCGAGACTCGGTCTATTATGTCATGCTCAGGATGGTCAGTAACCCATCTGACGCAGAGGACCTGACCATTGAAGCCTTCGGCAAGGCGTTCAACAGCCTGGCCAAGTATGTGCCTTCCCACGCCTTCAGCACCTGGCTCTTCCGCATCGCAACCAACAACTGCATCGACTTCATGAGGCGCAAGAGCCAGACACCAAGGCCCTTCGACCAGGATGAGGGAGAGGAGGACGAGATGGAGGCAACTGTCGCCTCGGAAATGAAATTGCCTGACGAGCTGATGATAGACCGTGAGACGGCAGCCTCGCTCAACAGGATAGTCAAGGCACTCAAGCCCCGTTACCGCAGGCTGATCGAGCTGAGATACTTTGAGGACTATTCGTACGAGGAGATAGCCAGCGAACTCAGCCTCCCGATAGGAACGGTCAAGGCAAGACTCTTCAGGGCAAAAGTCCTTATACTGAACATGGTCCGCAGTAAAACAAGCGGCATTTGACCACCCTCGCAGAAAAATACTTCCCATCACTGACAGATGAACAGCGGCGGCAGTTCTCAATGCTGCCATCACTGTACAGGGAGTGGAACGAAAAAATCAACGTCATCTCCCGCAAGGACATTGAAAACTTCGAGGTAAACCATCTGCTGCACTCCCTGGCCATTGCCCGTTTCATCACTTTTCTCCCCGGAACAGCCGTAATTGATATCGGAACCGGAGGCGGACTGCCCGGAATACCTCTTGCCATACTCTTCCCGGAAGCAAAGTTCACCCTGATCGACTCAATTGCAAAAAAGATAAGAGTCGTGAATGAAATAACCGCTGCTGCCGGGATAAAAAATGTGCTGGGCCTTACAGCAAGGTCGGAAAACACCTCCGGAGAATATGATTTTATTATAGGCAGGGCAGTGACAGAGGCGGAACAGTTCGTGAAGCTCACGAGACATCTTTCATCGACGCACTCATTCAATGCCCTGAAAAACGGATGGATCTTACTCAAGGGAGGCGACCTCGGCACGGAGCTCCTGCCCTTCCGGACATCCGCTGACGTTGTGCCGGTCAGCCGATGGTTTGACGAACCCTATTTCGAGACAAAGAAAATCGTTTACCTTCCCCGCTGAAATAAAAAAATAGTCCTCCTCTTTATTTATTTTAAAAAATAACTACCTTTGCAGTCTTAAAAACCGGGAATAAACATCAAAATCACAGGAACAGATGAAAAGGACATTTCAGCCATCAAGAAAGAAGAGGACAAATACTCACGGCTTCAGGGAGAGAATGTCAACACCCAATGGCAGACGTGTTCTTGCTGCGCGCAGGGCAAAGGGAAGAAGGAAACTGACCGTTTCCGACGAGATGGGACACAAGGACTGACAAGGCTTACAGAAAATATAGAGACCGTCTTAATGAACAATTAGGACGGTTTTTTATTTATAATGTGTAACGGTGATATTAAATTTGTCAATATTTCGCGAAATGAAAGAGCTGATCCTGAATAATACCGGAACCGAACTCAGGGAGATTGTCAAGGCAGTGCTTGACAACAGGCGACTCGCCCCGGATGAGGCGCTGACCCTGTACCGGAGAGCTGATCTGTCACTCATGGCTCTGCTGGCAACCCATGTTAAAAAGGCCAGAAGCGGTGACGCGGTCTTCTTCAACCGAAACTTTCATATTGAGCCTACAAATATCTGCATCTACAACTGCCGGTTCTGTTCCTTCCATAAGCCCGAGGGTGACCCGGACAGCTGGGAACTGTCAGAAAGTGAGATACTTGACATCGTAAGACGTTTCGACGGCATCCCGGTTACTGAAGTACATATAACCGGCGGTGTGCATCCGTCACGCGACATACACTATTACGGAAGAATCCTCTCCGCAATACGGAAGCTCAGGCCTGACATCAGCATCAAGGCCTTCTCCGCCGTCGAGCTCCACTACATGATCAGCGAGGCAGGGATGACATACAGCGACGGACTGAAGCTTCTGCGCGATTACGGTCTTGACTCCATCCCCGGTGGCGGCGCTGAGATTTTTGACGCCTCGTTGCGACGCAGGATATGCAGTGAGAAGGCTGACGCCGAAACCTGGCTCGCCATTCATGAGGCAGCCCATAACCTTGGTATCCAATCCAATGCAACCATGCTCTATGGCCATGCCGAGAGTCCGGAACAGCGCATTGATCACATGCGGATACTGAGAGAGCTGCAAGACCGAACGGGAGGGTTCAATGCCTTTATTCCACTGAAGTTCAGGAGGGAGAACAACCGAATGAGCGAGCTGGGAGAGGTTCCGGTGACGGAAGACATGCGCAACTACGCACTCTCACGCATCTTCCTCGATAACTTCAGCCATATTAAAGCCTACTGGCCCGCCACAGGCAGGGATGCCGCACTGATGAGCCTCGCCTTCGGCACCGATGACCTCGACGGCACCATCGATGACACCACCCGGATCTATTCCATGGCCGGAGCCGACGATCTCAACCCCAGCCTCTCGACAACGGAGCTGGTGGCCATGATACGTTCTGCCGGCTACAGACCGATGGAACGCGATACAAACTACCGCACACTAAAGGAGTGGTAACACCCGCACTCTCACAATATAATTTTATCTTTGACCCTGCGTTAATAATCTAATACTTCATCACACGATGAGCGTCAAGGAATTCTTTAAAAGCCGGGTCTTCTGGAAACAGCTTGGCCTGGCAATGGTCATCGGCGTTGCCATTATCATCATCCTTATCATCTGGCTGAACATCTATACCCGTCACGGACAGTCGAGGCCCACACCTGAGATCAGGGGACTGACCATCGAAGAGGCAAGACATGTGGTTAATAAAAACCGGATGAAACTTCAGATCATTGACTCATTATACACCTCGCTGGTCCCGCGTGGATGTGTTGCGGAACAGACACCCCTTCCCGGTCACCGCGTCAAAAAAGGACGGACAATCAAGGCAACCGTGAATGCCTTTAATCCTGAGATGGTAGCAGTGCCTGACCTTGTCGGCCTTCCCAGGCGCCAGGCTTTGTCACTCATCGCAACGTCAGGACTTGAAGTGGGGCAACTCAATTACGTGCCCGATTTGACCGTCGACTTCGTTCTGAGGCAGACACTGCACGGACGTGATGTCTCACCCGGTGACTCAGTTCAGAAGGGCATGGTGATTGACCTTGTGCTCGGCAGGGGACTTAGCAGCCAGCGCACACCCCTTCCTCTGTTGAGAGGGAAAACGCTTGAGCAGGCCAGAAATGAGATCCTCGGATCATCCCTGAACCTTGGAGCCTTTGTCTTCGATGCCACAGTGGTCACAGCGGAAGATTCCCTCGGCGCGCTGGTGTACAAGCAGAACCCCGATTACAGCAGTGAAGCTTCGGTTCAGCTTGGATCTGCGGTTTATATTTGGCTGACAACCGATACCCTGAAGATAACTTCTGACCCTGCAATGGCGGACACAACAGCCACCGGCAGCAGAGACACCCTGAACCAGTTCGAGTTAACACCCTGATGATGAGGCGGAGAGGGTTCATAGTTCTTCTGTCTGCAATGCTGGCTTCAGTTCATGCACCGGCACAGGAGATAATCACCGGCCTCTCACATAACATGCAGCTGGCTCATACCGGAGCCAGGCCCCTGCTCAAAGGCGCTGCTGCTGAAGAACCCCTGCTCCTCCCCTTCAGTGACGACTTCTCTTCCGACAGCCTCTACCCTTCCACCGCGCGGTGGACCGACATACTTGTATTCGTCAATAACACCTTTTCGGTCAGACAGCCGTCGCAGGGTGTGGCCACCTTCGACTGCCTCGATGAGAGAGGTAATCTTTATGCCACCGCAAATCAGTCAGTCTTCGCAGCCGACCGGCTCACATCACGGGAGATTGACCTTGAGTATCTCCCCGCAGACAGCATATGGCTCAGCTTCCTCTATGAGGCGGGAGGCATTGCCGACAGGCCCGAGAGCAGCGACAGCCTTACACTCAGCTTCTGGGCTCCCGGCGAGCAGAGATGGTACAGCGTATGGAGGGTTGAAGGTGACACCACAACCGGCTTCCGTCGCGCAATGATACCCGTAAAGGAGAGCAGGTACCTGATGAATGGATTCCGGTTCATGTTCACAGGATATGCCTCTCTTGCAGGAGTGCTGACAGAACCCTCTCAGGCGGGCAACGCTGACCAGTGGAACATAGACCATGTCCTCCTCGACAAGGGACACTCACGCAATGACACTGTAATCCATGACGTCGCACTGACCCTTCCCCAGAGATCACTCCTGAAGGATTATGAGGCAATGCCATGGCCCCACTTCAGACAGGCATTCCTCTCGGCAATGAGTCCTGCCGCAACAATCAACTACCGCAATAATGACACAATAGCACGAAATGTCACCAGGCATGTCTCAATTAAAAACCTGGTTACCGGCGAGGTGGTGCGCGACTTCGATGCAGGTGCCACAAACGTCAGCCCACTGACAGACGTAAAGTATGATGCCCCCCTGCTCTACACATATAACTCCAGTGCTTCAGACTCCGCTCTGTTTGGGGTATCAGTATGGCTCATCACTGACAACTTTGACCCCAAAAAGAATGACACCATAAGGTTCACTCAGCGCTTCACCGACTATTTTGCCATTGATGACGGCACAGCTGAGGCAGGTTACGGCATCAACGGACAGGGTACACGCAACGCCATGGCCGCATTGCGGTACCGGTCATTCATACCTGACTCGATCACCGGCATAAGAATCTGTTTCAATGATGCCTTTGAAAATGCTAACCGGCTGGGGTTTGAGATCATGGTCTGGGCAGATGACAACGGCACCCCCGGGGCGCTTCTGGGAAGCAGCGACGGAGCATTGGCTGACCCGGGCAAAGAACTTAACGGATTCAATACATTTCTCTTTGACAAGCCCGTCAGGGTTACTGATTACTTCTGGATTGGCTGGAGACAGAATGGGGAGGTATTTCTCAATGCAGGTCTCGACCTGAACACCATTCCCGCGGGGAGACAGTACTTCAATCTCAGCGGTAACTGGCAGCCCAGCCTGGCACCCGGAACGGTTATGATGCGCCCGGTGATGAGAGGCACCGGCTCCGCTACATCATCTGAGGATGACGCTCCGTTGATAAATGACCTCTTCAGCCTCTATCCCAACCCCTCACGGGGAGAGGTGACACTGGTGGCTTCAGGGGATGCACCTGACGACTTCATTATTGATGTCATCTCCTCGTCAGGAGCCCTGGTGAGGTCTCTTCACCGCACTGACCGTCCCGATCTCAGCGGGCTTCCCGCCGGCAATTACATGCTGCTCATAAGGAGCATTGAGGGCAGGCCCGTCTCACTTTTGCGTATCATTCTGGTCAGATGACAAATTACAGAAATGGCTGAGGAGGAACTGGCCGACAATCAGGAGCAGGAGCTCTTTGAGCACTACCGGTATGTGGTTGACCCGGGACAGTCGATGCTGCGCATTGACAGGTACCTGGCAGCACGCATTGAGAACGTCTCGCGTACCCGCCTGCAGGCAGCGGCACAGGCAGGTAACATCCTTGTCAACGAGATCCCGGTGAAACCAAACTACCGGGTTAAACCTCATGATATTATCCAGATACTCCTTCCCAACCCGCCGCGCGAGATAGAGCTCATCCCCCAGGACATACCGATAAGCATTGTTTACGAGGACGATGACCTGATAGTCGTTGACAAGGCGGCAGGCATGGTTGTGCATCCCGCCTACGGCAACTACTCGGGCACCCTGATGAACGCTCTGATGTATCACTTCAGGGATCTGCCCCTCTTTCAGACAGGAGAGATCAGGCCGGGACTGGTGCACCGCATAGACAAGAACACATCAGGACTGCTTGTTATTGCCAAGAACGAGTATGCCCACAACAGGCTGGCAAGGCAGTTCTTCAACCATACAACAGGACGGCGTTACCTTGCACTTGTATGGGGTACGCCTGACCCTCCGGAAGGCACAGTCACGGGCCATGTAGGACGCAACCTGCGCGACCGCAAGATAATGCAGGTCTTCCCTGACGGCAGCCAGGGGAAGCATGCGGTGACACACTACAGTGTGATAGAGCAACTCGGGTATGTATCACTTGTAGAGTGCCGCCTCGAGACGGGGCGTACTCACCAGATAAGGGTTCACATGGCATGGTTCGGCCATCCGCTCTTCAACGATGAGGAGTATGGCGGCCACCGCATACTCAAAGGCACCACCTTCACTAAATACCAGCAGTTCGTGCGCAATTGCCTTGACCTCATACCGCGCCAGGCGCTGCATGCCCAGACCCTTGCCTTCAACCACCCTGTAACCGGCCAGCGACTCTCTTTTGAATCACCTCTTCCGTCTGACATGGAAGCGGTACTGGCTAAGTGGCGGGGATACACGGCAGGCAGGGACTGATTCAGTCGCCAGTCGCCAGTCACCAGATAATCAATTTACTGCCAACTGCTGACTGTAGACTGCTGACTGATTTGGACTGCCGACTGAGAAAGCTACCAGCTCCCTCCTGCTCCTCCGCCACCAAAGCCGCCGCCGCCAAAACCGCCAAAACCGCCAAAACCGCCGCCGCTACTTCTGCCGCCACCGCCGGAGAATCCGCCCCAGCTTCCGCCATGCGACCGCCCTCCACCCATCATGCTCAGCAGGAGCCACAGGGGCAGGTTGCCTGTGCCGCTCTTCTTCAGGTGCTTGTTGTTTGAGCTGCCGGCAGAGACAAGAATGATGAAGATGATGATTATGATGAAAAATACTATACCTGGTACTGCGGCTGACGATGAATCTCCGGCATAGCTCTGATAGGAATACTCGCCGGCGGCAAGTGCCATCAGCACATCTGTCCCTGCATTCAGTCCGCCATAATAATCATTCTGGCGAAACCCCGGCAAAATCTCCCTGTCAATTATATCGGCGCATGCTATATCAGGTATCGCCCCTTCAAGTCCGTAACCGGTGGCAATGAATATCTGTCCCGGTGAGCTCTCCGTTTTTGTCTTGACAAGTATGAGCAGCCCGTTGTTGAAGTCGCCCTGCCCCACTCCCCAGTCCCTTGCCACCCTGTATGCAAAATCCGATCGGTCATACCCCTGAAGGTCATTTACTATCACCACGGCAATCTGGTTGGATGTCGAATCATTGAATGCGACCAGTTTATTCTCAAGCGCCTGCACTTCAGATGCAGAGAGTACACCTGCATAATCGTTTACCAGGCGCGGCGGGTCAGGCCTGGCAAGGAGGGTCTGTGCCTCAAGGCTGATTGTGAAGGCAGCGATCAAAACCAGGATCAGAGCAGATTTCAGCTTAAACATTCTCATACCCCCGGTTCATTATTGTCAAATGAGATGGTGTCGGTGAGCTCATTGATGTCGTTCCTGGAATAGGGAAAATGCTCCTTCAGCTGATCACCGGCCATGATTATACCTTCGGTGAGACCCTCGGTGAAGAGCTCTTCACTGAATCGCTGCTTCATATGATCACGTATGCTGTCCCAGAACCCTGGAGGCACCACTGCATTGATCCCGGTATCCCCTATGATGGCAAACTTTCGCTCCTTGAGTGCCAGGTAAATGAGCACCCCGTTGCGGTCGGCCGTTCTGTGCATACCCAGCTTTTTGAAGAGCCATGCAGCCTCATCGAGCACATCACCTTTGCATGAGGTCTCAACATGTACGTGTACCTCTCCGGAAGTGGCGTGTTCGGCCTCACGTATGGCACCGACAACAGCTTCCTGCTGCTCAGGGGTAAAGAATGCCGAGGCTTTCATCGCACTCATCGTCAGAACTCAACCTTCGGCGCCACATCGGTACCCTCGAGGGCTTCAAAATATGGCCTGTCGTTGAATTTTGCGATGGAGGCTATAAGGTTGTTGGGAAACAGCTTGATGAAGGTGTTGTATTCCCTGGCTGCATCGTTGAAGTCGTTCCTGGCCACGGCAATACGGTTCTCAGTGCCCTCAAGCTCAACCTGCAGGTCGCGGAAATTCTGCGTTGCCTTGAGCTCGGGATATTGCTCCACAACAACCATCAGCCGTGCAAGAGCCGAGCTTACCTCGCTCTGCGCAGCCTGAAACTCCTGCAACTGTGCCGGAGTGATGTTGGAGGGGTCAATTGTCACCTGGGTGGCCTTAGCCCTTGCCTCAATGACCCTGGTCAGGGTCTCCTGCTCGAAGGCAGCGGCTCCCTTGACGGTATTGACAAAATTGGGTATGAGATCAGCCCTCCTCTGATATTGTGTCTCTACATTGCTCCATGCTGTAGCTACCTTTTCATTCAGCGGGACTATCTTGTTATAAATCCCGACTCCCCATGAAATAAACAGCAGAACGGCAGCAAGCACAATCACTACTGTCACAATTCTGCCAACAGGTTTCTTTTCCATTTTCCGTTTTGATAATTATTGGTTCGGGTTCAAATTTAAACAAAAATCTTTCGCGATGGCATAGCAGTTCAACAACCCATCACAGGTTTATCACCAGGTTTTATTGATTTGCATATTCAAGCGAAATTAAATAGTGTAATTTTGGGGCAAAATTGCAGAATCATGAGGACCATAGCCATTGTTGCAGGAGGAAATTCATCGGAATACCCGGTGTCAGTCCGCAGCGCCCGCGGCGTTGCCAATGCACTTGAGGGGAAATATGAGACATACATCATTACAATAAAGGGTACCGACTGGTTCTGGGAGGATAAGAAGGGCCGCATCTTCAGGATTGACAAGAATGACTTTACCCTCGTGCTGGATGATCAGCGTATCAGGTTTGATGCAGCCTTTATCTCCATCCATGGTGATCCGGGCGAGAACGGTCCCCTGCAGGGCTATTTTGATATGACAGGCATACCATACACAAGCTGCAATGCCTTCGTCTCTGCACTTACATTCAACAAGCAGGCCTGCAAGCTATACCTGAATGAGTATGGCATCCCCATGACGGGCGGACTTCTCCTTAGAAAGGGACAGCAGTATGATGCATCGGCGATAGTAAAACAGACCGGCCTGCCGTGCTTCGTCAAGCCAAACGCCAGCGGCTCAAGCTTCGGAGTAACCAAAGTCAAGGAATCTGGCGAGTTTGCCGAAGCCCTTGAAAAGGCTTTCGCTGAGGGGGATGAGGTCCTGGTGGAGTCGTTCATGAAAGGAACAGAGGTGGCATGCGGAGTAGTTAAGACGAAGCAGAGGAAGATAGTCATGCCGGTCACTGAGATCGTGCCAAAAAAGGAGTTCTTCGACTATGAGGCAAAATATACGGAGGGGTTCTCGGAGGAGATAACCCCTGCCAGGCTGCCGGAGGAGGTTACAGCAC
Organism: Rikenella microfusus; assembly: GCA_022736275.1. GTDB lineage: Bacteria > Bacteroidota > Bacteroidia > Bacteroidales > VadinHA17 > SR-FBR-E99. Next base: position 6,327 of record DZBJ01000006.1, on the reverse strand, counting down.
GCATCCAGGAACTTTCGTCGGAGATATATGATATCCTCGGATGCCGCGGTATTGTCAGGGTCGATTTCATCGTCACCGGCGACGGTCCCCAGTTCCTCGAGATAAACACCATCCCCGGCATGACTGAGGAGAGCATCATCCCGAGACAGGCCGCAGTGTCAGGCATCTCCCAGACCGATCTCTACTCGATGGTGATAGAGAATCTGTTTTAACGACTTTTCAGGTCTCCAGTCCTCAGTTGGCAGTTAGCAGTCGGCAGACACTTATGAAGACTGTGGACTGTGGACTGTGAACTGAAGACTGAAAAGAACTGCCTACTGCTGACTGAAAACTGCCGACTGCACTATTGCCTACAGCCCACCCTGCAATCTTGCTGCTCGCGGTAATAACCCGCCAGCTGGCGGGTCATTACTGATCGCTCGCCCCTCTATTGCCTAGATTGAAAGTATCAAACCGATACGAATCAATCGGTGCACAGGTGCAGACCAGGTTGCGGTCACCGTAACCGTTATCGACCCTGCCCACCGTCGGCCAGAACTTGTTCTCGACGGTCCATTTGAGAGGATAGGCTGCCTTCTCACGCTGATAGGCATGAGCCCATTTGTCGGAGATGACGGCAGCGGCCGTATGAGGTGCATTTTTCAGCACGTTATCAGCCCTGTCTGCCTTTCCTTCCCTTATCTCCTCTATCTCCCGCCAGATATTTCTCATGGCATCAATGAACCTGTCTAGCTCGGCCTTTGGCTCTGACTCCGTAGGCTCCACCATCAGCGTTCCGTGAACGGGGAATGAGAGTGTGGGAGCATGGAAGCCATAGTCCATCAGCCTCTTGGCGATGTCCGACTCATCCACTCCCGTCTCCTTGAAACCGCGGCAGTCGAAAATCATCTCATGTGCACAGCGGTTGTTTGCCCCGGTATAGAGGACCTTGTACATGCCGGTCAGCGAGGCGGCAATATAGTTTGCGTTCAGGATGGCATACATGGTTGACTTTGTAAGTCCTTCAGCTCCAAGCATCATTACATAGGCATGGCTGATAGTCAGAACGTGTGCGCTGCCGAACGGTGCTGCCGCCACAGCCGTGATACCGTGGCTGCCACCGGTCTTCACAACCGGATGCGACGGCAGGAACTCCGCCAGCTTAGTGTTGCAGAGGATGGGGCCCATCCCCGGTCCGCCTCCGCCGTGAGGTATGGCAAATGTCTTATGCAGGTTGAGATGGCAGACATCCGCACCGATGCGACCCGGACTGGTCAGACCCACCTGCGCGTTCATGTTCGCACCGTCCATGTAAACCAGACCGCCGTTCTCGTGAACTATATGCGTCATCTCAATGATTGCCTCCTCGAAGACACCGTGCGTCGAGGGATAGGTGATCATTGCGGCACTCAGGTTATCACGGTGCTCAATGGCCTTCTTCTTCAGGTCGTCAACACTTATGTTGCCGTTCTCATCGCACTCCACAACCACCACCTTCATGCCAGCCATGGCTGCGCTGGCAGGATTGGTTCCGTGGGCAGATGACGGGATGAGGGCCACATCACGGTGCCCTTCACTACGGCTTATATGATACTGCCTGATGACCATCAGTCCCGAGTACTCGCCTGCAGCACCCGAGTTGGGCTGGAAGGATACCGCTTCAAAGCCGGTGATCTCTTTCAGGGCCTCACCCAGCTCTTCCATCACCTTATGGTATCCCTCCGCCTGGTCAGCAGGAACGAACGGATGGATGTTGCCGAACTCCGGCCAGCTCATGGCGAACATCGATGCGGCCGGGTTCAGTTTCATAGTGCATGAACCGAGAGGTATCATGCCGTTTGACAGTGAAAAGTCCTTCCGCTCAAGCATCTTGATATAACGCATCATGTCAGTCTCGCTGTGGTAGCTGTTGAAGGTGCGTTCCTGCAGGAAAGGTGAAGTGCGTTTGAACTTTTCATCAATGCAGAAACAGTCGCACAGGGTGGTCACCTCTGCCGGCTTCTTGCCTGCCGCCTCTGCGAACACTGCTACGATGTCATTGATATCGTTGAGCGTGGTCAACTCATCAGTGCTGATGGTTGCACAGTTGCCGCACGGATACCAGAGATTGATTCCCCTGCCGATGGCGATCTTCTCAATCATGTCAGAGGTCACCCCCGGTACAGCCTGTACACGAACCGTGTCAAAGAACTGCTCATGCTTAATTATGTAGCCCAGTTCCTTAAGTGCTTTTGACAGCGTGCATGCAGCTGAAAAGATATTCATGGCGATGCGCCTGATTCCTTCCTGCCCGTGATACTGTGCATACATGCCTGACATGGTAGCCAGCAGTGCCTGGGCGGTGCATATGTTCGATGTGGCCCTCTCACGCTTGATGTGCTGCTCGCGTGTCTGAAGAGCCATGCGAAGCGCCTGGTTGCCGTGAACATCCACTGAAACACCTATAATCCTTCCCGGCATGTTCCGTTTCAGCTCATCCCTGGTGGCAAAGAATCCGGCATGCGGACCGCCGTAGCTCATCGGCAGGCCGAAACGCTGGTTCGATCCGAAGACGATGTCGGCACCCCACTCACCCGGAGGTGTCAGCAGTGCGAGGCTCATCAGGTCTGCTCCCACCGCCACAAGTGCGCCGGTACCATGAACCTTCTCAACCAGGTCACGGTAGTCGCGTATCTCACCGCAGGCTGCAGGATACTGTACCAGTACCCCGAAGAGCATGCTCTCAGCCTCAATCTGCTTATAGTCAATAAACTGTATGTCAATATCCAGGGGAGCGGCACGGGTGATGAGCACGTCACGCGTCTGCCTGAAGACCGAGTTGTCAACAAGGAACCGGTTTGCACCTGCCTTAACCTTGTCACGCGAACGGGCGTTGTACATCATAACCATAGCCTCGGCAGCCGCCGTAGCCTCATCAAGGAGAGAGGCATTGGCAATCTCCATGGCAGTGAGGCTGGTAACCATTGTCTGGAAGTTCAGCAGTGCCTCCAGCCTCCCCTGTGATATCTCAGCCTGGTAAGGGGTGTAAGAGGTGTACCATGCCGGGTTCTCAAGTACATTCCTGATGATTACAGGAGGCACTGCCACCCCGTAATAACCCTGCCCGATAAACGAGCGAAACTGCTTATTGCGCTTCCCAAGCTCCCTGATGTGGGCGAGGTACTCGTTTTCACTCATGGCAGGCGGAAGGGCAAGAGACCTCTCAAGCCTTATTGATGCCGGAACTGTCTGCTCTATCAGCTGATCAACGGAATCAACGCCGATTGTCCTGCACATCTCAGCTGCTTCGCTCTCGCGCGGCCCGATGTGACGGTTAACAAAATGATCTGATGTCATATTCAAGTGCGTTATTTTTTAATTTCAGAGGAACGGGACGAAATTAGCATAAAGAGAGTAACAAAAAAAAGCATATTAATCATGATTCACGTCACAGAACTTAATTAGGTCAGAATGGAGCACCCAGGTTCTGACTGCACAGCTGTTCTGAGAGGATTTGACTGACATGTTTTTTTCATGAGAAGAAGGGATTGCTCCTCATCTCCTCCCCGATGGTTGTTGCAGGCCCGTGGCCCGGATATACAACCGTATCGGGAGAAAGGGTGAACAGCCTTGCGCGTATGTTCGTCATCAGCTGTTCATGGTTGCCGCCCGGGAGGTCAGACCGCCCTATGCTTCCTGCAAACAGGGCATCACCGGTAAATACGACGCCATTCTTTGCCGAGTAAAAGGCAATACCGCCCTGTGAATGGCCGGGGACGGCAATTACCTCGAAACTGAGTCCTGCAGCAGTAACTATCTGCCCGTCGGTGAGATATCCCTCCGGTTCGGGCGGAGGGTCCATGACAAGACCGAACATCTGTGCATGCTTCGGAGCAATGGAATGATTGTACCTGTCACCTTCATGGAACCATGACCTCAGTCCGTATCGCTCAAGCATGAAAGCATTTCCGAAGATGTGATCAAGGTGGCAGTGTGTGTTCAGGAGGAGGCGCGGCGTCAGTGACCTTTCCGCCAGAAAATCTGTCAGCCTCTTCTCCTCTGCACTGCCGTAGCAGCCGCAGTCGATAATGATGCATTCTCCGTCATCGCCATCCACAATGTAAGTATTGACCTGGATGGGTGAAAATTCCTCCTTATATATCTTCATGATTTCAATCTCTGTCGTTACCGTTGGCAATTCCTTTAAGCATGGGAACAAATACAAAATGGCCATGTGGGGTTATCTCCCAGTCTTCCTCAGCGCGGCGGAGGTAGAGAGTCATCACCTGCGAATCGCGATCGCCGCGCGGTACCACCAGCCTTCCTCCGACACGGAGTTGCCTGAGCAGCTTGTCGGGCACTTCCGCAGTGGCAGCCGTGATAATGATGGCATCGTATGGTCCGTACTGCGGCTGCCCCTCATATCCATCACCCAGGAAAAAATGGATCCTGTAACCCAGGGAATTCAACATCACCTGCGCCTTCCGGTACAGTTCTCTCTGCCGTTCGATTGTATAGACCTTCACCCCCATCTCAGCCAGTATGGCCGCCTGGTAACCCGATCCGGTGCCTATCTCCAGCACCTTATCCCTCTTTCCGACATTGAGCAGCATGGTCTGCACGGCTACCGTATAGGGCTGAGAAATAGTCTGCCCTGCTGAAATGGGAAACGCCTTGTCCTGGTAGGCATGCCTTAAAAAAGCATCATCCATGAACAGATGACGCGGCACCTGCCCCATTGCCTTAAGCACCACCTCATCATTGATTCCCTTTCCGCGCAGCTCTTCTATAAGCCTCTTCCTCTTACCTTTAGCCTCAAAAGACTCCTCAATCATTACGCTATGATTTTGGTCTAAAAATAACAGATATCTTTGCATATCGCTTGCTAACACTGATGAAAAAATTTGCCCGCAGAATCAGACTGTCATATATCTTAGCCGATTTTGCAGGCTCAGCTATAGCCTGGGGACTCTTCTACCTTTTCCGCAAGTACTTTATTGAGACACCTTTATACGGCGAGTATTTCCACATGGAGCTTGGAAATAAGTTCTACTCCGGGATAATTCTCATTCCTCTTTTTTTTCTTTTCGTATTTGCGATGGCCGGGTTTTATTCTGACCCTCTCAGGCGCTCACGCCTGCTTGAATTCGGAAAATCGCTGGCGGTAACCCTCGCAGCGGTGGTCATACTCTTTTTTGCACTTATCCTTGATGATGTCATTGGCCATTACTCGACCTACTACCGGTCATTCATAGTACTATTCCTTCTTGAGTTCCTCCTGACTTGGATACCGCGTTTCATTATCACCTCCCGTGTGTCGGGAAAAATTCACAGGCGCGAGGCAGGGTTCAGAACGGTCATTGCAGGCAGCAACGTAAAGGCGGAGAGGCTAATCAGCGAGATAAGGAATGAAAAGATACCGGCAGGGAACCTGATCACAGGTTATATAACCGTTGATGGCCCTCCGGGGGGGAGGCTGTCGGGAGGGCCTCAGGCAGAGGGGAAGATGGAAGGCGACAGGCTGTCAGGCAAGTCGCAGTTACAGGGGCGGCTTGCAGAAGTGTCCGGGGCCGTAGAGCCCCGGGGCGTCAAGATTCCGGCCGGAGATATGCTTGCCGGCGAAGTGCCGTGGCTGGGAACGGCTGATGATATTGTCAGCATAATTGAAGCCAACGATATTGATGAGGTCATCCTGGCACTGGAAGATAGTGATTACCATGCCGTTGAAAATATGGTAAATGCACTGTGCTACCGGAATGTGCTTGTCAAGGCTGTGCCGTCAATGAGGCATCTCATCGCAGGCCACGTTGAGGCAGGCCCTATCTATGCCACACCCCTGCTGCGGGTTTCGTACAGGGAGATGCCGCACTGGCAGCAGATGATCAAACAGGCGCTCGATTATACCCTTTCAGCTGCGAGCCTGGTTCTACTCTCCCCGCTGATGGCAGCGCTGGCCCTGCTTATCAGACTATCGGGTGAAGGACCGGTGATCTTCAGGCAGGAGCGCATCGGCCGCCACGGCAAGCCCTTTATGATCTATAAGTTCAGATCAATGGGAGACGATGCCGAGGCTGGCGGGCCTCAGCTGGCAGTTGAGGGCGACGCCCGCATCACCCCGCTGGGACGGTTCATGCGAAAGCACAGGCTTGACGAGATGCCCAACTTCATCAATGTGCTCAGGGGAGAGATGTCACTCGTCGGACCCAGGCCGGAGAGGCGTCACTACATTGATAAGATAAAGGAAAGGGCACCATATTACAACAGGGTGCTGGCTGTAAGACCAGGCATCACGTGCTGGGGACAGGTTAAGCTGGGATATGCTTCAGACCTTGACAAAATGCTTGAGAGGCTTGACTATGACCTGCTCTA
>DZBJ01000087.1 GCA_022736275.1 Rikenella microfusus | reverse complement strand
TTAATCGTCTCACCCTCTATTCCTGCCTCGTTGAATGATGGTGTCTGCCCGCTGATAATCTCTTAACTCAAGAGCGCTGCTCAACTCGTCGAAGGCTCCAGTACCAAGGGCGCTATCGACATGCTGCCGAAGTTCATCGGTTTTCCCATCAAAATAGGCTGAATGTAAGGGGGCGTCGCCCACTGTGGCATAAAGCTTACTTACGATCACCCGCTCTTGCTCATAGTCTGATACTGGTCGAGGTATTTCCCGGCCACGGCTGTCAAAGTCTTTCAATCGACCCATCGGCCCGGCAGCTTGCCGGGTAAAGTATTCTGTTACTCCTTCATTTAGACGCGTTGGCAATTCACTGAGGCTCTTTTGATGGAGCTTCTCATGCAATTCTGTTTCCAGCATATTCCTTTGCTCTCGAACAAAGGCCTGATTGTTCAGTGGATCATAGTAGCCATCTACCAACTGCGCATCCTGGCCGATTTCAGGCTCCCGCTTATGTAATTCACGATCGAACTCATCATTTTCTTGAAAGTGCAAATCACGGGAATTGTCGACCTGCTTTGCTTCATTCAAAGGGAAGGATTTGCTTACAATGTTTTCGGCAATATCCGCCTTTGCAGCCCGTGTCGCCTGTTTCTCACTTTGGCCAGCTTGTCGACGCGCCAGGGCTGTCTCCATTCGGTCCCGTTCAGAGATTGGTTGGCGCTTGCCTGGCAACTCTTGACGTCGTTCAAGACCGGAATCGAGCCTGCGGACAGTTTCACGCGACTCGGAAACCCTGTCCTGCTTGGTGTCTACTTCTTTTCCCTGCCTACTTTTCATGACCAATCCCCTTGAGTAGTCGATTCAAAATTCTCCAGACTCTAAACGAAAAAAGTCTGCATAAATGAATCCTGCAAACTTTCACGAACCAACAGTTCGTTCAATTTTGAAATAGCGAAGCATAATGTTAAATCCTCCGCGTAAGCGCACTCGCCATGAAACCAGTATTGAACGGCTTCAACAAGTCGCTGTCGCCCAGCCCCTGCCTCATCCTTTCCGGTTCCGGGAACAGCCTCAATGAGATCAAGCAGGGTATTGTGAAGGCCCGCATCACGACAAAGGATACTCCCTTCATAACCAAAACGGCATATGTGCCGGCAATAACGCCGACAGATGGAAAAGGGCGGAATAGATTTTGAGAAAGGCGATGAAAAAGCTGCCCTTGCCAAGGCAAGTCTTCCCTCAATCCTCGGTACAGAAGCAATTTGATCAAGTAGTTTCCGAATTTCTTTAAAGGAGGTTCCAAAAAATCCCACCCGTTCTAACAAATAGCTGGTCATAAGACGGGCTTCAAGGCAAAAAAAATGTATTTCTCCGCCCGCCATTTGAAACATGGTAAAGTTATCAAAACTTTTACCATCATTAACGAAAAGAGGAAACAAGCGCCGGACCGCCGCCGACTCGGCCCGTTCACCGGCCAGCATTTCATCTACCGCATTTTGGGCCTCGGCACAGTGAGCGGTGAGACTCTGTCCGCAAGCCTGACAATATGCATAACGATGAAGCAGCGGCAGGAATTTCCGATAAAAACCAGTCAGCATGCGCCGATTAAGATCCGTGGTAGCAATCATGCCACCAGCGGTGCTTACTGGCGCGACCGGAGCGTTAATGAGATAAGGCCGGTCAAAACCTTCGCGAAAGAAGATCGCCTCACCCTGTCCCAGGGTAGCGACATGACGCATCTGCGGTTCATCCAAATTCATGGTATGTCCCATGGCCTCACGTTCTTCTTTGGCGACCAGACGGTGAATCATCTTCATGCCGGTATTCTTCAAAATATCAGGGGCAAGCTTGGATGGAATCTGTTCCGCCACCAAAATTCCCTCCCCATAGGCGCGGACCTCGGAGAGCATATTGCAGAAGGCCTCGACAGCTCTACCTTTCATGTTGGCCTGGTCCTCGGAGGTTTTTTCGGTAGGCACGTTTTTCAACAAACGGTGTGCCTCCTCGATAAGGGTGAGGTGCCGTAAGCGCCCTTCACTTCCCTGATCCGGATTTGCCTCATAGTATTCATAAATGGCAGTAAGGAGCAGGCCTATGACAAAGGTCTTTTCATCGTCATTACCCATGGCCCGTAACTCCAGGACGGTGGGGATTCGCATGATTTCTGTAAGCGGTACAGATTCTTCCGTATCCAGCATGAGCCCTTTACCGCCCAAACGGAGATTGTTGACCCTTATTTTGAGGGCAGAACGGATATCCATAGCAATTCGTTCCTCATAACCGAGACGGTTGACCACATCGTCAATCTTGTTATACAGGTCCGTAAGCGTGGGAAAGGCTCCCCGTAAAAATCCTCGGCTGCTGCGGGAAGAAACAAGATTCCAGCCTTTGTCCTGATAAATTTCATAAAGACACTCCTCCAATACCTGAGGCATGGGGGCGTACATCACGAAACTTGCGTTAAAGGCGGCGGTCAGGTGCGAAAGATGTGTCTGGAGCGGTATTCCCTCGGGAAACTGAAAGGGGTTCAATCGAAAGGGCGATGAAGCGTTGGGTGTTTCATCACCAAGGGTGAACACAAGGATGTCGTCTACCAGACGGATGAGGTTACGATATTCAGACTTTGTGGGCTCGATTACCAGAAAAGGTATATGGTGTTCGCGCCAGAGGCTGAGAAGGATATTGAAAAGGGTGTTGGTCTTGCCACTGCCAGTGGTGCCGGCGACAAGTCCGTGCCGGGTAAGGTGGTCAACTGGTATCCGCGCCTGCCGGTTACTTACGGTGTTGGCAGAGACAATGGAACCGACCGAAACAGCCGCTCCGGTATGATCGGCAAGGTCCTGATCGAAGAAAATTCGTTCTCGGAGCCGATAGCCCTGGTATTCCCGTTCGGGAAGGCGCATGAAGCAGAGTGCCTCGCGGGAAGTGAGGAGATTGCTGAAGGATGGGGCAGTGCCGCCGGAGACGCACAGGTGCCCCCGAATGGGTTCCGGTTCCGAACGTTCGCCGCTAAAAACCGGTAGGAGCAGGGAGAGTCCCACTTCTGTGCTGTCCGAGGAGAGGAAATAGACGCCATTCGCCCATAGCCCTTCCGTGAAGCCAGCCTTCAACCGGGTGATGGTCTTTTCCAGCATCTTCACATAGTGGGTGGCGAGACGGTTTGCTTTCTGAATGTCGCGGTTCAGGGCGCTCTCGGTCACCACCTGAATCTCTCGGGCGCATTGCTCAAACCAGCCTCGTGCCTGTTGACGGGCAAGTGGTTTGCAAAGA
>DZBJ01000027.1:2909-43048 GCA_022736275.1 Rikenella microfusus | reverse complement strand
GCTGTGCTAGCTGGAAACGCAAATCGCAAATCGACAATTCCAATGGGTATCCTGCGAGTCCTCCTGTGCATCTTCTTCCCTCCCCTGGCCGTGATTGACAAAGGGTGCGGCTCGGTGCTCATCATTTTCCTCCTTACCCTCTGCGGATGGGTGCCTGGAGTAATCGGGGCACTCATAATCAACAACAAAAGGTAAACTGCCCGGCAGGCCCTTCTTATATTTCCCTCTTTTTGTGTAATTTTGCCTGATTTTAATACTAACGGCTAAAACTTTACATGTTCAGGTTTGTTCAGTTTGTGTGAACATTGAAGAGGACTTCTTATGGAAAACGATCAGGATAAGGTACTGAACGAGGTAACATCAGGTGAATACAAGTACGGTTTTGTGACCGAGATCGAGACCGATGTCATTCCCAAAGGACTGAGCGAAGACATAGTGAGACTCATCTCCGCCAAGAAGGAGGAGCCTGAGTGGATGCTCGAGTTCCGCCTGAAGGCATTCCGTCACTGGCAGACGATGAAGATGCCTGCGTGGGCCAACCTGAAGATACCCGAAATACCCTACCAGGATATTATCTTTTACGCCGCACCGAAGCAAAAACCGGCTCCCGGCAGCCTCAGCGAGGTCGACCCGGAGCTGTTGAAGACCTTTGACAAGCTCGGCATACCTCTCGGGGAACAGAAGCGCCTCACCGGCGTTGCCGTTGATGCAGTTATGGACTCAATATCGGTGAAGACCACCTTCCGTGAGACACTTGCAGAGATGGGAATCATCTTCTGCTCCTTCTCCGAAGCGGTCAGAGAACACCCGTCGCTCGTACAGAAGTACCTCGCCTCAGTGGTTCCATACACCGATAACTTCTTTGCCACCCTCAATTCGGCAGTCTTCTCCGACGGCTCATTCTGCTACATCCCCAAGGGTGTCAGGTGCCCCATGGAGCTGTCGACCTACTTCCGCATCAATGCATCCAATACCGGGCAGTTTGAACGCACACTCCTCATTGCCGATGAGGAGGCATATGTCAGCTACCTCGAGGGATGCACGGCTCCCATGCGCGACGAGCACCAGCTGCACGCAGCCGTGGTTGAGATAATTGCAGAACGGGGCGCCGAAGTCAAATACAGCACCGTGCAGAACTGGTACCCGGGTGACAAGGAGGGCAGAGGCGGGATTTTCAATTTCGTCACCAAACGCGGGATATGCAAGGGAGACGATTCCAAGATATCATGGACGCAGGTGGAGACCGGCTCAGCCATCACATGGAAGTACCCCTCATGCATCCTGCGCGGTAACAACAGCACGGGAGAATTCTATTCCGTTGCCGTCACCAACAACTACCAGCAGGCCGACACCGGCACGAAGATGATCCACATCGGAAAAAACACAAAGAGCACCATCGTCTCCAAGGGCATATCGGCCGGCTTCGGGCAGAACAGCTACCGCGGCCTGGTGAAGGTGATGGGCAAGGCCGAAGGAGCACGCAACTTCTCGCAGTGCGACTCACTCCTTTTGGGTGACAAGTGCGGAGCACATACATTCCCCTATATCGAAGTTGATAATCCCACGGCTATAGTCGAACACGAAGCCACCACCTCGCGCATCGGAGAAGACCAGATCTTCTACTGCAATCAGAGAGGGATCTCAACGGAAGATGCCATAGGACTGATAGTCAACGGATACGCACGTGAAGTAATCAACAAGCTGCCGATGGAGTTTGCCGTGGAGGCACAGAAGCTGCTGCAGATAAGCCTTGAAGGAAGCGTGGGTTGAAATATGAATTTTAGTGAAACCAGATATGAACAGTGATTTTTTGTTACAGATAAAGGAACTTAAAGCCTCAATTGACAATAAGGAGATCCTCAAGGGTCTCAACCTCGAGGTCAGACCCGGGGAGATACATGCCATCATGGGTCCCAACGGCAGCGGTAAGAGCACCCTGGCCAATGTCCTGACAGGCCGTGATATAGCTACTGTCACCCACGGGTCAGTCTCATTCGAGGGAAAAGACCTCCTGGAGATGTCCCCTGAGGAGAGGGCACGCGAGGGTATCTTCCTCTCATTCCAGTACCCGATAGAGATCCCGGGGGTAAGCATGGTCAACTTCATGAAGACAGCCATCAATGAGCAGCGCAAGCACCGCGGACTGGAGCCGTTGTCGGCCTCAGAGTTCCTCCGCCAGATGCGCGAGAAGAAGGAGCTTGTCGAGATCGACTCGGCACTGACAAACAGAAGCGTCAACGAAGGTTTTTCCGGAGGTGAAAAGAAGAAGAACGAGATCTTCCAGATGGCGATGCTCGAGCCGAGACTGGCACTCCTCGATGAGACAGACTCGGGCCTGGATATAGACGCCCTCCGCATCGTGGCCAACGGCGTCAACAAGACACGCAGGCCAGGCACATCAGTCATCGTTATAACGCATTATCAGAGGCTGCTCGATTATATCGTGCCGGACTATGTACATGTGCTCTACGACGGCCGCATCGTACGGTCGGGCGGCCCTGAACTGGCTCTCAAACTTGAGGAGAGAGGATACGACTGGATAAGGAAGAAAGCAGACGTCAGCGAAGAGACATGGACTACAGACCGGAAGTAATAAGCAAGCTGTCAGGGCTCTATGCGGGCAGGAACGGCACTTTCATGAAGGACTCCCCGGAGATCTTCAACAGGCACCGCGACAAGGCATTTGAGGATTTCCTTCGCCTTGGAATTCCTGACAGGAAGAACGAAGCATACAAGTATACGAACCTGGAAAAGTCCTTCGGTTTTCAGTACCAGGAGTACTACTCACCCGTACCTGAGGACTTCCACGAAGCGGAGAAGTTTCACTGTGAGGTGGAGGATCTCGATGTATGGAACATGGTCCTGCTCAACGGCTTCTTCCCCCGCGGCGAAGAGGGACTGGTGATGCTCCCCGGAGGGATATGGGTGGGCAGCATGAAGGCTGCAGCAAAACAGTTTCCCGGACTGGTGGAAAAACACTACAACAGGTACGCTCAGAATGAAAACGACGGACTGGTGCCGCTTAACACCGCGCTGTCAACAGACGGGCTCTTCCTCTATGCGCCCAGGAAGACAGCCTACACCAAACCGATACAGATCGTAAACCTGATACAGGCAGACAAGGATATCTTTGCCCAGGACCGTAACCTGGTGGTGGTTGAAGAGGGAGCGCAGCTCTCATTGCTCGTCTGTGACCATGCCATCTCACCGCAGCATTTTCTGACAAACACCGTCACTGAGGTCTATGTGGCACAGAATGCGCGGTTTGAGATCATCAGGGTGCAGAACCAGCATAACAACTCAGGGAAGATAACGCATACGTTTATTCACCAGGAGCGCGACAGCTATGCCTCATCAAACAACATAACCCTTCACGGCGGTCTCGTACGTAATGCCACATGGCACCTCCTGAACGGTGAGCATGCAGAGACCCATTCGTACGGCCTCTACCTGGCCGACAAGCAGCAGCATATTGCCAACTTCGTGAAGGTTGATCATGCCGCCCCGAACTGCAACAGCACCCAGCTCTTCAAGGGGGTGCTTGATGATAACGCCAGCGGTGCCTTCAACGGACGCATCATGGTGCATAAGATAGCCCAGGGAACCAATGCCTACCAGAGCAACAATAACATCATACTCTCGGACACAGCGCGCATGGATACCAAACCGCAGCTTGAAATCTACGCCGATGATGTGAAATGCAGTCACGGAGCCACCATAGGCCAGCTTGACGAGAACGCGCTCTTCTATCTCCGTTCACGCGGTATTGATGCACGCGAAGCAAAGTTGATGCTGATGTTCGGATTTGCTCACGATGTGATTAAGAATATCCCCATCGAGGCGCTGCGCGAACGCATCGATAACCTCGTGCAGCAGCGTCTCCGCGGTGAGCTTTCGCGCTGCGCCTCATGCGCAATACAATGCAACTGAGCCATTGATGAATCTGTCAAAAACCATAGAAGAGATACGCACCGAATTCCCGATCCTTTCAATCAAGGTGTACGGCAAACCACTGATCTATCTCGATAATGGCGCCACCACCCAGAAGCCGGAACAGGTAATACGGGTGATGGAAGAGCTCTACCGCACATCCAATGCCAACGTGCACAGGGGAGTACATCGCCTCTCCGACATGGTCTCCGACCGCTATGAGGCTGCCCGCGAGACCGTCAGGGCATTCATCAACGCACCAAAGAGGGAAGAGATAATATTCACCGCCGGCACGACAGCCTCGATCAACGCCGTTGCATTCTCCTTCGGGGAAAGGTTTGTAGGCGAAGGCGATGAGATAGTCATCAGCGGCATGGAGCATCATGCCAATATTGTACCCTGGCAGATGCTGTGCGAAAGGAAAAAGGCGAAGCTTAAGGTGATACCCTTCACTGACGAGGGGGTGCTTGACCTTGAGGCCTACCGCGGCATGCTTACGGAGCGCACCCGCATAGTAGCAGTCACCCATGTATCAAATGTGCTCGGTACCGTTAACCCTGTGAAGGAGATAGTGGCCGAGGCACACTCTCACGGTATCCCGGTGCTGGTTGACGGAGCACAGGGCATACAACATGGCATTGTTGACGTGAGCGAAATAGGGTGCGATTTCTACGTCTTCTCAGGACACAAGGTTTACGGTCCCAATGGCATCGGGGTGCTTTACGGGAAGGAAAACCTGCTGAATGAAATCCCGCCATACCAGGGAGGTGGTGATATGGTTGCCAATGTCACCTTTGAGAAGACCACATACAACGAACTGCCTTTCAAGTTCGAAGCGGGAACGACAAACTTCACAGGGGCGATAGGCATGGCTGCCGCACTCGACTACCTCTCGTCCCTTGGCCGTGAGGCGGTGGCGGAGAGGGAACAGACTCTCCTGGCCCGGGCCACGTCAGGGATGTCGGCCATTGAGGGCCTCCGTATCTACGGAACCGCACCGCATAAGGTCTCGGTGATCTCATTCCTCCCGGGGGCGATACACCCCTATGACGCAGGCATGATTCTTGACAAGATGGGCATAGCGGTAAGAACAGGGACACACTGCGCCCAGCCGGTGATGGAACGGTATGGAATAACAGGGACCATCAGGGCTTCCATAGCTTTTTACAACACGGAGGAGGAGATTGATGCAGTGTTGAGAGGCATTGGCAGGGTGACGGAAATGTTCGCATGACATTGAATAATGAATATTAACGAGATACAGGACCGGATCATTGAGGAGTTCGCCATGTTCAGCGACTGGATGGAGAGGTATGAGTACCTTATCGACCTGGGAAGAACCCTTCCTCCCTTCGATATCACACACAAAACGCCTGATTTCCTCATTGAAGGGTGTCAGAGCAAAGTGTGGCTTTATCCCTCATTCACTGACGGAGTGATTACCTTTACGGCAGAGAGTGATGCCCTTATAACACGAGGCATTGTGGCCCTCCTGGTGAGGGTCTTCTCGGGCCGCACACCGGATGAGATACTGGGCGCCGACATCTATTTCATAGAACGGATAGGACTGAGGGAGAATCTATCACCTACCCGCTCCAACGGACTGCTGGCCATGATGAAGCAGATGCGGCTTTATGCCCTGGCATACAAATCGAGAGAGGAACAGACATGAACACACAGGAGATACAGGAGACAGAAGCAAGAATAGTAGGAGTGCTGAAAAGCATCTTTGACCCCGAAATACCGGTAAACATTTATGACCTCGGCCTTATCTATGAGGTCAGGGTTGATGAGGAACAGGTAGCGCACGTAACAATGACGCTCACCGCCCCTAACTGCCCCATGGCTGAGGATCTCGTTGAAGAGGTGAGGTATAAGGTTGCCGGTACCAGGGGGGTCAGAGAATGTGATCTTACACTGACCTTTACGCCCCCGTGGGACCGCGACATGCTCACTGACGAGGCCAAGCTTGAACTTGGATTACTTTAATAACTCTGTTTTGACTGATGCACGTAAAATAGCACTTACCTGGAAGATCCGCGAAAGCCTGCGGACGGAAGGCTTTGATATTTGCGGTATAGCCCAGGCGTCGCCTCATCACGAAGACAGCAACCATATCAGCGAATGGATCGCCGCCGGCAGGAACGGCTCAATGACCTTCATCGAAAGAAACCTTGACAAGCGGGGTGACATCACCTCACTGGTCGAGGGAGCCAGGTCAGTAATTGTTGCCGGTCTCCGTTATTTCAGCAACGAACCTTCCGCCGGATCTGACAATTACTTTGTCAGCCGTTACGCCCGGGTTAGAGACTACCACGCGGTGATGGAAGAGAAACTTGACCGTGTTCAGAAAATCATAAAGAAGCTGGTGCCTGACTCATCGTCGAGGGTGTTCTGTGATGCAGGACCGGTTACTGAAAAGGCATGGGCCATACGTGCCGGACTGGGATGGCGCGGAAAGAACAGCCTGGTCATTAATAAGGATATCGGTTCCTTCTTTTTCCTGGGAGAGATTGTTACCACGGCAGAGTTTCTGTATGATTACACCTCAGCCCGCGACCGGTGCGGCGACTGCACCCTTTGCATCGATTCATGCCCGACAGGTGCCATCTGCAACGACCGGACAATAGATGCACGCCGGTGCATCTCTTACCTGACAATTGAACATGATGGGAATCTTCCGGGAGAGTTCAGCGGCAGGACAGAAAATATGATTTTCGGCTGCGACCGCTGCCAGGAGGTCTGTCCCTGGAATAAAAAAGCCGTCCATTACACTGATAAAGAGCTTGTTCCTGAGGTGTCTCTGACATCCCTGACACGAAGGGACTGGCAGAATATGACGCCTGATGATTTTAAAAAGATATTCAGATCTTCACCGATAAAGCGTACCGGCTACAAAATGATCCGCAGGAATATCGACTTTGCCAATTACGGGTCACCTGAGAAGGGGTGATATCCTCTCCCTGTTGCCGTCATTCGGAGCAGGAGTCAGACCCATGATGCCGGTCACAATATTGTATATATCGACATTAAAGAGTGTATCCGCGACAAATTCCTTTTTAAAAGCTGGTCCCTCGGCATAGAAGATGGAGTGCATATCGCTGCATCGCCAATCGTATCCGTGATCACCCCTGCTGTACCCTGCTTCAGGACGCAGTCCGGCTGTCCAGCCCTGCTCTGCTATTAGTACGACTGCCGGGATTCGGGGGTGGGTTCCGTAATGGAGGTGAGCCGGAAGCTCCTCCCTCCGATATGCCTTCATGCCCTGCTGGATATTCATCAGATGCAAGACACTGTCGGTCTTGCCCTCCACAGGCTCAACAGCCCATACCGGGTTTCCTCCGTAGATACGCTTAACCAGATTCTGCGGCAGCGTGTCGAAAATATAGTTATACCTTTCTTCATCAACCTCCGTCATGCCATGATCAGAGAGGACAATGAGATTGATATTCCTTGCATGGGGCAGCCGTGCCAGGCCTGTTCTCAGAACCCCCAGGAGACTGTCAAGTGATCTGACCACGGCGCCGGTCTCTGTCGATAAAGGACCGTAACTGTGGCTTATGGCGTCAGGCTCCTCAAAGTAAAGGGTTACCAGGTGTGGTCTTCTGTTGACCGGCAACGAGAGCCATTTAAGAACGGTATCAACGCGGTCACCGAATGCAACCTCATCGTCGAATGGCTTCCAGTAGTCGGGCTGCATCCCCTGAACAGGTGCTTCCGAACCCACCCAGTAAAAGGAGGCGCTCTTCACCCCCTGTTTGCGGGCCGTTACCCACATAGGCTCCCCGCCATAAAAGGCACCGTTGGAGACCATGGCGCGGTCGCCGATACGGTAGACCAGGTCCAGATCAGGGGCATAAAAACTGTTGTTGACAAGTCCGTGATGGTCAGGATAGAGGCCCGTGGCTATTGTGTAGTGATTGGGAAATGTTTTGGTAGGAAACGACGGAATTAGCCTCTCTGCCATCACCCCATGACGAGCTATGTCATCAAGCACAGGTGTGCCGTGAATAGAGTCATAATCCCAGCGGAAGGCATCGAGCGAAACCATTACCACGTAGGGTTTGTCCCTCTCAACCCTGAGGTTGCTGCATGATGAGAGTGAGAGTGCGATAATAAGCGCGGTCGCCAGATATCTGAATAACTTCATCGGTTCTGTATATTGAATTTTCGGTTCTGAAAAATAAAACAAATTTTGATTGGAAAGGTTCCATAAGAAGTTCGCCCCTACAGGGCCAGAACTGACTTTACAACCTTTCACTGGCACTGCAGACATGACATCCATGAGGGACTACTATCCTCTATTTTTTCATTGCTTGCGACCTGAGATCCGGGGGCATCTTTTCTATGGCATATCTCAGGGCTGTACGGGGCATGACAGCTTTGTTCCTGATGACAAAATCGAACACCTCCTTCTGCCAGGGTTTGCTGGCCTCCTTCAGCATCCAGCCGTAACCCTTCTGTACCATGTCATCAGTGTCGAGCAGCAATATTTCGGCTATTGCAAAGATTTCGGCAAGGAACTTTCCCCTGCGGGCCGGAATGATCAAGGAAACGGCCGAAGCCCGTTTTACCCACCGGTTTTCCGACCTCGCCCACCTCTTCAGTTCACTGATAAAACCTGGATACTTACCGATGAAATCGCCCACGGTGTGATTGCAGAGAGTGTCGCATGAAGCCCAGTTATTGACATACATGTGAACCCACCTCTCCAGTACCTTAAAATCCTCCGGAACAAACTGCCCGGCAAGCTTCTCCGACCACATGCAGGCCACGAAAGTCTCCTCCATCATTCCTGACTGCCAGAGAGAGTCACACTGATTTAGAATCTCCTGCTTCGGACTATGCTTTATCAGCGCGTAGTTTGACCGTGCAATTTCAGTCACGGTTTTTGCCCTGATGCCGTAAAGGCTAACCACCTCTTTGAAGAACCGCAGTCCCGTTTCACGGGTCTTCTCATCCGAAGCTTCCATCAGCTCTCTTCTTACCTTATCAAGTATCTCATTCATTATCAATTCTCTTTGGAATCATAGCTGCAATCTCATTTGCATACCTGACTACATCACCGGAGGCCACATCTATAACCCTGGCACCTTCCAGACCGAATCTTTCAGTCACAGCTTCAATGAGGTTTTTCCTTACTGCAATGATCAGTATGGCACAGTTCTCATTCAGAAGCCACGACAGTCTCTCGCTCCATCCCATACCCCTCAGTTCAAGCGGACCTGCTTCATCGATAATGATCACATCCCTGTCGTGATTATTCTCAGGATGAAGTGCGCTCTTCCCGGCATCGAGGCCGGCATCATGAACGGTGAATCTGTCAACCCCCATATCCTCACTTCCGGTATGTCTCAGGAAGGGAGTCCTGACCCCGGTACTGATAACCGAGACATCGTAACCGGTTGTTCTGTCTTCTTCCACTATCCGCAGCGCAAGTATACCTCCCACTCTGACTCCTTTTTCCTTCAGCAGGCCGGCAAGTTTGGCAAGCCAGGCAGTCTTTCCTTCTCCTATTGTGCCCGTGACGATGAAAACCTTCTTCATCCCCTGCTGCTCTCTCCTTTCGTCATTCAATCGCCTCTCCACACGTGTGATCATCCGGTTAAGTATTGAGACCGGTTTTTTTATCGCAGTCTTAAGGTCGGGCATGTCGGCTATCATCGTGGGCAGGCTGGCGGCAGCAAGTTCAAGGGCCACCGGCAGTTGCCTGAGGCGAGTCCTGCCAAAGAGGCTGCGTACCTTCGGATTATACAACTCCGTTCCCAGGGATGAGAATCCCACGATGATTATTATTGCCCTGAAGTTCATCTGTATCCCGATGAGGATAGCCGCCGTCAAATCATGCTTACCGGGCTGAAATGCAGTGAAGGCCAGGGCCGACAGCATTGTAATGATTACGAATGTAAACCAGAAGCCCGGCTTCGAGAGCTGCCGCATGGCCCTCTTATACCGCATGGCAAGGATGGTGATACCGGGGATGACCGTAATCAGCCACCAGTACCACTTTGCAGTGCTTACAACCACCAGCATCGCGGCAATTAGCAACACGTCGGCGGCCAGCCATGCAAGGGAATAGTCAAACGGATGCTCCTCCTTTTTTGGTGATGATCTTATGACTGCAGGTTCAGGCAGCGACTCCTCAGGCGGCAGCGATGCTATCCTCCGGCCGGTGATAATACCCGCGACAGCCGCTGCAGCGCCAAAAAGAGCGTAGATGACCAGAAGCAGCACCAGCGGCGCCCAGAAGGCATCAAACCGGAGGTTCAGCTGCTTTGAAGCGTAAGCGGTGATGCTCGAATAAATATCTACAATGTTGCCACCGTAAAAAAAGATCATATTGAATATCTTCTGGAAGAGATTCCATGACATGGCTAACATCGATCCGATTATGAACCCGGCGAATGTTCTTCCGAACAGTCTTAATGATGCCTCGAGCAGCAGTGACTCCATAATGATGGCGATCATCGGACCGAAGATGATTGCGCTGGGCGACATCGCCTTCATCAGCGCGCATATCAGTCCGGCCCGCCAGTAGAGGCCGTGTTCACGCCATCTGTAGCTTACCGAGATAAGTATTACCAAAGCTATGGCAGTCAGAACGTTACCGCTGAAGGGCACACGGAGGTTATGCAGGAAACTGCCGAGAACGATCTCGGCAGCAGCCCATATCGTGCCAATAATGGAGGCCCTGATCCACTTGTCGCTTATGATTACGGTGCCTCTGCTCAAACAGATGTTGGTGATTAAATAACTATTCTCAGAAAGGATCGCACTCGCGGTAGGCTTCAATGACCCTTTTAACTCCCTCAGGTCCCCTGACACTGCGGCCGTGCTCCATGCATATCACCCCTGTATAATCACGCGACAGAATGTATTTGAAGATGTTCTTGTAATTGATCTCTCCCGTTGTCGGCTCATTGCGCCCGGGGTTGTCTCCCACGTGGAAGGCGGCTATCTGATCCCAGCATGCCTCGATGTTGGGTATCAGGTTGCCCTCGGTGATCTGTTGATGATATAAGTCATTTACGATCTTCACGGCAGGACTGTTCACCGCCTTGCATACCTGGTAGGCCTGCGGCATCTGGGTCAGCCAGAGACCCGGATGGTCACGCAGCGTGTTGAGAGGCTCGATCACCAGCGTCATGCCTTCAGGTTCCGTCAGCTCAGCGCAGTAACGGAAGTTGTCAATGACATTTGACCTCTGCAGGTCATGATGAAGCCTTTCATCATATCGTCCGGGCACAACCAGCGCCATCTTAAATCCGGTTCTTTTGGCGATGTCAATACCCTCTTCCATCTTCACCGTCAGGAAGTCGCGCACCTCCCTGTGGGGAAGCACGAAGGATGTCTTTCCGAAATCGGCATACAACACCCATGGCCCCATCATCAGGCCCATCCGCTGGATGGCTGAGGCAATACGCTCCTGCTCGGCAGGGGGACGCCCCGGAAGCCCGTTGTCGAAGACTGCCCTGAAACCCTTGTCGGCAATGAACTGAATATTGTCTACCGGGTCATCGCTGCCGCAAAGCTCGCGAAACATTCCTATCGATGGCGCATATGCCAGCCTGAAAGGCTTGTCAGCGTCAGCCACAAGTGCTGACCGGCTCCTTCCGCCGAGAAGTGCCGGTGCCGTAAAAAGAGCCGCGCCGGTGGCTGCGGCCCCTTTCAGAAAACTGCGTCTTGATCTTGAGTACATTGTCGTTCTCAGTTAATTACTCACCAGGAACAGGGACACTCTTAGGAACATCAACCGGGCCCATATCAAATACCTGCGGCCCGAGCTTCAGCTCTGAGTTCATCATCTCATCCCATGTCACCTTCTTGCCGGTGTATGCTGATACGCGTCCCATGATGCCGGCCATTGTTGACACTGCAACAAATTCAGCCTCGTTCAAAGGCTTCGCGGTGCGGATGGCAGTCACAAAATCAATATGTTCCTGATCATACGGACTCCTGATCAACTGGTCAGTCATCTTTCCCTGATCGTCAAGCTTGTAGCCGTCGTATTTCCATAATTCTGTTCCGGCAGGGCCCCAGACCGTATTCTGGCAGTTGGAGGTTCCCGCAGTGCCCTGTATCCATTCCGAGACGTTGCCCTCGGTTCCGTTTATCTGGCGGCACATGCTGTGAACATGGAATCCCCCTTCATAAATGAAGTCAGTGCTGAAGAGATCATACTGATCACCTGTGACGCGCCTGTGACGGGCACCGAATGATACTGCCGATACAGGCTTTTTCCCTGTAAACCAGTTTATTACATCAATATTGTGGACATGCTGCTCTACGATATGATCGCCTGAAAGCCAGCACCAGTTGACCCAGTCGCGTATCATGTATTCCATCTCCGACCATGAAGGATTGGGATCACGGTACCACAGCTGATTTTGGTTCCAGTAGCAGTTTGCGGCCACGATGTCACCTATCATACCTTCCTGCACTTTGCCCCATGTGGCAACATAATCATGCTGGTGATGCCTCTGGGTGCCTGTGACAATACACAGTTCCATGCCCTTTGCCTTCTCTCCTGATGCCATTATCTGCCTGACACCTGCCGGGTCAACTGCAACTGGCTTCTCCATGAAGACATGCTTGCCAGCTGTTACAGCGGCTTCCAAGTGCAGAGGCCTGAAGAACGGAGGAGTGGCAAGGAGGATCACATCTACTCCGGCGTCGATCACCTTCTGGTAGGCGTCAAAGCCAGCGAAACAGTTCTCCTCGGCTATCTCAGCACCGTCCTTGGCCAGACGCTCCCGGCATGAAGTGACCCTGTCGGCAAAGACGTCGCCAAGTGCTGTGATAGTGAGATTTGGTCCGGCATGAAGGAAGTTCAGGGCGGCGCCTGTGCCCCTGCCCCCGCAGCCGATCAGTCCTGCCCTGAGTAGCGGACCGTCGGGAGCCACGTCAGGCATGACCGGCAGAATGACGCTCTTGGCTTTCTTTGATGAGCATGAGGTAATAAGTGCCGGCACGATTATGCCAGCTGCACCGGCAGCTGCTGCCGTGCCCAGAAAGTTTCTTCTCGAGATGGATGATTTTTTCATAACGGTTAAGTTCTATAATTCAAAGTTATAATTATTGTTGTCAGGAAGATACTTAAACCCCTACAGGGTATTATTTTTTATAATATCATTCTGTTCTACAGTACTTTAACGTCTAAGGCGTAGTATTTTTATTTTCTCGTGCCGACATCAGTTAATCGCCTTCTGCTGACTGAAGACTGTGGGCTGCCGACTGAAGGTTGCCTTCCCTGCAAGCTGGCGCCTTCGCTCAAATGATCCGCCAGCTGGCGGGTCATTTATTAACACTCGGCCCTCTACTCCCTGATTATAATCCAACATAACCCTGAATCCCACATAGAAGCAATCCGAGTACCACCAGATGCTTTTCGGCATCTGCGGATCGGTCTTCAGCCAATCAGAAGTCCTTGTGTAATCACGTACAGCGCTCCTTACGCCCCCGGCACCGTCACGGTATGATCCTCCCCTGATCACACGCTCCCCGGTGCCCTCATATATGTCGGAACAGAACTCCGCCACATTGCCGCTCATGTTTCTGATGCCCCACGGATTAGCCTTCACGGCGGAAGGCTCCTGCGTCTTTGAACGACTGTTGCCCCTGTAGATTACATATGTGCTGATTACCGTAGTATCTGACTTTTTCCCGATAAGAGACCTCTTTTCAAATCTCGCCGGATCACCTTCAAAGAAATATGGTGTCTGCGTTCCGGCCCTGCATGCATATTCCCACTCCGCCTCGGTGGGCAGACGGTACTTTTTCCCGGTCACCTGTGATAGCCAACTGCAATAGGTCTCGGCTGCATGATAGCTCATCGAAATGGCTGGCCTTTGCCCCATACCCCAGTTCTGATCGGGCTTGCCGTACGGAGGCGTGGCACCGCTGACAGCATCCACATCAGACTTCTTCGTCCTGGACCCCTCAGTATCCGTTGACCTGCCCTCCGAGGCCGTCTGCCTGTAGAACTCCATGTACTCATCCCATGTAACCTCCACCTCGGCGATGAAGAACGAATCAACGCTTACCTCCCGGAGAGTCTCGTCAGCCCTGCGTAACGGCTCGTTATCAGGACTCCCCATCGTGTATGTACCGCCCGGTACGGCGACCATGCGGAAGGAGACCCCTGAGCCGGGTATCTGCTCTGTGAAATTATCGAAGGAGGTTACCGTTGAGGGAGCGGTATAGAGAGTGTCGGTTGCATTCACCGCTTTCCCGAAGCCGGTGTTGCTGCCGTGAATGTAATCTTTGATGTAATGTCCTGCGTTAAGGTGACAGCTGATGCAGTGAATATCTTCTCCCTTTTCGGTCATCTGCTTGTAATAGAGATGCGCATCGGATCCTTCGCGCGTCAGTTTTGCAGGGAAGAGATTCTCATGACACTTCACACAGGTGGAATTGTAAACATGTTTTGAAGCTCTCTCAAGCGTCGAGGCTGCATCCCAGTCAAACTCCGCTGTGTCTTTGGTAAGGTAACTCCAGAGATCACGCATGCCCGTCCTGCCCTTCTCGATGAGGTAACCCTCACCCTTTGGCGGCAGATGGCATTCAGTGCATGCTACCCGGTACCCCGATTGTGTGGCATAATGAACCCCCTGCTTCCAGCTGGAGGTTGCTTGCGGATGTACATGGCACAAGGCGCAGAAATCATTCGTTGAGGTGGCCTCAACCGCCTTCCCAAATCCCAGCAAAATCAACGCCCCGGCCACAATGCCGGTTAAAAACCACAACCAGATCCTTTTCCTCACAAAAACAGAATTAGGGTTGTCAAGATAGTAAAAATCCAAATCCGTTCATAAAGATGAGGCTGTTGTGCGGCAGGCAGTGACGATTTCAACCGGCAATAGGCGTTTAATTATTACATTTGGGGAAAAGGGGAAAATGAGACGGACTATATTATCTTTTCTGCTTCTACTGCTGATTATACCTGCCGGTGCGCACCCCTGGAAGCCCCGTCATTACGTGATCATAGACAGCGACGGAGGCATTGACGACCTGAAGGCAATCTGTATGCTGATGGCATCTCCTGACGTAAGGATTCTTGCAATTACCGCTTCTGACGGTTATCACAGGGCTCCTGTTGCATATGAAAAGATCAGGTCGCTGGCTGACAAACTGTGGCATGAGGGACTGCCCGTTGCACGGGGTGATGATGCTGTCATGCTTATTGAACAGACCCTGGCTGCAGAAACAACCCTGGTGACATTTATCGCTATGGGCCCCCTGACTACCGCGCGGAGAGCGATGGAGCATTCGCAACAGTTCACCTCAAAGATCAGGCAGGTGCTGTGGACCAACAGCGGCCTTCCGGGCAAAGATGGCTTTAACTATAAAACCTCACCTGACGACGCGGAGCAGGTTCTCGGGGCAGCTGTCCCGGTGCTGGTTGCCGGAGGCGGAGGTGAAGGCTTCTTTGATGATAACCTGATAAGAGAGATCGGCAAGCTCCATACACCCTATGCCGCAAAGGTCAATGCCCTGGTAAACTCCATGGCTTCCCACTCATTCGCTAATACCGCTTTTGATGAAATGGCACCCCTGCTCCTGCATTTCCCTGAACTCTTTACCACTACGGATACGGCCAACAAGAACATTTACCACTCTCCGTCAGACATAAACGGGTTGAGGCAGGCAACCATTAAAATCCTCAGCGGAGAGACAGTCGAAAGGATGCAGGTAATTAAGTTCATGCCTGACGATACTTCCTTTTATATGCCCGATCTTCAGCCATTTGTTGCTGAAATACGAAACAGGTACGGTGAAGATGAATGGACCTCAGGGGTAATAGGCAATGAACTCCACCGTCATCTGGGAGTGTATGCAATTATTGGCGTTAAAATGGGGATCCGTGCGCGTGAGTATTTCTGTACAGGCGTTGATGAGATGACGGTAACCACCCGCGCAGGCTCAATGCCGCCCCTGAGCTGCATGAATGACGGTATTCAGGTAAGTACCGGCGCAACTCCCGGACACGGACTGCTGACAGTCAGCACTGAAAAACCTTCTTTTGCTGCGGCTGACTTCACCTACAAGGGAAAAACAATACGGATCACCCTGAAAAAAGAGCTCGAAGAGAAAGTTTCATCGGAGCTGAAGGAGATTAATTTCATCTACGGCCTTGACAGCGATATCTACTGGGAACTGGTAAGGCAAAACTCGATTAAGTACTGGCTGCAGTTCGACAGACATGAGATATTTGAGATTGATGTGGTTGAATAAACTGATCCGGTGATAGTGATTTACGAACAAGGATTAACGAATTTAGATTTATGAATTATCGGTTCTTCTTAACGGCTATGACAGTGAGCGCCATTTTAACCTCATGCAACACGAAGCATGCATCTCTGCCTGCAGTAATTCCACTGCCGGTAAAAATGGAGGCGGAGAGCGGTACTTTCATCCTTAAACCTTCGGCCCTGATAAGCTACACTGGTGGCACTGAAGCTGCACCCGTGGCAGAACAACTGGCCGGACTGCTTCGCCCTGCCACCGGGTTTGCTCTGAAGACGTCAGAGGGCACCGGCGGAAATATCAGGCTTCTCATCGACACCTCAGGAGTATGGAAAACTGAGGAGTACAGGCTCTCCGTCACAAAGAAAAAGGTGACTCTCACGTCGGCAACCCCCGAAGGCCTCTTCCGGGGGATACAGACAATCCGCCAGCTTCTGCCTCCGCAGAGTGAAGCAGGCAGGAGGATAAGCGACGTGAAATGGACAATGCCCTGTGTGTCGGTAACCGACTATCCCCGGTTTGAGTGGAGAGGCATGCACCTCGATGTGAGCCGTCATTTTTTTGATGTTGATTTCATTAAAAGGTACATTGACATCCTGGCCATGCACAAGCTGAATATATTTCACTGGCATCTTGTTGATGACCAGGGATGGCGCATTGAGATTAAGAAATACCCGGGGCTGACAGAGGTCGGAGCATGGCGCGTTGACCGCGAGGACCAGGCATGGAATTCAAGGGAGCCGCAACAACTCGGCGAAAAGGCGACCTACGGAGGCTTTTACACACAGGAGGAGATTAAAGAGATAATTGCCTATGCAGCAGAGAAATATATCACCATTGTCCCTGAGATAGAGATGCCGGCACATGTTGGCTCCGCCCTGGCAGCATACCCTGAATATTCATGTACCGGCGGACCGTTTACCGTGCCCCCTGGAGGCGTGTGGCCCATAACTGACATCTACTGCGCCGGGAAGGATGAGACATTTGCTTTCCTTGAGGATGTGCTGACCGAGGTGATTGAACTTTTCCCGTCTCAGTATATTCACATCGGAGGAGATGAAGCCGACAAGACGGATTGGCGCAGGTGCCCCGACTGCCAGGCAAGAATACGCAATGAGGGACTCGGGGATGAGGATGAGCTTCAGAGCTACTTCGTAAAGCGAATTGAGCAGTTCCTGAAATCAAAGGGGCGCAGGCTGATAGGATGGGATGAGATACTCCAGGGAGGCCTTGCCCCTGAAGCTACGGTGATGTCATGGCAGGGCTTCGAGGGCGGGACAGCCGCTGCAAAATCCGGTCACCATGCCGTGATGACGCCGGTCTCGCACTGTTATTTCAATATTTACCAGGGAGATCCTGCAACCGAACCCATATCATTCAGAGGGCTGATAACCCTGGAAAAGGTCTACTCCTTTGAACCCGTACCCGCCGAACTAACGCCCGAAGAGGGCAAATTCATAATCGGTGCCCAGGGTTGTCTCTGGACGGAGTATGTGACTGACGGCAAAACAGCCGAGTATATGATCCTGCCAAGATTGACGGCGCTTTCTGAGGTAGTATGGACCGCACCCGAAATGCGCAGTTGGGAAGGATTCAGCACACGCCTGCCCGGGATGATGGTCAGGTTTGATGCCATGGGATTGGAACATTATACGCCGTAGAGCCTGCACCCTGCTAATTGAACTCACCGAAAAACTTCGACTTATTGTACCACTTGACAACTATACCATAGAGGAGGGCGGTCCAGAATGAGAAGAGGGCATAAACCAGCGCAGGTTTGACCATCTCATTGCTCTGTATGAGGGTACCGGCTACCAATAATGCCAGGGTTGTGTTCTGCAGGGCAACCTCCACCCCTATAGTCCATGAGGTTCTTATGCCGGACTTGCCAAATATTCCCATGGCCATCCCTGTGGCAAAGCCGGCAAAATTTATGATAACTGCATATGGCAGGATGCTCCACAAATCTGAAAAAGTGATGCCTGACCCTCCGCTTGTCTCATCGGCAAACGCAATCAGGGTGTAAACCCCGGCAAAAAGAATGATCATCACCGTTCTTACCGGCCGTTGTATCCTGTCTGCAATTTTCTCCTGGTAATATCTCAGCAGCACGCCCGTGAAAGCAGGCAGAAGAGTTATAAAAAAGATCTGAAGGAAGGTCTGCACCAACGGTAGCTCGAACGGAGAATGCCTGCCTGTGAAAACCGTCAGTGCCAGGTTGACCAAAAGCGGAATAGTTGCCAGGGTCAACAGACTGTTAACGGTAATGAGAGAGACCGACAGAGCCACATTCCCTCTGAATAACACCGTCACAAAGCCGGAGGTGGTTCCTCCCGGACAGGCAGAAAGTATGATGAAGCCAACTTTGATCACCGGAGGCAGATCGGTAAATCCGATGATGGCGAATACAATCAATGGCAAAAGGATCATCTGCGAGATCAGCCCGAGAATAAATGCCTTTGGCGACCGGTATATCTGCCTCAGATCATTAATATTGATCGAGAGCCCCACACCAAACATGATCGTGGCCAGCACTGCGCTGACCAGAAAATCAATATATGTCAGGTTCATTGCTGACATATGACTGGGTTATTAATTTCTGTGCGACCAGGTGATGAAAACATATAATATTTTCACGAAAAGCAGTCAAAGTAAAGACTTTTAAGCGAGGTGACAAAACATAATAAAGGTTAATAAGTCACTGATATTTATGTTAATTATCTGATTTATCCCTCTTCGTGTCAATTAAAGGATACCTTAGCGCGATCATTAACAGAAAAATATCGTGAAAGCATTGAAAATCGGGAATCTGGAGATCGCCATACCGGTCATACAGGGTGGAATGGGAGTGGGGATTTCACTTTCAGGACTTGCCTCAGCAGTTGCCAATGAAGGCGGCGCAGGCGTGATATCAAGCGCAGGTCTTGGCCTGCTTTACAAAAACCTGTCGGCAGATTACCTCGAAGCAAGCATTGCAGGACTTAAGGAAGAGATACGAAAAGCACGGGAAAAAACAGCAGGAGTTATCGGTGTCAACGTCATGGTGGCAATGACAAATTTTGCCGACACGGTTAAAACCGCCATAGCTGAAAAAGTCGATCTCCTGATCGCCGGAGCCGGACTGCCTCTTGATATGCCATCATTCCTCACAAAGGACAGCAAGACGAAGCTGATACCAATCGTCTCCTCTGCAAGGGCAGCAAAAATTATCTGTGACAAATGGATGACTAATTATGACTATCTGCCAGACGCCGTTATTGTGGAAGGTCCCAAGGCAGGAGGTCACCTCGGCTTCAGGGAAGAACAGATTTTTGACAGCAGTTACACACTTGAAAAGCTTGTTCCTGAAATAGTCAATGAGCTGAAACCATTCGAAGAAAAATACGGTCAGAAGATCCCGCTGATTGCTGCCGGAGGTATCTATACGGGACAGGATATTAAAGAAATCATGGATCTCGGAGCATCCGGTGTTCAGATGGGAACGAGGTTCGTGACCACAGATGAATGCGATGCCTCAATGGACTTTAAACAGACCTATATCAATGCTACGGAAAGTGATATAGAAATCATCAAAAGTCCTGTAGGAATGCCTGGAAGAGCTATTCTCAGCAACTTTATAAATAAGGTTAAGGCTGGCAAAAAGCAACCAAAAGCGTGTCCCTTCCAGTGCATCAGGACCTGTGACATCTCGAAGAGCCCCTATTGTATCATCATTGCACTGATGAATGCCCTTAAAGGTAATTTTGAGGCTGGTTATGCCTTTGCCGGATCAAACGCCTTCAGGGCAACCCGCATATTCTCGGTTAAAGAGGTGTTCCAGTCGCTGCTGGCGGAATACAGGAGCAGCACCTCAGGAGAATAAAGCATTGCTCCGGGTGCCATTGCCGGCGTAAAGTCATCCCATTCGGAAATCGCAAATCGCAAATTACCTGGGATCAACCACCTGCCCCATAAATACAATGGTGCCCGTTGTTGTCTCTCTTATAAAATAGAGAAATGGTCTGTTGATGTTGACTACTGTAGTCTGGGGCATCGAGGTGAACTCAAACTCAACCACAGTTGCGGCGGCAGCCTCAGTGCCCTCCTCATCCGTCCTGATGAAGGTCTGGTGCAATACCCTCGAAATCAATAAGCCCTGATCCGAGATATTGCTGAAGTCGGCGCCCATGCCAAAGGCAATACCCATTCCGAGAGCCGTGAGATCATCCTTCAGCTCACGCTTGTATTCATATTCAAACTTAGGAAGGCTGAGATGAACCTCGGTTGTGCCGTTTGAAAGCCTCTCCATCCACAATGCCCAATCGTTCGAATTTAAAGTTGCCGCAGCCGATGCAAGTGACACATCCTCATCCGGAAGCATTACCACCATCGAATAGTTACCCTGCCCGTACGGCAACTCAATGAGGGTGGCATCACCGGTGTGTGTCACAGCAAAGTTCTCCTCCTGGTACATCACCGGGACCTGCACCGATTCACCTGGGGTGATGTAAAATGGCTTGTTCCTTGTGTCTTCTGCATCAAACCGGGACCTCCACTTGCCGTTGAAATAGATGGCGTTTATCAGAAGCATGGCCAGGTCAGGACTTAAGTCGTCAAGCATGTCCTGTATTTTGTCATGTGTCTTCTCCTCTATCCAGTTGTTGACCATATCAACTGCACCGGGGTCTGTAACGTCGATATCCCTGGCTTCGGCGAGATACCATGTCTTGAGCGCGTCAATGTAGGGCTGCTTAACAACCAGCCTCTTCTCAACCCATACCGAATTGGCTATCTCCATTGTCACTCTCGGATCAACCGGGATCATCTCCTTCATCAGCTTCTGGTATGTCTCATTGATCTCCTGGAGAGTCTTACCGTCATACCTCAAGGTCTGTCTTACGGCATCAAAGGTCTCCCCTGCAGCCCCGTTGAGAACCATCGAAAGGGCGCTGGAGATGCTGTAAGGTGAGATCATTTTGTTCTCAGACCCCTTCTTTTCGGCTACTATCGGCACAAAGAGATCAAATGCAAACTTGTTCGCCGAATCAACAATATCTTTCTGTTTAAGCGTCAGCACTATCGGAACCGGATCACCCGGAAGAGGATCATCCTTTTGTCTGTCACATGAAATTATCATCCCTGAAACGGCTGCAATCAGAAGCAATGCAATACCTGTTCTAACTCTTTTCATGATTCCGGCAGTTTAAATTACCCCGGTTATGGCACAAAAATCATACCGATCCGTTGACAAACCTTGAAATTTGATTTCCTGAAGAGGCAATTATGGAGTATATTGGTATCCTGAACCGATTTTATCAGCGATGAGTGTGCTTACACATGAAGAGGAGAACCGTTACCTTCGCCAGCTCATAATACCCGAGGTGGGCGTTGCCGGCCAGGAGAAGCTGCAAAAGGCTCATGTCTTGGTGATCGGTGCCGGCGGACTGGGATCACCGGTGCTGATGTATCTGGCAGCAGCAGGAGTCGGCACCATAGGCCTGGTTGATAATGACGAGGTCCGTACAAGCAACCTGCAGAGGCAGGTTTTGTATGCCACTGAAGATATCACAAGACTCAAGGTCGAGGCAGCCGCCGAAAGACTTTCGCACCTTAATCCCCTGATTGAAGTCAGGCAATACCCGGTGAGATTTGACGCGGCGAATGCAACGGAACTCCTCCGCGGTTACGAGGTGGCGGTCGACTGCAGCGACAACTACTCCACCCGGTATCTGCTTAATGATGCCACACGAAACGCCGGCATTCCGATGGTCTACGGCGCTGTAAGCCAGTTCATGGGACAGGTATCGGTGTTCAATTACAGGGGAGGACCGCAATACAGGGATCTGTACCCTGAAGAGATGCATCAGGCCTCCGATGCCGGCCCGTCAGAGCTGGGAGTGATAGGCGCTCTTCCAGGGATCATAGGATCATACCAGGCCTGCGAGGTGATCAAGATCATCACCGGCGCAGGAGAGATTCTCTCGGGCCGGCTCCTCCAGGTGGATGCATTAAATCTGAGATCCGAGATATTTTCGCTCTTATAATGTAGAGCGGAAGCGCTTTTTTTACGAAATTAGTTCTCTGGTGTAACCTGGCTACCGTACCCATGACTGTCAAGGCATCCCGATCACTTATTATGACGTTCCTTCTCCTGGTCATAGCGGGGGCATCAGTATCTTCACAGGACCTGCCCGACACTTCAGTCATTAACAAACGTTCAGGGGAAGCTTACGCCGGTGCAAGGAGAAATCCCGACATATCAATTCTCCTTGCCCACCAGTCGTTGAGCGAATCCCGAAGCATAAATTACACCAAAGGCGTTGCAGACGCCTCCCTGGCGCTCGGCATGGCTTTCCTGGCAAAATATAACCGGGGAGACAGCGCTCTGTATTACAATGAATTGGCCCTCGCCTCCTATGAAGAGATAAGTGACATCGCCGGACAAGCCCGTGCTAACTACGGTCTCTCATATGTCTACAGCTTTAAAGGCGACCTGGTCTCATCCGAAAAACATAGCAGCAAGGCCCTGCAATATTTTGAGAAGGCGGGTGATCACCGGGGAATGATTAACAGCCTCAATGTCCTCTCATACCTGGCAAGGCAACAGCAGGATCTCGAAAAGGCCACGGCGTATATAAAGAAGGCCATATCAACTGCAACGGAAGTTAAGGACACCCTCCCCCTGGCGGATGCCACTAACAGTCTTGGGAACATTTATAAGGAGATGGCTCTTTTCAGCCAGGCCATCGATGCCTACTTCGAGGCCCTGAAATTGTGGGAGACGAAAGGCGACAGCACCGGAATGTCAATCGCTTACGGAAGTATCGGTCTTGCCTATTTCTACCAGAAAAACTACAGCAAAGCCCTTGAGTACAGCCTGAAGCATCTCATGCTTTCCGAAAAACGTGGGGATCTCTGGGAAATGGCCAAGATGTGCAACAATATAGCCCAGATATACAACTCCAGAAATGTATATGACAGTGCACTTATCTTTCACCGGAGGAGCCTGGCCCTTCACCGGCAGATCAGCCTCGCCACAGGTGAAGCCGATGCCTGTTTTAACATTGCATCAACCTTGCTCCATATGGGAGAAAGAGACTCAGCCTACTGGTACAGTAAAAAGGCAATTGAAATTGCAAAGTCAAAGGGTATTTCGGTGCCGCCGTCATATTACATCACAATTGCCAATGTTGAGCAGTCTATCGGTAAATATCGCATCGCAACGGATAATGCTCTGACTGCCTATTCTCTTGCGAAAGAAAAAGAGCTGCCCCTTCCCCTCTCTGACGCTTCCCTCCTGCTGAGCGACATTTACGGCAAGACAGGCAGGGAAGACCTGGCACACCGATATCTCAGGGAACATATGCAGCTTAAGGACAGCATCAGCAATGATGAATTCCTGAAGCAGGTGACGAGGATGGAGATACAGTATGACTTCGACAAGAAACAAAAGACAGCTGAATATGAACAGATGCAGGAAAAAATTGTCAGCGAAAACAAAATAAAACAGCAAAGAACTTATCTCACAGGCCTTGGTGTACTTCTTTTACTGGTTGCACTCATTTCATTTTTGTTCCTGAGGCATATCCGTCTGCAGTCGAGATATGCTCAGATAGACCTCGAACAGCGCCTGCTGCGTGCACAGATGAATCCTCATTTCATCTTCAACTCGCTGTGTGCCATACAGAACCTCATCCTGACTGAAAAGCCTCAAAAGGCCAACGCTTTCCTTACAAAGATTGCCGGGTTGATGCGCAATATACTTGAAAACTCCCGTGAAGAGTATATACCTCTTGAAAAGGAGATTGAAACTCTCAGTTATTACATGGATGTCCAGCAACTGAGGTTTAACACGGGATTTGAATATAGTATCACTGTTGATCCTTCGATTGATTCTGAAAATATAACGATCCCTCCTATGCTGGCCCAGCCCTGCGTTGAAAACTCGATTGAACACGGCCTGTTGCCTCTGGGAAAGAAAGGCAGGATAGACGTCAGCTATACCCTGAAAGACGGGCTGATCATGCTCGAGGTTACCGATAACGGCATCGGACGGGAGAAGGCTGCCGGGATCAAACCAACCGTGAGAAAACAGTCTATCTCTACTAAACTCACTGAGAAACGGCTCGAGCACTTCAGAAAAATTCTGAAAGAGAAAAACATCAACTATGAGATCGTTGATCTCTATGAAGAAGGAGCCGCTGCCGGCACAAAAGTTGTGATGTTGCTTCCTTTTAAGAAGATTTATGCTTAATTTTTAACCCGGGAAACGGGTCAGTTATGAAGGCGATTATTATAGATGACGAACCAGCGGTGAGAAAAACTATTTCATCTTTTTTGAGTGAGAGCTTTCCTGAAATAATTGTCAGCGCACAATCCGGCAGTGTAGGAGAAGGCTATGCGGCTGTCACTGAGCATCAACCCGACCTTCTGTTTCTTGATGTCGAACTTCCTGACGGACTCGGCTTCGATCTCCTGAAAAGGTTATCACCCATTCGTTTCAGGACCATCTTCATCACCGGGCACCAGGAATATGCCCTGGATGCCATAAAGGTCAGCGCTCTCGACTACATCCTCAAACCCATTGACATTGACGAGCTGGCAGTGGCAATAAATAGGGCGAGGGAAATAATCAGCCATGACGAGGAACAGCTTAAGCTGCAGGCGCTGAGCGAAAACCTGACGGGAAAGAAGGTGCTGAAACGGATCATCCTCCGCACCTCCGACGCATTGCAACTGATTTCAGTTGGTGACATCATCAGGGCAGAAGCCGACAGCAATTATACCCATTTCCATCTCGCTGGCGGGAAACACATTATTGTATCACGCACCATTAAGGAGTATGAAGCCATGCTCAGCGGATCAGGGATTATCCGTGTTCACCAGTCACACCTTGTAAACCTGAACCATATTGACAAATTCTTCAAACGTGACGGAGGCTATCTCCAGCTGAAAGACGGTTCCTCCATACCTGTTTCCCCTAACCTCAAACAGAAAGTCCTCCAGGCTATCACCGATCATCTCTACGAGTAGCAAAGAGCACAGAGCACAGAGCGCAGAGCAAGGGTAATAAATTTAATAAGCAGAAAATGGATGACTTTAGATTTGAACAATTGGATATCTGGAAAGAAGCTATAGAAGTATCAGATATAATGTTTGATTATGCTGAAATAGCCGATAATAAGAGGCTTTACAAATTTTCAGAGCAGCTAAGGGCAGCCGCATTAAGTATTTCAAATAATATTGCAGAAGGCTCAGGATCATTTTCAGATAAGGAATTCGCAAGTTTTTGAAACATTTCAAGAAGGTCAATTTTTGAATGTGCCAATATCCTGCATATTT
Organism: Rikenella microfusus; assembly: GCA_022736275.1. Taxonomy (GTDB): domain Bacteria; phylum Bacteroidota; class Bacteroidia; order Bacteroidales; family VadinHA17; genus SR-FBR-E99. Next base: position 17,551 of record DZBJ01000027.1, on the reverse strand, counting down.
TCTCCACGAGGGAGGTTATTACGATTGATCAAAAGGTAAAAGTATACTCAATGCTGCTGAAATTGAGTAAGATGATTACCAGTTTTCGCAAGACAATCATCTCAAACTATAGCACTGAGCACTGAGCCCTGTGCTCTGCGCCTTGTACCAAAATCCCCTAAATACTAATTAAAAACGCCCCTCTGCTCATTTGCTCTTGATGACGGGTATATCCATGGATTAAATTGGTGTAAAAACCATATTGCCATGAAATACTCAGTTGTTTTTGCAGTATTGATTGCCCTTCTGAGCCTCATTTCTCCTGAGGTCAGATCTCAGGAAGTTAAAGTTGACGTAAAGGGTAAAGTCATAGAAGAGACCGATAACCGGGCCAACCAGAAAACAGACGAAGCTATAAATGCAGGCTTCGACAAGATCGAGGAGGGCATAGGGACCATTTTTAAAAAGAAAGAGAAAAAGGACAAGGTTGGCTCCGGGCGTGAAACCACCCCGGATGATAACGCTGAGGATGCAAAGCCGGAAAAGGGTGGCGCGCAACCGGAATCCGCTGCAAAACAAAGCGCACAGCAGACACTTAAATGGAACAAGTATGATTTTGTTCCGGGTGAGAAGATAATCTTTGAAGACAGCCAGGAAGGAGAAGAGAACGGAGAGTTTCCCTCTCGCTGGGATCTTGCCGGCGGCGGTAGCGTCGAAAACGCCTCATTCGGTGATCAGAATGTGATCTATTTCAAAGAGGCCAGCTCATGCATCGTCCCATTCTTCAAGGAACCTGAGAAGGACAACCTCCCGGACCTCTTTACTGTTGAGTTCGACTGTTGGTTCGAACCGGATGAATACTGCCAGTACCTGGTCAGTTTTTATGACCACAAGAACCAGAGCGAGAGTACAATAGAAATAGCTCCACTGATCATCAACGCTAATCATGCTGGCATAAACAGAGTAGGTGAAGGCTTCTACCCCGGCTATGAGGAAAAAGGTGAAATAACCTCGGGATACTGGCGGCATGCTGCCATTTCTTTTAACACCCGTGCACTGAAGGTTTATCTAGATGATGCAAGGGTTGTTAACATTCCGAATCTGGGTATAAACCCTGAAGGACTGACCATATGTTGTGACGCGATGAATACCGTAGGCTCACAGGGAGTCAATCGTTTTGTTAAAAACGTCAGGATAGCTGAAGGCGCTGTTAAACTCTATGATAAGCTGATGCAGGATGGTAAAATCATTACCAATGGCATAAGATTCGATGTCAACAAAGCAACCATAAGGCCTGAATCAATGGGAGTCATCAATTCAGTTTATGGCCTTCTCAAAGATCATCCCGAAATAAAACTTAGTGTTGAGGGTCATACCGACAGCGACGGTGATAATGCCTTCAACCAGATACTATCGGAACAGCGTGCGGAAACAGTGGTAAATACACTTAAAAACCTGGGTATCGAAGGCGACCGAATGACCTCCAAAGGCTGGGGAGAAAGCAAGCCCCTCGATTCCAACGCCACATCTGAAGGCAAAGCCAATAACCGAAGAGTAGAGTTCGTGAAGATATAAAACCGTAAAAAACCAATATTATGAAAACCAGAGGCTTGTTAGTCATTTTTATCACTGCTTTACTTATGGTGATCTTCTCAGGCTGCGGGCAGAACAAAAAGCCCGCTGCTGCTGATGGTCAGCCAGCAACTGAGGTGGCAGAAGCAACGGCTGCAGAAACCGAAACCACTGAACCTGATGCCGGAGGTAAAGGCAAACCACTAGCTGTGAAATCAGGTATAATCGAATACACCTATTCGGGTGACAAGACCGGGAAATCAACCCAGTACTTTGATGACTACGGGATGAAGAGCGCTGTTTACGCAGAAATCATCCAACAGGGAGAGGAGAGCAAGGGATGGTCCTTAACACTTGGCGAAGAACAGTACATGTGGGATCTTTCTAATTCCGGCCAGGGAATGAAAACCAAAAACCCGATGATAAAGATGCTCACGGAGTCATCCGGTAAAGACATGCTTTCTTATATGGCTGGCATGTACGAGCAGATGGGTTTGATAAAAAGCGGAACTGAAACATTCCAGGGAAAAGAATGCACAGTCTTTAAGGGAGATTTGGGCAAGGTGCTGATATGGAAAGGCATCATGATGAAAATGGAGATGAAACTCGGAACAATGATCTCACGGCAGGAGGTGACATCAATAAAGACTAATATGAATGTCGACGGAAAGTACTTCCGGATTCCTGATAATATAACCTTCTCAGAAATCCCCGGATTCTAACCTTATACTCCTGTGATGTTCTACCCGATTTACATGTCCGGGCGAGATAATATAGATAACAGTTTGCATATCTAAAAGATAAAGTTATGAAGAACAGACACCTTACGCTCAGAGGCGCCATGCTGCTCTGCATCGCTGCAATATTCTCACTACCCTCATGCGATTGGTTCAGGGAAGATCCGCTGTGGATCGGTAAATGGCAATACAACGACAAGATATATGTTGGTGATATCACCTATAATACCGCCACCACCCTCACACTGACCGAGTCCTCATTCGAGGAGGTCTATATCATTAAGCGCGACAATTCTTCAGAGATAACATCGTTGCTGGGACTAAAAGGCAGTCTTTCTGTAAAGAACAATATAATGACTTTCACTTTAAGCACCGTTGGAGAGTGCGTTGAGGATGCACAGCAGAAATGTACCACGGCGATAGTGTGGTTCCCTAAGGGCTCAGCCACATATAGTACATATATGCAGTATCTGAAAGAGACTGTTACAGGTGAGTTTGAAGCTGATGAAGATTGGCTCTGGCTGGTGCGTGACCGCAACAAAGACGGTGACACAGAAGATGATGGCGAAGATGTTGAGTTTGAACGGATATAAATATTACCATAATGATATCGGCACAACTCATTAAGGGGAGCCTGGCTGCAACAGCACTCAACCTGGTTCTTTTCTTCCCCTCCACAGCCGCTCCCCTTTCTTTTACCATAACCCATGAGGACATTGTCACAGCCGTTCCTTCGACTTCTGAGTCATGGAGAAAATACGACATCAATGCTGACGGTAAGTTCGACCAGGCTGACATAAATGAAATCATTGACCTTGGAGCGCAGAACATCGGGTTCGACCTCAATAATGACGGTAAGAAAGACATGGACGATGCCCTGGCGCTATTCCTTAAGCTGTCAGTGATGGATCGAAGTTGTAATGGGCAAGTTGATGACAGTGATTTTGAACCTGTTGAGCCTGTATCAATGCCTGATGTGCCTGATGTTCAGACCGTACGACAGCTTGTCATTGAACATGTTTCACGTGCCAGGGTTAATCTGCCCTCCGACATTGAAGATCAGGCATTCAGATCAGTCCCTCCCGGGAAGATACTTACGCTCGCAGAAAGGGCATATGTATACCAGATTGCCGGACTATCAGGGCTTGCCCAGAGCAATCTTGACGCTGCGATTTGGGGCTCCGGCAGATCATTCCAGACAGATGAACGGTCTCCTGGTGCCATCGGCAGCCTGGCCTTCTGTATGGCTGTAAATGACAATGACGATGAAGCCCTGCTGCTCCTCGCCTATGCCAGGGGTCTCTTCCGTGAATCAGCGCCGACAGCCACATCACTCGGCTGGATCTTTGCCCGGCACGGACAAAATGAAGAAGCCCTGGAGTACTTCCGCGAAGCTGTATTTTATACACCGGAGATAGCGCAGTACCATATGAATCTGGGCATACTACTTATGCGAATGGGTAAAAATCGTGAAGCGTTTGAAGAGTTCAGGGAGGCAGTCGAGCGTGACCCCGGCGATGCAAAGAAGTTTCTTTTCTTCTACACAACGAAGCCTCCTGATGAACCTCCCGCCAAAAAGCCCTTTGATCCTGAAGAGTTTACAAAAGAACTTGATATCGAGATCAATCAGATGGAGGAGATGGGATATTCAGGAGATGAACTACCTCTCCCATGGGATCAGATGTCGCCCTGCGACCAGGCCAGAACCATCCCTGAAATTCTTGATAGGAAATTCGGACAGCAGATGAATGAAATTGCCCAGGCATACGCCGATGATGCTGCAAAAAAGATTAATGATATCATTAAGGGATACTGGCCTAAGTGGAAGAATTTCATCGAGGACTGGAATAGATGCGTTGATGGAGTCTCTGTGGTTTCCAAAACGGGCCAGGTCATAATGAAAAGTGCTGAGAAAAGGGCCGGAAACGATAGGGCCACACTGACAAGGGAGATGGGTGCTGAAGTTCTGGGATACAGCTCCTTCTTTATGGAAAGCGCTCTCAAACAAGCATCAGCAGATGCAAATGACCTAGTAAAAAGATTCAGAAATGCACCCATCACAGCGCAGGCCCTGGCCGAATTAAAGGCTGAAGCCTATAAGGATGCCCTTGAAAATGCTATCAGAGATTGCTACAAAGCACCTATAGACCAGGCATTCCGCTGGATGACAGCTAAAAGCAGTCCATATGGATTGCCAAATCCTAGTATTGAAACCCCGGAATCACAGAACTTCCATTTATTGTTTCTGGTCATCCCCATGAGATGCTTTGACATAAAAGGTTACTGCCCTGACGGAGGAGCGGGTGATGTCAGGAAACCGGATGTGTCATTTGACCCCACAATAAGTATAGACCTGTTTATCATAAGTTTCGAATGGAATCCCATTACAGATGAGTTTGAATTGAATGTCGGTCAGGGGATAATGGTTGGTATGACATGGAAGCCAGAGACAGGTTTTGGTGTTCAAGTGGGTCTGGGAGTACATGGCAGCATAGGAGCTGCAGGAGGAGAGATGATGGTCTATGGCAGATTTGATGAAGGAAAGTTCACCATTGAGACAGAGATAGAAGGATCTATTGGATGGGGGCCCGGCAGTGTCAGCGCCGGAAATACAGTAGTCCAGGCAACTTTCGAGTTAACCAGCCCTGATAACTCCTTATGACCTTACAGAAACCGATGATAAAATAATCTATAAAGATGAAAGTCCTGAAATTAAATATGAAACCATCCGGAATTTCAACCTTATTATTACTTTTTGCTTTTACAGTCACTTCAGAGTTCAATTCAATCGCGCAGAGAAAATGTGAAAGCTGCCTCCGTCATGGCCTGCTGATAGAGTTCCTTAATCCTCATAATCCTGACTATGAGGACCGTTTGCATGAGTGGAATGACTGTATGAAACAATATCTCGGAGACAGAGAATTCCTTTGGGTCTCAGATGATCCGGACCTGAATGCAGCACTCGAAAAATGTAATTATCTGGATCCGCCTGACAAATGGTATTGCTACCCTTCCATTATGTCAGTGTTCATGGGAGAAAGATTTACTAACCCCTGCTTTTACTTTTTATCACCGATCTTCTATAACCCGGAGACTGATAAACCACCGGAGTACATATTTAAAGGAAGTTATGAGGCTAATCTGGAGGGTGGCCGTATCATAGAGTACACCGAGGATTATAAAAAACCTGTCATTGCCAGAATGGAACTCCGACTTTATTATAATGGCAACACCCCGGAGCTGGTCACTCAATGGTCCTTAGAAAATACAATAAACGATCCACGGGCGCTCTTCAACAAGCTAAAAACACCAAAGTCGCTTAATCCAGTTTTTGAAGAATTTGAAAGAAAACCAATTAGATGTGACGCTAAAATTCCGACACCTGACGAGATATGCGAGAACGACACCTGTGAAATCATACTTTCCGGATTCGAGGATGCTAAGGGCAATTCATCTAGAGAGTTCAACAGGATTGTAGTTCATATTTCTCTTGGTACTATCCTTAACGGCGAGGATTGCAATTTTGGCCCTGACCGTAAGGTTTTCAATATCGGTGACGGAACAGTCAGGGTGACATACAAGCCTCCTATCGACAAGGAGGATGGTTTTGAAGTGCTGAAGGTTTATAATTCATGTGATATCCTTCCTCCGGATAAATACCCATATGAAAACACATTGCCTGATGAGTTGGTTGCGGACGAGAAGTTCCCTATAGTATGCACCTTTGATGCAATACTAAAAACAACCGGCAGCTATAAAAAAACCGAAAGGAGCTCCTTTGAGGAGGATAACGGTTGGGGAGTAAGTGAAAGTACACACAACCTGGATGAGAGCCGCGAAGCTGTATTTTACGTGCCCTTACAACTGGAAAATTCATTTGATGTGGAAGCCCTGAACCTGAGATATGAATATTACCGTCCGCTTGACATAAACCTATCCTCTTTCAATGCAATGTTAAGAAGCAAGGATTACCGCTCTGCCATTGGCTCAGACCAGGGTTCCAGAACCACTGTCCTGAAAAACAAGATTGCTGCGGATCAAAAACTGTCAATCAAGGAAATATTGCTGCAAACCCATATAGTCATGACTTCAGATCTGACGACAGGTAAAGTAATAAAGATGGACCTCGATGGCTTCCCAGTCGAATTCACCTGGAAAGAGACGGTTGATACACACACTGAGAGCTGGTGGAAGCCTCCGCCTCCTCCTGGACACGAAACAATTGACAAGACAGAAACCGACACAGAAGAAGATACTTTCTGTGCCTGTCCGGTTGAAGATCCTATCCCGGATCCCACAATCAAAAGCTCCACAGAATCAATTAAAAAATACCTGAAGGATATTGGAGTCGCTCTGCCGGAGAATGCAGAATTGTATGAAGAAGAGGAAATACCTATAATTAAACCCGATCTTCTGGTCAAATTCGGCGATGGAACAACCTTTTTCGGAGGAGACGGCAGAAAGGTAATTGATGATTCGAATGGATCATCCGTTCGAAGAAAGGAGATGACCTTCACATGGCAGGTAACCAGAAAAAAGAAACCCTTATAATATTAAAATCACAATCATGAAAAAAGTTTTAGTTCTCACATTCGGCATCTTGCTTGTCCTGCAAAGAGCAGCAGGCCAGGAGTCCACCCCCAAACCCTTCAGCTTCAAATCGGGTATAGTGGAGTATAAGTACTCCGGTGATAAAACCGGTACATCGGTACAGTACATTGATGACTACGGCATGAAAACAGCAGTGTATTCTGAGATAACCCAGGAAGGTGAAACAACCAGATCATGGGTGGTTTCTTATGGCGATTACCAGTACATGTGGGATCCCGATCAGCCCGGTGAGGGAATGAAAATGAAGAATCCCCTGCTCTCCTGGATCAAGGAAGCATCAAAGGGGGATATGGAATCGTTCACGATATCAACTTATGAAAAGATGGGAATGGTCAGGGACGGAACGGAAACATTCCTCGGCAAGGAATGCACCGTCATCAAGGGAGAGATGGGCAAGGTGCTGATATGGAAAGGAATAATGATGCTGATGGATTTTAAAATGGGCGCTTACCTATCGAAACAGGAAGCCACATCAGTGAAAACCAATGTCCCTGTTGATGAAAAATATTTTGTTATCCCCCAAAACATCACCTTCACTGAAATGAATATGTTGTGACCTGTCCGACAATGAAACGGTATCAGGTAAAGATACCTCAGTGTACTCCCCTGAAGATCCTGCCCAGCATGACAAGCAACAGCTTGTAAGGAAGAAAACAGCCAACGGCATAGGAAGCCCTGATGGTCCAGCGGGGAAGGATTACACCTTTGCCCCTGAACATCATCCTGATCATGTAAGCTGCAGCTTTGTCGGCCTCAATGACATTCGATCTTGAAATGAAGCCAAGACGGCTGCTGCGCTCCCTGACATGTGCATTGGTGAGTACCGGCCCGGGCATGGCAACACTGACGCTGATGCCATCGCTGCGTAACTCTTCTCTTATGGCAAGGGAGAAATGGTATATATACGATTTGGTTGCTGAATAGATGCTCTTGTAAGGCATTGGCAGCAATCCGCCGAAACTGCCCATGTTCAGAATATATGCCCGGTCCCTCTTCTTAAGCTCCTCAGTAAAAAGATTCGTCATCAGCGTGGTGCACCTCATGTTCAGAAAAACGCTCTCCTCAACTGCTGCTTCACTGTAATCTCCAATTGCTCCCCCATGGCCAATGCCAACATTGTTGATCAGCAGATCAACCTCCAGGTTCTGATCCGCAACATACTTTCTGATCTCGCCCGGCGCCTCAGCCCGCATCAGATCAGTCTCGATGAACTTCACCTCCACATTATAACGCGAATGAAGTTCATCTGACAGCACCGGCAGTCCGGTACCCGGCAGAGAAACAAGCAGAAGGTTATGCCCGCGTCTTGCCAGCTCCTCCGCAAAGGCTTTCCCAAGGCCGGAACTGGCCCCGGTGACTATGGCATATGGACTTCTGACAGGATTCATTTAAGCTCTCCTTCCTTCCTCAGCCACTCAAGTGTGATCTTCACCCCTTCTCGAAAGGGAGTTATGTTGTAACCCAGATCAGTCATTGCCTTTCGACTGTTCAGACCCCAGTGATTGAGGTATTTCCTTACCCATGGAGCAGTGATCAGGGGAGGTATTCCGGTGATTGCAGCCTGCCACTCCATAGTCTTCGCCACAGCCACCATTATACTGACAGGGAGTGGGAAGAGCCAGTGGCGCCTGCCGGTAAGCTCCGCCAGGGCATCAAAAAACTGCCTGAAAGTGAGGTTCTCTCCGCCAAGGGCATAACGGTGCCCCGGCCGGCCATGAAGTGCAGCCAGGATATGCCCGCTTACCACATCGTCGACAAACACGTAACTACCCACACAGGTGCCGTCGCCAGGCATGATATGCCATTTGCCGGTTGCATAGAGCTGAATCATCCTTGTCAAGGCATTGCTCTCGTTCACCGGACCAGGACCGTAAACACGGGGCGGATTTACGATTATCGTCTCAAGTCCGTTCCTGTTAAACGACCTGACCAGCTCCTCTGCCTCAGCCTTGGTCTCCTCATACTCATTGAACCAGGGAACGGTCCGCGGAAAAGCCTCATCAATGGGTTCAACGCCGGGAGCAGGTCCAATCACAGCCGCTGACGAGGTAAAGACGAAGCGCCTTACTCCTGCCTTGAGGGAAGCTTTAAGCAGGTTCTCCGTACCGGTCACATTGACCCGGTAAGGCAGACTCCTGTCCTTTGACCATGGCTTGGCAAAGGCTGCCAGGTGGAAGACTGTATCACAACCCCTGACCCCTTCTGCCAGGGCATCAGCATCATCGAGATTGCCAATTTGAGAAGTTACACCTGGAAGAATGCTCAGGAAGCTGAATTTGTCAGGAGAACGGACAAGGCATCTGACCCGGTGACCTTCAGAAGAGAGTCGCTCGGCGAGCCTTTGCCCGATAAATCCGTTGGCACCGGTTACAAGGCAGTTCATAGGGTATCAAATACCCTATAAATTTAGGCATATTCAGATCAGGAAAACAACCTTTTGTTATTTTTCCTCATAAAGGTCCTTCCTTGACAGCAGATGGTCAAGATTGGCCAGACTGTACACTATGACAGCAGTGACAACAGAGGTATGCTCCTGGTATTCGGCAATGCTCTTGTCATAGGTATCACGCTCGGTATGCCATATCTCACCGTAATTAAAGTTGTAACCTTTCACATCGGATTCATCAAACCGGAGTGTCGGAACACCGTTCATTGCAAAATGGGCATGGTCGGAGCCTCCTGCAGTTGACGGTCGCGGACGCGGAGCATCAGTTCTTTTCTTCAGTGTGAAAGGGAAATCAGGATTTATGCTGTTAAGCGGCTTGCATATCTTTTCAAAATCATCATACATGGCCTCCGGAACAGTAATCCCCGTTATCGGTGTTGGTCCTCCGTCACGATTGAAATAGTTGGAAATATTCGGAAGCTTCTCCATGTTGCTCTCTACCCAGTGCTTTGAACCCAGCAGACCAAACTCCTCCCCGGCCCACAGACAAGCGAGAATGGTCCGCTCAGGTTTTCCTCCGGCAGCCATTATCAACCTCGCCACCTCCATCGTCGGACTCAGTCCTGATCCGTCATCAACACCACCCGTTGCCACGTCGAAGGCATCAAGATGCCCGCCAAGCATGACGTATTCATTGGGGTACTTACTACCGCGTATAACCCCAATTACATTATGATACTTCACCGGTCCCGGCTTGAAATGGTTGCGAATATCGAATTCCAGAAGAAAATACTGTCTCTCTCTGGCCATCTCAGCTATCACCTCGTACTGATCCTCATCAAGCTTTATGTCACATACAGTAGGAAGGGTCTCAAAAGTCATCTTATCAAGGTTCTTCCTGTCATACAGAGCCCTGATTGGCACTTCCGATGACTGAATCACTCCCAGTATACCTGCTTCACACATCTCCCTGTAGAAGAGGGCCGGCTCCTCCTTCAGGGGGTGCAGCTCTTTCGGCGGACTGGTCCTGTTCATCATGTTCTCGCGCATGATCTCGCGGTTTATCTTCGCTACCGAGTCATTGTAGACCATGATCAGAGCCCTTGCCGAATCGGCACTCTCCGACCAGTCGATCGGCCACCCGTTGTTCTTCCCTCCTATGAGTACCCATGCACCCTTGAGAGCCCCCTTCATCCGCTCAAACTCTTCCTTGCTCTTTGGCTCCAGAAGTACATGACCGCGCTGAACACCCTTCGTACCTGATGTAAATGAAGGTGTGGCAAAATGAAGGACCATTCCGTTATCAGACAGCATTCTGCCGAACCATGGTCCGCGGTTAAAGCCTACCGGCACGGTTCCGGCCTCATCCATAATCACCTCCATGCCCCATTTTCTGAACTCAGAGGCACACCATTCGGCTGCATTCTCATAGGCATCCGAGCCAATGAGTCTTCCGCCGAAACGGTTAGAGATGACATCAAGATGGCGCATAGCCTGGTTATCAGTTGTGCCAAGCTCAATGATGCGGTCGGTGACCTTGCCGTGTTGGGCATCGGTCCCGCTGGTAATCATCAGTACTGCCACGAGGGAGAGTAGAATCTTTTTCATCGCTTTTTCAGATTTTGGTCTGAAATTTATGCATTTTCGTCACACGAAGACCTTTCCGGGCTTATGTTTAGCATTAATTAACAGTTCGTCATGCAAGTTTGTCTTTTGTCTTTTGACTTTTGACTTTCAACTTTCAACTTGTTTCTTAAAGAAAAACTTGCAGTTTCTCTTTAAGAATCGCCACTCCCCTTCCGGCTCCTTCGGCTATATAATCAATTGTATGATCAGAGTAAATGGTCACCGGTTTGGGGTCAATTATGAACAAAGGTGTGATCATTGCCACATAGTGAATTAATCCTGCCGCCGGATAAACATTCAGTGAAGTCCCTATAACGGCAAAGATATCAGCATAGGAGGCTATATCCGCTGCCTTCTCCATGGCCGGGACAGCCTCGCCGAACCAGACAATGTTCGGGCGGAGCGGAGTACCGTCGGCTGCCTTTTCACCCGGGAGTATGTCACGGTATCCGAGATCAGTTATCATTGCCGGATTAAGGCTGCTGCGTGCCTGGGTCAGCTGTCCGTGCAGGTGCAGCACCTTCGTACTGCCGGCCCTTTCATGAAGATTGTCTACATTCTGGGTAATAATCTCCACGTCAAATAACTTCTCCAGAGCTGCCAGCCCCGTGTGCCCGGCATTGGGTTCAACCATCTCCAGCTGCCTCCTGCGCTCATTGTAAAACCTCTGGACAAGATCCGGATTGCGATGCCAGGCATCAATTGATGCAACATCTTCAACGCGGTACTGCTCCCACAGTCCACCGCTGTCGCGGAATGTCCTGATGCCGCTCTCGGCACTCATGCCGGCACCTGTCAGTATGACCAGTTTTTTCATCCGTATATAATTTATATTTTAAAGGTCGGATAGCTTGTCCCGCTTGAGCGGGAGAACCCACATGCTCGAGCATTATATTCATAAATGTAAGTGTATGGAATACATGTGGGTTTCATAATGTGAAAATAATAAAAACCACGTGCACGAGACTATGAGCAATATACCTGAACAAAATAAATTTGACTATAGTATCATAATAGTCTAATTTTACTTTTCATCACTCCCCGGTACAGATTGTTCTGCAATAATTATTATTCCCAGGTGTAACCAATGAAGAAATCTAAAGCTCCTGGTACAGGATTTTTAAAAAGAGTTATGCAGGTATTGCTGCTGCTATCATGTGTGAATGCCTGGCCACAGGAACTGATGGTTGTGCAGGGATTGTCAGGCGATCTTGTATTCGACGGTGTGCCCGATGAAGAAGCCTGGCAGAAAATTGCAGCTTTGCCATTGATTATGCATATGCCAGTGTTCGGAAACGTGCCGTCAGAGTTAACTGTAGTTAAGATCGCATATGATAATAATTATTTGTATGTATCCGGCATTATCAACTATAAAAATCCGGATGATATGAGGGCTTTCAGCAAAAAAAGGGATTACAATTCCCCTAAATGCGATTGGCTGGGTTTGGTTATTGATACATTCAATGACAGGCAGAATGCAGTTATGTTCTGGACCAACCCCAACGGATTACGCTCAGAAGGAACCCTTCAGAATGATGTTGTGGATTCAAACACTGATATGAGTTTCAGCTGGAACACTTTCTGGGATGTCAAATCCTCAATTGTGGAAAATGGCTGGTCAACTGAAATAAGAATTCCCTTTTCGAGCCTTAGGTTCCAGGTAAAGGAAAACAAAACCATCATGGGTATTACTGTGGCAAGTTATCGTCCCGTAAAAGCGGAGATGGCAAGTTTTCCGGCGATCTCTCCGGATATCGCCAATGCAATATGGAAGCCGTCAATGACCAGAATGATGGAATTCACCGGAATTAAGCCGGAAAAACCTCTTTACGTAACTCCCTACGTCACAGGCGGTATTGGCCAGATTAATGAGCTCGATGACTCCCAGACAGGATATATCATGAAATCGAAGTTTAAATTCGATGCCGGATTCGATGCCAAGTACAGCATAACAAATAACCTGACTGCCGATCTTACCGTCAACACTGATTTCGCGCAGGTTGAAGCAGATGAGCAGAAAATTAACCTGACAAGATACTCACTCTACTTTCCTGAAAAAAGAGTCTTCTTCCAGGAAAAGGCTGATGTTTTTGATTTCTCCTTTCTTGGTGGAAACAACCTGTTCTACAGCCGCAGAATAGGCTTATATGACGGATACCCCGTCAGAATCTACGGAGGGGTCAGAGTGACCGGAAGAATAGATAAATGGGATGTTGGAATTCTTGACATGCAGACAGCCGCTTTTAAGGAGAATCCCTCAGAAAACTTCGGCGTCTTCAGAACAAAAAGAAGTGTCTTCAACCCGAACTCATATGTCGGCGGTATGGTCACAAGCCGACTCGGAATGAACGGCAATTATAATGCTGCCTACGGACTCGACGGACAGTTCAGGGTTACCGGTGATGAATTTATGACGGTTAAATGGGCTCAGACATTTGAACAGGATTCTGTCAATAAAATCTTCGATCTCGCACCCTCCAGGTTTTTATTCGAATGGCAGAGGAGGAAAATAAAAGGATTTGCCTATGATTTATTATATACATGGTCAGGCAAAAGTTTCAATCCCGGGGTTGGATTTGAAGTAAAGGACAATTACCAGGGCGTAAGAACAATTTTGCAGTATGGATGGCTGCCTGAGAGAGAAACTTTTTTAAGGTATCATGCGATTTCGCTGACGGCTTATGATCTATGGAATACTTTGACCGGTCTGCATGAGACAACAAGCGGCATACTGAAATGGCAATTTGAGGCGAAGAAGGGCTTTTCCGGAAACCTTTCATCCACATGGTTTCTTGAAGATCTTGTGGATACACTGATACTTGGAAATGAGCAGGCTTCTGTTGCTCCCGGAAGATATTCATTTGGTTATCTGAGTGCCTCATACGGCTCATCGGGTGCTCATGCCCTGTCCTATGAGTTATCTGCTGAAGGAGGTAGTTTCTACGACGGATGGAGACTTTCTTTCTCCGCTTTGCCTAAGCTTAGTATCGGAGCCGGTTTTGACCTTGGACTTACTTATTATTTCGACTACGTAAATCTCTCTTCCGGGACAATGAGTTTTACTAACCATATCCTTGGCATAAGGGGATTGCTGACTATGACGACAAAAACCTCACTATCAGCTTATATTCAGTACAATACGGCAATTGATAAGGTTGTTACAAATATCCGCTTCAGATACAACCCACGTGAAGGCAACGATTTGTATATAGTCTATGATGAAGGGCTTAATTCAGATCTGGCGCGGGAAAATCCCAGACTTCCATATTCTGCAGGAAGAACTGTGCTGCTTAAATATACATATACCTTCATGTTCTGATAATCAAATCACTGATAATTGCATTGATTTTGTTTTCAGGAGTGATGGATTACCAAAAGACGGACCAGTATGAGAAGGCCCGCAACCGGATGGTCGACAGCCAGATCGCTGACCGTGGCATAACCGGTGCGGTTCGTACCCCTGAAGAGACTGAAACAGCCTTAACGGATTTAATTAACGACACCATTGCAGACGCAGATGTAGAGGCGGTGTTATATATCCTGTTTATGAGGTTCTGCTGCCGACAGGCATCTGGAAATGATCCATTTGTAATCCGTGACGCGCAGAGTGCGCGTCGCTTTTTTGTTCAATAAATTACCGCCAAATCAATACAAAAGATTATTTTTATACCGGGAAAGCTGAAATTATGGACCGTTACAGAATATCCGATCTTGAAAAACTGACCGGGATC
>DZBJ01000027.1:0-2809 GCA_022736275.1 Rikenella microfusus | reverse complement strand
GTTTTGAAGAGACAATCACAGGGGTTGTGTTTCCGTTTTTGAGAAGGGTGGGCTTCATGTGGCAAACGGGATCAATTGACATTGGCGGAGAGCACTTCGTCACAAACATCATCCGCAGAAGACTTGTCACCGCCGTTGATTCGCTGCCGCCTCCGGAAAAACCTGACAGGAAAAAGGTAATCATGTATCTTCCCGAAGGTGAATTGCATGAGATGGGGCTATTATTCTATACTTACATCGTCCGGAAAGCAGGACATGAAACACTGTACCTCGGACAGGCCACTCCGGTCAATGCCCTGGTTGACATTGTGGAGCGATGGTATCCTGATATCCTCATCACCGGAGCGGTGACCGGACTCTCTTTCACAAAGCCTGCAGACTACCTGGATAGACTAAGCACTCTCTTCAGAGAAAAAAAGATCCTGGTGTCCGGCGCACTGGTCCAGGCAGCCAGAGAGAAGAAATACAGCAATATACATGCAGTCACCTCTGTAGAAGAACTGAAGAAACACCTGTAACACAAACACATGGAGAAACTTAACCTGTTTTTTGCACAGATAAAGGATATAAGCTTCTGGCAGAGGCTCTTTCACTGGAGGAAAGTCAGAACCCTCAGCTTTGATGCCTATGAGGAGTACAGGGCTCTTGCACGGGAGATGGAGGCCAACAGGGATAACATTGAAAAACTCAGGAACCGCCTCACAGACATCTCCGCCCGCAATGAAAACCTTACACAGAAGGTAAGAGATATCGAGCTCCTTGCTGCCCGAAAGGATGCCAGCCTTGAAGAGCTTAACGGCCGCATGAGGGAACACTCCGCCACCATTAATGAGCTTACGAAAAAAATTGCGGGCTTCGAAGCTACAAAAGAGGATAACGTCAGAACCTACAACGAGAACATCGCGCGGCTGAACCAGACCAAGGAGAGCTTCGAGTCCGAACGAAGAAAACTGAACGAAGACCGCGTCAGGGAAGCAGCTGACCGCTTCGAGGCAATGAAGAGGCAGTGGACCGAACACGAGGCCGATGTTAAAAATACCATCATCAGGATCTGCGACGTCAACCATGTGAACTACATAGATAAGGTGCCCTTCAGGGGTAATCCCGACAATACCATCGAGATCAGCGGTGAGTATATCATTTTCGATGCCAAGAGCCCGGCAAACGACGACCTGTCTAACTTCCCGCTCTATATTAAGGCGCAGGCGGAGAACCTGAAGAAATATGCCAGCCAGGATAGCGTAAAGAAGTCAATGTTCCTGGTCGTTCCCACAAACACCATCGACAAGCTGAAGCAACTTACTTACCGCCTTGGCGACTATGACGTCTTTGTAATCACCCTCGACTCTCTCGAGCCTGTCATTCTCTCCCTGAAAAAGATTGAGGAGTACGATCTCGCTGACAAACTGAGTCCCGAGGACCGCGACAGCATCTGCCGCATCATAGGCAAATTCGCACATACGACCAAAAGAAGAATCCAGGTTGACCAGTTCTTCCAGAAGGAGTTTATTGATCTCGTTCTTAAGAGCGAAAAGGAGCTGCCGGAGGAGATCCAGAAACAGGTCATTGAATTTGAAAAATCGGAGAAACTTAATCCTCCCACCGAGAAGAGGGCAAAGATCATCTCGATAGACGAGCTGCAAAAAAAGAGTGAAGATATAGAGGCCGAAGCCAGGGCCCGAAAACTGTCTCTTCCGGAGTCAGCAGAGGAATGAGACTTCAGCGATCAGCACAGTAATCATAAAACAGTGATGCGAAAGGAGAAGGATTTCATAGGAGAAAAAGAGCTGGATGACAACGCTTTATACGGCATTCATTCGCTCAGGGCCCGTGAGAATTTTCCTGACACCACTCCTTTCTTTTCAGAATGGTACAGGGCCATGGCTCTGACAAAAAAGGCATGCTACCTTACTGCCGCCCGATTTTTCGCTGAGGCCTCTAAGCAATATGACCTCAAAGGGATGAATATCAGGGTACCCGGTACAGAAAACCTTGAAGCCCTCGCAGCCGCAGCGGAGGAGTGCTCAACCGGCAGGCACTTTGAACATTTCATCGTTCCGGCCGTCTCCGGAGGGGCAGGTACCAGCATCAACATGAATATGAATGAGATCATAGCCAACCGGGCCCTGCAACTCACGGGCCATAAGCCGGGTGACTACAGCCTTATTGACCCCATCGAAGATGCCAATATCTTTCAGTCGACCAATGATGTTGTTCCCACCGCACTCCGGGTGGCGGCGATGCAACTACTGACGGAGCTGGAAAATGCCGTCAATGAGCTGCGGAAATCGATGGAGGAGCTTGAAAGGCGATACCGGAACACCCTGCGTATCGGCTATACCCAGATGCAGGAGGCGGTCCCTTCAACCTTCGGCCGCCTCTTCAGCAGCTACAGCGATGCACTGTCGCGCGACTGGTGGAGGGTGTCAAAGTGCCTTGAACGTATCAAGGTGGTCAGTCTCGGCGGGTCAGCCATCGGCACATCCATAACCGTACCGAAATACTTCGTGTCGGAAGTTGTGCCCATGCTGCAACAACTGACAGGGCTCCCTGTCACACGTGGAGAGAACCTCTCCGACGCCACCTCCAACCTTGATCCTCTGGTTGAAGTGCACGGCATCATAAAGGCTCATGCGGTCACCATGGAGAAGATGGCGAACGACCTACGCCTGCTGGCATCGGACATCCACGGTACCCGCGCCATGACTATCCCGAAGAAACAGACCGGCAGCTCTGTCATGCCCGGGAAGGTCAACCCGGTCATCCCCGAATTCATTATAAGCTGCGCTCACAGGGTCTACAGCAATGA
>DZBJ01000086.1 GCA_022736275.1 Rikenella microfusus | reverse complement strand
ATCACCAATGACGATTCACAAGCTCTTGCAGCCAATGATGACTCCTTCACCACTCCCTATGAAACGGCTTTGACGGGTAATGTCTTCACCAATGATACAGGGAGCGGCATCTCTGTCTCCAATTGGGGGACGCCGTCGCATGGGACATTGTCGGCTACAAATAACTCTACCGGAGTCTTCACCTATACTCCTGCTGCCGGATATACCGGCACGGATAGCTTCGACTATACTATTAGGGACGGCGGTTTTATCCCGAACAGCGATACGGCGACCGTGACGATCACCGTCCAAGCCTCTACGGGTCAGCCGCCATACCAAAATCAGTATGTCTGCGATGTTTTCGGAAGCGTATTGACGACTTATGAACACCTCTATGCCAACGGCAACAATGAAGAGGTGTGCGGTACAGGATATATCGCCTATCCGGAGAATGAGATCACCGGTTCTATCATGTGTGACGAGAGCTATACTTGCAATGGCGTTCAGGTGAGCTGTGAGCGTGTCGATCCGCCGACCAACCGCTATAGCCATACATTTTTGCCAAGTACGCTTACGGGTACAAATAATGTTCCGCTCGATCCGACTGAGCTTACTCTGTCAGACTATGGCAATATCTCTTATACTGCAAATAATGGAAACGCTACAATCCATTTCAATCCGCAGACTACCTATAGCAGTTCTAGCACCAAGGTGATGCAGCTTGGCAACCTCTATGTCAATGGGGGCTATACGCTTTCGTTTGAACCGGGGGACTACTACTTCGACTCGATCCGTATCGATGGAAACAATAACGAAATCATCCTGCCCAATGGCGGACTGGTGCGTATCTTCGTCCACAACGACTATGCGATCGCAATGAACAATTTGGCGACCAATACTGCTCCCGGGAGCAATGCCGGAAACCTCTTCATCTATGTGGAGGGAGATCTCGTAGATCTCAGCAGCGGCGGCGGTACTGCTGATATGAAGGCATATATCTATGTCGAGGGTTCTGTGACGCTCAACAACAACTCCGCCAACTGGGAGCTATGGGGCGGTATCACGGCAGAAGGACCGATCACGATCAACGGCAATAACCCTACTTTTATGGGAACGAACGATGCCAACAATACAGGTCTAGGCGAGTGCCAAATGTGCTATGACACCATCAAGTCCGGCGGTTTCAAATTCAATATGCTCAACTGCGGCGGATTTGGTTTTATGAATGATATCAAAGTCCCGATCTGGTCAACCGACCCGGTTACCGATGTCAGCGTAGATGAGGTGCATAAGACGAGTATGTTTAGCTGGAGTTTTATGGGAACCTACAATGTCTTAGATCAGAATGATGTGTTTGTAGCCGATGCGACTAAGATAAATAGCGGCTGGAATGCCGGAGCGCTCGGTATGGATGTGAGCCTTTTTGGCGGCAAAGCGATCTCATATCCTCTAGGCAGTCCATACGGACCGGCAGATGCCTCTTCGCACTATCAGCTCCACTCCTACTCGATGTTCAGTATGGGATTCAATCCTTGCGACTGGATGGAGTCTCTCAACTATGTCGCACACTATAATGACGGTGACAGGCACTACGATGTCATCCTTGATCCCTGCCGCATAGAGATCCCGACAACCGAATATCCTACGGGTCCATTTGATGCGTGGGATACTTTCAGGGGAGATACCGACAGCAATGGACTCTTTGATGACAAGAATATCTCGACCAAGATCTCCGGCAAAGAGTTCAACCTTACTATAGCGAACCTGGATCAGAATTTGACGGCAACCGAACTCAAAGATGTCAACAGCACAGTAGAGATCAAACTCTACGGTGACGGTATCTTGATACCCGGACCCAATAATTATGCAGAGCTGAATCTTCGCACCGAACTTACAAAAACTGCGTCTTTCACTGTACCGAATGCAGCGCGTGTCGTGGTCGCCGGATTTAGATTTTGTTCCACCTTTAACGGCACCGTTTACACACTCCAAAATGATACGAACTGCACCACCAACTCAGGACCAGGCAATGAGCTAGGCTGTAAGGCAGAAGATGCTGTCGTTCCGAAATGGCGTATCTGCAACAGCACTGACCAGTTCGCTGTACGCCCCGATAAGTTCGTATTTACTCCGCCGAGCGGAGTGGATCTGCTTTTGCTCCGATCGGGCGTGGATTATAACTTTAGGGCTGATGCCAATGATTGGAGCAGTATTCCTACGGTTGATTACAATCAAACAAAAGAGAACATAGATATCAACCAGACACTCTATTTTAGGAATGATGTCCCCGATACGGGGCATAGGATGGCGGGAACACTCTCTTTGAGTCCTACGGATTTCTACTTTGATGACGGTATTAGCAAGAGAGTAAGTGATAACAATACTTCTGCCGTAGGACTCATATTTGACGATGTAGGAAAAGCAGGGGCGCATTTGGAAGATAAAGAGTGGTCGAGCGATGATAGCGACGATACCCCCGCTTCGTGTGCTGACGGACAGATATTCAACAATGGTCTCGTGGACCTGACTATACCGTTTGGCTCCTATCTCTGCGGAGATCAAAATATGACATTCATACCGGAACATTTCGCAGTGACCGGCATCAGTCTGCACAACCACGCAGACGGCAACTTCACCTATCTCTCCAATGACCTCAATATGTCGGCACATCTGGATGTAAATATCAGTGCACGCAATGTGCTTGGCGGTATCACGCAAAATTTCAGAGTGGATTTTGCGGAAGCCAATGGCACAGTATATCAATTTTATGAAAATCCCGTCAGCGTCGATCTCAATATCACGGAGTGGAATGTTTCACAGCCAAGCAGACACCCGACGGGCAACGCGGTCATCAAACATGATATTCCCGACCAGACACTCCTTGGATTTGGAGGAAGCGACGAAGCCAACGGTACCCACTCGATCGTATGGAACGATGCCAACGAATCACAGCGGCTGATGTTCAACTATGTGCGCGATATGAACGGAAGCGTCAATCCATTCAGGGTGCCAGAAAGTGATGTCAATATCACCGTTGACTCCAACTACACCGGCACTGTACCGCCGCAAGCCGATATCAACGGCACCGGAGTAGGGACAGATGATGTGAATGCCACCTTCTACTTCGGCAGAGCCAAGTCGTCTCAATATTTCTATGATGGCGTGACAACCGGCAGTGTCGATACGCCTATCTCGGTCGTCGTCTATGACGATCCCGGCTCACCGTCGGATAGAAACTTGACACTCTTTTTGCCGACAGAAGAATTTGACTGGTATCTCTCCACTCCGCATTTGAGTGCGAATAATGA
>DZBJ01000026.1 GCA_022736275.1 Rikenella microfusus | reverse complement strand
TGACAGAGGACTTAATGGAAAGGATTGTTGATTATGTAAACTTAAAGAGAGCGTAGGAGAGAGTAAGGGAGAATGGTGGCAGCTATCTAACAAAAAGGCCGTCAGCAATGCGATGAATCTTAGGTGGTTCGCCCATGTAGGGCTACAATCCTTATCTTTGAAGTTTAATGTTAAAAGTTAATAGAAACCGCCGTGGTACGATGAGTATGCCCGGTGGTGTGGGGGGACTGCGGCGCGAGCCGCATCCTACCCGATTAGATCATGGCCGTCCACCCAAACCCTGCCGCGTAGCGGTTATAGTATTGTAGATCATGCGTTTACAAGACGCCCAGACCTATCGCCAATCACATCCACGGACCCTTTACCCGTCTTCGTCTGCCCAGATAACAGCCTTCACATCGCCTGATAATCCGTTCATATTGCTGTTCAATAATTCTATTTTCTACCTTTGGGCAGAATGCAGACCGATTTGACTTCAGTTGCCTGATAAAGAGACCATAAAATCAACTGTTCCGTTGCTTCCTGACAGGCCGGGTATTTACCAGTTTATCGATGCCTCAGGAGCAATACTGTACGTCGGTAAGGCCCGCAGCCTGCGCAAACGCGTCTCCTCATACTTCTCGAAGAACCAGTCGGGCAAAACTCAGGTGATGCTCTCCCGTGCCGCAGAGCTTCGACACATCGTGGTAGACAGTGAATCAGACGCGCTGCTGCTTGAGAACAGCCTTATAAAGAAGCATCAGCCGAGATACAATATCCTCCTGAAGGACGACAAGACATATCCGTGGATATGCATTAAGAATGAGCACTTTCCGAGGGTGTTCCTGACTCGCAAGCTGATAGCTGACGGTTCCTCATACCACGGTCCTTATACCTCAGTTCCGGCGGTCCGTACACTTCTCGAACTGATACGGCAGCTCTTCCAGATAAGAACGTGCCCGCTACCCCTCAACACCAGGGGAATTGAAGAGGGCAAGTTCAAGGTATGCCTTGAATATCATATCGGAAACTGCAAGGCTCCCTGCGTTGGCCTGATAAATGAAGAGGAGTATAATCATCAGATTGACAAGATAAAGCAGATAATCAGGGGAGATGTAGGGAGCGTCACCGGCCACCTGGAGGGACTCATGAAGAGATATGCCTCGGAGCTTAAGTTTGAAGAGGCCCAGAAGATCAAGGAGAAGCTTGAGATGATTGCCCGTTACCGCAGCAAGTCGGTGGTTGTCAATACATCTGTCCGCAATGTGGATGTTTTCGGAGTCTCGTTAGACGAATCATCCATGTTCATTACTTACATGAAAGTGGTGACGGGAGCAGTCGTCCAGACATACTCCATTGAGTTGAAAATCAGGCTGGAAGAAGAGAAGGAATCGGTTCTGTCAACTACCGTAACCGAGATCCGGCAGAGAGTCTCAAGCGATTCTCCGGAGATCATTGTGCCCTTTATGCCCGATATCCTGCTTGAAAAGGTGAAATACTCTGTTCCGCAGCGTGGCGACAGGCATAAGCTTCTGGAGCTTGCAACCCGCAACGCCGTCTTTTTCAGGCTTGAAAGGCAGAAAAAGGCCGCTGAAAAATCAAAGGAGAACAGGACGGAACGTAACATGGAAAAGGTCAAAAAAGACCTCCATATGCCCGTACTCCCAACCCATATCGAATGTTTTGACAACTCCAATATCCAGGGCGAGTCTGCCGTGGCGGCCTGCGTGGTGTTCCGCAACAGCAGGCCCAGCAACAGGGAATACCGGCACTTCAATATCAGGACAGTCAGCGGTCCTGATGACTTTGCCTCGATGGAGGAGGTAATATACAGGCGCTACAGAAGAATGATTGATGAAGAGAAGTCGCTTCCCCAGCTGGTGGTCATAGACGGTGGCAAGGGACAGCTCTCGTCCGCGGTGAAAAGTATTGATGCCCTCGGACTCAGGGGCAGGCTGACGGTGATAGGGATTGCCAAGAAACTTGAAGAGATATATTTCCCCGGAGACTCTGTTCCTTTATACCTTGACAAAAACAGCATAACCCTGAAAATTATTCAGCACCTCCGTAATGAAGCGCACAGGTTCGGAATAAATTTTCATCGCGGAAAGAGAAGTTCAAAAATGAACAGGTCTTTTCTTGACGAAATACCCGGCATAGGAGAGAAGACCAAAGAGCTCCTTCTGAAAAAATTCGGGTCGGTAAAAAAAATGAGAGAAGCCTCTGCCGGAGAGCTGGAGACGGCTGTCGGACCGAAAAAAGCCGCAATTATTCTCGCGGCCATTCAAAAGTGATCTCTTTCCACGTGGAACAATAATTTCCGCAAAATCACATAAACAACTGTATGACAACATGTAAGATCATGTTGCCTGTTGTCTTAACTTCGCCAGAATCGAAAATTTTTCGTCAGGCGGGCAGACCCCCGAAGATTTTCTTCAGAAAACGGTGAAAAGAATGAATTCCGTTGGGTTTCCAGAACATCATAATGCACTGGCTGTGGATCAGGTTCACATCTTCCTTCTCCAACTCGGCGATCACGGATTTTGTTTCGGCTCCCTGTTGGATCCACAAATCTTTTATTCCGTGCGCAATTGCATCCCTGGCCACCGAAAGGGTTTCCTCCTTCGGAGTCATGAAGATGACACCCCTGATATCTGACTGCAGTTCTTTCACTGAACTGTAGCATTTCACACCGTCGATGATGTCAGTCCTGGGATTGACAGGTACCACCTCCATGCCTTTCTTGCGAAGATCTTTAAACATCTGATGTCCGAATTTTTTCGGATCTCTTGAAACGCCTGCCACAGCGTACTTCTCAAGTGACAGGAAACGTGTAACGTCTTTCAATTTTTTCTAAGTGTTGAAAACAGTACAAATTCCATTAGTGCTGACTTTGTTTCTGAATCGGGATAGGCATCAACAATGCGCATTGCCATTTCAGAGTACTCCCTCATTTTTGATTCAGCGTATTCAAGTCCGTGGTGATCCCTGACGAAGGCAATTACCTCCCCGATCTCCTTTCTGCCTTTTTTCTTTCTCCTCAGGATCCTGATGATATGGCGCCTATGCAAGGGGCCGGCCTCCCTCAGGGCGTGGATCAGCGGCAGGGTGATCTTCTTTTCCTTGATATCATTGCCCTCTCTCTTGCCTGTCAGCCCGTTTCCCGTGTAATCAAGCAGGTCATCCTTTATCTGGAATGCAATGCCCAGATACTCGCCAAACTCCTTCATCCTTGCTATTGTGTCCGCATCATCGGTGACGGAGCTGGCTCCGCAGGCGGTGCAGGCCGAGATAAGAGCTGCCGTCTTCATCCTTATTATCCTGATATAGTCCTCCTCCCTGATATCCAGTTTACGGGTCTTCTGCAACTGTACAAGTTCGCCCTTCACTATCTCCTTTACCGCTTCGGAGACCAGTCCAAGCATATTGAATTTCTGCTTTTCAACACTTATCAGCAGGCCCTGGGCCAGCAGGTAATCTCCAAGCAGTACGGCAATCTTTGAATTATAGAGAACATTTATTGACGGCAGCGCGCGTCTCTCCGAAGCATCATCAACAACATCGTCATGGACGAGAGTGGCTGTGTGCAGCAGCTCAATAAACGTGGCTGCCACATAGGTGGTTTCATTTACGGTTCCGTTGAGCTTTGCCGTCAGGAATACCAGCAACGGCCTCATCTGTTTTCCTTTCCTGCGGATGACTGTGTTAAGTATGATATGAAAGAAAGGGATGTCGCTCTGCAGGGTGCGGGTGAAGTACAACTCAAAATCTCGCATCTCTGCTGCAACAGGCTTCTTTATATCTGTAAGGGTTGCCAACTTTAATGGACGGTTATTCCCTCAAAAATAAGACAAAATGTGGAATTAGAATGATTTTAAAGAGCGGCACTGCACTGAAAGCTGCCGGAATTCAAATAATGATCTGGTTCCTGTCCTCCAGTAACCTCTTCTGGAACAACAGGATGGTCAGTACGCCTGTTGTTATTGATGTGTCGGCAATATTGAAAACAGGCCTGAAGAAAATAAGTGACTGTCCGGGCTTTATCGGAGACCAGTCGGGCCAGTGTGTATCAATCAGCGGAAAATAAAACATATCCACAACCCGCCCATGCAGAAAGGATGAATATCCTCCGCCTTCGGGAAACAGAATGGCGGGTGTATGCCAGCTCTCGCTGAAGATCATCCCGTAGAATGCACTGTCAATCAGGTTGCCAGCCGCGCCGGCGATGATGGCGCTGACACAGAGAACGAGACCCAGACTGGCTTTCTTTCTGATTATGCTGTCGAGATACCAGGCTATTCCCGCTATTGCCACCATCCTGAAGATTGAGAGGGCGATCTTACCGGTTTTCCCTCCCCATTCCATGCCGAAAGCCATGCCATTATTCTCAAGGAAATGTATCCTGAACCAGTTGCCCAGAACCGGGATCTCCTCACCAATGACCATGTGAGTCTTTATATATATTTTGAGGACCTGATCAATTATCAGGATTGAAAAAATCAGAAGCAGAGCTTTGTTCCTGGCTGACATCTGGAATCATTTAGGCCGCAAAAATAGCAAAAAGCTGCGGTTTCAGGATTCAGTAATAAAGAAACCTCTTTATCTTGAGCGTGGCGGTCTTCTGGAAAGGCTCGGATTGATAGACCACAACCTGAAGCTGGCTGTACTTGCTGACCTTTGAGTTCACGTACCTTCGGAGCTCCTCAAGGTACTCATCGATCATCATCTCAGCCTGATCGGTGAAGTCCTTCTTCATCTGCTGGTATCTGGCCTGCAGCTCTTCGATATTGACATGCACCATCGCCACCAGTTTGCCTTTCTGCTGTACCACAAGCGACTCGATCACATGTCCGAAGTCGTTGATAACTGATTCAATCTCTTCGGGATATATATTTTCACCGCTGGAACCGACTATCATGTTTTTCAGCCGGCCTCTTATGCTCAGGTAGTTGTCATCGTCAAGATGCCCGAGATCGCCGGTCCGGAACCAGCCGTCAGGCGTAAGAACCTCGGCACTCATGGCGG
Source organism: Rikenella microfusus (assembly GCA_022736275.1). GTDB lineage: Bacteria > Bacteroidota > Bacteroidia > Bacteroidales > VadinHA17 > SR-FBR-E99. The sequence continues at coordinate 38,331 of DZBJ01000026.1, read as the reverse complement.
GCTCCTTGTAGTAACCCTTCATCACGTTGTCACCCTTTGCCCACACTTCACCCTCGCCGGTGACCGGGTCGGGGTTATGTACCTTGAGTGTGACACCCTCCATTGCAGGTCCGGTTGACCCCAGTTTGCAGTATCCCACTTTGGTTCCGGCGAGCAGGGGTGAGGTCTCCGTAAGACCGTAGCCGATTGCATAAGGAAAGCCTGCATCAAGGAGGAACTGTTCGACGGTCGGATTGAGCTTGGCTCCCCCGATACCGAAAAAGCGAAGACTGCCGCCGAAGGTCTTGTAAATCTTCTTTCCGGCAATTTTGTTGAGCAGCTTCCTGGCGGGTGTTTTATGATAAAGAAAAGAAACAACTTTGTTTTTTTCGAAAGTCGGAACGATCTTGTTGAAATAGATCTTTTCCATTATGAGAGGTACGGTCAGCATTGTTGTGGGCCTTACCTCCTCCAGGGCGGGCAGAAGCACAGAAGGTGTGGGTGCCTTGCGGAGATAATAAATAGCGGCGCCGTTGAAAAGCGGAAGGATCAGTCCCAGTGTCTGCTCATAGGTGTGCGACAGAGGCAGGATTGAAAGGAACACGTCAGTATCAACCACTTTCTGAAGTGTCAGAACCTGTGTGGCCGTAAAGCATAGGTTGCGGTGAGTCAGCATTACTCCCTTTGACTTCCCGGTTGTTCCCGAGGTGTAGATGATCACTGCGAGGTCTTCTTCAGAGACCCTGTAATCACGCAATGGTTTCAGTTCAGGATTGTACCCCTTACCCCTGTAGCCCGAGACAACTGCAAAATCGTCAGCGATGATCACTGTCTCAAGGGTTGCCGACGAGAATCCCGCCACCCTGGAGGTGAGAGCGGCGGATACAAACAGTAATCTGGCACCGGAGTGAGTGAGAACATTCGCCACCTCTCCGGCGGAGAAGTCGGGTAGTATCGGAACGGCGACCGCCCCCATGGATGTTATTGCAAGGTATGTTACTCCCCAGTTGGGCATGCTGCCACTGAGGATGGCCACCCTGTCTCCGGGCTGAACGGAATATTCTTCAAGAAGACGTATTACCGATTCTGTTCTGTTCTTAAGCTGGCTATAATTAATAACCTCTTCTCCCACAAAACCCATTGCCCTGTTCTCTCCGTGTCTTCTGAAGCTCTCTCCGGCAAGGAACGGGATGGTCAATACCTGATTGTTATCCATTGGTTATTATTCAATTAGAGCGCAAAGGTACACTTTAAATTCTTTGTATGACGTTGAACATCATAAATATCAGTGAGAAATATCACCTTAGACAAAATTCGTGATAATTAGTTTACTTTTGCGGATACCAACCAAAACAGCAATGGCCATAATCCGTGTCACCAAGGAATTTCGCTTTGAGATGGCTCACGCCCTCTGGAATTATGACGGTCCGTGCAGGAATGTCCATGGTCATTCCTATATTCTGTATGTTACCTTCAGCGGTGAACCGGTGAATGATGCCGAAAGTTCCCGTAACGGCATGGTAATGGACTTTGGCGACATGAAGAAGATCGTCCGCGAGAATGTTGTTGCCAGGCTTGACCATGCGCTTATGATATCGGGTTTTGCGCCTGCGGATTCGGTTGAAAGCTACAGGAAGCATTTCGGTAATGTAATTGTCTCACCCTATCAGCCAACATGTGAGAACATTGTTGCTGACATTGCTGCGCTGCTGGGCAGCAAAACACCGCCCGGGGTCTCGCTGCACAGCATTAAGCTTTACGAAACAGCCACCTCTTTTGCAGAGTGGCATGCATCCGACAACCTGTGACAGCTACTGAAAATGATAAGCGGCTTTTTCTGATTGATGCATATGCCCTGATTTTCAGGTCGTATTATGCCTTTATAAAGAATCCCAGGGTGACCTCAAAGGGAATGAATACATCTGCGGTATTCGGATTCCTTCTCACCCTTGAAGAGTTGCTGACGAAGCAGAAGCCCACGCACATCGCGGTCATTTTTGACCCACCCGGCCCCACCTTCAGGAATGAGATCTATCCGGCCTACAAGGCCAACCGTGATGCCACTCCGGAGGACATCAGGATTGCTGTCCCATACATCAAAAGACTTCTTGATGCATACAGCATACCTGTCATCGAGGTGCCCGGATTTGAGGCTGATGATGTCATTGGAACTCTTGCCCGCAAGGCCTCAGAAGAGGGATATACATCCTTTATGATGACGCCCGACAAGGATTTCGCCCAGCTGGTTACTGACAGGGTTCTGATGTACAGGCCGGGACGCGGGGGAGGGGAAGCCGAAGTATGGGGAGAGAAGGAGATTTTAAGAGAGTACGGAGTACCTCCGGCCAATATAACAGATCTTCTCGGACTTATGGGAGACGTCTCCGACAACATCCCCGGAGCCCCCGGAATAGGCCCTAAAACAGCCTGTAAGCTCATCAGCGAGCATGGGGATATTGAGACACTTCTTGGCAAGACTTCAGAGCTTCAGGGCAGGCAGAAGGATATCCTTGAGCAAAACAGGGACCAGATACTCCTTTCCAAGCGCCTGGCCACCATTGAGCAGTATGTGCCGGTAGAGTTCCGGCACACTGATCTCCACCGCAAGCAGGTTGATACGGATGCTCTTCGCAGACTCTATGAGGAGCTTGAGTTCCGTACGCTTGCATCACGACTGCCGGCATCACGCGGGCAGCAGCCAGCCGATCAGCAGGGCACTCTCTTCGGATCAGCTGCAGGCGGAAATACAACCACCCTGTCAAACATAAACACCACTCCGCATAACTACTCTATTGCCGAAAATGCAGGGCAGGCAGAGGCTTTGGCCAAAAAACTTGGCAGCCTCAGCGATTTCTGTTTTGACACCGAGACAACCTCCCTTGATCCGCTGAATACCCAGCTGGTAGCCATTGCATTCTCCCGGGAGAAAGGATCAGGGACCCTTCTGTGGCTTCCTCCGGACAGGAGCGGGACGCTGAAGCTGCTCGAACCATTCCGTCCTCTCTTTGAAAATGAGACAATAAGCAAAACAGGACAGAACCTGAAGTTTGACATACAGGTGCTGTCAGGTTACGGCATCAGGGTAAAGGGCACCCTTTTTGACACCATGATGGCTCACTACCTGCTTGAGCCCGACATGCGACACAATATGGACCTCCTTGCCGCCAAATATCTCAGCTACGAACCTGTTCATATCGAGGAGCTTATTGGTGAGCGTGGTCCCAGGCAGAAGAACATGCGCGATGTTGAGAAGGAGAGGGTGAAGGAATATTCAGTGGAAGATGCTGACGTGACGTGGCAGCTGAAGGAGATCTTCGAACCTGCCCTGAAGAGTGAGGGGCTTGACCGGCTGGCGGCCGAAATAGAGATGCCTCTCATAAATGTACTGGCAGCAATGGAGCGTGAGGGGATCATGATAGATGTGAGTGTCCTTAACAACTATGCCGTCACATTGCGCGAGTCCATAATTGCACTTGAAAAGGATATTTATACGCTGGCGGGACAGGAATTCAACATCTCCTCTCCGAAGCAGCTGGGTGATATACTCTTTCTCAGGCTCCGGCTCGATGACAAGGCCCGTCTTACGAAGACCAGGCAGTACCGCACTGACGAGGAGGTACTGCAGCGGCTGACCGACAGGCACCCCGTAATAGGCAAGGTTCTTGAGTACCGGGGGCTGAAGAAGCTTCTTTCGACTTATGTGGAGGCGCTGCCGGAGCTTATCGACCGCAAAACGGGAAGGATCCACACCACATACAACCAGGCGGTTGCTTCCACGGGAAGACTCAGCTCCACCAATCCAAACCTGCAGAACATACCGGTACGTGATTCCGAGGGACGTGAGATACGCAAGGCTTTTGTTCCCGGAAAGGGGAAGATCTTTCTCAGCGCCGACTATTCTCAGATCGAGCTCAGGCTGATGGCTCACCTCAGCGGCGACAATGCCATGATCTCAGACTTTCTCTCGGGCCAGGATTTCCATTCGGCTACAGCATCAAAGATATTCGGCGTCCCTGTTCCCGAAGTGACTCGTGAAATGCGCGCGCGAGCAAAGACTGCCAACTTCGGCATCATATACGGCATCTCCGCCTTCGGTCTCTCAGAGAGGCTCACGATCGGACGGAAAGAGGCAAAAGAGCTTATTGACGGCTATTTCAGCTCATACCCCGGCGTGAAGGCATACATGGATGACAGCATCCGCAGGGCAAGAGAGTACGGATATGTTACAACCATGTTTGGACGCAGACGCTATCTGCCTGATATTCACTCAAGGAACCAGGTTGTCAGAGGCAACGCCGAGCGCAACGCCATCAACGCTCCGCTTCAGGGCAGCGCCGCAGATATAATAAAGATTGCCATGGTACGGATTGCCGGCAGGCTTGAGAATGAACTTCCGGAAGCAAAGATGATACTTCAGGTGCATGATGAGCTTATCTTCGAGGTTGAAATTGCCTCGGTGGAAAAACTCAGAAGGATGGTTGTCGAAGAGATGAAGGGTGCCGCTGACCTGAGTGCCCCACTGGAGGTTGACACAGGCACCGGAAACAACTGGCTGGAGGCGCACGGATAATGGGCAACGTGGTTAGAGTTCTCTATTTTGGCGCAGCACAGGAGTTGACCGGAAAATCTTCTGAAAAGCTGAATGCCGGCGACACGGGATCACTGTGCAGGGTTATGCTAGAAAAATATCCGTCCATGCGGACTCTCTCTTTCAGGATAGCCCTGAACAGGAATTTGCTCAGGGAGGAGTCTGTTCTAATGGAAAATGATGAAATTGCAATACTGCCACCCTTACAGGGAGGCTGACACTTTTTAACCGTTAAGATGAAAAACAGGTATCTGGTCGGGGGGCCAATCACACCTCTGCTTATTTCTGAACTGTGGACTCTTGGCAATGATGATGCCGGCGCCGGTGCAGTCTCGATATTCATCGGTAAGGTTCGCGACGATGAGGTCAATGGCAGAAGAGTCACTGCCATAGAATACTCTGCCTACAATGAAATGGCCGACAAAGAGGCTGAGGAGATAGTAAAGACCGTTCAGGCTGCCTTCAGCGATGTGAGGAAGGTCATCATTGTTCACTCCACGGGCATTGTAAGGGCCGGAGAAGCTTCGCTGCTGATAATGGTGACGGCAGGCCACCGTGATCATTCGACACGTGCATGCCGGCATACTCTTGAGATGGTCAAGGAGCAGCTTCCGGTGTGGAAAAAGGAGATTTACTGAAAAGGTCAGCCGGGCTGACTAAATGCCAGCAGTGGGATTAAGCAGAGAATAATAGCGTGTCCTGTCACCGGCAATGGCAAGCGCCTCTTTAACCTGCGAGTCGCGCGGGAGAGAGAACTGAACCATGCCTGAATCATAAAAATATCTTCCCGCCAGTTCTGATTCCAAAAGTTCTGCCACATCGTTCCTGTAGGCTGCCATATCCTTTTCAAGGCTATGACTGAGACCGTTCCTTAGCTTCTCTATTGCCTCGCTGTTGCCGGCGTAGAGATCCTCCTCCCGGGAGGCCCTCTCAAGCTCATCGAGGAGTGATTCGGACTCGGTACTGTAACTGAACTTCTTCTCAACGAGAAATGCCGTGAAACGTTCAATGTCTCCTTCATTCAGCTTCAGGTTGTCGGGAGCTTCAGGTTGCGGCTGTGACCAGTAATATTCGGTTGCAAAATCAAAGATCATGTTCTGAACATAAAGTTCACTGGTAAAACGGTTCAGCATATCAGAGGGCACGGTAACGTCCGGAATAATTCCTCCCCCGTCTTTGACCGTCCTGCCGTTCCTGGTCTGGAAAGTATTTATCAGCGAATCGGGGATATATCCGACGCTGCCGTCTTCATTTGGGTGAGAGAAGTCCACCGCCTGTATGCACCTTCCGCTGGGGATGTAATATTTAGCCGTGGTGATCTTTACCTGCGCCTTGTAGCTCAGTGGTCTTGCCACCTGCACCAGTCCCTTGCCGAATGAGCGTTCGCCTACAATTATGGCGCGATCAAGATCCTGCAGGGCTCCGGCCACTATCTCCGATGCTGAGGCTGATGCGCGGTTAATGAGCACAATAACTGGCATGTCGGGTGCCACGGGGCTCTTTGATGTACGGAAGACGGCGTCATACTGTTTTGCCCTACCCCGTGTGCTGACAATCTCCTGTCCCGGTCTGACGAACAGGTTCACTATTTCAACTGCCTCCTTGACCAGCCCTCCGGGATTGCTCCTGAGATCCAGGATAAGGTCCTCGGCTCCCTGTTTATCCTTTAGGTCAATAAGCGCCTCCCTGACTTCCGCGATGCAGTTCTGGGTGAAGCTGGTAAACCGGATATAGCCTGTGTTGTCATCCACCATGCCGTAATAGGGTACTGCAGAAATGGAAATCCTCTCCCGCTTCAGTGTTTTGGTGAATTCCTCGCCGTTGCGCCTGATGACAATCTCAGCCTCGGTGCCCGGCTCTCCCTTTAGCATGCCGGAAGCCTCGTCGGAGGAGACATCCTTAAGCGAAGTGCCGTCTATGCTGATCATAAGATCCCCCGCCCTGATACCACCCTTATCAGCAGGGAATCCATTATAGACATTTGTAACCTGAATATAATCGCCTGATTTTCTGATCAGTGAACCAAAACCTCCGTATTTGCCCGTGGTCATGAAATCAAGGTCATCACTCTCATCTTCCGGATAGAATGAAGTATACGGATCAAGGGTGGAAAGCATTCCGGCGATGCTCTTGTGCACAAGTTTTTCGGGATCGATCTCATCAACATAAAAGGCGTTGAGTTCCCTCACGAGCGAGATGTAGATATCAAGGTTTTTGGTCAGACTGAAATCCCTGCTCTCCTGTCCGCCGATGATAAATCCGAACGTAACCGTTGCCGCTAACAGCATTGCACCTGCAAGCAGTATCCTGTTCCTGTGTCCCCTTCTCATAAAAGAAATTTTCGCAAAGTTAATACTTAAGATGTGTTAATCTCTCAATCAGATCCTTTACACACTTTTCGGTCGCATCATACGGTTTTATTTCAGTGTCATTCCATATTACCGCCAGTTCTATTCGCCAGCCGCTTTCTGAAATAATTTCCCTCAGCGGCATCCTGTTCTTTCTCCAGGCCTCCCTGATCCTTCTCCTCATAAGGTTCCGGTCAACGGCTTTCCTGAAATGTCTTTTTGGTACTGATATCAGCAGCCTTACCGGCTCAAATGCTTCGCCGGCAGGCAGTATCCTGTAAGTTATCCTGAGAGATGGCAGGTTGATATTGCGACCTCCTGAAAAAAGTTCACTGATGGTTTTTATACCGCAGAGCCTTTCTCCCCTGGTGAATGATGCAACTTTTTTTCTCATTTATAAAGTGAAAGCATCGATCCGGATGGATGGATGCTTTCAGTGGGCGTATTATCTCTGTCCGGATCTATTTGTTATTCTTGTTGAAGTCTCTTATGAAACAGTCAAGGGCCATAGTCATTGAAGGCGCCTTTGGGTTGGGAGCCTGTATGTCAAGCCTGAAACCTTCGTTGGTCACTGCCTCTGCTGTGGTCGGACCGAAAGCAGCAATTTTGACCTCACCCTGTTTGAATGAGGGAAAATTTTCTTTCAGCGACTTAATTCCGGAAGGACTGTAGAAGACAAGAATGTCATAATCCAGCTCCCGCGACTCAAATCCGCTGGTGATGGTTTTGTACATCGTGCCGATGGTGTACCTGATATTGTTCTTTGTCAGCAGTTCAGGGATGTCTGTCTTGTGGGGATCTGACAGAGGCACGAAGAAATGCTCGTCCCTGTGTTTTACAATCACATCAATAAGATCCTCAAAATTGGCATTGCCGTGAAAGATTTTCCTCTTCCGGTAGACGATGTACTTCTGCAGGTAAAATGCGACGTTCTCAGTTATGCAGAAATACTTCATCGTGTCAGGGACCGTGATGCGCATTTCGTCACATATCCTGAAATAGTGATCAATGGATGTTTTGGATGTAAAAATAACTGCCGTAAAATCGGTAAGATTGATCTTCTGCTGCCGGAAATCCTTCGCGCTTATACCCTCTACCCGGATAAATTGCTTGAAATCGATTTTAAGATTATGTTTTTTCGCGAGCTCGAAATATGGTGATTTCGGATTGTTCGGCTCAGGCTGCGACACTAGTACCTTCCTTATCTTCAAAGCCATAAGTTTTAAATTCAACCTCCTCTGTATACCCGGCCGGGTCAGAAGACACCGAGTATCTTCAGGATGACCAGAACGGGTAAGACTTCAAGGGCACAAAGGTACAAAATGAAATATAAAATTGAGATATGTCTGTAATTAAAAATGGCCAATAACCTTAAAGTTCTTATTATAAGGAATATAGCTGTAATGACGACCCCTGCAATAATTAGCGGAATGGAATTGTTCAGAGGTGCAAATATGATGAATCCGTTGAGAATGAAAAGAACTATTGCATTGGCAAGCCAGGCATTGTAAATGACATTCATATACTCACGGAAGAGCTCCTTTCTGCCTGTAACCTCTGCTGCAAGAATGCATGTCAGGTGCCGGAGCATCAATGCTGCCAGAAACGATACGGTCAGGATTGCAGTCAGTTTAACCGGGCCGTGGGGCTGGTCATACCGGAGCAGGCCAGTCAGCAGGAATGCAGAGGCGGCGAAGAGACCCACGTTAAGAACCGTGAATATATTTCTGAAGAAGAATGGCCAGGCAAGCACTTCCGATGTTCCCGGGGGGGCCATGTCAGGCTGCCTCCTGAAGCCGATAGAGGAGAGTCCTGCTACCATTATTTTTCTTCCCCCCACCATCAGTACCGTCATGACCAGCAGGGTCAGAGAGAGGATAATAAAGCTGAAGTCGGAGCTCATGCTCTTCGGTGGCAGGGGCTGGCCTTCAATGCGTCCGGCTCCTGTCATATAGTCCGCACTTATGTCTCGTGCCGTCACATTCTCTCCCGGACTTTCCGTTCCGGCTGCCTGCAGCGGAATGATGCGGCCAATGCTGAACTCCTCCTGCGGTGCAGGTAATGTAAGGGTATCAGCAGCAACGGCACTTGCGGTTTCGCCCGTTTCGGTCATCATGGCGGAATGTTAAAAATAAGCGGGCCGGCCGGGGTACAGTTCGGCAAGAATGTTGTTGGCCAGCCGTGAGGCGCCTATCCTGAAATACCCTGGAGTGAGCCATTTTTCACCGAGCATATTTCTGACGATGAAATAATAAACCAGGGCATCATCGGGAGTGACTATCCCTCCTGCAGGCTTGAAACCTATCATTATGCCGGTCTCATTATAATAGTCGCGTATAGCCCGGCACATCACCCATGCGGCTTCGGGGGTTGCCGACACCGGCATTTTTCCGGTTGATGTCTTTATAAAATCGGCACCTGACTCCATTGCCACCACTGATGCCCGGTAGATGCTTCTTTCGTCTTTCAGCAACCCCGTTTCAAGTATCACCTTAAGTGTTGCCTCGCCGGCAGACTGCCTGATGGCCTTTAGATCCCCGATGACGGAGTCATAATCTCCCTCAAGAAATGTTCCAACGGGTATAACGACATCTATCTCGTCAGCACCCATTCTGACAGCCATTTCCGTCTCCAGGGTCTTCACATCAAGGAATGTCTGGGAGGTTGGGAATGAAGCTGAAACAACAGCGAGCCGTACGCCGCATTTATCAAGACCTTCCTGTGCTTCAACCACGAAGTTGGGAAAGACACAAAGCGCCGCAACATTGCTGATATCACTGAAACTGTAACGGAATGATGCAGCCCTCTCTGCAAAGCTCCGGATGGTCGCGGAGCTGTCTGAAGTGTTGAGGCAGGTGAGATCGATAAAAGAAAAAATATCCCTCAATAGCGGAGTCCTCTCCACAGAGTGTGTCATTCTTCCCGCCTCGGTAATACATTCTGCCATCTCCCCGGGCGAGTAGTCGTGATTTAAAAGCTTCTTATATAATTTGGTCATAATTAATGTAATATAATAACAATCTTACCCTGTTTGCCTGCCGGTAAACGTGGGTCAATTTAATTGTTTTTAATGAAAAGCAAGCAAAAATCGGGGTTAACCTATCTGCGAAGGCTTTTATTTCTTGCCAGCGAAGCAAAAATACCTGCAAAGCAGAGTATTGAGAAGATCACGAATCCGCTTCTCATGGCTTTAAGAAGCATCGGGTAGTTGCCGGGATTTATCTTTGCCTGGCCCATGTAGATGGCAAGGAGCATCAGGGCTATCGCCATGCTGAATGTCTGCCCGACGTTCCTCATGGTACCGAGCATCCCGGAGGCATTGCCGAGCTGTCGCTTTTCAACGGAGCTCATTATGGCGTTGGAGTTGGGTGATGAGAACAGGGAAAAGCCAGCTCCCATAATAACAAGCACGGCAACAATAAATACCACTGAAGTCCCGGCCGTAAGAAAACAGAGCATGATCAGACCCGCTGATGTAATGGTCATACCTATGGAAGCGATCACCCCCGGATTGTGGCTGTCGGAAAGCTTGCCGGCGGCAGTTGAAATAAGTGCCATTGTCAGCGGCCATGACATGAGCACGAATCCCGCGTCGCGTGGCCCAAGACCCTTGATATACTGCAAAAAGAGACTGAGGAAGAATCCTGTTGCACTTGTTGCCGCATAGTGTATCAGGGCCGCGAGGCTGGAAAATGCGAAGACCCTGTTGCCTGTTATCAGGGTTAAGTCGAAAAGAGGGTGTACCGTTCTCTTCTCTATAATGAGGAATAGTGGAACAAGCAGCACTCCGGAGGATGTTATGATCCACCCTGAAACCGACGGCAGTTTTGAGAATCCGTACATAAGGGCAGCTATTGCCGTTCCATAAATCACAGCACCGGGCCAGTCAAAACGCTCTCCCCTGGCATCGGCCCATTCGCCTTTCATCTTCCTGCGGATCAGAATCAGGCTTATTATGCCCATCGGTATGAGGAAGGCGAAGATGCTCCTCCAGCCAAGGTAGCGCGTCAGTATGCCTCCCAGGAACGGACCGGATGCCAGTCCTGCATATACTGCAGTTACATTGATTCCCATTGCCCGTCCCCGCTCGCCCGGAGGAAAGACGGATGTGAGTATGGCCATATTTGTTCCGAACATCATTGCACCTCCGACACCCTGCAGTATTCTTACCCCGATAAGCCATTTTATTCCCGGAGTGAAAGTAAGCAGGATCATGGTAAGGGTGAAAATGATCAGGCCTGTGATGAATATTTTCTTGCGCCCGACGATATCACCAATCCTGCCGGCAGGGAGCAGCAAAATGGAGGTGGTAAGCATGTAGCTGCTTACAATCCAGTTCAGGGTGACGGCATTGACACCCAGCTCGTCTCCTATTGAAGGCAGAGCCAGGTTGACCGACGATCCCATGAACGGCGTCAGGAAAGAGGCGAAGGCGGTGACAGTCAGTACAGACCTCTTAATTTCCTTGTCAGTCATTCCCTGTTTCTGCTGTCTGTTATGATTGTTACCGGACCGTCATTCACCAGCGCAATGTCCATCATGGCACCGAAGATGCCTGTGCTGACACCGTGTCCCAGCAGCGCTTCGGTGCGCGCAATGAATTCCTCATACAGGGGTATCGCCTTTTCGGGTCTGGCAGCCCTGATATATGAGGGTCTGTTCCCTTTCTTCGTTAATGCGTGAAGGGTAAACTGGCTGACGATCATGATTTCACTCCCCGTCTCCAGGGCTGACAGGTTCATCACCCCGTCACTGTCATCAAAGAGCCGCATGTTGACCACCTTGGCAGCCAGCCAGGAGGCATCGTCAGCGGTGTCGGCATCCTCAATACCCACGAACACCAGCAGACCTCTGCCTGTTGCTGACCGGACCTCCCCGCCGATGGTCACCGAGGAGCTCCTCACTCTCTGTATTACTGCCCTCATCTGACTTAACAGGGAGTAAAAGTAGTAATATTTGACTATTTTTGAGGCCTCTTTCCGGCCATGGATCTCATCACCATAACAGGCATTGCCCTTGCCCTCTCGTTTGACAGCTTTGCGGTTTCTCTTTCCTGTGGTGTCATCGAATCAGGAATACGCTTCAGGAATGCGATGCGCGTTGCCTTTATCCTTGCCCTTTTCCAGGGGGGATTTACAGTGATTGGCTTCTTCCTCGGGTCAACGGTACGCGTCTACATTGAGAAGTATGATCACTGGGTAGCCTTCACCCTGCTCATGATGCTTGGTCTCAGGATGGTTATAGGCGGACTTAAGTATGGGAATGAGAGGGAGCCTTCCGATTTCACCCGGTGGCCGGTACTCCTTACCATGGCTGTGGGCACAAGCATAGATGCCTTTGTCGTGGGGATAAGCTTCGCACTGCTGAAGGTGCAGATATGGGGAGCAGGGCTGGTCATAGGAACTGTCACATTTCTGGCTTCCATGACCGCCATCCGCATCGGCAAGTCAGCAGGAAGCCGCCTCGGATCAAGGGTTGAGATCCTCGGCGGAATCATACTTGCAGCTATCGGCATCAGGATACTCATTGAGCATCTGACGGCCGGCGCATGACAGCTCCCGGCTCACCGCCTGCAGCTTCATCCGGCAGAAGCTGAAGTGTATATAACAGACAATCTGTCAAAGACAAAGTACAGAATTCTTAGTACCGGGGAAGGGTGAAAGTCTCAGAACGGGATCAAATACCGTTCACGGTTCCTGAAGGCAGCCATCTCTTTGTAACCTGCACGTCTCAGAAGGTCATAAGCCTCATCGAAATGCTGCCCTATCCGTTCAGGCAGGTGAGCGTCGGAGTTGACACAGACAGGCACACCGTGCTCTGCAAAAAGCGGCAGATACTTCCTGTCAGGATAAAAGTCGTTAAGCGGCCGGTTGCGGCCGTTGGTGTTAATCTCAAAGGCGACATCATGCATCTCGAATGCTGATGCCATCATGCTGTACAGATGTGTTATGTCATTATCCGGGAAGAAACGGTGTATCCTGACCAGGTCAGGGTGTCCGATTATGTCAAACAGGCCTGTTCCGGCAGCCTCACAGACGAGGTTGAAATAGTTTTCATAAATGAGATAGACATCCTTCCCAACATAAAACTCCGGTCCGAGATCAACCGTCTCCTCCCCGAGATAATGTACGGATCCGATTACGTAATCAAAGGGAAAGGAGCTGATGAGTTTCATGGTCTCCTTTTCCAGGTTCGGAAAATAGTCCACCTCAATGCCCATCCTTACGGCAATCTCCGAATGCTTTGCCCTGAGCTTCATGATATGTTCCGCATATTCCGGCAGCCGGTCATGATCCATGCACCATTTCAGATGCTCGCCTGACGGATTAAGGTGGTCGGAGAAGCCTATCTCCCTCAACCCCTTTTTCACCGCATACTCTATGCAGACCTCGGGTTCAACCCTGCCGTCGCTGTAGGTGGTATGTATATGATAATCGGTTCCGTAAATCATAGTCATGGCTGACAGCCCTCAAGCTATGGCAAAAATAGGAAAGGTGAACGGATTTATCTGCGAATTGTTCTAAATTTGCATATATCATGTCTTTCGTTATAGCGCCACATAAAAAAACCTGCAGCTGTCTCTCATGCGAACTCCGGGGCCTGACATTCTCAAGCCTGAGCGAGAAGGATATTGAGCGTGTCTGCGAAGCCCGGGAAGAGATCTCCTATTCAAAGGGAGAGGTCATTCATGAGGAGGGTGAAATAATACGCGATTTCAGATACCTCAAGAACGGGCTGGTGAAACTCTACAGGGTATCCGAGAGCGGTGACGAACAGATAATAACAATCACCAGGCCCAAGGAATTCGTCAGCAACATGAATGTCTTTCATGAGGAGAAATACCGGTTTTCTCTCTCCGCCCTTGAGGATTCAGTGGCTTGTTGCATCAACATTGACCTTATAAAGGAGCTTCTGGAAAAGAACGGCAAGTTTGCCCTGAACATGATAACTGTACTTTCACGCACCTCCGAAAACATAATTTCACTCAACCTGGAGATAAGAAAACGCAACCTGGCAGGCAGGGTGGCATTTGTCCTGCTCTATTTTTCGGGAGAGATCTATTATTCAAGGATATTTGACCTTCCCGTCTCCAGGAAGGAGATAGCTGATCTGATTAGCATGAGCTCGGCCAACGTCATCCGCACATTCACGGAGTTCCGGCGTGACGGCATCATCCAGTCAAACGGCCGTACAATTGAGATAACAGATATGCATAAGCTGGAAGTGATCTCCAAAAGAGGCTGATTGTGCCGTAAAAAACAATTATCTTAATTCCGTTTTCCTTAAATCCTTTGTTGTTATGAAAACTACCCCGGCATCCTGATAATTTTCGGAGCCATGGCTCCCGGTATTCTATTCTCACAGACATCATCACGGTCTGTAAGCAGAACGGATTCAGTTATATACACAGTGGAAGGCGACAGGCATGGGGTCAGTTTTTTCCTTCGGGTGCAACTCCCCGGTGTCGAATACTTTCCCGGTGAAAAACTCACTTTTGACAGGTACCATGCACTGGATGTTATTTATCACTGGATGCAGAGATGGGCTGATGAATACCCTGACATTGTATCCCTTCATGAGATCGCCAGAAGCTTTGAAGGCAGGTCCGTGCTGCAGATGACTTTCACCAGCAAAAAAAACGGCAGCGATACTGATAAACCGGGGGCCTTTTTTGAAGGCAACAGGCACAGCGGCGAGATAACCAGCGCAGAGTCGGTAATGTGGCTTTCGCAGCATCTTATCGAAGGCTATGGCAAAGTCTCCGTCATAACCTGACTGCTTGATCATTATACTGTCTACCTCCGGCCAGTCAATAACCCTGACGGCCATGAACCGTACCTCAATACGGCACAGAGCAACCGCAGCACGGTAAGGCCTCATGACACTGACAATGACGGGCTTTTTGATGAAGACCCGCCTGAGGATCTTGACGGTGACGGCATAATTCTGAAGATGAGAATAATGGTGAGGGTTTCATTGAGTGGAAGCCTCTCAGGCATACGCTCTATGACAGTGCCGAGGTCGGCGGCTTTCATCCGAAGTTCCAGAGTCAGAATCCCCCGGCGGCACATCTTGAAGGATGGGTTTCAAAACAGGCCCTGTTCAACCTTGAGATGGTGAAACACCTGCCGCGCCTTGAGTGGGAGGATGCCGTGGTTAAAAGAGTAAAAAAGCACAAGGGTGATTCTGCCCCGACTATGACCTGACCATCAGGTTCAGGAATGCCGGAACTCTTCCCACAGCGCTGAGCCAGGCTCACCTGGTCAAGATAGTAAAGCCTGACGAGGTAAGGTTAACCTTTGACGCGGCAAAAGGAGAGAAACCCCTCTTCAGGGTCCTTGACCCTGCTCCGGCACCACGTCGCCGCGAGGAGATGATGATGTATGATGAAGAGAGCAGAAGGCCTGAATATACTTCAAAGTCAGCCGGCTATACACCTGGAGGGGCCGTCGGGGAGGCGGTCTTCCGGATCAGGGTCTTTGACAACGCTGAAGTAAAAGGCAAGGCCAGTGAGACAACCACCCGCGCTGGAGTTCTTCCGGCCAGGGAGTTTATTGTCAGACAGTGATTTCAGAAGGTCTTAAGGGCAGAGGCTATATCCGGAAACGTGAACACAAACCCTGAATCTGTCAGTCGGTCCGGAGAAATCCTGCTGCCCGCAGTCAGCACCACTGACATCTCACCCAGCACCGCCCTCAGCAGCCATGACGGCAGGTGCGGAAGAAACACCGGCAGCCGCTTCTGCGCCGCCATCTCAGCCATAAGCATGTCATGTGTTATATGGCCGGGCGCTGAAGCATTGTAGGGGCCGCTCATAGTTGCGTCACTGACAGCCTCGAGATAGATCCGGCAAGGTTAATAATGGCGTCACCATCCATGAATGCATCACCGTCACAATATCCCTGCTTTGGATCCCAGCGATACGGTCTGTATTTCCCTGCTGCTCCGGATTTTCGTGTGAGGTGTACTACCTCATAACCCTCGCCGGAAAGTAATTCGCTCAGATGTGAACCTATCAGTCCGCTTCCCCCGGTTATAACCACTCTTTTCATCCGTCGGCCAGCATATCAATTATCTCAATGGCATCGGTTATGCACTTCTCGCACACCTTTTCCGTGAGTCCTTTCCGTGCAATGCGGCTCCTTCCTTCATGAGTTCTGAGATCCTCACCGAGCAGTTCTGAACAGCGATCGCTTCCGTTACGGGCGATGAAGATACTGTTGAACTCTCTTACTCTCTCATACAGTTTTTCCTTCTCCTCACCCGCGGGCTGGCCGTCCTGGGCGTATGCCACCCCGAACCAGATATAGGCGCCCGTCACTGCTCCGCATGTACCCTGCAGCCTGCCCATCCCCCCACCGAAAGCAGCGGCAGCCCTTGCCATCTCCCCTCTCTCGCCGGAACACGCCATCAGCACCGATTGTGCACAGTTGTAACCCTCCCGGAAATGGATGAGGGCCTTTTCTCTTCTGTTCATTAGCTTTTTCTTCAAAATTATTAAAGAATTAAAGCAGAGAGTGATTACCTTTTTGATATGATTTTGAAATGTTCTACTTTTGTCGCCTGCATTAAAAGTATACTAAAAACAACATCTGAAATGGTAAACCAGAAGAAAATCAAAGGAGTGATTGGTATCCTGACAGGCGGTGGCGATGTGCCGGGGCTTAACCCGGCAATCAGGGCCGTAACCATCAGGGCGAACAGGGAAGGATACAAGGTGATCGGACTCAGAAGGGGATGGGGCGGCATCATTGAGATTATAAGGGACCCCAAAGCTGATAACAGCAACTGTTTCCAGGTACTCACCGATGACATCGTAAACAAATCCGGAAGAACCGGCGGAACATACCTCCACACCTCACGCACAAGACCGAGCCATGTAGGTAAGAATTTTGTGCCCGACCACCTTAAGGATACATATAAGGAGGAGATGAATGACCTGACACCGGAGGTCCTCAAGAACCTTGAGTGGCTGGGCATCGATTTTCTTATCCCCATCGGCGGAGACGACACCCTCAGTTATGGCGTGCACCTCTACAAGCAGGGAGTCAAGGTGGTGGCCATTCCCAAGACTATGGATAATGACGTTCCCGGAACCGACTATTGCATAGGGTTCAGCACATGCGTCACGCGTACCATTCAGATGACCAACACTCTCCGCACCTCAGCAGGATCACATGAACGCATCATGGTTCTTGAGGTGTTCGGAAGATATGCCGGATTCACGGCGATGCTCCCGACGATGGCCGGCGCTGCGAACAGGTGCGTTATACCCGAGTACAGGTTCGACATTGAGCAACTTACAAAACTGCTTGTTGAAGACCGCAACTCCAACCCCAGCAAGTACTCAATAGTGCTTGTTTCCGAAGGCGCTCTCTACAAGGGAGGCGACATGGTCTTCCAGGACAATGAGCGGGATGCCTACGGACATGCCAAGCTGGGAGGCATCGGAGATCTTGTTTCTGCTGAGATAAAGGAACACACGGCAAAATACAACAATGGCAAAACCATCAATATCATTAACCAGAAACTTGGCTATATGGTAAGGGGAGGTGATCCTGACGCCGTTGACTCAATCGTTCCGATGGCATTCGGCAACCTGGCCCTCGATCTTATCATGAAGGGAATACACGGCAGGGTTGTGGTCCTCAAGAACGGACGTTATGACAATGTTCCTATCGATGTCGTCACCTCATCCAAAAAAGTGGTGAAGGTATCGGAGTATTACAATGTAGAAAGGCTCAGGCCGTACTACTCGAACTTTGAAATGAAGCCTTTCTTCCTGATGGCGGCAGAGTATTGAAAAGCCTGTTCTCTGATAGTACCGGAGGTGATGTCAGGCTCGTACTGATATCACTTTTTTTATTTTTGTCGCATATTTGCGGGGGATGAAACAGGGAATCGTAATAAAGTCTACAGGAAGCCGCTACAGGGTTCTTGATGATGACGGAAACACCCATGATTGTGTCCTTAAAGGTATTTTCAGGGTCAGCGGCGTACGCACCACAAACCCGGTAGCCGTCGGAGACCGTGTGACGGTTGATGAGTCAGAATCCCTAATAACAGCTCTCTCCCCGCGGCGAAACTATATCATCCGCAAGGCCTCAAACCTCTCGAGGGAGTCTCAGATAATCGCCTCAAACATCGATCAGGCCTTCCTGATGATTTCCATTAAGATGCCCTCAACACCGGTGGAATTTACAGACCGTTTCCTCGCCACCACTGAAGCATACCGCATCCCCGCTTCGATTATCATAAACAAGTCCGATCTGTACGGTACCGGAGAAATGGAGACGGCACTGAGGATCAGGGAGGTATACGGGAAGATCGGATACCCTGTCTTCATTATCTCGGCAACGGAAGATGAAAGTCTTGATCAGATAACAGCGTTGCTCAGGAATAAGACAACTCTTGTTGCCGGCAATTCCGGCGTTGGCAAGAGCACGCTGCTCAACAGGCTCAATCCTTCACTCTCACTCCGTACAGGATCAATCTCCGATTATCATGAACAGGGCAGGCACATCACAACCTTTCCGGAGATGCATCCCCTTCCCGGAGGCGGATATGTCATTGACACCCCGGGAATACGGGGATTCGGGGTGATCGACTTTGACCGCAGCGAGATTTACCATTTCTTTCCTGAGATATTCAAACTCTCTTCAGGCTGCCGGTTTTACAACTGCCTCCACATGAAGGAGCCCGGATGCGCCGTCCGGAAAGCTGTCGCCGGCAATGAAATTGAGCCCTGGAGATATAAAAGCTACGTAAGCATGATGCTGGAGGACAATGATAAGTACAGATAAACGTTATCCTTAGGGTAAGAACCGTTCCTGAATGAAAAAGATCTCTATCATTGCCTTTTCAGCCTTCTTTGTCCTTATGCTGATTACTGCCCTGTTTTATGTCAGCCTCTACAGGAATCAGATTGAATATTCAAACAAGATCCTTGACAGACAGGTAATGATTGTCGGTTCCGATATCGACAACACCAGTATGTATATAATCAGCGACCTCAATGAGATCGATTTTTCCGATGATATTGCACAATTCTTCGCCGATCATGCCGTCAATGAGCGCACCAGGGAGAAGATGAAACTCTATTACTCCAGGTATGAGGATATCGTTGTCGGGCTGATGCTTTTCAATATCGACGGGGATGTCTACACACTGTTCAAGGATGAGGAGAGGAACTCATGGCTCGATGGAACATACACGGCTCAGACCGCACCTCGTTTATACACAATGGAATCTCTTGAAAGAGAAAGGGATAAGTATAAGTATTACCTTCCGGTCCTGACCGATGGAAAGGTGCTTGGCAATCTGGTAATCACGCTCGACTTTAAAAACTATTTTGCGAAGGTCTTTGCAAAATATAACCTTGAACAGTACCAGTGGCAGTGGGTTGTGAACGATACCGGCACCATTGTTTTCGACAACCATGGCGGAGAGGTAATTTACAGCCAGTTGAACAGGATAAAAGATGGTCTTGAGAAGGGCAGCTCAGGAAGACTCTCCCACCTTATGGAGGTGAACGGAGAGGGCAACGAAATACTCTCATCATTCTACCCGGTAAATATCCTGGGACTCGACTTCGGGCTGGTCTTCTCGGCGCCCACCGACTTTTTTCAGAAGTACATAGTAAGAAACTCTCTCATACTGGGCATGCTGACCATGCTTACGCTGCTCTTCATAATCTTCCTTTTCCTTCTTTTTGCACGAAGGCAGGCAAATAAGCTGAGGGAAAAGAAGGATTCGGAGAAGACCCTTATTTCCATCATTGACCAGATGCCGGTGGGCTTTATAATCTATAACTCCGGCAGGGAGATTATCAGGGCAAACAGGCAGGCAGCCACGCTCTTGTCATTTGAAAATGAGCGGGATATGATCGGTAAACTTGTGCCCGATCTCTCCCGTAATGAATACGAAGACGATCAGGCCGGGCGGTTCAGCCAGGGAAAGGTGATAAGGCTCCCCGGATCAGATGGTGACAGGATAGTCTTCATGAACAGCATACCTGTCAAATACCGCGGTGATGACTGCACGCTGGAGGTGCTGATTGACGTTACGTCTCTTGAGTCGGCCCGCAGGCAGGAGGCTGACGCAAATATCGCCAAGTCGGAATTGCTTGCCCGCATGAGCTTTGAGATCCGGACACCGCTGAACGGCATCCTTGGAATGACCGAGATGCTGACCAGGGCTGACCTTACGGAAGAGACCAAAGAGCTGGCCGGGCTGCTGAGACGGTCAGCAGACCTGCTTCTGACAATCATCAATGACATTTTCGATGTCTCAAAGATGGAGACCGGAAAAATGATCCTTGACGAAATACCCTTCAGGCTACGCGAGGAGGTGGCCTGGTGCATGAACCTCGTCAAACGGCAGAACCCCGAAGCCCCTGTCAGATTTGTTTCGCTGGTTGATCAGGCAGTACCCGAAAACCTCATTGGTGACCCCTACAGGCTCAGACAGGTGATAACCAATCTCATGAACAACTCCCTTGCCGGAACCACTTCAGGAGAGATAAAGCTGGAGTGCCGGGTCAGGAATTCGTCCGGAAACCAGTTCACCCTCGAATTCACCGTGACAGATACCGGAAACAATTACACGAAGGCAGAGTTAAAGAAACTCTTCGGCGACTATATAACGAGCCTGAGCGAACGGTCAGAGTGGTCGGAGGACCTGAAGCTTGGTCCAATCCTTGCCAGGCAGCTCACCGAGCTGATGGGAGGTGAGCTGACCGCTGAAAGTCCTGCCGGGCGTGACTCATCAGGACAGGAGAGAGGACTCAAAGTGACTTTCACCATCAACGTGCATCTCAATGAAAAGATAGTCAAACACCTGGATCTCACCAGATACACCGAGCTGACGGAGATACGCACCCTTGCCATAACAGGAACACAGGGACGAGATGACGACTTCCTCAGTGTGGTGCACCGTCTCGGTCTTCCGGTTTCAGTGACAAGCTTCCAGAAGCATACTGTCTCGCAGATCAAAACCAGCCTTCAGAGTGAGCAGGGCAGATATGTTCTGCTTGTCATTTTTGATGAGCCCGAGACAGACGGGTTTGAGGCTGCAAAGGGACTTATGGATGCCGGAATGACCGGAGAACATATAGTACTTATGTTCACCTCAAGAGATCCGAAGGGCCACTATGCGAGATGCGTAGACCTGGGAATTGACCATCTGCTTGTCAAGCCTTTTGCCACCGAAGATCTTCTGAACGTGCTCAGGGATCAATTTCCCTCTCTGGGAAACCGTCCGGCCAGACTTAATTCTGACAAATCCAGGCTTCCCCTGATCCTTGTGGTTGATGACAACTATCTGAACAGAAAGGTGGTAGGTTCTCTTCTCAAGGTTTTGGGAGTAACCGCCGAGTATGCAGGCAGTGGCGCCGAAGCAATAGACATGGCAAGGGAGAAACGCTATGATCTCATTCTCATGGATCTTATAATGCCGGAAATCGACGGTTTTGAGGCTGCCAGAACCATACTCGGGTTTGACAGGGATACCCTGATAGTTGCTCTCTCGGCTGATAACATGCCGGAGACAAGGATAAGAGCCGAGGAGACAGGGATGAAGGAGCTGCTCTCAAAGCCGGTGACGGTCGAAGAGCTGAGAAGAGTGATAGACAGGTATCACAAGCAGGAATAGAATATGTCAGTTGATTTAAGAAAAATTCCTGCAGATGAGTTTTTAAAGCTGAGGAGTCAGATGTCCGTTGCGGATGTCAGATCGCCCGGCGAATACGTATATGGTCATATCCCCGGGGCAGTCAATATTCCCCTCTTTGATGACACTCAGAGGGCTGAGGTGGGAACCATGTTTAAGAAAGAGGGCTCAGAAAAGGCAGTAATGAGGGGTATTGATCTCGCAGCGCCGCAGATGTCGGGAAAGCTGGCAAGGGCCCTGCAACTGGCGCCTGAAAAGCAACTTCTGGTGCATTGCTGGAGAGGGGGAATGAGGTCAGAAGCGATGGCATGGCTCTTTGCTACGGGAGGATTAAAGCCACTGCTGCTCGAAGGCGGTTACAAGGCATACCGGAACCACATTCTTGCCGCTCTTGGCAGGAAGAGAAAATTCATTATCCTGGGGGGCCTGACGGGAAGCGGCAAGACCGGGATACTCAGTCATATGATGGCGGCAGGCCAGCAGGTAACCGACCTGGAGAAACTGGCATCACACAGGGGATCAGCCTTTGGCGCTCTCGGACAGCCGGCACAGCCATCCTCGGAACACTTTGCAAACCTGCTCTTTGATGATCTGGCCGGCTGGAGTGATGATGACCGGGTGTGGCTTGAGGATGAAAGCCGAAACATCGGTACGGTGTTCATGCCAGACAATTTCTACGAGCAGATGCAGGCGGCGCCGGTGATTGCACTTATGATGAGCATCGAAACCCGCATGCCCAGGCTTGTGCAGGAATATACGCTGTTTCCGGCAGATCAGATAGAGGCTTCAGTGATAAGGATATCAAAAAGGCTGGGCGGTGACCGCACACGCGAGGCACTGGAAGCAGTGCGGAGGGGCGATTACCCGACGGCCGTGAGGATCACTCTCGGATATTATGACAAGACCTATAATTACGGCCTCTCCAGGAGGCCTGCCGGCCAGGTGGTATATGTCGAGACTGATACCGACGATGTGGCAGTCAATGCCGCGCGGGTCGCTGCTGCAGCCCAAAGCATAATGTCAGCTTAATCTTTTTTCAGTGCCTGGGCGTCAATCCACCTGAAGACCTTGTCTGAGCGTCTCACCGGGTGTGGGGTCTGAACAGAGCATATCTCTCCTTTGGGAACTGTTTCGGTTTCTCTGGTTGAAGCATCTCTCAGTGAAGTGACGGTATGTGCCACCGATCCCGTCGTCGGCCCATTGAAGATCAGCTCATCGCCAACGCTGAGACTGCCTGTCTCCAGCTTTATCTCGGCAACGCCCGGCTTGCTGAAGTAGTTTGTAACCTTGCCAAGGTAGATCTTTTTCTTCGTGGCTGCCGAGCCGTAGGTTGTGCTCCACTCTCCGAGCCGTTGTCCAAGGTAATAGCCGTCCCAGAAACCCCTGTTGAAGACGGTTTCAAGCCGCCTCATCCACTCATCAACCCTCTCCGGGCCGAAGGTGCCGTCTGCCACGGCCGAAGCTGCCTCGCTGTAGCATTCCGTGACGGTTCTGACATATTCAGCCGACCGTGCACGACCCTCTATCTTCAGCACACGTGCGCCGGCATCAATGACCTGGTCAAGGAACCGGATTGTGCAGAGGTCCTTTGGTGACATTATGAACTTATCATCAATCTCCAGTTCATACCCTGTCTCGTTGTCAGTCACCCTGTATCCCCTCCTGCATGTCTGGTAACAGTTGCCCCTGTTTGCTGAAGCGTTGTATTCATGAAGACTCAGGTAGCATTTGCCTGATATGGCCATGCAGAGGGCGCCGTGGACGAACATCTCAAGCCTGACATGATCGCCGCCGGGGCCACGGATATCATCACGGATGATGGCATCATAAATTTTTCTGACCTGCTCCAGTGTGAGTTCACGTGACAGAACGGCAACATCTGCCCACTGTGAGTAAAACTTCAGTGATCCGGCATTGGAGATGTTCAGCTGGGTTGAAAGATGGATCTCCATCCCGGCCTCTCCTGCTGCCATGATGGCAGCCTGGTCAGTGGCTATCACCGCTGTCACTCCCGCACTTACGGCGGCAGCGAGCACAACGCGCATCTCACTGATCTCGTCGTCCAGCACAACGATGTTCAGGGTAAGATAGCTTTTCAGGCCGTGTTCCCTGCACAGGGCAACAATGGCGGGCAGGTCGCCGGTGCTGAAGTTATCCGATGAGCGTGCGCGCATGTTCAGCTTCTCCACCCCGAAATAGACCGAGTCTGCTCCACCCTGTATGGCTGCCCGAAGCGACTCCCATGAGCCTGCAGGAGCCATTATCTCTATATCGCTTCTATTCATGAGGGACTGTGCATGAATGCCTTATTTGTTCAGGATGATGCGCATGCAGCTGCCCAGTCCGGGTTCTGAGCGCAGGACGAATATTTTCCCCCTGTGATACTCTTCTATGATCCTCTTTGACAGCGATAAACCAAGGCCCCACCCGCGTTCACGCGTTGTATATCCGGGTTTGAAGATCGTCTTGAAATCCTTTCTCGGTATGCCTTTTCCTGTGTCATCCACATCAATGACAGCCTCCCCGGTGGTCTCGGTAAGCCTGATGTTGATCTTCCCGCTGCCTTTCATGGCGTCAGCGGAGTTTTTTACCAGGTTCTCGATAACCCAGCCGAGTAGTACGGGGTTAAAGGGGACGGCATTGCAGCCGGTTGTTTCATTCACCACGGTGAGCTCAACGGTTGAGGCAATCCTTTTCCTCAGGTACGCAGACGTCGTCTCCGCAAGTGCCGGCAGGTCTTCAGGATGAAGTTTCGGCTTTGATCCTATGAGTGAAAATCTTTCGGACACCCTGACCAGCCTCTCCACGTCGGCCGGCAGCTCTTCCGCTATGTCGGTTCCGGGGTACCGGCTGCTGATAATCTCACTCCAGGCCGAGAGCGATGAGGTGGGCGTGCCGAGCTGATGAGCGGTCTCCCTCGAGAGCCCCACCCACACCTGGTTCTGTTCGGCCGAGCGCGAGGAGCTGAAGGCCACGTATGCCACAGCAATGAAAAGCAGTATCACCGCGAGCTGTACATAGGGATATATCCTAAGTTGCCTGAGCAGTGTGCTTTCACGGTAGTAGAGATAGTTGAATACCCCGTCTGAAAGTTCAATGGAGATGGGTTCATTCCTGTTCTCCATGTGGCCCAGTTCTCTTACGAGGGAGGAGACATCGGAAGAGATGACAGATGGGATGTTCCTGTGAGAGATGATGTTATGCTCCTGGTCAATAAGTATCACCGGAACGGTGGTGTTATCCTCAATAATGCTGAATAGGAACTCAAAGTCGTCAGAGGTGACCAGCCTCCGGGTAGCCTCAGCCCATTGTTCCGCCTTTTTTCTCTCCTCCTCCTTCAGCCTGGTTACCAGGTCATGTGTGTAGAAGAGTGATCCGAGGCCTATGACAACCGCGAAAACAAGAAGCAGAACCTTCCATAAAAGCCTTTTACGGTAAATGTTCATGGGTCATTTTTTCTTTTTAAGAAGGATCCTGAACGGGCTCTCGGTAACCTCCTCCTGCTTCTCCGTGGCGGCGGCAGGCGGCTCTTTTCCCTCCTCCCATGTAATGGTGAATTTTGGTTTGCTTTCAACCGGCGCCTTCCTGACGGTATCAGTGCTGTACCATCCGTATTCCTCGTTGAGGATACCCTTCAGCGTCTGCTTCTCAAGGGCAATGTCAGTCTTTACATTGTCCTGCATCTGCCCGAAGTCATAGCCCACATCGGTCTCCCCGTTAACGCATACTATCTTCAGGGGTATGGTAGCCTTTCCACTGCCGTCAACCTGTACCTGCCCGAATGAGGTTACGTTCCTGTTTTGATCCCTTGCCTTGCGGCTGAGAACCTCCGAAAGGAGCAGGCGCATGTGGTATGAATAGTCATTATTGAATCCGTGGGTGCCGTAGACGGTGAAGTTGACGGCAGAGGAGTTAATGAGCATTTTGGGGACAGATACGGTGCTGTTATTGATGAACAGGTCGTTCTCCATCCTTGAGAAACTGATGTCCTTCAGCTCATCCAGGTCAAGGTAGGATGAGAGGCTCTCCGCCGGTGCAAATCCTGACAGCCTCCCTTCGGTGATTACCAGGTGCGCCTCGGCCACCAGGTCCTTTTTCATTATCTTATAGGTTTCATCGAGCGGAGAGAGGATGGTCACCGTGCCGGTAAGATTGCCCTTGAGGTTATCACTCACAATAAAATTCTGGCCGAAGTTGTTGAATGCGGAGAATGTCTTCTTGATGTCAATGTTCGTCACATCAAGCTTTGCCCGGCTGATAAAACCACCCTCCTTCTCTTTACCAAGCATGAATTCCCCTGCCAGCATACCTTC
Source organism: Rikenella microfusus (assembly GCA_022736275.1). Lineage (GTDB taxonomy): Bacteria > Bacteroidota > Bacteroidia > Bacteroidales > VadinHA17 > SR-FBR-E99. The sequence goes on along the minus strand of DZBJ01000026.1, from coordinate 12,433 downwards.
AACTCCTGTTGCCCTGATCTCCCTGAAGTTAAGCACATACGGTTTGTAGTCAACCTTTGTGCTTAGACCGGCAGCCCTGAAGCCGTTGAATATCAGGCTGTCAGCCGTGAGCATGACGTCAGCCCTTACATCGGCGGGGAATAAATCCATCTGATTCTCTTCACCTGGTGTGGGGTCGCTCTCCTTCTCCGTAAACATGGCTGTGACGATCCTGTCGGCATGGAGCTCTCCCGTGACGTCAAGCACCTCCCGGCCACCGGCAAGCCATGGGATGAAATTCCTTATCAGGGCATCAATGGTGAAGTGCTGCTCCCTGAAGGTGAATGACAGGCTGTCCGCTTTCAGGTCGTTGTTAATGGCAAGCGAGCCGTTCATATCAGATACGGCAATACCGCGGTCAGCAATGGCAGCACCGAACTCTTTGAATACAAGCGATATGTCAGGCTTGAGTGAGGGCAGGGCGGCAACAGCTTTCCCTCCCTCGGGTACAGTGCCGGAGAGTCTCACGCTTCCTGCAATTGACCCTGTCTGATCATGTATGTAACCCGACCGGATGATCATGTTCAGGTCGTTGAAGTTAATGTCACCGTCAATTGCAAGGGAGATGTGTGGCCTGCTGAGGTTGTTGATCATGAGAGAGCCCTTCACAGAGGCGGATCCGTATGTGGCGGAAAGATTGTCGACGGTGCAGTGAAATGTCTCCGCCGAATTGAGAGCACCGTTTGTAAGTCCGCCCCTGAATTCGAGGTTGTTGACCCTGAAGCCGCTGGCAAGATGTCTCATTCTTCCGCCGGAGAGGTCATAGCTGACGTCGATGTGCGGGTTGCCGGCCTCACCGTACGGGCCGGTGATCTTGCATCCGAGGTCCACTATTCCTGACGGAGTAAGGTTGCCGGTGAATAATCTCCATTTATCGGGAAGGAGAGATATCACAGAAGCTATGCTGATTTTTTTCCCGTCAATTGCCAGATCAATGGTTGAGGAGGAATAGTTCACGTTGCCGCTGATATCGAATTTAAGAGCGGCAATCTCAAGAGCCCCTTTTGCTACCGTCAGGGAGTTGGCCGACTTGCGGAGTTTGACCCCGGCAGTGACAGGGATAGACCTGAACACCATGCTGTTGAGGTTCACCGAGTCAATGGCGGCGCTGACAGTTGTATTCAGATAGATGCCTGTCCGGAAGATCTCACCTCCCAGGGTTGCTTCGCCTATTCCGCCCGATATTCTCATTCCCGAGCTTCTGTCATTCCATACCGCCCTGATGTTAACGGCGCTGATGTTTTTCAGTCTTACGTTCTTTCCCTCCTTGTTACTCTCCTGAAAAACCCGGTAGTTTATATCACCTCTCTTGTCTGTAAGGAGGCTTACCTCTCCGTCCCTTGCCGTAATTGATCGCACGGCCACGGTGCCTGTCATCAGAGAGGGCATTGACACCGTCACGGAGAGAGATGAAGCATAGAGGAGGGTGTCATGGTTTTCGCCTGCGAACTGTGTCTTGTCGTAATAAGGTGAGGGTTCCACAAGCAGGTCACGGAACCTGACGGTTATAGCGGGGAATGATTCAAAAATGGTGATATGCAGACCGCCGTATGAGACCCTGGTGTTGATGCTCTCATTGAGCTTTGCGATCAGTGCCGTGGTTATCTTCTCCTGTCTGACCGATGCATAAATTCCAAGAAGTATCACTGTCAGCAGCAGCAGACCGCTTGTTGCAAGCACTATTTTTTTGACCCATCTCATTGACCCGGCGCCGGTGATTTTATTTCTTAATCTTCTTCAGCAGGAATGAGAGGTCACTTCCCGGTGTTATTTCCATGGGCTCGCTGCCGTGTCTGAAGATGCGTGTATTACGCGGTCCGATGAGTGAGAGGCGCCCTCCCTCGAGAAGGAACATGGTACCCTCACGAAGGCCTGCAACAAAGATCTCCCGGTTGACCTCAATGAATTCCTGTATTCTCTGCTCGCGTGTCTCGCCGGCATGACCCGCCGGGTTGGCATCGAGGTAATGAGGGTTGATCTGGAAGGGGATAAGGCCGAAAGCCCTGAATGATGAAGGAGCGGTGACTGGCATGTCATTGGTGGTCATGATGGTGGGACAGGTCACATTTGATCCCGCGCTCCAGCCAACATACGGTGTGCCGGCCAGCACCTTCTTCCTGACAGGACCGATCAGCTTCTTGTCTCTCAGGCATTTGAGGAGCATCCAGGTATTACCTCCCCCGACAACTATCGCAGGGGCATCCATCACGGCCTTTACCGGGTCGCTGAACCGGTGGATTGACACCACATCATGCCCTGCTTCGGCAAAACGGTTTCTCACTTTTTCCTCATATTCATCATAAGAGAAGGTGACTGCGGCATAGGGAATGAAAAGCGTCTTTACCTTTTTGCTGCCGAGAAATTCCCTGATATTGTTCTTCGGATAGTCAAGGTATGCCTCTCCGGCATTGGTTGAATTGCTGATCAGAAGTAGTCTCATCTCCTTTTGTTTTCCGGGTTTGATACCCAATACCCTGTTGTGTGAGGTATTGCGGCAAAGATATATAAAAAAGAGAGAGGGTATTTGAAGCAAATACCCTCTCCGGCCTGTGTCATGTCTGATTTATTTCAGTCATTGAATGTCAGTGCAAGACCCACTTCCCAAGGATATAGTACCGGACCCTGTCCTTCCTCGAACATCGGAGAGAGGTAGCAGGTGCCGTAAACCTGAATCATTTCATATCCGGCCCTTGCGGTGAAGCCGTATCTCAGGACGCTGAGATTGAAATCGTCCTGGTTCTTTTCCTTATTCTTATCATCAGCATACCATACGGTTTTTGTATGCGATCCGAACTTGACGGCTCCTATCACACCCGCTCCCAGGTTGATGGTCCTGTTATGCCTCACAGGAATCTGTGCTTCAAGTATGATCGGAAGAGTACCGTAGGTAGTAGCAAGCTTGCTCTTCTTGTATGTGATTCCCTCTTCCGGATAACTTGGGACGACGATTCCATTCTCATCGACAACGATTGAGTTGTTGTTATCAAAAAAGTAGTTATTCCAATTAATGCCCAGGGCAGCCACCAGTCCGAAATGGCGTGAAAAACCAAGGCTTACCGGCGGTGTGACAATGTTAAAGCTTGATGATTTGGTTGTGTTCAGGTCAAGCCAGTATTCAAGCGGTTCATCATTCCGGCCCCAGGTGTCAGTTGAGTAGCCGTTAAAGGCAAATTCAATTCCCCCCAGGTGGCCTCTGAAGGATCGCGCGGGATGATCAGAATGGTCAGGCTCTTCGTACTCCTCGAAGCTTATCTCAGTGTCATTATCATCATCGACGATCCTGACAGCCTTCCTTCCAATCCTTATGATTGTCTCATCACCGGTCTCCTCAATTGTCACCGTCTCCCCGACTTTTACGCGGGTGGTATCGGGGTAGTCAATCCACTCTTCTTCATCAATCACAACATCCTCTTCGTAAACAAGGGTGTCGGTTTTGACGTTCTGTTCAGTTTGCTGTTCCAGTTTTTCAAGTTCCTTCAGTTTTTCTTCCTTCTCCTGTGCCCTGGCCGGAACGATAACGGCCAGTATCACGGCGACTGTCAGTAGTTTTCTTTTCATGGCGGATATTTGTTTGTTATTTATTACCGGGACGAACAGCGGGCAATGAAAGTTACACTCATTGTGAATTTTTGTTCACGGGGGCTGAAACTGATATGAGGGAGGAGTTGAATTTCACGGCAACCGGTTCACCGTTTTCATTGCTTTTCTGTTGCAGTTCCATCTCCCAGCCAAGGACGTTGCTGATGCTGTTGACGCAGGTGCTTGCGATAACGAGGCCGTCAATACTCTTCTCTTCTTTTGTAATTGCCTTTGCAAGTGCCGAGATACCCCTGACTACCCAGTTTGCCTCTTTCTCCGTGACAGGTATCTCCTGTGATGAGGGTGCCTGTTCGGGTGCAGCCATATTCACCGTGACAGGTATCTCCTGTGATGATGTTGTCTGTTCGGGGGGAGCCGTAACATTCATCACTGTCATCGGGTTGAGGCTGGTATTATTTGCATCCGCGATCACCAGAACCGGCTCAGCGGTATGGGCTTCGGTAACCCTTATGGGTATGGATGCTTCAGCGGTTGCAATGACCTGAACGGAACTTGCAGCTTCATAGAGCTTAATAACATGACCGGAATTTGTCACTCCGGAAGTTTCAATGTTTTGTAAAGGCCCGGTAGCATCGGTAGTTTCTGCGACAGTGACAGCTCTCTTTGCGCCGGTACTTTCTGTTACCTGGAGAGACAATGGCATGTCACGATTGGTATCAGCCACGTCTCCTCCGGTTGCCTCCCCGTCTGCTGCCGGAATAATTACCGGTGACGGAGCCGCGATCAGGGCTTCGGATAAAACTGCCACTTCCGGAAGAGTGCCGGGCAGTGTGCCTGCCGGCTGCCTTGCAGTGGAAGGCCATAGAAAAATGACGGCCGCAAATGCTGCTGCTGAAAGTAGGACCGGAACCAGGTAACGTCTGATGACAAGAGTGGCGGGTGATTGTCTGAGGAGACTGTCCCTTCCTGCCCACCTGTCGTCATAAGGGGTAAGCTTTATGCTTCTGAAGCTTTCGGCACGCTGCAGCCTTGCGGGATTCGCAGCAATGGCTGCCTCCATGTCTGAAAGCGAGTATGCATCAATTGCCCTTTCCGCCCGGGCTGCAGCAAGGAGATCAAACTGATCGTCAGTAAGCTCCTCCGGCTTGCGGAGCAGACCTTCAGCCCCGGGAAACCTGTCATCCGGTGGTGTCAGGCGGGGGAACCAGCCGTCGTCTGTCATTGCCATACCGATGTCTTTACAAGATAATTTCTCAGGGTTACGTGTCCCCTGAAGATATAGGTTTTGACCTGTGCCTCGGAGAGACCTGTTATGTCAGCTATTTCCCGGTAGCTGTATCCTTCGTAATCGCGAAGGAGTATTACTGACCGCTGTGCTTCGGGCAGTCTTTCAAGGGCCCTGTGCAGGACCTCATTAAGATCACTTCCGCTCTCATCTGCATACAATGCGCTTTCGTCATAATGTTCAACACCCACCACCCGCGAGTCCTTTCTGATCACATCTATCATCCTGTTGTAGGCAGTTGCAAAGAGCCACGATTTCACCACCGCGTATTCAACCTCAGTAACGCACCGCCACAGTTTCTCGTAGGTATCCTGTACAATGTCACCTGCCCTGTGGCTGTCTTTCAGGCTGCGGTAGATGAAGCGGTAGACATGGTCACCGAATTCCTTTACAGCGTTGTTGTACTCTTTTACGGTCATAAAGATCAATGCACTGACATCCTAAAGACGGCTGTCAGATGCCAAATGTTACAGTCTCCCAGGAAAAAAGATGGCAAAAACTTTAGGTCCGGAGGGAAAATATGTCAGACAGGTCAGAACCAGGACAAAAAAATATCATATGCCGAAGATACAGGCAAGCCGGATACCTGATGTCAAAGTCCTGGTAAAGAGCTCCCTGGAGTAAGTGTGTCGGAATGAAAAAGGCTGCCCCAATTGAGACAGCCTCTATAACAGCACCGTTTAACGGGTATTATTTTGACTGATAGACCCTTACCCAGTCGACCTCCATTGACGATATGCCGCCGATGGGCTTGTCGACCCCGCCGGCCAGGTTGATGTACATGGCCTCCTGCGGAACACCTGAAGTCTGACGCATCACCTCCATGCCGTTGATCTTCCAGATGAGGCTTTCAGGAGTCCACTCCAGGCTGTAGATGAAGAAATCGGAGAGATACTTTGATCCGAGGCTCTTCTTATAGTGGTTGCCCGGAGAGGTGAAGAGGTCAAACCACACCTTCCCGTGCCCTGATCTGCAGATGTCTACGTGAGGTGCGATGCGGTCGCCGATAAGCCAGAAGGCATTGCGCACATTAGGATCAGTAAGTTTGATCTTGGCCGTGAAGATGCCGTACTTCTGCCTGAATGAGGCTCCGGTATTCAGAATGGCTGAGGTGAATGAGAAGTCTTTTGTGTAGAACCCCCTTTCCTTATCCCACACCTTGCCATTAATCTTTTGCGGTTTGGTGATTATGCGCAGTACGCTGTGGCGCACCTCGAAATTATCTGACGGAGTATAGCAGTGCAGGTCGGTTGCTATGCTGTAGCTGTCGTGCAGCAGCTTTTCTCCCCAGTAATATTTGTTCAGCCATTTTTTGGTATCCGGAGCAGTCTCTTCAAACTCATCACTGAAGGTGAGCTTGCGGTTTTTGATTATGTCAAACTTGGTTGAATCCTTAACGCTGAAATACCATTTGATATCAGCAGAGTTTTTCAGGGCTTCATACTCCTTCAGCTCCCTGAACATCTCGGTTTTCTCGAAGCGGCGCTTATCAAGAAGATACTCTTTCCTTTCAGTGAAAGCCTTTGTTTTCAGGTACTCCTCCAGCTCGGCAAGCCTCTTCAGCCGCGAGGTATCTTTAACGTGGATGTAGTTGTTATACTCCTTTGAGGTTTTGAACTTGTAATAGGAAACAACGTCAGGAGCGCTCCTCTTGCTCTTGAAATCAAGCAGTTTCTGGTATTCCGGGGTATCCTTGAAAGTAACGGGTTTCATGTTCTTCTTCAGGAGGAAGGCTGATGATGTGACTAACGACTGCAGTTCGCGGAACCTTTCCACCTTTGACGGATTGAGATTCTTTACTACCTCCTTGTCTCCCTTGAGCTTTTTGAATTCAAGCCATTTGCCATACTCTTCAGTCTGCTTGAATGTCACAGGCTTCATCCTCTCCTTCTGTTTGAACTCCGCCGACTGGATGAAGAGCTGCAGGTCTTCTATCTCCTTTATCCTGGATGAGCCCTCAAGAGAGTTGAAATTCCTGAGCAGGGCGCTTCCTTCAGTTTTGAAGTAGGAGACAATGTCCTTTGCCTTTTTCAGACCGAGGAATTCAGTCTCCCTGGCGTGTTCCTCCGAGCCTTTGTAGGAGAGTGATTCGATCTCCTTTTTTTTCTGCCTGAAGCCGGCTGAATTGACGCTCTCGTGAAGCAGGTTGTATTTTGCCAGGGCTTCGGAACCGGTAAAGGAGATCAGTTTCTCATGCTCGGCTATCAACGCCTTCTCTTCCTGTTCCAGTTTAGAGGTTGCGGGGATCATCCCCAGCATCAGCTTTAAGGTTGACATTGCAGATTAAGTTTTGGTATAGTTCGGTTAAAGTTAAATATCTTTTAAACATAACTGTCCGCATCAGCCAATTATTTGTTACTTAGGAGATAACAACAAAAAAGAGCCGATTTTGACAATTGGTTTATTTTCAACAGAATAAAAACGCATGAAAAAGCTCATTATTGTTACCGGACTGATTATACTGGCATCATGTGGCGCCGTTAAGCATAAATCAGCTCAGCCTGCCGGACAACAGGACCTTCCCGCCCGGGCAGCCGAAGAAAGGTCGGGTCAGCTTGCCGGTGCGCCTGTGGGCAAACAGGACGATCCGGCCCCGGCCTCTGAGGCCCCGGCCTCTCTGGCAGCCGCAGAGGACCAGGACCACCTGATACTGGCAACTCTCTGGTACCAGAAGTCGGCCGAGATGCGGGCACTTTACTACCAGTGTTTCCGCACTGCGGAGATTGCTCTTGCGGAAAACCTCGCATGGGCTGGCCGGACAAAGCCTGCTGCGGTGGTGCTCGATATTGACGAGACGCTGCTTGACAACAGTCCCTTCCAGGGATGGCAGGTGTTTGAGAAAAAGGAGTATAACGATGAGGACTGGCTGCGATGGGTTGAGCTTGTCAGGGCTGAGCCTCTTCCCGGGGCGGTGGAGTTCACCAGGTATGCCGACTCGCTGGGGGTGGAGGTGTTTTATGTCTCCAACAGGACTGTACAGGAGATGGGTCCGACGATTGCTAACATGTCCACCCTTGGGTTTGTCAATGCCGACAGCACCCATATGTTTCTGAAAGAGAACACCTCCTCAAAAGTCGCCCGTCGGGCGCTGATAGAAAAGGATTACGAGATCATTTTGTTAGTGGGTGATAACCTTGCAGATCACAACGGGCTATACGAAAAACGCGGTCCCGATAATGGCTATTCTGCCGTGGATGCGGACCGGAAGCTGTTCGGCACAAGGTATATCGTGCTTCCCAACCCGATGTACGGCAACTGGCTTAATGAAATCATGAGGCAGTCGTCCGGCACCACCAGCCGAGAGAAGCTTCTTAGGCTACTCGAGACTTTCTAGAGTCGGAAAGTCCGTAAAGTCTGTTAAGTCGAAAGAGGCATTACGTGCTAACTTCTTGAAAATTTAACTCCTAACTCCTTTCGCTACTGCCTACTACCTACTGCCACTGCTTACTGCCGATAGCGGCTAAAGGCTAAGTTTACATTAAATAGCTGATTGTAATCGCAATAATTACGCTATATTTGCGATTATAATCTTAAAAATAGAGCATATGATCACCAGAAGCCTTCAGGAAATCATCGGGGAGAAATTGGGCAAAGGAAAGGCAATAATTATTTCGGGTGCCAGACAAACCGGAAAGACAACCCTTCTGAGGTTGATGTTTTCAGGCATACAGGATTCGCTGTGGTTTAACGGAGATGAACCTGATGTCAGAGCTCTTTTTGAAGAACCGTCTTCGACAAGATTTTATGCCTTGTTTGGTGGCAAGAGAATGGTCATAATTGATGAAGCACAAAGAATAAAAAATATTGGCCTGAAGCTAAAGTTGATCACTGATCAGATACCGGAAGTGCAACTTGTGGTAACAGTATCTTCCTCCTTTGAGCTGGCCAATGAGATCAATGAACCTCTTACAGGCAGAAAATGGGAGTATAATCTTTTCCCATTAAGTTTCGGAGAGATGGTCGGTCATCACGGGTTTTTACAAGAAAGAAGACTTCTGTCTCACAGAATGGTTTACGGTTATTATCCTGAGGTTGTAAATACACCCGGACAGGAGAAGGAGTTGCTGAGGCAATTGTCAGACAGCTATTTGTATAAAGATATTCTTATGCTTGATGATATCCGGAAACCTGAAAAGCTTGTCAGGTTACTGCAACTTCTTGCATTTCAGGTAGGCAATGAAGTCTCATACAATGAGCTTGGAATGAATCTGGATTTGGACAACCAGACGGTAGAGAAGTATATCCAACTGCTTGAAAAGACGTACGTGATATTCAGACTTGGGTCTTTCAGCCGCAATCTGCGCAAGGAGCTCAAGAGAGCCAGGAAGGTCTATTTTTATGACAACGGCATCCGTAATTCATTGATAGCAAACTTTAACCCTCCGGAGCTGAGAAATGACACAGGTGCTCTCTGGGAGAACTTTCTCATTTCGGAACGTCAGAAGCATACTCACTATTCGGGGATCTGGGCAAACAAATATTTCTGGCGAACGCATGATCAGCAGGAGATTGATTATATAGAAGAAAGAGATGGCCAGCTCTGGGCCTATGAGTTCAAATGGAAGCCCAACAAGAAAACCAGGATGCCTGTCGCTTTTACTGAATCATATCCCGGAGCTGTTGGAGCGGTCATCACCCAGGACAATTTTGAAGACTTTTTACAATGATATATCTTCTATAATTGCTAAATCACGAGCAAGTGCAACCCTTCTAATCCTTAAGGCTCTTCCTTTACGGAGGGTATTGTTAAAAAGGTATTTACGGCTATTGACTAAAAATATAGACAAAAAAGTGAAAAAAACTTGTGCGTCTATAAATATAGTCGCACATTTGTGTTGAAGGATTGATTGAAATGACTCGTCCGGAGACGGGCATAACGTTGCTTTAGTATAACTTACTACTATCGATTCCGGAATGAGAGGATTGGTAATATTTATTTCAGCCCTTATACTACTGTCCGGCTGCAATGGCGGAAAGGAATACTCTCCTGAGATTGATTTTGGAGGGGTAGCCTATATCAAAGTTATTGCTCAGGATGACCTGGATTCCGTCAGGATGGATATCAATCATGCCAGTTATTATCCAATACAGTCGTGCCTGGTCCACAGATTTACTCTAACCAGGACTAGAATCTGCGAAGCAAGGTACAGTATAACAAGGCCTGAGCTGGTCTGGTTTGAGTTCAGTGATACGGTTTATACCTCTTACATGAGGCCTGGCGACACGCTGGTTGCCAGGGTTGGTCTTGACATGGCAGGAGATGGAGGCAATAATATCTCTTTTCAGATGGATGATCCCATATTTGCTTTCCTGCAAAATGAGAGAAGTGAGTTGGGCTGTTTTTATAGCCAGAGCCCGCTTGCTATCATGGCTTTCAATACTCAACCGGAAACAGAGAGACAGTTTGAGGATGCTATAAAAAAGATAGACCAGGCCGGGCAGGAGAGGCTGAAATTCCTGAGGAAAAACAGAAATAACCTTCCCGGATGGTTTTGTGATTTTTATGAAAATGAAATCGGCTATTTTTCAGAAAACATGAAGTTCTTTCAATACTACTATCTGAAAAACCGGAACCTGAGAGGCATTCTTATGCCGTGCGATGTAAAGATTTATAACCCTGAAGCTGTCTCGTCTCCTTTATACTGGCGGTTTATCTCCGACTATCTGTTACTGTCTGATTCTGTTGATTACCGTCTGATTGGCCCGCCACGGCTGATGGCGTATTACAGTAAGGCGAGTCATAGTATCAATTCGCTCCTGAAAGGAAAGATACTTGAATATTTCAATGCATATCTTTTATATGATTTGTATTATGGGGTTGACACAAGAAAGGAACTTCAACTGGTTGATTCGTTCAGAGTTGCGACAGATTTCAGGCTGACATCACTGCAGGAAAGCTACATCAATGACAGAAAATCAGAGAGTCTGAAGAAGCTCGAGAAACTTGAAGATGAAAACAGATTGAAACCAGGTTCAGAAGCTCCCTATTTTTATCTTAAAGATCCCTCAGGGGTTTTTCATACATTGTCAGATTACCGCGGCAAATTGATTTATCTGCATTTCTGGGCTACCTGGTGCGGACCATGCCTTGAGGAGATACCTTCACTGAACAAGCTGGCAGAAAACCTTTCCGGCAAGCCGGCAGAGATTATTAATATCTGTCTTGATGATGAATACGAAAAATGGCAGACAATAATTGAAAATGAAAAGCTCAGAGGGACAAACCTTATCTGTGTCGGAAACTGGGCCGCTGACCTGCAGGAAAAATACTCCGTAAAAGGAATACCTCACTATGCAACTATGGACGGGAACGGGTTTATCATTTCAGAAAATTGTGAGCGTCCCGATAAAGTGTATGAGCGATTGTTAACATTAATTGAGAAATAAGATTTGATCAAAAAAGACGATATAATGCAACTGACGAAGGCTGAAGAACAAATAATGCAGATTTTATGGGATCTGGAAGAGGGAGTGGTAAAGGATATCAGGGACCGATTTGACGATCCGAAACCGGTACGGAACACCATCTCCACCGTGCTGAAGGTGCTGGAGAAGAAGGGATATGTTGATCACAAGGCATATGCCAACGTTTTCCTCTATTATCCCCGGATATCGAAAAAGGAGTATTCAAAGCACCAGCTTTTCGGACTGCTTGAGGGATATTTCAATAACTCCTTCCCGGCAATGACATCGTTCTTTGCAATGGAGAAGAACCTTTCCATCAAGGATCTGGACATGATACTTGAGGAAGCCAGGCAGGACCTTAAGGATAACCAACAGGAATAACATATGGAATCAATTGCATTTTACCTCCTGAAATCGGCCTCATGGCTTGCGTGCTTCACGCTGCTATATATTCTTTTTCTCAGGAAGGAGAGGTTCTTCAGGCTGAAGAGGGCATACCTGGTTGCCGGGGTTATTTTGTCGCTTCTTCTTCCGCTTATAACAATCCATTACAAAGTTGAAGTGCCGATGCCGGTGATACAGGAAGCGCAGGTCGCAACGATGGCGCAGGCCTCTCATACACAGGCTGCCGCGGAGCATCACGAGAAGAAGCCCCCCCTCAGCCTTTTCCTGCTGGTCTATGCCGGTGGGATGATTCTTTTCCTGTTCCGGACCCTGTTCCACTTCTTTTCGCTTTATCATGCGTTAAGGACAGGATCTGTGATCAGGACAGGAGATGCCGTAATGGTCAGAACTGAAAAATATACCTCCGCTTTCTCATTTTTCAATTATGTTTTCATCAATCCTTCAGTGAGTGAACGTGAGGCCAGGGAGATACTGAACCATGAGTTGGTGCACCTCAGACAGAAACACTGGTTCGATCTCCTGCTTGTTGAGATGATGAGCCTGATACAATGGATGAATCCGTTTGTCTGGATCTACTCCGCACTTGTCAGGCAAAATCACGAAAATCTTGCCGACGAGGAGGCTCTGCAAAGCACATCTGACCCGGCAGGTTACAGGGCGGCTCTTCTCAACCAGGTCTTCAACGCCAGGCTGATCAGTCTCTCAAATTCATTCAACTTTTCGTTTTACACAAACAGATTTGAAATGATGAAAAAGAAA
>DZBJ01000085.1 GCA_022736275.1 Rikenella microfusus | reverse complement strand
CCAACGCCACGCTGATGAGTCGTGAAACAGGGACCAAACTTACCGGGCGCCACCTGGACAGGGAGCTCTTCCCTTTTTCATACACCGAGTACCTTGAGGCAACCCGGAAGAAAGATGATGAGAGCTCGTTTGCTGATTATATGAAATCAGGAGGATTTCCGGCGTTTATCAGAACCGGTGACGAGCAGATACTGTCGGACCTGTTTGAGGATATCCTGATTCGTGACATCGTAATTAGATACGGAGTCAGAGATGTCAAGTCGCTGCAGCGTCTTGCTCTCTGGCTGATATCAAATACCGGAAATCTCATTACAGGCTCAGGATTAAGGCAGGCAGCAGGCATCCAGGCTACAAGCACTGTTATGGAGTATTTCTCTCACCTTGAGTCTGGCTACCTGTTCCATTTTGTTCCCCGCTTCAGTTATTCGGCAAGATCCCGGATGATAAATCCCAGAAAAGTCTATTCTGCTGACAATGGACTGGTAACGGCAAATTCGGCTTCATTCAGTGATGATACCGGACGAAAACTGGAAAATACCGTCTACTCCCATCTCCGAAGGAAACATAAGTCGATCTTCTACTTTTCTGAAAAGCGGGAGTGTGACTTTATCGTGCCCCGGAAAGGGAAGGAACCGCTGGTCATCCAGGTCTGCTCAGATCTTGGAAGAGACAACCTCGACAGGGAGCTCGACGGATTATATGAAGCCCTGCTCTTTTTTAAAATTAAAAAGGGAATTATTGTTACACTGAATCAGTCAGACAGTTTCATCCGCGAAGGCATGAATGCAGCTGTCATGCCTGCCGGTGAATTTCTCAGGCTCTGACTACATTAAACCCCGTGTTTAAATCAGGAGTAGTATTTTCATTAATACTTATCTCGCTTGCTGCAGTCTATATCAGTGGCTGCAGGCGGGCGGGAACATGGCTGGTGAAGGAGGCTTTGCCTGCACATGCCGATGCCATGGTGCTGCTGATGGGTAGTTTTCCGGAAAGAGTGCTCGAGGCTGCTGACCTGTATCACGAGGGCAAAGCCGGCAGAATACTTATAGTCTACGAAGGCATGGGTCCTTACCATATCCTCGAGTCGCGCGGGGCAGAAGTAATACGAACCACAGAACAGGCACACAATGCCGCTGTTGCACTTGGTGTTCCGGCTGACAGCATAACAATGCTGCCCGGTGATGCCAGAAGCACACTGGACGAAGCACTGGCTGTCAGAAGCTTTATTAAAGACAAACCTGATATCGATACACTCCTGCTTGTCTCCTCTCCGGCTCACATGCGAAGAGCTGCCATGATATTTAAATCTGCTCTTCGAAATTTACCTGACGAAGTGTATGTGGGATGCACTCCAAGTTCATATTCAGGTTTTAATCCGGATAGGTGGTGGCAACGGCGGGAGGATATACAGGTTGTTTTGTCGGAATTCCTTAAAATAGGCATCTTCCAACTGATTGAAAAGAGAAGATTAAAGTAAATCTACATATCCCACATACTGACAGTAATGTACGCAAACACCGACATTGATCATTTTATAAGAACCTATGTAACGAAACGGCCTGACAGCCTGCTCAGTCCTGACCTGGATAAAAACCGGGGCCTGCTGGAAGAGAGACTCAACGGGAAGAGGGTGCTGGTGATAGGCGGGGCGGGAACGATTGGTTCATACTATATAAAGGCCTTACTGAAGTTCAGAGTCGACCGGCTGGTGGTAGTAGACGTAAACGAGAACGCACTGACGGAACTGGTACGGGACCTGCGCAGCTCAACAGGCTATAATATCCCTCCGGATTTCATCACATACCCGATGAACTTTGGCGACAGTGTTTTCGGTAAAATGTTCCGGTCACTGGCACCGTTTGACATTGTGGCCAACTTCGCGGCGCATAAGCATGTACGCAGCGAGAAGGATATTTTCTCCATAGAGGCGATGATTGAGAACAATGTGCTTCGTGCACGCAGGCTTCTTGACCTTCTGTTGGAGTATCCGCCGGAACATTTCTTCTGCGTCTCCACTGACAAGGCAGCCAACCCGGTCAACATTATGGGTGCCAGCAAGAAGCTGATGGAGGAGCTTATAATGGCATATTCCGGGAGACTGAAGATAACCACTGCCCGCTTTGCAAACGTGGCCTTCTCCAACGGCAGCCTGCCGCAGGGATTCCTGGAGAGGCTCGGGAGGAGGCAGCCATGGTCGTGCCCGCTGGGCATCAGACGCTTCTTCGTTTCGCCGCAGGAGTCGGGCGAGCTGTGCCTGATAGCTTCAGTGCTCGGAGAGTCGGGTGACATCATTTTCCCGAAGCTTGATGAGGAGCGCGACATGATTTCGTTTGATGCCATCGCGCTTGACCTTCTGCGTTACCTGGGGCTGGAGGCGGATAACTGCGCCACGGAGGAGGAGGCACGGCAGAAGGCGCTGCTGCTCGATGAGAACTCTAAATCATACCCGGTTTACTTTTTTGATACGGATACTTCCGGCGAGAAACCTTACGAGGAGTTCTTCACGGAAAGGGAGGTAATTGACAACGACAGGTTCATAAGCCTGGGTGTAATTAGGAATTCATTGAAGAGAGATTTATCGGAGATTGATCACATCTTCTCCAGGCTAAGGCAACTGTTTGACAGCGGACAAGTAACCAAGGCGGCGATAGTTGAGATTCTTAAAAACTGGCTCCCGGATTTTGAACATATTGAGAAAGGAAAGGGATTGGATTCCAAAATGTGATTTACGAACAAGGAACACCGATTTATGATTTTTGAAGTTTTTGATTGAATGACGTTAAGCCGCAAGTTCAGAAAGAATGTACTATAAATTCCTTAAGCGTTTTCTTGATATTGTGCTGTCCGGGGTGGGGATTGTGGCGCTGTCGCCGTTACTGGTGCCGGTGATGATTATACTGAAGCTTACGGGGGAGCATTATATCTTTTACGGGCAGAAGAGGGTTGGGTTTAAAAACAGGCAGTTCCAAATATGGAAGTTCGCGACGATGCTCAGAGCCAGTCCATCGCTCGGGACCGGCAGCCTGACAGTGAAGAATGATCCGCGCGTGTTCCCCTTCGGACGCTTCCTTCGCAAGACAAAACTCAACGAGCTGCCGCAGATATTCAACATCCTGCTTGGTGACATGTCGATAGTGGGTCCACGTCCGCAGATGGAGGTCGATTTCCTGAAATTCCCCGAACAGATCCAGTCGGTAATCTATAATGCGGTGCCGGGTATGACCGGGATAGGATCAATAATTTTCCGCGATGAGGAAAAATGGATCTCAGCCCACGCGGGCGACAAGCATGAGTTCTACAGGAATTATAT
>DZBJ01000025.1:40209-44235 GCA_022736275.1 Rikenella microfusus | reverse complement strand
CTGGGGATAGGTAGTCCATCCTCGCCTGAAGTAACAGTACCTTTGATTGTCACCGTTTGTGCCATCAGGGCTGTACAGCCCATAAACACAAACAGTGAAAGCAACAGTTTGATTCTGTTCATAGATCAGAGTTTAAGTTTAACAATAGGTTTAGGTTCAATAACTCCTGATCAGGCAGAGCTTCCATGAATGCAGACTATCTGCCGGATTCAGAAGTGTGTAAATATATGCAATATTTTTTCTTGAACTTAATTTTAACAGGCTTTTTTGCAATTTTCCACTAAAAATTGACCTTTGAAGCATATTTCCCTCCTAAATCCACCCCATACAGAACGGTAAACCAGGGCATCGGGCAGCTGATAAAGGTCTCTCATTCCGATAACTGAAACCTATTTCGTACCTTTAGTAACGAAAGATTTAACAAACAAGCTATGAAGGCTGCAGTAGTACTGGCAGGATGCGGTGTCTATGACGGCGCCGAGATACACGAAGCCGTAATGACATTATATGCCATCGACAGGAATGGAGGTACTTACCAGTTATTTGCACCCAACGTGATGCAGCATCATGTAATTAACCATATCACCGGAGAGGTGATGAAGGAGTCGAGAAATGTCCTGACGGAGGCTGCCCGTATTGCACGGGGAAAGATACTCGCCCTGACTGAATACAGGGCTGCCGATTATGACGCCCTGATCTTTCCCGGAGGATTCGGGGTGGCCAAAAACCTCTGCACCTACGCATTCGATGGACCCGAATGCCATGTTGACAGGGTTATTGAGGAGGCAATCCGTTCAACCCATAAGACCGGCAAACCCATCGGGGCGCTGTGCATCTCGCCGGTGCTTATCGCCAGGGTGCTGAGAGATGTGACGGTCACCATCGGCAGCGACACCACTACGGCAGCTGACATTAAGACTCTTGGAGGGAAACATGAGAACCGACAGCACGGAGAGGTGGTCGTCGACAGGAAAAACCTGGTTGTGACAGCTCCATGCTATATGCTCGGATCAACAATATCAGAGATAGCCCGCGATGCCGATGAGGTCATCCGGGCAATAAAGGAACTGCTGGGTGAGAAGTGACCTGATCCCTGAAGGAACTGACAAGCATACATCAGGGTTCAGAGCCTCCCGGCCTCAATCTCCCTGATAACCTGTTCTATCAGGTAGTCTTCGCCTTCAGGGTCGTATGATGACTTCAGGTTGGCCCCGAAGATACGCGCTATGCTCTGCCAGAAAGTGGCGGAGAATTTCCCCCTGTACTGTCTTATGAGATCATATGATGTAATCTGCGTCTCCCGGTCTATCAGCTTGATCAGTATCTTTCCCTGTGAAAAGGTCAGCTTCTTCATATCATCCTCATAGGCTTTAAAAAGCTCCTTCTCGTACTGCTGAAGAAAATTGTTCCGGGCTTTCTCATCAGGCATCGTCTCAAGCAGCCTGTTGATGCGCCCGAACTCGTCCCTGACCAGCATTGCATATGGATAAACACGTCGCACATTATAAACAAGGCGCGCATGCCTGCGGTAGTCAAAACGCACCCCCCGCGGCATCTTTGCCACGATGGTTATCTCCTGCAACTCCATATACGGATAGGTCTGCCCGTCAAAGGTGGCAGTCCTTACCTTCTGATATATGCCTGAAAGAGTGTCAGCATTCACCGGTTGTCCGACCGTGACCATGGCCGGCCGTACAGCACCGGTGGCTACAGTATCTCTCTTCTGACCGTAACCGGAGATGCATAAGAACAGTATAAATAATATCCCGGAGACTCTTTGCATAATCCTCTGCAAATTTAACCAATTGTTGTGCCATAGGTTTCATGACTTAACAAAACTGATCAATATCAGCTTGCTTAAACGGCGATCTGATATCTTTGACGATTAATGAAATCAACCCCGGGCATAGAAGAACTTGAAGAGGGATCAGGATATGACAAGGTCATGACCCTGAACTACGGAGAGATAGCCCCGTTCGTTATCCGTAATCTCACTCTTTTCAGCCTGCCCATGGCATTGGTCTGGTTTACTGCGTCGGTATCGCTCATCCTCTCAGCCTGGTTATGGCCGGGACTGGTTTACCCTTCAGATGATCCGCAGGTGATCAGGGGACTGTTAACAGGATTGGTTTTCATCCCGCTGCTGCTCATACCTGTGCATGAAGGGCTGCATC
The DNA here is from genome assembly GCA_022736275.1 of Rikenella microfusus. Taxonomy (GTDB): domain Bacteria; phylum Bacteroidota; class Bacteroidia; order Bacteroidales; family VadinHA17; genus SR-FBR-E99. The sequence continues at coordinate 42,061 of DZBJ01000025.1, read as the reverse complement.
TTTTGCCATTCCGCCTGGCAGGGGCCAGGGACATCCGCCTGGGAGCCGATCTCCGCCAGGGAATATTTTATGTCACAGCGCACCGGTTTGTTGCAGGAAGAATGCTTTTTACCCTTGTTGGCATGACTCCCTTCATTGCAATCAGCACAGGAATAATCATCGGCATGGCGTTCTGCCCTTACTGGTGGAAGTGGGTACTGGCCATCTCACTGATGGTTCATACTACCATGTGTGCAGGCGATGCCGCCCTGCTGGGATTCATGTACCGCTTCAGGAAACGCAGGGTTTACACCTGGGATGACGCCGACAGGAAAGAGGCCTATTTCTATGTGTCAAAAAACAGGGAAAATGATAACTGAGACCTGCTGAGCGGTGTCAGTAATTTCACTATTTTAAGCCCCGAAAAACAGACCTGATGAATTACTTCTCCCTCACAATCAAAAAATTCCCCAGTCTCTTCTGGATCTCCAATCTTATTGAGCTTTTTGAAAGATGGGGCTGGTATGCATTCTATAACGGCTTCTTTGCCCTATACCTTACATCGTCACCCGAGGCAGGCGCACTGGGATTTTCAAACGTGGAGAAGGGCACCATAATGGGTACAGGATCAATGATCCTCTATTTGCTGCCTGTTATAACAGGCGCAATTGCTGACAGGGTGGGTTACAAGAAAGTGCTTATGGTCTCCTTCCTGACATATATCCTCTCATTCTTCATGCTGAGCAGGTTCGAGACCTTTGGCTCGATCTTCGCCGCATTCATCCTCCTGGCGGTTGCGGGAGCCCTCTTCAAGCCAATCATCTCCGGCACAGTGGCAAGGGTGACAAACAGGGATACAGCCTCGCTGGGATTCGGAATATTTTATACGGTGGTCAACATTGGCGGATTCATCGGCCCGTTTGTGGCAAGCCTGATATACAAGAATAACTGGGATATGGTCTTCTACATGTCAATGGCGGCCATGGCCCTGAACTTTGCGCTTGTAGTCACGCTGTACAAGGAACCGGCAGTGACAGGAGGCGGACACACTTACCTTCAGAATATAGCCATCGCCTTCAGGAATATAGGGGTGACTCTCACCGACTGGAAATATGTGCTGTTTCTGTTGATTATCGGAGTCTTCTGGACTGCCTATAACCAGCTCTACTACTCGTTCCCGGTATTCCTTGAGACCTGGGTTAATCTCGATAAGATGTCGGTGACGCTGTGGCTTGATCCGGGAACCATCACAACGGTGACCATCTCAAGCCTGGCATCGTTCTTCATCATCCTCTTCCAGCTGGTTGTCTCTTCTGTCACTGCCAGGGTGAGACCCCTGAACTCCATCATGACCGGCATCTTTATCCTGGCTTTCGGACTGGGGATGATGTTTGCAAACCTGAACCCGTGGATCATTGTGCTTGGAGTGCTGATCTTCGGTATCGGAGAGATGGCCTCATCACCCAAGGTGCAGGAGTATCTTGGCGGCATTGCCCCCCCCGACAGGAAGGCGCTATATATGGGTACTGCCTTTCTTCCCATAGCCCTCGGGCATATAGGTGCAGGATGGGTATCCGGGAAACCATTCGAGATGATGGCCGATAAAATATACCTTTTGAAAAAAGCCGTGGCTGAAAAGGGATTTGATATCCCTGACATATCGGACACCTTCACCCAGACTGACTATGTGAACAGGGCCCAGGAGCTGTTCGGGATGGATGCACCGCAACTGACCCGTTTCCTATGGGATACCTATAACCCGTCAAAGGTGTGGATCCTCTTCGCAGCCATAGCAGTCACCGCCAGCGTAATGCTCTACCTCTATGACAGGCTCATACTGAGGGGGAGGGAAGTCGATGGAGGCAATAGGCAG
>DZBJ01000025.1:2281-40109 GCA_022736275.1 Rikenella microfusus | reverse complement strand
AGGCAGCAGGCAGCAGGCAGCAGGCAGTAGGCAGTAGGCAATAGTGGGGTCGGCAGTCTGCAGTACCAGTCGGCAGTAGAAAAATACGCCGTAGGCGTTAAAGTATTGTAGACTGGAATTAACCCAACAAACCATACCCCGCAGGGGTTTAAGTATAATAGAACAGAACCATATAATTCAACAAATACCCCGTAGGGGTTAAAGTATTGTAACATCATGAAAAACAAAATCTTACTAGGAACCCTCATGCTCCTTGGCACGATGGCCCTGTCAGGCCAGAGAGCAATCCTGAACGTCCCGGAACTGCCGGGTTACGTCACACTGAAATGCGACTTCCACTCCCATACCGTTTTTTCTGACGGCCTCGTCTGGCCTACCATCCGTATAGAAGAAGCATGGAGGGATGGCCTCGATGCGATATCGATAACGGACCATATTGAGTACACGCCAAGGAAACTTTACATCCCTGTTGACCACAACGCGGCATGGAAAATAGCAAAGACAACGGCTGACAACTTCAATATCATCCTGGTTCAAGGAACCGAGATAACCCGTAAAATGCCTCCCGGACACCTCAATGCGCTGTTCATAACCGACGCCGACTCACTCAACCGCCCTGACTTCATGGAGGTGATTGAAGCAGCTGTCAGTCAGGGAGCCTTCATCCAGTGGAACCACCCGGGATGGAAGAACCAGGAGCCGGACGGAATTCCCAAATTCTATCCTGTTCACCTGGAGCTTATCGCAAAAGGCTGGCTGCATGGCATTGAATATTTCAATGAACATGAACACTATCCCCTGGTGATGGATATGTGCCGCGACAATAAACTGGCTGTCATCGGCAACAGCGATGTGCACGGAATTATAAGTGAAGAGTTCGGAACGCCTGAAGACGTTCACCGGCCAATGACGTTCGTCTTTGCAAAGGAAAGAACCATGGAATCACTCAAAGAGGCTATGTTTGCCGGGCGTACGGCCGTATGGTACGGCAACAGCCTTGCAGCCTTTGAGGAGTATGCCGCACCGCTGTTCAGGTCGGTTGTAACTGCCGGGGTACCGTTCAAGGATGACGGCAAAGCAATCTGGTTTGAACTCTCAAACAGCTCTGACATTCCCATGGAACTTACGGGCGGACCTGAAGGGGCGCCTGCGGAGCTGAGACTGCCGGCATCAGGAATGATTGTGGTCAAAGCAGACAGGAAATACCTCTCGGAACCTATGCCCTATAACGTAAGCAATATCATCACCGGCAGCAACTCGGTGCTTAGAGTGGAGATAAAACCGGCAGTAAAGTGATAGCGGGTTGCCCGTAATGTCGTCTTCAACCATAAAGGCACCATCCTGAAATTACCGGGAATGGCATCTGCTAAGGCAGCGGCACCATCCTGAAGGAATATTCATATTTCGATTCGCGCAGGCAGTATGCGGGGTGCGTGCGTGCTCCCCATGAGTCATCACCGCCTACACCCATCTGGCCGTAGTCTATATTGACCCTTACCAGGTCACGCGGGCTGACGTCGTCAAGGTGCCTGTTCACCAGTTTGGCATCAGGCCTGTACTTGGCCAGGTTACCCTGCGATTCAAAGTCTTCAGTCAGGTAGTTCATGGCTGCAAAGCTAAAGACCGGACTCCCTTCAAAGCGCAGGCCGGACCCGTTGCTGTCGGTTATGGCAAGCCACCTGGTATCAGTACGGTAGCCGTTCTCCTGAGGTCTGACATAGGGAACGTACTGGTCAGCAACTGAGCTCTCATACACTCCCACAAAGGCTGATGTTTTACGGTCAGCATAGTTCTCATGCGGACCCCTTCCGTACCATGACAGATCGGTGAACCTCCCGGGCAGGGTCATCTGCAACCCCACCCGCGGTATCTCCTCCATGCTTATGTCAGTCTTACTGAAGCTGAATGACACATCAACAGCGCCGCCGGCATGAACGGTATACCTGGTCACCAGGCCGGCAATCTTCCTGCTGTCAGAACCCGGAATATCATACGTGAAACTGACCTCCGCGCTGCCCATGCCCGGCTGGCTGATATGAGCCGATCTCATTACCGCCTTCCGGCCGGCCTCCCTCCATGGAGCATTCCTCTTCTCCATGCGGTTGCCATAGTCGTTGTCGGTGGGAGCCCTCCAGAAATCGGCAACAGGGCCTGAAAGAAGAAGCTCCTGGCCGCCGGCAATGTAAGATTTCATCCGTCCGCCAGTCATGTCAAACACAACAGAAAAGTCTTCCCCGGCTATGGTCAGGTCGGTACCCACAGCCTTAAGGTCGAGCAGGGCAAGCTTTTCATCGGTGGCAGGTGCTGAATGGCCGGAGAACGGCAGCAGAAACTGCTCCGAGGCGTAGAGGTGATCCTGAGGGATTATCCCCCACTCGTCTGCCCTTGATGCATACATGTTAAGATGATACTCCGTGCCAGGCCCGGGATTTATTTCTCCATATGGTATTTCCACGGTGACAGTGTCTCCGGGTGCAAGATCGAGCTGCCTGAGATGGCCGGAACCGTGAAGGACACCGTTTGCATACACCTCCCAGCTGATGTTGAATTGGGCCAGGTTGGTGAAGTCATATTTGTTGATAATACTAACGAGTCCCTTGCCGAGGTCAACAGGAACAAAACCTACATACTGATAGACCTTCTTCACCTCACTTAGTGCCGGATGCGGAACACGGTCAGGCCCCACCAGCCCGTTGCAGCAGAAGTTGCCGTCGCTGTAAGAGCCGACTTCGCCGTAATCGCCGCCGTATGCATAATACTCTTCGCCGTCATCGCCGGTCTCAAGCATGCCCTGGTCAACCCAGTCCCAGATGAATCCGCCCTGAAGCACCGGATACTTTTCTATCACATCCCAGTAATCATGCAGGTTGCCTGTGCTGTTTCCCATGGAGTGGGCATATTCGCACATAATAAGAGGCCGGTCATAATCCGGCTTGCCGGCATTCCCGGCATAATTTTCCAAGTATTCAATGCGGGGATACATCGGGCACCAGATATCGGTGTGCCTTTCTGTGGTACGGGTCCATTGTTCGGCCCTCTCATACTGTACCGGACGCGAATCATCCCTCCCTTTTATCCATTTGTAGGTCTCAACGAAATTCTGACCGTCGCCCGCCTCATTCCCCAGTGACCAGGTGATTATTGAAGGGTGGTTCTTATCGCGCTCCACCATTCGGACGGTTCGGAACATGTGCTGCGCAAGCCACTCAGGTTTGTGGGCCAGGGTCACGTCAGGGTTGTACCCGATTCCGTGTGACTCAATATTGGCCTCGTCAATAAGATATAAACCGTAAAGGTCGCAAAGTTCATAGAAGCGCTCCGGCTGGGGGTAGTGAGAGGTACGCACAGCGTTGATATTATGCATCTTCATTAACCTTATATCCTTGAGCATCAATGCCTCATCAATAGTGTGTCCGTTAACCGGATCGTGCTCATGCATGTTCGTTCCCTTGAGATGCACAGAACTGCCGTTAATCAGGAACAGCCCCCCCTTTACCTCAGCCGTGCGGAAACCGATGCGGCTGCTGACGCTCTCGAGCACCCAGCCCCTGCTGTCAGCCAGCGTAAGGACAAGTGTATAGAGCGAAGGAGACTCTGCTGACCAGGGATGCACGTCCGGCACCTCGGCGGTAAGCTGCACAACTGCCATGCTATCCACATTCTCTGCTTCCTTTGTCTCACCGAAGATCTTTGTCCTGCCATCATATAGTCCTGCCTCCAGTCTCAGGCCGGCCGGCTTCCTGTCATTGTTAGCAAGCTCAACTGACAGATCGAGGTACCCGTCAGTATAATCATTTATCAAAGTCGCTCTCGCAAAAAAATCGCGTATGTATGCCTTTGGCCTGGCATGAAGCCAGACTGAGCGCTGTATACCGCTGAGCCTGAAGAAATCCTGGCATTCAAGATAACTGCCGTCACTGTACCTGTAGACCTCCACGGCAACAGTGTTCCGGCCCTTCCTCAGGAGAGGGGTGATATTGAACCCGGCCGTCGTCTTGCTGTCCTCGCTGTAACCCGCCTGTTCACCGTTGACCCATACATAAAAGGCAGAGCTGACGCCGTCAAAATTGAGAAAGACCTCCATGCCTTTCCAGTCCGAGGGTAGCACGAACGAGCGCCTGTAGGAGCCGACAGGATTGTCGGAGTGGTCAATGAATGGCGGATTCACAGGGAATGTATAACCTGCATTGACATAATAGAGAATGCCATATCCCTCCCTCTCCCATGTTGACGGCACCTCTGTCTCAGGCCATGACCGTGTATCAAAGTCCTCCCTGAAAAACCAGTAGGGACGCTCTGCCGGTGTCGGGGAGTAATGAAACCTCCACTTCCCGTCAAGCGGCAATACATTGGCGGATTCCCTCCATTCCGCAGTGAGAGCGGCTGAGTTTTCGCGGAAGCTTACCATTGAAGCATGTGGTTCAATGGTGTTGATCGTGTTCACAGCAGGATTCTCCCAGTCGGGGAGATCCTTTTCCTTCCATTCAGCATTGCTGTAATCATGATAACGCTTACAGGCGCCCAACACCAATGCTGCCATGAAAATGATCAAGAAGGTCTTTCGCATGACTGATTCCTTTAGGTCCAGACCAAAAATAAGAAAAATATTGCACTTTAGTTTAGGATAGAATGACTTACTTAAACTCCCCCGGAGGTAAAAACATGCCTTGACAGGCAAGCAACAGGCTTTGACAGAGGGCTGTTCCTGTCAATGTCGCAGAAGCTATCTGTGGCTTGCTTTAAAAGGCCGCAGAGCCTGTCTGTGGCTTACTTTTCCGTGGATAAGACCAGGCTGACACATTTGGAGTCCTGTTCACTTATGGATGATGCCTCCCTTTTTGTTGCCGGGGATATCTTCCGGACTGTTTATGTTGGTGAATGCCCTCATGGTTTTTACCGTGCGCGGCAGGTCAAAGTATCTTGTCTGAACAAGCTTGTAAAAGTCGATAATGGCGGGACTTCCTCCCGAGTCAAGATATCTCCCAAGCCGCTGATGAAGAGCGCAGCTGTAGAGTGAGTGAAGTGGCTCCGCCAGTCCCCCGATGCGTGCAGCCAGAATCTCTGCCGGTTTCGTAAAAAAGTCATTCGCCTGCTCCTCTATAAGCTCCCCTGAGAGCCAGGGCATATCACCTCCGAAAACAAAAAGCAGAGGAGAGGTGGAGACCTTCATGGCCGCCTCAATGCCGCCGATAGGACCCAGACCCGGGAAGTTGTCACTGACATGAATTACGCCGCGAGGCACAGGGTTTCCTGCAGGCCACCCTGCAAGAATGATCTCGCTGAACAACGGCTGAAGGAGAGTGATGGTACGACTGATGATCGGGACGCCCTCAATCTCTATCAGTGCTTTGTTTTTCCCGCCGAAGCGCGATGCCCTCCCTCCGGCAAGCACGGCAGCCGATATGTCAGGAAAAGTATTTTTCAGAATAATCCGCTTATCTGTCCCTGGTCATTAATGTCAATCTTCTCGGCTGACGGCACGGTGGGCAGTCCCGGCATTCTCATGATTGCACCGGCGATAGGCACTATGAACCCTGCTCCTGATGAGAGTTCCACCTTCCGTATGCGTATGGTGAAATCCCTTGGCCTGTTTCGCCGCGTCTGGTCGTCTGAGAGCGACTTCTGCGTTTTGGCAATGCATACTGCCAGGTTTTCCAGGCCGAGGTCAGCGATCTTTTTCAGTTGTTCTTTGGCGTCGAGGGTATATTCAACATTCCTCGCACCGTACATAAGTGTGGTGATTGTTTCAATCTTCTTTTCCAGCGGCCATGCGAGGTCATAGAGCGGCGTGAAGCAGTCATTGCAGGCATCGGCAGCCTCCATTACCGCGGCGGCCAGCTCAGCGGCGCCCTTTCCTCCGTCAGCCCATGCTGTGTTCACAGCCACCCTGACATTATGCTCTTCACAGTACTTCCTGAGAAGATCTATCTCGGCATCTGTATCGGAGCTGAAACGGTTAACGGCCACCACCGGCCTGAACCCGTAGAAATGCATGTTTTCAATGTGCTTGTCGAGGTTCTCGAAACCTTTACCGAGAGCCTCAAGATTCTCATTGCCGAGCTCTGACAGCTTGACGCCTCCGTGATATTTAAGAGCCCTGATGGTGGCAACAATGACCACCGCGTTGGTCTTGAGATGGCCCACCTGAGACTTGATGTTGAAGAATTTCTCGGCGCCAAGCTCGCTGGCAAAACCGGCTTCGGTGACCACGTAGTCACTGAGGGAAAGGCCGATCTTCGTTGCCAGTATGGAATTGGTACCCTGGGCTATGTTTGCAAAAGGCCCTCCGTGAATTATGGCCGGAGTGCCTTCAAGGGTCTGTACCAGGTTGGGCTTGAGAGCATCCTTGAGAAGGGCAGCCATGGCTCCCTGGGCTTTAAGATCCCGGGCAAAGACCGGCTTGCCTGCATAAGTGTACCCTATGAAAATGTTGCCCAGTCTCTCCTTCAGGTCACTGATGCCTGTGGCGAGACACAGAATAGCCATCACCTCGGATGCGGCAGTAATATCAAAACCGGTCTCCCTGGGTACTCCCTGGGAGGTGCCACCGAGACCGATCACAATGTCCCTCAGGGCACGGTCATTCATGTCCATCACCCTCTTCCATGATATCGTCCTCGGATCAATGCCAAGATTGGTGTCACCGGCCTGTATGTTGTTGTCAATCATTGCCGATAACAGATTATGAGCCTTTTCCACAGCTGAGAGATCACCCGTAAAGTGAAGGTTAATATCCTCCATGGGTATCACCTGCGAAAAACCGCCGCCGGCAGCACCTCCCTTGATGCCAAAAACAGGTCCAAGGGAAGGCTCACGCAATACAACCGTAGCCTTCCGGCCCATAAGGTTCAGACCCTGGGCAAGACCTATTGATGTGGTGGTCTTGCCTTCCCCGGCAGGTGTGGGAGTGATGGCGGTAACAAGAATAAGCTTAGCCTTAGCCACCTTCTTTTCATCTATCAGTGACAGCGGAAGCTTGGCCTTGTACTTTCCGTAGAGCTCAAGGTCATCTTCGCTTAGGCCAAGCCTGGCAGCAACCTCAGTTATGGGCCTGATGACGGCACTCTGGGCAATTTCGATATCAGTCTTCATAAAGGAATTGATTGTTTGGGATAAATTTAATATTTAATTCATTGCCAAAAGAACAATTAAACCTTGTGAAAGTTTAGTTCAACAAAGTGAGATTTACAAAATCTCACTGAACTCATGCGGTAACTCCATCCGGATGCGCCATGACTGAGGGTATCCGCTGTTTACCCTGGTACCCACGTTGTTCACGAATCCCAGCGGCACACCACGGTAAGTGACAAGAACCCTGCCCGCAGGCATCATGGCGACAGGCAGTTTTTCCAGCCGCAGAAAAGATACCGCCTCGCCGTATGAGAGGGAGTATTCCGGCCACACGCCGCGCCTCTGCCTCACTGACATTGCCAGGTCATGAGCCGGCACCAGGTCATCATTCTTAAGCTCCCCTATCATGGTTCCCGACTTGATAACCATCAGCCTCTCGCTCAGGAGGCTGAAAATGTGCGGTTCCGTCGCCAGGGCAATGATCCTGTTCCCTGCAGTGACCAGCCTGCTGCGGTCAAAGTCAGCCAGCGGCTCCGCCCTCCTGAATGCGGGGTCAGAAGGCTTTACAGCCCCCCTTCTGCCATCCCGTCTTTCTGAAGCTGTCCCTTCCGGCTTGCGGAGTGCCGCTATGAAAAACCCCTCGCCTCTCACCTTCCCCGGGTAAAAACCATAGCCCTGCATTCCGCCGTGGCTGACAACGGTGATCCCTCCTCCTTCAGGCAGATTGACAGTCAGTGATTCGGCCCCCGTGTTCTCACTGATCCACGAAATATTCTCCTCGTTTTCGGCAGGATTGAATGTGCAGGTTGAATATATAAAGATCCCGCCGGGTTTAAGGGCGGGCCATACCTGCATTACTATCCTGCGCTGCCTGTCAGAGCACAGCGCTGTGTTTGAGGGTGACCACTCCCGCACTGCGCCCGGTGAGCGGAACATTCCCTCCCCGGAACACGGGACATCTGCAACAATCACATCAAAGAATCCGGACAGGGAGGCAAATCGTGAAGGGTCATTCTGTGTCACTATAGTATTACCCAAACCCCATTTGGTAATGTTCTCAGCCAGCACGGCAGCCCGCGCCCCGATGACCTCGTTGGCAACCAGGAGGCTGTCACCAGTCAGGAGTGCCGACAGGTGAGTGGCCTTTCCCCCGGGCGCCCCGCAGAGATCAAGGACGCGCATATCGTTCATCCCGGCAGTAACCTGCCGGAATAGTTCTCCGGTAAACATACCCGATGACTCCTGGGGATAATAGACTCCGGCATGAAAGAGGGGATCAGGCGTGAAGAGAGTCCTACCCGGAAGATGATAACCATGAGGCTCCCATTCCACTCTCTCATAACCTGTTACAGTATGGGGCCATTTGTGCGGATTGACCCTGAAGGATGCCTCTGCCGGACATCCAAGCGCCTCTGCAAGGCCATCAGCATCAAGATATGACTGACCGATTATTCGTTTCAGGAATTCCTCCGGGAGCATCTTCACCAACTCTTGCGGCAAAGATAACCATTGAAACCGATCCGGTATAAAATAATGCCGCCCCGGGTATCCGGGACGGCATAAAGGGTCAGGAGATGAGCTCTCTTCCTGAGTCCCTGAGCAATCCGAGCGACCATTTGATGATCACGGCGGAGCTGACGAGTGCTGCTATGGCATCTATATATGGCAAGCCCCAGATCATTGCCGCCACCAGTCCGATTATGGCAGCCACGCTTGTGACGGCATCGGCCAGTACATGCAGGTATGCTGCCCTGATATTGTTGTCCTTCTCCTCCTTGTCATGATGGAGCATGAAAGCACTCAGTATATTCACACTCAGTCCGATAAAAGCAATCATTATTGCCTCCCTGTACTCAATGACACGCGGGTTGACAAACCTTCCTACGGCTCCGGCAATGATCATGCCTGCAAAAATCAGAAGTATGAGTCCGCTGGTATAACCGGAGAGCGTCAGCACCTTATCCTTGCTGCCGGTGAAGGATGGGTTTGATGAGAGCCTCTGAACCACGACATAGGCAGCCCAGCTGAGTCCTATGGCCAGAACGTGTGAACCCATATGTATGCCATCGGCCAGCAGAGCCATGGAGCCGGTAAGCCACCCGGCAATGATCTCAACAACCATGGTCACCGCGGTAAGCATCACGACCCATCCGGTCCTCCTTCTGTTTCTCTCTATTGTTGTCACAGGCTATAAACGATAAGTGCGGTCATATTGTTTATTCCGGCATTAAAACTTCCCTGCCTGTCAGACGAATACGCTTACTGACAGTCCGGGTGAATTGTGGGTCAATCTCTCCGTAGAACCCGGGCTGCTTGCCTCCCACGGTGACAGTGAACCATCCCGGCTCGATCACCCTGGTATCCTTGCTGTTTATCATCGAGAACTGTTCAGCCTTAAGGGTAAACTCCAGGGTGCTGCTCTCTCCGGCGGCAAGGTGTATCCGTTTGAATCCCTCGAGCTGACGCACGGGACGCGGCGTGGAGGCTTTTTCGTCTGTCAGGTAGAGCTGTACCACCTCATCTCCGGCCCTCTTTCCGGTATTGGTAACCGTTACCCTCACCCTGACATCGCTTCCGGCCTCTCCCTTTTCCGGAATATCAAGACCGGAATAGTCAAAGGAGGTGTAGCTCAGTCCGTATCCAAAGGGATAAAGTGGTGTTCCTCTGAAATAGCGGTATGTCCTGTTCGCCATGTCATACTCTTCGAACGGAGGCAACTGGTCAACGGAGCTGTAGTATGTCACCGGCAGGCGCCCGGCAGGATTATAATCGCCAAAGATCACGCCGGCCACCGCGTTGCCGCCTTCAACCCCTGGGTAACCAGCAAGAAGCACTGCGGCAGCCTTTTCCTGTGCCTGCTTTGAGGAGACAGGCCCCCCGTTCATAAGTACCACGACCACAGGCTTGCCTGTTGCAGTCATGGCTGCCAGAAGCTCCTCCTGCAGTGCCGGGAGGTTTAAGCTTGTCCGGTCTCCGCCCTCAAATCCGTCTATCTTTATACCCATCTCCTCCCCCTCCAGTCGCTGCGATAACCCCAGGGCCAGAATAATTACATCAGCTTCTGAAGCAGTGGCGACCGCTTCCTCAAGTATGTTTTCCCGGGGCGTCGCCCACAGCAGTTTCACATCAGCATCACCGCCGTAGTTCCTGTAAAAAAGTTCGATCCTGTACTTTTCCCCCGCCTTGAGCTCCACAGGGATCTCCTTATGAAAACCGTGATGTTCACCGCGGAAAGAGAGTACCTTTTCTCCATTAAGCCACAATTCGTAAGAAGAAGAAGCCCATGTGCCAAGATGGTAGGTTCCGGAGGCTGGTGCAAGGAGGTCCGTCACCCAGTATATGCCGAAGTCATCTGCCGGCATCAGCCTATGAGGTGAGTCATTGTCCCAGTAGAAATCAATGTTGTCATCAACCCGTGTAAACAGTGGTTCTCCCTCCATGGCCCGATTGTCGAAGTACTTTCCGAGAGCGCCATGGCGTCCGTCAGGCGTCCGGAGAAAGCAGGACGGGACAGGGAAAAGATTATGTACACCGGGGGCGAGATCGCTGCCCTCGGCATATGTCACGTCAATACATCCTGCAGCCTTGGATCTGATCCCCTCCAGTAGCGTGACTGGGTCTTTCGGGATGCCGTTATAGTTACCAACCAGGGCTTCCCAGTTACCGGCATTGGGCCCGATAACCGCGATCGTCCTGATATCCTTGCCCAGTGGAAGTATCCCGTCCTCATTTTTCAGAAGTACAATCGATTCAAGGGCAGCCTGCCTCGCCAGTGACCTGTTATAGTCCGAACAGTTTGCCTGGTAAGGTATCTGCGCATATTCAACGATGCTGTCAGGGTCGAACATGCCGAGCCTGAAGCGTGCTGTCATCACTCTCTTCACTGCCCTGTCAATATCCGCTTCGGTGATCAGTCCGCGTCTGTAGGACTCCATAAGATTGCTGTAGTCAACGCCGCACTCGAGGTCGGTGCCGGCTTTCAGAGCCTGGGCAACTGCTTCTGCAGCATCCTCAGCATAGCCCTGAAACCTGTAGAAGTCGGACACCGCCCAGCAGTCGGATACAATATAGCCTTCAAAGCCCCACTCGTTCCTGAGAATGCCATACAGCTCCTCACTGGCACAGGCCGGATGACCCCGGAACTGGTTATAGGCTCCCATGACGGAGTATACGCCACCCTCCTTTACCAGCGTGCGGAAAGCAGGCAGATATGTCTCACGCAGGTCACGCTCACTCACCAGGGCGTTGAATTCATGCCTCTGAGGCTCGGGGCCCGAGTGTACCGCATAATGTTTGGCAGTGGCAACGGTCTTCAGGTACCTTGGATCTGAACCCTGCATGCCCTGCACAAAACGCATTCCGAGACGTCCGGTCAGGTAAGGATCCTCGCCATAAGTCTCATGCCCCCTGCCCCAGCGTGGGTCACGGAAGATATTTATATTGGGAGACCAGAAGGTGAGACCATGGTAGATGCCATGGTCTCCCCTCCTGATAAATTCATGGTACTTGGCCCTGGCTTCATCGGAGATGGCATTGGCCACATCAAGCATCAGTTCCTCGTTCCAGCTGTTGGCAATGGTTATCGACTGCGGAAAGACGGTAGCGTATCCCGCCCGGGCTACCCCGTGCAGGGCCTCATTCCACCAGTTGTATGCAGGTATGCCCAGACGCGGAATGGCCGGGGCGGTATACAGCAGCTGGGCTGCCTTCTCCTCAAGAGTCATGCGGCTGACAAGGTCGTTCACACGCTCCTCAAAAGAGAGCTCCGTGTTTAGCCAGGCAGGGTCCTGGGCTGTAAGCGCATTCAGAGAGGTGGCAAGCAGTAAGAAGAGAAGTATCTTTTTCATATGGCCGGGTTAATAGAAATCAGCTTCTGGTTGTATTAATTTGAGGTCACCATGTTATCTCCGACTTGATCGGAGTGGGATCATAAGGTTTTGATATCTGGTCTTTCTGAAATATCTCAAACCTGCCCTCAAGGCGAATATCCTGCGATGAGCTTCCCAGCATCACAGTGAACCATCCCGGCTCAACGATCCGGTTCATATCCCTGTCAAGCATCTGCAGCTCTTCAGGTGTCAGTGTGAACTTAACACGCCTGATCTCTCCGGGTTCAAGATGGATGCGTTCAAACCCGCGCAACTCCTTTTCAAACCTGATGACTGAACTGACCTCATCAAGAATATATAACTGAACTATCTCGTCACCGGCCATTGCGCCGCTGTTCCTGACATCGGCTGATATCTTTATGATTCCTGACTCGAGCTGCTTTTGCGGGGTTATTGAAAGGTTTGAGTATTCAAAGGTGGTGTAACTCAATCCAAAACCGAACGGGTAAAGTACCCCGTTTACAGTCGTCCGGGAGTCTGCCTGTGCTCCCGGTTTATAAGGAAAGCACATTGGAATCTGTCCAACCGACTTTGGAAAGGTGACCGGCAACTTGCCGCCGGGATTATAATCCCCGAAGACTATGTCAGCGATGGCTTCGCCACCATATTTGCCTGGGATCCAGGCTTCAATGATTGCATCACAGTTCCTGTCAGCCCAGTTTACCGTTATCGGCCTGCCATTCATCAGGACCAGCACTACCGGTTTGCCTGTCCGGCAAACCTCTTCAAGCAGCAACTCCTGAAAGCCGGCAAGGTTGAGGTCGGTCCTGGAGTGCGACTCTCCCACGATACTGTTGTCCTCCCCAAGCACCAGTATGACAGCATCTGATCGCAGGGCCTTTTCAACGGCATCCTCAATATCTGCCAGTTCTCCTTCCGACGGTTCGGAGGGTATTATTTCACTCTCAGGCCAGGCAGGGTCTGTAATATCACATCCCCGGGAGTAGAGAACGCTCACCTCCGACCCCAGCTTTGCCCTGAAAGCTTCGAGCACCGATTTGTACTCAATCTTCTTTGGTCCATACCTGGAGAGCGACAGCACCTTGTTGTCGGCATTGGGTCCGGCAATAAGGATGGTCTTAACCTCATCCTTCTTCAGCGGCAGCAAATTATTATTGTTCCTGAGCAGCACAATTGACTCGTACGAAGATTTTCTGGCTATGCTGTCATATCCAGGCAGAGCATATATCCTGTCGGCTTCTGCCGGGTCACTGGTATAGGGCTCATCGAACAGCCCCAGCCAGAACTTGACCCAAAGCACATCCCTCACCCTGCTATCGAGCATTTCCATGGAGACCGATCCCTTGTAAATAAGCTCACGCAACGGCAAGATGTATGATTCCGGCGTTCTGAAGGTAGTCCGCACATTGAGCCCCGCCTCCAGGCCCTGCCTGACGGCATCATTGTAGTCGGGTGCAACCCGGTGTTTCGACCATAGGTATTCCAGCGCCTCACTGTCAGATACCACGTATCCACGGAAACCAAATTGCTGCCTGAGCAAGGTGGTCAGAAACCAGGAAGAACTTGTCACCGGCACACCGTCATAGTCGTTGTAGGAGCTCATGGTGCCGTGTGCAGCTCCCTTCATGAATGCTACCCGGAAAGGCTCAACAAGCAGGTTCATCATATCATGAGGCGAAGCTTGCGGGTCCGTTCGCGTTGAGTGATCCCTGCCGCCGATGGGGATACTGTAGGCTGCAAAATGCTTGGGTGTGGATATCACCGTATGGTCTTTCTGTATAGCAAGTACCTGCTGCAGGCCCAACTGCGACACGAGGTACGGGTCCTCACCGTAACACTCTATCACGCGTCCCCAGCGGGGATCACGGGCCACATCAAGAATAGGCGAATAGATGTTGGTAAAACCGACAGCCTTGCTCTGTCTTGAGGTTATCTCACCTATCCTGGAAACCAGCTCCCTGTTCCAGGTTGACCCTACTCCTATCTGAGGCGGAAAGAGCGTTGCTCCGGTGAAGCAGGCACCGTAGATGCCTTCATTGGTGAAGTCTACCGGAATGCCCAGCCTGGTCTCCTCGACAAACCATTTTTGAATTTTGTTGATCGCAATGGCATGATCACTTGGGGGCCATGAATATACATCCGACCTGTAACCGTTAAGCTGTTCATCAATATTGGCGATGCCATCTTTCCAGACCCTGTTTTTCCACTCCGGCACGGGCAGGGAGTCTGCCAGAACCTTCTTATAACCGTAGAGGGTGGCCAGCTGGCATGTTTTCTCTTCAACAGTCATCTGACTGAGAAGATCATCGATGCGCCTGTCAATATCCAGGTCCGGATTCTCATAATCATCCATCCTGCCGTTCTTGTTAAAGTCGATCCATCCCTTTTTATAGATATCACTCCCACTGTACGGATCATACTTTGTCCTTCTCTGTGACAGTCCGGACGGGGTACAAATCAGCCAGACTGTTATTAAAAAGGTGAATGTTGCAGCAGTTGATCTCATGGCTTATTCAATTACTTGATTACTTACAGGCGCAGTGTTGAAACCACACCGCATCAGCAGGGAAAGTTAAGAAAAAAATGACCGCCATGGAACAGCTAACTGGCGGTCATCTGTGTGATCCGACATACTTAAGTTTGTCGGCCCGTATCCGCTAGCGGGCGGAGAACCGGAAGATGGTGCTCGACAGGAACGGCTCGTCAGGCGTCAGGACAACTGACGGGAAGTAAGCCTGGTTCGGGCTGTCAGGAAAATGCTGAGTCTCGAGGCAGAATCCGGAACGGTAGTTGTAGACCTTGCCACCATGACCGGTCCGGGTCCCGTTAAGGAAGTTGCCGGTATAAAGCTGTACTCCGGGCTGGTCTGTAATCACCTCAAGCAGTCTGCCTGTGGAAGGATCATAAACCTCTGCGTCAACCGGCTCAATATTGTCAAGCACATAGTTGTGGTCATATCCGCCACCGAGGATAAGCTGATCATATTCCATGGCTATCCTCTCGCCAATCAGGTGAGGGGTACGGAAGTCAAACGGTGTACCCTCAACAGGCCGCATCTCACCGGTGGGAATGAGGGTTGAGTCTACGGGGGTAAAAGCAGAAGCCCTGATTAACGCCTCATGATCAAGGATATCACCCACACCGGCGCCGTGAAGGTTGAAGTATGCATGGTTGGTGATGTTGATGACGGTATTCCTGTCAGTGGTGACCTTGAAATCCATTATGATCTCATTGTCATCGGTCCATGTGTAGACAACTTCAGCAACGACATTGCCCGGATAACCCTCCTCCATGTCGGGTTTACGGTATGTATACTTTACGGCCGGGAAGTCGGTGCCCCTCAGCACCTCAGCATCCCATGCCCGGCTGTGCCATCCTGTGGGGCCGCCGTGAAGGGAGTTGGGCTCATTGTTGATTGCCAGGGCATAATCGACACCGTCAAGGGTAAATTTGCCCTTTGCAATGCGGTTCGCATACTGGCCCACTACCTTGCCGAAATAAAGGTCTCCGCCGGCGTAGCCCTCAAACGTATCATACCCGAAGGTGACATTGTCACGATTGCCGTTGCGGTCAGGCACGCTGATCTCAACAATCATTGCACCGTAATTTGACAACCTGATGAAATTGCCATTTTTGTTTGTGAGAGTGTGAAGGAATATATCCTTCCCTTCGAATGAGCCGAAGCTTTCAGTTGTAACCATTTCTTTTGCTTTATTGTTGCCGCACGAACCCATGACAACCATGATCACAGCAAGTGCCGATATTAATAACAGTTTTTCTCTTTTCATTTTTCCAGTTCATAAAGGTGTCTTCAAATATACAATTTCCGTCTTCCGGTAATTGACCACGCCTTACTGTTTTTTTCAACGCATTTTGACATCTCCTCAACCGAGCCGCTGCCCACAGTTCCGCAGATGACCTGCGGGATCATTGGGCAGAGAATTAAGAGGCAAGTCATTAAGTATTTGCATTTTTTCATAACGGAGATATTTGACGGTTTATTCATTTGAAACTTATAATGTTTCCTGCAACAACCCGTTATGAGGAATCCAGACCCTCATCTCTCCCCTGCCACGGTTATTCCAGAGATGGTACGGGATCATTGTCAATCCGAGGGTGTCACCCGAGACAACAGTCCCGTCCGCTGCTGTAATTGTCCTGTAACCGGTTGTTCTGATGAGCTCGGTACCGTTCAGCATTCTCTCATTGAATTCCATGGTGAAAACCGGCTTGGCATCGATTATTATGTCAAGGACTTTGTCTTCGGGATTGTCCGGCCATTCGACGCAGAACATCAGCGGGCCCTTCTGAACGGCATATTTTCCGGAATCTTCTTTTACCTTTTCATCTGCAATGACAGTCCTTATGGGCATAGGAAGGTAGAGATCAACCCTGTCACCCTTTTTCCATCTGCGGGACACGGTGACATAACCATCGGTCACCGTCGTTACAGCAGGCTCACCGTTCACCAGCAGCGAGTAGCTCTCTGCACTGCTGTCGGCAAAGGTATAGAGGCCTCCCGGCATAGCTTCATTGCGTGCCCATCCCGGTATGCGGAGATGAAGAGCAAAATTCCCTCCCTTTTCCGGACTTAATGTCATTGTTACCATGCCGTCCCATGGGTACAAAGTCTCCTGAGTGACTGTCACCTCATTCTTTCCGAAGCTGATTCCGGCCTCATTGGATGCAAAGAGGTTCACATACAGGTCATTGTCTGTAACTGAGTAGATATAACCCGGGATTGCCGGAATAAACCTGCAGATATTCGAGGGGCAGCATGCGCATCCGAACCAGGCCGACCGTGCATGCCGTCCGTCTGACTCAAGAGGATTCGGATAAAAGAACCTGTCACCTTCGAGGTTCACCCCTGAGAGAGCCCCGTTATATAGTGTCTTTTCAAGTATATCGAAATATTTGCCTTCACCGTGCATGGAAAACATCCTGTGATTGAAAAAGATGCTGCCAATTGAGGCACATGTCTCGCAGTATGCGGTCATGTTCGGCAGGTGGTACGGCTCGGCGAAGCCCTCGTTGCCGCCTGACGCACCTATGCCTCCGGTGATGTACATCTTCCTGTGAACCAGATCTTCCCAGATCTTTGTGATTGCATTGACATAGGCTTCGTCTTTGAGGATGGATGCAACATCGGCCATGCCTGAATACATGTATGTTGCCCTCACCGAATGACCAACGGCTTCCGTCTGGTCTACCACCTTCATGTGGCTCTGCGCGTACTCATCGCCGTCTTCCCTGGTACCGCGGGCATCAAGGAAAAACTTTGCCAGATCAAGATATCTTTTTTCACCTGTAACCCTGTAGAGCTTAACGAGACCCATCTCAATCACCTGGTGTCCGGGATAACTCACATAGGCATCCCACCCGAAGTCTCTGTCTACCAGGTCGGCCGATTTAATTGAAATATCCAGCAGCTCCCTGTTTCCCGTTGCCTGGTAGTAAGCCACGGCAGCTTCATACATATGTCCCAGGTTGTAAAGCTCATGGCTGAGGATATTGGTTTTCTCCCATCTCCCTCCTTCGGCCCATTCATGAATTTTTCCGTATCCCATTTCAGCAATGGTACGGTTGGTGTAGAGGTATCCGTCATCCTCCTGGGCAAGCCCGATCTTCCATATAAGTGAATCAACGTATGCCTCCAGTTCAGGATCAGGGTATGTCTGCAAAGAATAGGCCGCCCCTTCAATGATCTTTGTGACGTCAGAATCATCAAAAGGGTAGATCGTCTTGAAGGCCCCGGTGTCAAGTCCGCCTGCAATTTCAAAGTTCTTCACCCTGCCGGTTGATTCACAGTAACCGAACGCAATGGGTATGGTCACTTCGTGGTTCTTCAGGATACGGGGAGCCCAGAAGCTGTCGGTCATCTTCACCGCGGTGAATTGAACCGGCCTTATGGGATAGTTCTCATCCTCCCCCATGCCTGTGCATGATGTCACGGCAAGTGTGATAATTAACGCAATAAGCGTAATTCTTCCCTGTTTCTTCATTATTTGTAGTTTGTCTGTTTAATCCATACTGCCATCTCACCCCTACCCCTGTTGGCCCATGAATAGTAGGGGACAGCCTTCACCTTTCTCTTCTCTCCGGAGGGTGTATTCGCCATGAATGAAAGTGTTCCCACTCCGCCCAGCAGATCAGGCTCACGGACAAACTCCACTCTTGTGTCAGCATTGACTGTCAGCTCCCTCACCGGGCCATTGTCAGCCTCCTCAAGACAATATACTATCGGTCCCACGCCCAGGGCCACTCTTCCCCTGTCAGCCTCCACCTCATCCCTGGCAACAATGAATCGAGGCTCCATGGGCAGTGTGACATCAACAACGTCGCCCCTGTTCCATTCTCTCTCGATGACTGCAAACCCGTTGACAGACCTCAGTGGCATCCTCTTGCCGTTGACTTTGATCTGGATCTTTTTACCAGGGCGGCCTGCGTATCTGTAAAGGCCTCCGGAGAAGGGTGCATTGCCGGTCCATTCGGGAATGCGTATCGCCAGGCTGAACAGGCTTCCGTCGCTGTCGGGGTCAACTCTGATTTTTACATCGCCGCTCCACGGGTAATCCGTCTCCTGTTTCAATACCACCTCACCGCCAATGGTTGACACCCTTGCCAGTGAGCTTATGAAGAGATTCACATTCACCCCCTCGTCAGACAATGACCATACATACTGTTTCAGGGCAGGCATGAAACGAGCCACGTTGACAGGGCAGCATGAGCAGTCAAACCATCCGGCGCGTTCAAAGCTTCCGTCCGACTCCAGCGGATTGGGATAGAAGAAGTGGCATCCATCGCTTCCTATGCCGGAGATAAGTCCGTTGTAAAGCGTGCGTTCCAGCACGTCAAGGTATTTTGCATCACCTGTTGCCCTGTAGAGGCGGTCGTTCCAGAAGACATTGGCGACTGAAGCACAAGTCTCCGTATAGGCGGTCATGTTGGGCAGTTCATAGGGCTCGCCAAATGCCTCACCGTGCTCTTTTGAGCCGATGCCTCCGGTGATATAGATCTTTCCACTGACAACGTCATCCCAGATCTTCTGTGAGGCTCTGAGATACCGGTTGTAACCGGTCGCCTCGGAGAGGTCTGCCATGGCCGTGTACATGTATCCGCCCCTCACGGCATGCCCTGCGGCCTCTGTCTGCTCGAGGAGCGGTTTATGCATCTGAAGGTAAACGGAGTCATTGTAAACCTCGAACCTGCTTCCCGCCGGATGGTGTATATAATCCCCCGGCCTCCCCCGTACATCCAGGAAAAACTGGGCCAGCTCAAGCCATTTCCTATCACCTGTCAACCTGTATAGCTTTATCAGTCCTATCTCGATCTCCTGGTGGCCCGGCGCTATTTCCCTCTTTCCCCAGCCGAACTCGTTATAAACCAGTTCAGCATTCTTAAGTGCGACATTGATGAAGGTGTAGGAGCCTGTAGCCAGGTGATGGGCAACGGCAGCCTCATACATATGCCCCACGTTATAGAGCTCATGGCTGACGCGCTCGTCAATCCATCTCTCACTGCCTGCCCCCGGAGCCATGTTGACCGGGTCTATGGTACGGGTGGTATAGAGGTACCCGTCATCCTCCTGTGCAGCTTCAACAAGTGTCACGAGGCTGTCAACGTAACGGCGAAGAACCGGATCAGGTGTCTCCATCAGAGAATAACAGGCTCCTTCAATGACCTTGAAGACGTCGGAATCATTGTACCGCTCACCTGTATGCTTCCCTTTTTTCAGTCCGCCCGCTATAGCGAAATTGTCAATGCGACCCGTCTCCTCACACTGCCTGAAGACATAGGGAATGGTTTTTACCCTGTTCAGTTCAATTTTAGGCGACCAGAAATTATCGCTGATCTGCACCTCCCCGGGTGCAGGCGTTGCAAGCCATTGTATTATCTCATCCTCCCTGGGTGGACGTTTGCATGAAGCGGCAAGAAGAGCCATCATCATAAATATCAGATACCAGTTTTTCAACATCTTGCCTCCTTTTTTATCTGCTTGAGCCGCTTCATGGCATCATTTGTTCCGCGGCCAAAATAATCATGGAGTATCCGGTATTCGGCAAAGAGCCTGTCATAGACCTCCGCATTGCCGGCTACCGGTCTGTATGCCTGATCCCGCACCTTTGCCATTACGGCAACTGCTTCCATGACTGAGTCAAAGCCGCCGGCACTCTTTCCCGCCGCAACAGCACCGAACATTGCCGAGCCCAGGGCCGGGGCCTGCGGTGATCCGGATATCCTGATCTGCATGTTAATGATATCTGCATAGATCTGCATGATGAACGGATTCTTCTCTGCAATTCCTCCTGCCGCGTAAAACTCATTCACCGGTACGCCGTTCTCCTTAAAGGTCTCGATGATCATTCTCGTGCCGTCAGCCGTTACCGGCAGCATGGTACAGGCCGTAAAGTCAATCCCCACCCCGGCTATCTGATCCGGTTCCACCGACGCCATTTTCATTACGGCAGGGATTGTCACACTGAACACATCAAGGTAATCGCGGGGGTGCTGCAATGCCCAGTCAACTCCGAGAGAGGTTCCGTCAGGCAGCGCCTCGTCCATGACCCCATGAGTATACCCGTGCACTACCACTGCAACCTCTTCTCCGGTTGTGGTATCAACAAGAACGGCTCTGCCCGAGAGGGTGCCGAAATCAACTCCGATGGAATACTTATGCATTTTAACCAATACTTAATTATTATTTTTTCTGGCCGTAATATGAACCGCTGCTATGCTTTCGCAGGTAATGCCTGTCAAGCAGGTGCTTGTCAATCTCCCCGGGAGGAGCGATGCTTGCCGTCAGGGTGGCCATACGTGCCACCTCCTCAAGTATCACTGCCACATGAACTGCCTGTGCAGGGGTCTCGCCCCATGTGAAGGGAGCATGGGAAGTTACCAGGACTGCCGGCATGGTAAGGGGGGCAGCACCACCCAGAACCTCGGCTATCAGCAATCCTGTGTTGTACTCATAATCGGTCTCCGTCTCCTCAGCCGTCAACCTCCTGGTCGCCGGCACGGGGCCATGGAAATAGTCGGCGTGGGTGGTTCCGAGGCATGGGATAGCCATGCCGGCCTGTGCCCATGCAGTGGCGTAAGTCGAGTGGGTGTAAACCACTCCGCCTATACCTGGGAAGGCCTGGTATAGTGCGAGGTACGTGCGTGTGTCAGTAGAGGGCTTAAGGGCTCCCTCTATTACACTTCCGCTGAGATCGGTCACCACCATATCATTGACCGTCATTTCATTGTATGACACTCCCGATGGCTTTATGACCATCAGTCCTGAAGACCTTTCAAACCTGCTGACATTGCCGAAGGTCATCATGACCAGGCCATGCCTCACCAGATCAAGGTTTGCCCGGAACACATCTTCTTTAAGCTTTTCAAGCATGATAATCTGTTTTAATTTGTTGGTCCTGCCGTTGCAGATGCCAGGTCAGCTTACGGCAAGGTTGAAAAAGAAACCGTTCATAGCCAGCTCTCTGTACCTCTCCTCATTGAACCGGTAATACCAGGCACCCTTCTTCGATGTCTCCCTCTCCTTTTCATCCTGTTTGTCAAGCAGGTTCATCGAGAGGATCTTCTTCCTGAAGTTGCGCTTGTCTATCGGTCTCTGGCAGATAGCCTCATAAAGATTCTGAAGCTGCACGAGCGTGAATTTCTCAGGCAGCAGTTCAAAGCCCACGGGCCGAACCCGTACTGTCTTAACCAGCTCCAGTAGGGCCCTGTCAACCATCATGCGATGGTCAAATATCAGATCCGGCAGGTCTGATATTGCCCTCCAGTGAGCCCCGTTCTTCCTGTGTATCTCCGGTTCCAATTCATGGATTCCGATCAGTGCAAAATAGGCGGTTGAGATCACCCTGGCTCCCGGATCACGATCGGTTGCGCCATAAGTGTAAAGCTGCTCCATGTAAAGGTCCGAAAGACCGGTCAGACTGCATAGCACACGACAGGCGGCATCATCAAGGCTCTCCTCTTCCTGCACGAAACCGCCTGCAAGCGACCATTGTCCCAGTGCCGGCTCAAAGCTCCTCTTTATCAGAAGCAGCTTAAGTTCTCTCTCTGCAATATCGTACCCGAAGATGATACAGTCTACTGCATGGAAATGCTTCGGATGTCCTGAATAGAGATGAGTCATAGGCCCATGTTCAGATGGTAGAATAGTTCATTCCACCTGAGTTCTTTTTTAAACTGCTCTGTTTCGCACTTGCCGTCAATCAGCACGAACTCCGCGGAGGTCATTGCGGCAAAATCAGCCAGGTGTTCAGCATTAAGAGCCTGACTGAATGATGTATGATGAGCGCCTCCGGCATAGATCCAGGCCGTCGCGGCAGTCTTCAGGTCCGGATCCGGCTTCCAGAGGACACTTGCAACAGTGAGCTTTGGCATGGGCGGACAATCAACCACCTTCATTGTATTGACGATAAGCCTGAACCGGTCACCCATCTCAACCATGGATGCTGCCAGGGCCTTTCCGGGCCTGGCTTTGAAAACCAGCCTGGCCGGGTCTGCCTTACCTCCTATTCCGAGAGGATGCACCTCCAGCGCAGGTCTGCCGGCGGCGATTGACGGACATACCTCGAGCATGTGAGCGCCCAGCACAGCCATGTTCTTCGGATCAAGATGGTATGTGTAGTCTTCCATGAAGGAGGTGCCACCCTTCAGCCCTTCCCCCATCACCTTCATGGAGCGAACCAGGGCAGCTGTCTTCCAGTCACCCTCGGCACCGAAGCCGTAACCGTCAGCCATGAGCCGCTGAACAGCCAGTCCCGGCAGCTGAACCAGTCCGTGAAGATCTTCGAAATTGGTGGTGAAGGCCCTGAAGCTTCCCCCCTCAAGGAAAGCACGCATGCCGGCCTCAATGCGGGCCGCCTCCTTTATTGCCGGAGCAGACAGCACCTTTGCGGGAGCCTTGTAGTCATCTCCATACTGTTTTACAAGCTCGCTGATCTGCCTGCCAGAGACCTTGCTGACGGCATCAGTAAGGTCACCGACACCGAATCCGTGCACCTGGTAATCGAGCTTTAACTGCGCAGACACCTTATTGCCCTCAGTAACCGCAACATCGCGCATATTGTCTCCGAAACGGGCGATCTTAAGAGTGCGGGCGTCGAGAGCCGCCATGGCAGCGCGCGTCCATACGCCAATGGCGCTGAGAACTTCACTGTCCTGCCAGTGGCCCACCACCACCTTCCGTTCAAGCCTGAGCCGCGAACAGATGAACCCGAATTCACGGTCACCGTGTGCCGACTGGTTCAGGTTCATGAAATCCATATCGATCTCAGACCACGGTATGTCACGGTTAAACTGGGTATGGAAGTGGAGAAGCGGCTTGTCCAGCCTCTTAAGTCCTGATATCCACATCTTTGCCGGGGAGAAGGTATGCATCCAGGCAATGAGCCCGGCACATACCGGGGAGTTGTTGGCTTCCAGGCAAATCGATGTAATGGCATCAGCGGTGGTCAGAACCGGTTTGAAGACCACTCTGACCGGAATCTCTCCGGATCTGTCAAGCGCCCTGGCAATAGTTTTCGAATCGGCGTCAACCTGTTTCAGAGTTTCTGCTCCGTAAAGGTGCTGGCTGCCTGTGATGAACCAGAGTTCAGTTTTATTAATGTTCATTTTACTCAAAGTATATGACCGCCATTGAATGTGTTAATTCCAGAAATAGGCATAGAATGCTATGATGACTGCAATTATAAACCCTGAGGTGATTACATCCCACTTGTTCCAGCTGGCACGGGTGAGAGCTTTTTGCTCGGCAGATGCAGACCCGAGATAAAGCCCGGCGATCTTTGTCTCATCAATCCTTGGAGTGAAGTAGCTCACGATTATCATCGTGACAATGACAATGGCGAAGTTGATGATCTCATAGTGCAGCCAGTTTGTTCCTACAAAAATCTGGTATATAGACCCGTCCGCGTCAAGAAATCCTTTGAAAACGGTAGCTATCAGGCGGGCCATACCGATGGTGAAGCCTGTCAGAAGGCCTGTTAGACCGGCAGCGGGGGTCACTTTCTTTGAAAGGATACCCAGGAGGAATGCTGCGGCAATACCAGGGGCCAGGAGCGACTGGACATCCTGCAGGTAGGCATAGAGCACCTTGCCGATGTTTCTCATCACGGGAATCCAGAGGATACCCAGGATTACAACAACCACAGTGGCTATACGTCCCACCCTCACCAGCTCAGCCTCGGGAGCCTTTGGTTTGTACTTCTGGTAGAAGTCAATTGTGAAAAGGGTGGCTGAAGAATTGAACAACGATGCCAGCGAGCTCATCAGTGCTGCAAGAATACCGCCGACGACCAGGCCTTTGAAGCCCATTGGAAGCAACTCCTTCACCAGCGTCGAAAATGCAGAGTCGGAGCTTGCAAGATGAATCACACCCTGCTGATTGAGCGCATAGGCTATCATCCCGGGGATAAGGAAAATAAAGACAGGTGTAAGTTTCAGAAAACCCCCGAAGATTGCTCCGCGACGAGCCTGGGTCTGGTCACGTCCTGAAAGCACACGCTGCACTATGTACTGATCGGTGCACCAGTACCAGAACCCGATGATGGCGGAACCCAGGAGTACCCCGGTCCACGGAAATGTCGAATCCTTCGGGGACCTGATCAGCTGGGTCATGGTATCGCCAAATTCATTTACGGGAACAGCCCGGCAGATATGCATCAGCTCATCCCATCCACCTACTTTTATGAGCCCGGCGACAAGCACTGCTATGGAACCGAGGAGCAGTATCGGAGTCTGCAACACTGAAGTCCATAGAACTGCCTTCATGCCTCCAAGAGCGGTGTAAATGCCGGTGAGAACAACCAGCCCGATGGCGCTGATCCAGAAGAAGTCAATCCCCCAGACCGATTCTATCCCGAAGACATCCTTGAAGACAACTCCGCCGGCATAGACTGTGACTGCCACCTTTGTAAGGACATAACTCACAAGTGATATGATGGAAAGCACTGACCTGGAGGCTTTGTTATATCTCCTTTCAAGAAATTCAGGCATTGTGAAGACTCCGCTCCGCGCATAGAAGGGGACAAACAGCCAGCCAAGGAGAAGGATGAGCCACCCGTGCATCTCCCAATGCGCCATTGCCATCCCTGACGATGCGCCGGCCCCGGCCAGTCCTACCAGGTGCTCCGATCCGATGTTCGATGCAAAGATGGATGCGCCAATTGCGATCCATGTGGCATCACGTCCGGCCAGAAAGTAGTCGGTTGATGTCTTGCTCTTTGCACGGATGGAGAGAACGACAAATACAACCATCGCGAGGACAAAGGTCCCCAGGACGATCCAGTCAAGTGTCAGCATGAGTTTTCCGTTGTTAGGTTAAATATTGAATATCAATTATTTGTCTACAACACCTAATTGCCTACAGCCAAATCCCAATCTCACAACCCCCTTCTACCATACTTGATGCCCCCGATAAATCGGGGCAAGTTCTACGAGCAATCCCTAAGCGCAAGCCCCTTCTGCAATACTTGATGCTCTACAAGCAATCTCTACCCCCACTGTTGCCCTCCCTGCAATCTGGCCGCTTCGCTAAAATGGTCCGCCAGCTGGCGGACCATTTCTTAACGCTCGGCCCTCTATTGCCTGTTTTCTGATTCAACAGTATGCAATTTAAGAAATAATTAAATGTACTATATACACTTTATTCAATATATTTTCAAAAAAACACTATTTCATCTTTTCTTCATAATCGATTTAATAATTTTGCTGTAAATCAGTTCAATAACAGTGATATGATCTTGATCTGAAATTTGACGAAAGGACTTTTCGGTAAGTAATACACGATGAACTATGATAACACTTAAGAAACCAGCACTGATGATGACGGTGGCCCTTGCCTCTTTCTTGCTGCTCACAACCGGTGTCATTAACGCGCAGGATGTAAAGTTAAAACCTGATTCATCCACCGTGATGACTCAGGAAAGGGAGCAGCAGGTGCAGGAGCAGAACCGGAACAGGGAGCAGAGTCAGAGCCAGGGTCAGGAACAAAATCAGGCACAGATACAGAACCAGGGACAGGGTCAGAATCAGACCCAGAGTCAGTCGCAGAATAAGGGTCAGGCAGTGACAAACAGCCAGGCCAAAGCTCAGAACCAGGGCACCAATGCTACCGGTGTAAAAAAGGTACAGAGTGCCAGACCCGACTGGAGCAAGGCCCGTGGCGCCCGTCCCGCCTCAGTGGAACGTCCTTCCGGATCAAGAATCCCGATGGGTGCCGGTAAACCCGGCGGTGCAAAGGGACCCGGGAAAAGATAGTGACATTATAGACGGACGAAATGAGGGGAAGATTATCTCTGACAGTTGCGATAGCCTGCGTTACAATACTGCAGACTTTATATATAACTGCGTCTGCTCAGGAGGCAGTTAATCCAAAAACATCCGCTGATACCATAGAAGCACACGCAAGGGACCTCTTAACTTCCCCTGATTCAGTTGACACCACCCTGAATAACCCGGTAACTTCCCCTGATTCAGCTGACGCAGACGCTGAGAAGCCGACACACTCACTCTATGCCGGCAGCGGTTACGGGAGCAACATGGTGTATCTCGGCACAACCCTGTCAGAGGATCAGGGTTTCGGATATATGTCACTCTCCTACGGGCTGATGGATAAACTTTATCTCAGCGCAACAGGCTATACCGTTATCGGATTTTCGCCCGTCCTGGCTTATTACAGCATCGGCCTGAGCTTCAACCATACATTCAATTCCTGGTTTGACATAAGCACCGGAATATCCCGGTACAATGTAGCAGAATCACTTAAGGACACACTCTTCAACAGCTTCACATATGCTGACGCCACTCTGGGGGTCGACTGGAGAATACTATATTCAAAAATATCCCTCGGCGGCCTCTGGTACGGGGAGAGTCAGTTCTACCTGCAGACAAGGCATTCAAGATACTTTGAGACACCATCTTTTGCAAATGACAAGGCATTCCTTTCCTTTGACCCGTATGTGAATATTCTTTTAGGCAATCTGATCAGTATTGAGACAGCCGAAGGTACAACCACAACGGTATCGCCCGG
Organism: Rikenella microfusus; assembly: GCA_022736275.1. GTDB lineage: Bacteria > Bacteroidota > Bacteroidia > Bacteroidales > VadinHA17 > SR-FBR-E99. The sequence continues at coordinate 13,148 of DZBJ01000025.1, read as the reverse complement.
GTACAGACCGTGGAGAAACAACGGAACGGGATCATCATCAACCTATACTGAAACCTTTGGTCTGATGGAGATCGACTTCGGTCTGCCCATAGCCTTCAGTTATGATTTCTTCACTCTTGAGATTGAACCCGGCTATATCCTGCCCTTCTATTCTGAGAGTGAAGCCACCGGCATGAAAGGTTTTCTGTTCATGGCAAGTGCCTTCTTCAGGATTTTTTAACTTTGGAGGTATGAATGTCCTTATTGTTGAAGACGAAAAGAGCCTCGCCAATGAGATCGCAGCTTACCTTAAGAAGGAAAGCTTCATCTGCGATGTGGCTTATACCGGCAGGGATGCTTCCGAAAAAATCGCCGTCAACCTGTATGATTTCGTTCTTCTTGACCTGGGTCTGCCCGATTACGACGGACTTGATCTGATAATGGAAGCCAGAAAGAACAACAGCGATGTTTCATTCATCATTATCACTGCAAGGGGAGCAGTTGAAGACAGGGTCAAGGGGCTCAATCTGGGGGCCGATGACTACCTTCCGAAACCTTTCGCACTGGTTGAGTTGCATTCAAGGATAATGGCAGTGGCCAGAAGAAAATTCCAGATCACCTCTCCCGACATAGACCTCGGCGAATTTGTCATGGAAACCCAGGCCAGGAAGCTGAAGCACAAGGGCAGGGAAGTTGAAATAACCAGGAAGGAATTTGACCTGTTGCACTACCTGGTGATAAACCATGACAAGGTACTTGCCCGCCACCAGCTGTATGAGCATATCTGGGGAAATACCCTCGATGACCAGTACGACAGTAATTTCATCGACGTTCATATAAAGAATTTGCGTAAAAAGCTAAACGCCCATGCACCCTCACCGTGGCTCGAAACAGTCAGGGGGGTTGGGTACAGGGTAAGCACAGACAGGTAACGGTACCCCGGGAGCATGATGAAACTACAGACAAAACTCGCCCTCTTCAACCTGCTCTCAAAACTGGTCTTCTCCGCACTTTTTCTCGGTTTCCTCCCCCTCATCATTGAACGCATCAACACACGCCAGACTGACAATGAGTTGATAAACAAAAGGGAGGAGGTCATTGAACTTATCACTGAAGTGGGCATTGAACCATTTATCACTTCGGACACAGAGGAAGGCTTCGGCAGCTACAATATATTAAAGGAGGAATTTATCAGCCTTGAGCGGAGATATCTGGCTGAGGACTGGAATTTCATCGAAGTCACTCAAAGGCTTATAGATGACGAAGAAATTGACTACCGGGTTCTCAATTACTCCCTGAGGATTAACGGTCAGACCTACCTTCTTGAGATCGGGAAAAGTCTTTCGAGCATGACTTATGCGGCAAGAAACATCCGCAGGGTCATACTGGTATTTCTTGCCATCTTCATTGCCACCACTCTCATATCCGACCTCCTCTATACTGCACGCATTCTTCGCCCGCTCCGAATCATCACAGGAAGGCTGAAATTGACCTCATCACCCTCCCTTGTCAGTACAGAACCGGTCGTAACCTCAACAACAGACTTCATTCAGCTTGACCGCACCCTGCGGGAGATGATGAGAAAGATCGAAGATCTCTTCCGCAAGGAGAAGGAGATCACGGTGAATATCTCACACGAGCTGATGACACCTGTCTCAGTGCTGCGCAGCAAACTCGAAAACATGCTCCTTCAGGAAAACCTTGATCCTGCGATAGAAACAGGAATAGAGGAGTCGCTCAGGACACTGCACCGGCTGAAGACACTGGTTAACTCACTGCTCATGATAGCCCGAATTGAGAGCAGGCAGTACCTGAGGGAGGAGACTGTTGACCTGCGATCACTGCTGAATGAGGTTGTTGAAGAACTGGCTCCGATAGCTGAAGATGCCGGAGTAGCTATCGCCCTTGAATGTGACCACAGCTTCACTTCCAGCAACTCCAACAGGTCCCTTCTCTTCTCAATGTTCTACAATGTGGTGAACAATGCTGTAAAAAACACACCCGATTCGGGAAGAATAAAAATAAGCGGGAAGGAGAGCGAGGGCAGGTTTGAAGTATCTGTCTGCGACACCGGCAGGGGCATGTCACAGGAACAGCTTGACAAGCTCTTCTCACGCTTCAGCACCAGGCTTGACCCTGCAGGCGACAGCACCGGAATCGGTCTCGCCATCACAAAATCAATAGCAGATTTTCATGACATTGCGGTAAGAGTACTGTCTGAACCGGAAAAAGGCACACAATTTTTTTTCTTTTTTCCCATAAATTCATTATAGCTTCATTTTCAGGGGGTTATTTTTGATCTGTTATTCGATAATAAACCAAAAAGCAGTTCAAAATGAAAAAAAAAATTCTTTTCGGCGCAATAGCACTTCTTATAAGTGCAGGCGTCATGGCACAGACCACGGATCCTATCCAGACTCAGACAAAAACCAAAAAGCAGCTCAGGATTGAGGCCAAAGAGCAGGCCAAAGTACAGGAGCAGGTACAGAGCGGTGACCCGATCATGACCCAGGCTCAGACCCAGACCAAAACTAAACAACAGACCAAGAAACAGGTTAAAGAACAGGCAAAGGTACAGGAACAGGTACAGAGCGGCGACCCGATCATGACTCAGACCCAGACCAAAACCCAGAACCATGGAGAGGGAGTGAGTGAGACAGCCAAACAGGCTCAGAATCAGACAGGTGAAGGCCAGGGCGAGATGGTACGGGAGCAGGCTAAAATGCAGGGTGAAGCCCAGAAATCAATGAATCAGGCCAAGACCGCCACCAAAAACAGTGGAACCGCCAAAAACGTAAGTACAAACAAACCCCCAACCGTCAAGGGTAACGGCGCAGGCCGCAAGTAAGAACCAAAACAGGCTGAGAAAAAACCGGCGGAGCAATCTGCCGGTTTTTTATTTGCTGACCGGCAATCAGAAATCTCCTGAAGCATTTCCGAAAATCCTGAAATTACAAGAAAGCATGATGACCGGATGACCGGCCCGGTTTATTCACTCTTTAACTTCTGCCTTTTGCGGTCGTTCTCGTCAAGCCTGATCTTCCGCAGGCGCATCGATTTTGGGGTGATCTCAATATACTCATCGGCAGCGATATATTCCATTGCCTCCTCAAGTGAGAAGCGCAACGGCGGGGTCAGTACCGCCTTGTCGTCAGAACCGGAAGCCCTCATGTTGGTCAGCTTTTTGGTCTTAGTGACATTGACGACAATATCATCCTGACGGGTGTTCTCTCCGATGACCTGGCCCATATAGACCTCTTCACCGGGAAAAATGAAGAATCGGCCCCTGTCCTGAAGCTTGTCAATGGCATAGGCCACGGCCGTTCCCGTATCCATGGCAATGAGCGAGCCGTTGCGTCTGACAGCCATCTCTCCCTTCCACGGTTCAAAGGCGTCAAACCGGTGCGCCATCACGGCCTCCCCTTCAGTGACGGTGAGTACCTGGTTCCTCAACCCTATTATCCCCCTTGACGGTATCCTGAAGTCGATGTGTGCACGGTCATCCCTTACCTCGATATTGGCTATCTCCCCCTTGCGCTGGGTGACCTGGTCTATAACCTTTCCGGCAAAATTATCCGGCACCTGAACTGTGAGAACCTCTATCGGCTCATGCTTTACTCCCTCGACCTCCTTTATCAGTACTTTCGGCTGGCCGACCTGCAGTTCGAACCCTTCCCGGCGCATTGTCTCAATCAGAATAGAGAGGTGCAGAATGCCCCTTCCGTAAACCATAAAGGTATCAGCCGATTCTGTCTCCTCAACCCTCATGGCCAGGTTCTTTTCGGTCTCCCTGAAGAGCCTCTCCCTGAGCTGACGCGAGGTGACAAGCGTACCTTCACGTCCGAAAAACGGCGAGTTGTTCGAGGTGAAGAGCATGCTCATGGTGGGCTCATCAACCTGCATAAATGGCAGACCCTCTGGTGCTTCAGAATCAGCTATCGTGTCACCAATGTCAAAATCCTCCATTCCGAATACGGCACAGATTTCTCCCGACCGCACCGGCTTCTTGGTCTTCTCCTTCCCAAGGCCCTCAAAGAGATAAACCTCCTTGACAGTGTTCCTTGTTACTGTGCCATTGCGCTTTATCAGCGATACCTGGCTGCCGGGAACAAGTGTTCCTCTCTTGATTTTTCCAACCGCAATGCGGCCCATGTAAGACGAATAATCCAGGGAGGAGATCCTCATCTGGAGGGTTCCCTCAGACATCATCGCAGGCGGAATTTGGTCTATTATTGTATCGAGGAGGTAACTTACATCAGTCGTCGGGTGCTCCCAGTCGGGGCCCATCCATCCCTGTTTTGACGAACCGTACACCGTGGGAAAGTCAAGCTGATCCTCCGTCGCCCTGAGGCTGTGCATCAGGTCAAAGACGCTCTCCTGCGTCTCTTCGGGCTTGCAGTTGGGTTTGTCAACCTTGTTGATCACCACAATGGGTTTGAGCCCCAGCTCCAGCGCCTTCTGAAGCACAAAACGGGTCTGTGGCATCGGGCCCTCAAAGGCATCAACGATGAGAAGCACCCCTTCGGCCATATTCAGGACACGCTCCACCTCACCCCCGAAATCGGAGTGACCCGGTGTATCTATTATATTGATCTTGACGTTCCTGTAACGTACAGATACGTTTTTGGAAAGAATGGTGATACCCCTCTCCCTCTCGAGGTCATTGCTGTCGAGGATCAAATCACCCATGACCTGGTTCTCGCGGAAAAGCTTAACCTGGTACAGTATGCGGTCTACAAGCGTAGTTTTGCCGTGGTCTACGTGAGCTATCACGGCAATATTTCTTATTTCTTCCGTATTCTTAAGTATTTGGGCTGCAAAAGTATAAAAAGAATCGTCACCCCCGCAGGTTTTCCCAAACTGTTTTTGCCGTTAAGGCTCATAGATCATCCGCCGGGTCATGCCTCCATCGATAACGATATTCTCTCCGTTGATGAAGTCGTTCTCGCTGCTGCCCAGGAAAAGATATGCGCAGTCAGACAAGCGCCGTGTTATTTCCGGGATATTTATTTGGGGCATTGATGCACGGGCACGCTTATTGTATCTCTAAAAATGTACTTTTGTAAACAGTTTCATAAAACCCCAACAATCATGAAGAAATTTTTTATGACGTTATGTTTCCTCACCGCTGCGCTGATGCCGGCAGTTTCACAGGACAAAAAAGCCGAGAGGGAAGCGGCAGCACTTGCCGCGTTTGAACAGGCGCTGGCCACAATTGAGACAAAAGACTTCGTTATAATAGCCGAATCATACATGGTCGGAAGCGGCATTTGGGAGACAAATACCGATGTCGCAGTATTCTTCTCCTACGAGAAGGATTTTGCCTATCTGCAGGGAGCGATACTGACCGGCAACACCAATACAAATAAGCTTGAAGTCTCTGATTTCAACCAGGTTGCTGACAAAAAGGGGAATGTTAAGGTCTCGATGCAGGCAAAAGGTTTTTTCATAAATACCAAAATTGAGATCTCACTCAAGAAAACCGGAGGCAGTATAGCAGATGTAATCATAACCCCGACCAAGGGAGATGTAAAACGTTATACCGGCGAGGTTGTTCCGAGAGCACAGTCAAAGTACTTCAAGAGACCGGGAGAAATTTAGACCTTACCTTTTTCTGCTGATGCCGTAATGGCTGGCAAGGATTGCTGAAAACACCTTGCCGGGAAGAATTCTCTTGAGCAAAACCGCGAGTTTCTGGTCAGCTGTTGCAATAATGTAACGCTGACGGGGATTTTTACATTCGACAATCCTTGCAAGCTTCCGGGCCAGTACCGCCGGATCGCCGCCGTTGGCTTCATCATGCTCTATAACCGACAACGCTCTTTCAAACTGCACGTGATATGGATCTTCCGTCCCGGACGGCGCAAGGTACCCCCTGCGGTTAGCAGAGTTGCTGGTATGAAAATCCCCGGGGTTTATCACAATGACCCTGATATTGAACCTCGCTGTCTCCATCCTCAGGGCCTCGCTGAAACCTTCCACGGCGTATTTGGCGGCGGAATAGAACCCCTGAAAAGGGAGTCCCATCAAACCGCCTATGGAACTGATGTTTATTATTGTGCCCCCTCCGCCGGCTCGCATCACCGGCAGAACCTCACGGGTAAGACTGACCATTCCCATGAAGCTTGTCTCCATCTGAAGCCTGATGTTTTCTGCCGGGGAGGTCTCAACCGGACCACCGGTATGCATCCCGGCATTATTGATCAGCACGTCAATCCTTCCCTCCTTCTCAACCACCGCACTGACCGCACGGCGTATTGAATCAGCATCTGTCAGATCCATAATAAGCACTTTGACAGCCCCATCGACACCGGAGGGTTTCCTTACAGTACCGTAGACGCAATGACCCTTCTCTGCAAGCAGTAGTGATGTCTGCTTACCGAATCCTGATGAGATGCCGGTTATTAAAATTACTCTCCTCATTGCAATTCAAGATTAACCCTGATCTGATGCATGGCACCTGATGATTTAAGAACAAGGATTAACGATTTGGGATTTTTGAAGTACTTGATCAGGTTTAATATTCATAGCCAAGAATCTTAAGTGCCTTTGCGGCTTTTGTGATTTTATCGATTGATATGTCTACCTGCTCCCTGGTGTGGGTAGCCATCAGCGAGTACCGGATGAGGGCATCATCTTTGGGGACTGCAGGAGAAACCACCGGATTGACGAAAATCCCATCCGCCAGCAGCCTCTGAGTCATGGTCAGTGCTTTCATGTTATCCCTGATGAAAAGAGGTATGATAGGCGTCTCCGATTTCCCCGTGTCAAATCCCATCTCCCTGAATCCTTTCAGTGCATAGTTCGTAATCTCCCACAGGTGGCTTATCCTCTCTGGTTCACTTACCATGATATCAATCGCCGCAAGCACTGATGCTGCCGAAGCGGGAGTCATGCTGGCGCTGAAGATGAGCGACCTCGAGTTATGCTTGATGAAGTTTATGGTATCCTTGTCCGAAGCAATGAAACCGCCAAGGGATGCCAGTGATTTGGAAAAAGTGCCCATGATAAGGTCTACTTTGTCTGTAAGGCCAAAGTGCGATGCCGTACCTGATCCGTTTTTTCCCAGCACGCCAATTGCATGAGCATCATCAATCATAATTGATGCATCGTATTTTTCGGCAAGATCAACAATAGCCGGAAGTCTGACTATATCTCCCTCCATTGAGAATATACCGTCGGCCACTATCAGTTTCAGGCTGTCATGCGCACAATGACTGAGCTTGTTTTCAAGGCTCATCATGTCATTGTGGCCGTACTTCAGCACCTTTGAAAATGAGAGTCTGCTTCCTTCAATGATGGAGGCATGGTCAAGTTCATCAAGCAGGACATAATCGCGGCGGCCGGTCAGCACCGAGACAACGCCCAGGTTGACCTGGAAGCCGGTGCTGTAGCAAAGGGCCCCATCCATGCCGGTAAGGTCGGCAAGCCTCTCCTCAAGCTCTATGTGAATGTCAAGCGTGCCGTTCAGGAACCGTGAACCTGCACAGCCAGTACCATACTTGTCAATGGCACGCTTTGCAGCTTCCTTGATCTTCGGATGGTTCGTCAGCCCCAGGTAACTGTTGGAACCAAACATAATTACACTCTTACCGTTGATAGTCACAACAGTATCCTGGTCAGATTCGATGGTTCTGAAGTAGGGATATATGCCAGCCCTCATTATCTGCTGGGGGAGATCATACTTAGAGAAGGTGTTCTGGAGCTTTCTCATAGTTATTTTTGTTGTGCAATGATGCGAATATAAATAAATAGCCGCAATTACTGTCCGCACTCAGGTGATTATGCCTTTAATGCAGCGGATTCAGCTAAATAATACCATTTTATGCTTAGTAATCAATAGCGAATTGTTGTCATATTTGCAGCGATTTAATCTGAATTGATGAAAAATAAACTCCGTACAATAAACATCCCAAATGACCATGACAGATAATAAAAAAGCCATAGGCGCAGGAAAATTCATTATCGGACAGGACTGGGCATCAGTTGTGACAGGATTTATCCTGATACTTGTTGTATTGATAGCCGGCTACAACGTTGGCACCCCCTCTTTCGGCGGAAAAGCCGGATGGAGCAGCAACCAGGACATGCCCGGTATTTTCAGCGCTTCTTCGCTCTGGATTTCATTGCTGTCCACACTGCTTGTCTTTGGAATCATCACAGTGATCGGAGTGATTCTGAGCGGTGACTCCCTGAAAAAGTTCATCACAGGTTTCCTCACGGTTTTTTTGCTGGCCGTCCTGGCACAGTTCATCTCGTCTTACGCCGGTTTTAAGAATATCGGGCTAGAGACCGTGCTGTTTTCGCTCGTGCTCGGTCTGATTATCGGAAACATCGGAATGCTGCCCGGCTGGCTCCGTCCGGGGGTTCTGACAGAGCTGTATGTGAAGATCGGACTGGTGCTTCTTGGCGCCACAATTCTCTTTAATGATATCCTGACAGCCGGTTATTTCGGCCTGATCCAGGCAGTGATAGTGGTGAGCGTGGTCTGGTATTTTGCATTCTGGATTGCGCGCAAGATGAAGGTGGATGACGAGTTTTCGACGATGATGGCAAGCGCTGTCTCCATATGCGGCGTCTCAGCCGCCATTGCAACAGCCGGAGCGATCAACGGAGACAAGAAGAAACTCTCGTTCATAATTTCACTGGTCCTTATCATTGCCATCCCGATGATGATTTTTCTTCCCATCATTGCAAAATGGATGGGTCTCTCGGAAATAGTCACCGGCGCATGGCTCGGGGGCACAATTGATACAACAGGAGCCGTCGTTGCCGCAGGCACCATTGCCGGGGAGACGGGACTCAAATACGCCACTATCGTCAAATTCTCGCAGAACGTACTGCTGGGTGTTGCTGCATTCGCAATCTCAATCTTCTGGGCCTACAGGAAGAGAGGCGAAGGCGAAAAGGGGAAACATGTGCCCGTCAGCATCATATGGGAACGCTTCCCGAAGTTTGTTCTTGGCTTTATCCTGGCATCGCTGGTGTTCTCCTTCATCCTGAGCCCTGAGACGGCACAGGCTTCAGGAAAGGTGATCAAGTCATTCAGCACCTTCTGGTTCAACCTGGCATTCGTCAGCATCGGCCTTGAGACACGCTTCTCTGATTTCAGGCACCTGGAGAGCAAGAAGCCGTTCTACAGCTTCCTCATAGCACAGGGATTCAACATTGTATTTACACTGGGTGTTTCCTGGGTTCTGTTCCAGCTCCTTGGTCCGAAATAGTGTCTCCGTCTCCTGACAGCTCGCGGATCATCGAATGACCTGTTAACCTTAGAAGAAGGAGAAAGGGGCTACCTGTTTGATGCTGCGCAGAGTGCTGCTCAGATCTTCAGGTCAAGTGACAGTGAAAACCTTGAAATAAAAGGCAAATTTCAGCATGCCTGTAAACTTCAGCTTCCCCACTGCCGGATCAGCAACATCATACACAATGCGCCCGTCAAGATTCCTTGTAAAATTGTAGCCGTAACCCAGGTAAGCACGCCCTATATCGAACTTGCTGTGACTCTTGCCGTCAGCAAATGTGCTGCTGAAACTTGTGAAAATCCTTGCCTCCGCTTTGCCTCCGGGTTTGAATACTTCTGTATCCTGAGCCTGAACCGGCACAATCACCGACATTGCCAGTCCTCCGGCAAACAATAAACCTAACCAGGTTCTGGTCCTAAAAAAGTGTGAACTCCTTAATCCTGAAATAATTCCTTTCACCATTTTCTGTGTCTCATTTATAAATCCGCCAGACCACTGACGTGCTCCGGTGCAGGAACCTCCTGAAATGCCTGGTGAAAATAAGTAAAGAATGCAGCTCTTTGACTGCTGAATGCGAAGACGACGCAGCCCGGCATATTACGGCTTGATTTATGTGTCATTGCAAACAACTGTATATCTGATTATTGCATGTATGACCCCAATAACAGCTAATATGTATTGCTTACCTTAAAATACGATTTAATACCCACAAAAAAAGTACCTCTACCAGTCAACGACTAAGAAGTGCATGGTCAAAGAAAGTGAAGCCGGAGAGTCCTGAAGGTGGATGAAAATATTTATATTGCATGCATGAGAATAAAATTGACCCTGACTCTACTTGCGTTGATTCTGGTTTCAGTTCTGGACGGGCAAATTAACCAGAGCCGCGAAAAAATCATTATAAAGACGGAATTCGGAGACATTCATGCCACGATTGACCTTAACCGTGCACCGGTGACAGGATCAAATTTCCTGAGGTACATTGATGCAGGATTGTTTGACAGTACCTTTTTCTACAGGGTTGTTAGAAATGATAACCAGCCAGAGAACAAGGTCCTGATAGAGGTCATCCAGGGAGGACGGTATGAGGAGGAGGAGAAGAACGGATTTCCGCCAATAGCACATGAGACGACTGCAATGACGGGAATACGGCACCGAAACGGGACAATATCAATGGCCCGCTGGGATCCTGGAACCGCAACCTCGGAATTCTTTATCTGTGTCGGCGATCAGCCCGAACTCGATTATGGCGGCAAGCGAAATCCCGATCTTCAGGGTTTTGCGGCCTTCGGAGAAGTAACAGAGGGAATGGATGTGGTGAAAAGGATCCATTCGATCGACGCACCGGGGCAATATCTCGATAAGCCGGTGGTAATCCTGCAGATCATCAGGGAAGGGCAATAGGGCCGATGCCTGACGTGAAGATTACCTTAGCAGGGAAATGAAGCCGGTGGTAATCCTGCAGATCATCAGGGTAATCAAATAAGTCCTGTCCGGCCACGGTTTATCCAATTACTCCTATGGAATGCAAGATATCCCGGAGTGAAAAATAAAATTGACTTTGGCCCGACAACGACTTAACTTTGATAACAGAGATTAATTCACTAATAATCAGCCGAGATGAAAACCATAATCGATCTGCT
>DZBJ01000025.1:0-2181 GCA_022736275.1 Rikenella microfusus | reverse complement strand
CTTAACAACAATCATGATAAATTCATGGAAAGGGTCAAATCGGTCGGCCCCGATGATTATGCCAATATCAGCTACACCTCAGGGACCACGGCTGACCCGAAGGCCATCATCCTTTCCCACAGAAACTATACAGCCAACATTGAACAGACACTGACACTGATGGATGTCCCTGAGTGGTGGACCACTCTCCTGATCCTGCCATGGGACCATTCATTCGCACATACCGTCGGCATCTATATCATGATGGCAACCGGGGCAAGCCTGGCTGCAGTGCAGTCGGGCAAATCATATCTCGACTCCATCAAACATATTCCCGATAACATCAGGGAAATTAAGCCGGTATTTCTCCTGAGCGCCCCTGCCCTTGCCAAGAATTTCCGCAAGGGAATTGAAAAAGGCATAAAGGAGAAAGGGCCGGTAATCGAAAAGTTGTTCAGGCATGCATTGAAGGTTGCCTATATCTACAACGGCAACGGATTGAACAAGGGGAAAGGCTTCAGGATGTTCCTGAAACCGGAATACAAGCTTTTCGATATTATTATCTTTAAAAAGATAAGGGCAGGCTTTGGCGGAAGGCTGAAGTTCTTCTTCGGCGGTGCAGCACTGCTTGACATTGAACTGCAGAAGTTCTTCTCCGCCATAGGGATACCGATGCTCCAGGGTTACGGCCTCTCCGAAGCCTCGCCGGTCATCTCCGGTAACGTCGAAAAGAGGTATAAGCTGGGCTCATCAGGAGTCATAGTTAAAAACCTCGACCTGAAGATCTGCGATGAGGACGGTAATGTTCTGCCGGTCGGACAAAAGGGAGAAATAGTAATCCAGGGCGAGAACGTCATGCAGGGATACTGGAAAAACGAGAGAGCAACCCGGGAGACCCTCCGTGACGGATGGCTGTATACCGGAGATATGGGGTATGTTGATAATGACGGATTTCTCTATGTTCTTGGCAGGTTCAAGAGCCTGCTCATCTCTGACGACGGTGAAAAATACAGTCCCGAGGGAATTGAGGAGACAATCACCGACAGGTCTCCATTCATTGACCAGCTGATGCTCTACAACAATCAAAACAAGTACACCACCGCCCTGCTTATGCCCAACGGTGATGCGCTGGCCAGATGGGCAAAAAATAAAAATATTGACCTGGCAAATGCAAAGGGCCTTGAAGAGGTGCTGTATGAAATTGATGCAATGATCAGCCAGTACAGAACCGGAGGCCAGTATGACGACCTCTTCCCTTCGAGATGGCTGCCCTCGGCCGTCGGTATTCTTGATGAACCGTTCAATGCGGATAACAAGATGCTGAACAGCCTCGGGAAGATGGTCAGGGCGAAGATCGTTGAACGTTACGGAGAAAAGATTAACTACCTCTATTCCCCGGAAGCCAAGAATATTGTCAACCCCGAAAATCTTGCTGCCATTAAGAAAGTACTTGGGGTTAAGTGACCGGGGCTCTCCGGCATATACGCTTTCAAACTCAGCGGCAGGCGTGGGCTGAAGTCAGACATCCCACTGCAAATATCTCTTAACAAGATATTTTGAAATTTCTGCGACCGGAACTTTGATATTTCAGATATTCTATATTACTTTGCATCTCAAAGTACTTTCAATAAGATAGTCAAAAGGACTGATGAGAGTACCAGAACCCGATAATGGGATAGAAATAAATTAGTAGCAAACAAGTTAGAATATTTAAAAGAGAACTTAACATGAAAAATGAATCTGTTTTCTGGAGTGTAATAAGCTGGATGTTTGTCGTGATCGTAGTGGCCATCGGGCTGGTCAACGTGTTCTGGGGGAACGACCCCAATTTCGGGGTTTTTATCTGCCTCCTCGCTTTGGTTTTTGTTCCGCAGGTAAACACCCTGTTCAAAAAGATCACCGGCATCAGGATACATTTTGTTATAAAAATCCTTCTGGGCCTCTTTATTCTATGGGCGGTGCTTGGTGTAGGTGAGTTATTCGACAAGACAGATATGATGCTTCAGTCGTTTTAGCACTCCTTCCTCACAGAGGTGCGGTAACGGCAGATATCTTCCTCTCCCTTGTCAGGGCTACAGATGGATTTTCCATTAACGGTGTGCCCGAAAACTATCTGCCGGTGATGGGATTTGCTCTTTATTAAATAATTGTATCCGTCCGGGGAAGTGCATATTTGATATCTGACGCTGTGTCCGGATCTTT
>DZBJ01000084.1 GCA_022736275.1 Rikenella microfusus | reverse complement strand
CAGTTTTTCTGCCTGTGCTGCCGACATACTCACACTGATGGAAGCGCCAGAGCCTGGGGCAATGATTAAATCGGTCAGTCGTTCAAGATTGATAGTTGATAAATCCGACGTAGTTGACACGATGCCGGTCACCTGATCGGCATGCGCGAGGGTTGGGGCTGCAATAATAGTGGCAATACTGTCCAGAACAGCAAGCTTGTCGCTGTTCCCTTTGGTAAGATTTCCAAACAGTGCTGATGCCTGGGCTGTCGTGACCGTGGCAACTATAGCAGTGCTCGTACCATCATCAATCTTAAGCTCTATGAGGGTTGCCAGATTTGTCGTAGTCAGATCCACCGTTTTGGTAACCACTCCGATAATACTGTCGGCTGATTCCAGCCAGCCGGTATATGCATTGATCCCGGCAATCGTATCCACAACAGCAAGTCGTCCGCCTGCACCCTTTGTAATGCTGTTGAATGCTGCCGCCTGGGCCGCTGTCATGGTAACCGTCGCCAGTGGCAAGCTCTCTGCGCCAGGGTCGATAATCAGACTTTTGTATGGAGATACATCACTATTCGAGATATCACACGCTGCTGAAACGACCATACAGTCATTCAACCAGGGTGGATTTGCTGAAAAATAATCCGCCTTCATCCTGGCCAGCAGCACCGTAGTATCGTCTGCGGTAACCGGTGCAACAACCGATTGCAGCTCGGTCAGGCTGGCGCCAGATAGCGCAAGGTTCAGGCTGTAATATTCAGAGGCGGCCAACTTGTTATGAAAACGATGGGCTAACTCGCCAAACTGCGGATCATACTCGGGAATGGCATCAAGGACACTGACATAGAAAACAATCCGCTCACCAAGCGCTGCACTATCCTTTGCGGCGGCATCAGTAATCTCCTGCAGCAAATACTTTTTTGTCTCGGCAATGCCCGGTGAGTATCCCAACAGATGATCGAGTATTTTTGTAACAACCTCCTGTTTATAAAAAGCCGCCGCTGCACCCCAGGTTTGATCTTCGTTGGTTATACCTGCCAAAATACCAAAGATCGTAGACATAACATCATCACGGGGCACCCCGGCGGCGACCTGACTGGTAATAAAGGTAATCACCATGCTTTTATCAGCCAGTGAAGCGCGGTCACCAAGCAGGTCATTCGTAAATTGTTCGGCAAACTCAGTGACCGGCAGCAATGGAGAATAGGTATAGGTAGAATTGAATGCGGTGGTGGCAATCAGAGAAGTAACCAGCAGCGGAAGACTTGTTCCCTGAGCCACCGCTTGTGAAAAGGAATAGAAAAAATGGGCGCCTGGCGCTGCATCAAACAGAGCCTGTGCGATACCAAGGATAGAACGCTGTGAGGCAATGGGCATATGGGATCCTAACGGGCAGGGAAGCGGCATACCAAACGGTAAAAACCATACCAAACCGGCAGGGTAAAGTCAAACAGCCAGCCCCCTCACAAACGGTATGCTCATATATTCAGGGTGAAGTCCTCATCACTGCTGATCAACTTAACCTTGCCTTCATTGAGACAAAAGCTGGCATCAGGAAGTACGAATACCAGCTACTGGTCACCTCGCTGCCGTATGAGATACTGACCATTGCGCAGCACTATCGAGATTGAGATGACTGCAGTAATAAACAGGTCATACTCACCTTGTTTGTCCGTGGATAGCGATACATCGTCTCATGATGCCCCATGTCATTTAAATCAACGGGCGTTGACTCAAATGACATGTTCAAACCCATTATTCCAAATAGACAATAAATCAACAATATACTATATAAGCAATAATCAATGTTTATTTCAGATAGACAATATTTAAATTGTTGCAAGGAGCAACCATGTTCAGACTCGTCACCTCTGCACAAGCTCTGGGATCTCTCATCAAAGATGAACGAAAGAAACAGGGCTTGACCCAGATCGCCCTGGGGGAAATGACAGGGTTAAACCAGACCACCATTTCGTTGATTGAAAAGGGGAAACCATCAGTACAACTACAGACTCTGCTTCATCTTCTGGCTGCCCTTAATTTGAAACTGCAGATCGGCAACCAGGAACAGACTAAGCCGTCAGCGGACAGGTGGTAGCCATGGCCAGACCCAGAACCAGGATACCGCTCACTATTTTTATCAACGGAGAGAAAGTCGGCTGCCTGTCGTTTGGGACAACAGGCAGATTGCAACTTGTCTATGCCCGGTCCTGGCTTGACTCTGAAAACAGCAGGCCGCTGTCATTATCACTTCCACTTGGAGAGCATCCCCTGCAGGGATCCGCAGTTGAGTACTATTTTGACAACATGCTGCCGGACAATGACGCTATCAGAAAGCGGATACAGACACGTTTTGGCGCTGCAAGCGACCGATGTTTCGACCTGTTATGGCATATTGGCAGAGATTGTGTCGGTGCAATCCAGCTCCTGCCGGAATCAGAGCTGCCACCCGATCTGAAGACGATAACGGGCACCCCTCTTGGCAATGCCGAGATTGCAGAAACACTTAGAAATTATCGCTCTATGCCACTGGGCATGGGTACGGATAACGATTTCAGGATTTCGCTGGCTGGAGCACAGGAAAAAACAGCTCTGCTTTGGCACAACAACCGGTGGTACAGGCCGAATGGCGTTACACCCACAAGCCATATTTTTAAACTGCCGATCGGGCAGACGCCACGGATAGATCTGTCTGACAGCGTAGAAAATGAGTGGCTCTGCCACCGTATTCTGAAAGAATTCGACGTTCCCGTTGCCAATGCAGAAATCTGCAGATTTGAAGAAATCAAAACACTCGTGGTTGAACGGTTTGACCGGCGCTTATCTATGGATGGCAGCTGGATTATCCGGCTTCCAATGGAAGATATCTGCCAGGCGCTGGGCGTCCCACCGGTATTCAAGTACGAGGAGGATGGAGGACCAGGGATACACCGAATAATGGAGCTGCTGATCGGCTCTGAAACGGCCCTGTCTGATCGGCGGCTGTTTATGAAGAGCCAGATCCTCTTCTGGTTGTTAGGTGCAATTGATGGCCACGCAAAAAACTTCAGCATCTATCTGTTGCCTGGTGGTGGATTCCGGATGACACCACTGTACGATGTCATGTCTGCCTATCCCCTGATAGCGAGAAAAGAGCTCCACACAAAACAGATGAAAATGGCCATGTCGATAGACAGCAAAAACAAGCACTACTACTGGCAGGAGATTATCAAGCGGCACTGGCCTGCCTTAGCCCGCAAAACCCGTTTTCCTGAAACGGAATTGCAGACGGTATTTCAGGAACTGCTTGGCAACATGGAAGCTGTAATCAGCCGAGTTGTATCCTCTCTTCCAGGCGACTTCCCGCCAAGCGTGTCTCAACCGATATTTGATGGTTTGCGTGCAGGTAAGGCAAAACTGAAAACATGAGAATATCTGA
>DZBJ01000083.1 GCA_022736275.1 Rikenella microfusus | reverse complement strand
ATCGGGCCCGTAGGAACTGGTAATTATGTGAAGCTTTCACTTATGTAAAGTAGCCACGCAGTTTAATCCCACGCAATGATAATTCGCCCAGCTACTTTACATAATATTTTAACCACAAAGCTCCGTAAGCCAGGACATCAGACCCCGGTCCTTCTCCCAGTCAGGTATGATATCCTGTGACGGTACTTCATACGCGCCCTCGAGCGCCTTGCGTTTCTCTTCTGCATCCACCGTTGCATAAATTTCCGTGGTTGTCACCGAAACATGGCCGAGAATATCCCGGATATAGATTAGCGGCACTCCACTTTTCAGCAAATGAATGGCCTTTGTATGTCTGAGGCAGTGAGGTGAGACCGATCCCGGCACATGGTGACTGCCCTCAATGGACATGCTCTTGACGTGCGTAGACAGGATGTGTGCGACACCTGCACGCGACAGTTTGCATTTCCGGCTGTTCATGAATACCGGAAAATCAAGTGCACCGGATCTCCCGATCCATCCATTCTCTTGAAAGTATCCTTTCATGATAGATGCGGTCTTCGCGGTAACAGGAACAATGCGTGTCTTTCGGCCTTTTCCGTACAGGGTTACTGTGGCAGGTTGTTCGAGTCTGACATCCCGCACGCGAAGGTCTATAATCTCCTGTACCCTGGCGGCGGTATCGTAGAGAAGCACGAGCAGCGCATGGTCACGCCGCCCTTTCGGAGTCCTTGTATCGGGCTGACTGAGCAACAGGTGTAATCCTTCCGGGCTGAAGTAGTTCATCACCCTGCGTGCAGCCTTCTTCATTGGAAGGCCAAGTACACGCTGGCAATTCAGCAGGTGTTCCGGCTGCATTGAAGCCACATAATGGAAAAATGATTTGAACGCAGCCAATCGTTGGTTTCGGGTCCCAACCCCACAGTGCCGCACCCGTTCAAGCCACGCAAGGTATTCGGTCAACAACTCCGGAGTGAGGTCGGAGATGCGGATCTTGTCGGCTTTCAGCTTTCTGTCCGTCTCGCAGAATACAAGGAACAGCTTGAAAGCGTCTCGATAGGAGGTGATGGTGTTTGTGCTCAGGTTCCGCTGTCCGGGCAGGTAGCGAGAGAGAAAGCCAGTGACATGTAAAGCGAAATCAGTCTGATTCATGGTAGGCCTCCGGGATGATCCATCCATATTCTTTCTCTACGGTTCTTATCAACTCAGGAAACATCACTGCAGTAAGCCGCAGATAATGTTGGCATGCTTTTAGGCCTTCATGCCCCATGTAGATAGCAAGGTAGGGAAGCGCTGTCGTGAGATTCTTGCCATCCCGCACCCACTTGTTCAGGACGCGAACAGCAAAGGTGTGGCGCAGGTCATGCAGGCGAGGACCTTTACCCCTACCGCCGTGAGAAATGTCTGACAAGCGTAACGCATTTCGATACAGGCCATAAGCAGTTCCGGAATTGTATGGTATGCCCTCCTTGTTGGGGAAAAACCATCGCGATAAGTTGAAGCTGCGTATGGATTGACTGTTACGCACATATTCCCGGCATTTCTGCACAAGAGATTCGGCCATGGGAATGATCCGCTCTTTCCTGTTTTTCGTGTTGAGTAACGATAATGTGCCCTTCTCGACATCGACATCCTTTTTTTCTATCTGCAGTGTTTCGGTGATCCGCGATCCGCAGCCAATCAGAATTCGAAACACCAGCGGGAAGACCAGGTCCGAATGGGTTGAGATGCCGGTGGCGCACAACTGGTCTACGGTACTGAGCAGCGAGCCGAGCTCGCGATCGGAAAAGATGTAGGGCGTATAGGCATAGTCTTTTAGAAGGGTAAGACGCTGTGGAATGATAATCGCGTCATATCCCATACGGGTCATGTATTCTCCCAGGCCACGAAGAGCGGAAATCCGGTTGCTTCTGTTCGTCTCGTTTTCCCACGGTGTTTTCTCAATCCACCGCTCTGCCAGTTCGCGGGAAAGGCGGGGAGCGCCATGATCGATTCCCTCTTGGATATTAACGATTCGGAGAAGCGTCCGCGATTCTTTGTCGAAGCGATATCCGATTGCCCGTTTTTCCTGGACATAGTCGCCCACAATCTGCGCAAATGTTTCCTCGTGTGGTTTCATTGGCTCATACCTCCTCAGGGTCAAGGGCGCATTCTCTAAGTCGGGCGATGTCCGCATGGAGATACACACTGGTCGCCTCAGAAGTGACGTGTCCAAGCACGGAAGAGATGACCGGAAGTTCGACATCCTTTGCGAGCATCACGCTGGCAAGGGTATGTCGAAGCGAGTGCATGCCCTTGGGTATTTCGCTGGGGATTCTTACGCCCGCCTGCTGAACTCGTTTGGCCAGGATGGCATTCAAAGCGCAGGAGTTAAGACCGAATGGCCGTATCGGAACTGTGCAGCTAAGAAATACCTCTGGATACTCGGAGTGTGGCCGACCATTCTGCAGGTAATCAATGATAGCCCACCCAACATCCCGCAACAGCGGCAACCTCAGCAAATTGCGTGTTTTACTCTGCACGAGCTCAATCATGTTCTCACTCCAGCGCAGATCCGAGAGCTTCAGGGTTTTTACATCAGCCGAACGTAATCCGTATCGAGTGATGAGCATCATGATGGCGTAATCGCGTTTGCCCACAGGATTTCCCCGATCTATTGAATTGAGAACTGTCAGCACATCATCTTGCTTCCATGTGCGGGGAAGACGGAACTTCCGGTTTGCTTTTACATTCGGCAGCTTCTCCGATAGATTTTCTTTAGTAACCCCCTTCCGGTAGAGATGACGGAAGAATACCCGACTTGCGGTCAGCATGGTGGCAACTGTCCGACTATCCAATTCAATTTGTGATCGGAAAAACTCCGATATCTTTCCGGCGGTAATACTCTGCATACTTGATACCCCATGCTGGTCGAAAAAAAGCAGCATACGTTTGATCCGATTGAGTCTGGTGTAGGTGCCCCTTTCGGAATACCCCGCCTCGCAGCAAAGGGCCACGTATGAATCATATGCCTCTTTGAATTGCGGTGGAATATCACGGGCGGCAAGTTTGCCCTGCTTTTTTAACGCGAGGCATCCATGTATCTGCCATTCAGTCAGGCACTGACATACACGGATCGGAAGATAGGAGTCTCTTTTGTATGTGTGCTCGCCCCCTGTGACCACTCGTGTAGGATCTATTCCGAAAGAGTCTCTCAGCCACTGGTGACACACGTCTGAGGAGTGATGAGTTATTTTCCTCTCATCCCCATACCGCAGAAGTTTTTGATATAACCTCTGATACATTGTAATGGTCCCGGAAGCATAACCGAGTCGTTCAAGTTCCCTGATGACCGCTTCGCTTAATTCCTTGATAGTTGCTCTTTCCATATCCTCCTCCTTTGAAATGGGTTTTCACGGAAAATATTATGGAAAGTGATTATGTGCTATGATTTTCACTGGCAAGGCATTAGCTTCACTACTTTACATAAGTGAAAGCTTCACATAATTACCA
>DZBJ01000082.1 GCA_022736275.1 Rikenella microfusus | reverse complement strand
TCCATATCTTCAATCCTGATCAGTCCCATGGTATTTCTTGTTAGGTTCATAACAAATAGAATATCAATAATATACAAAAGATATTCATAAAAAGGAATAATATTTATAAAATAATTAGGTTTATAATATAAACTGGTTTATATTTGTAGCAGATATTTGTTACAACACTCTATGTAAAATTAGTAAAAGCCATGGAAAACGAAGAAAAATTAATGACAGGGGAGGAGAGCTTCAGGGTCATAACTGAAATGATCAACAAGACAAGGGTGAGCATCACGCAGAGCAGTTTTCACCTGCTTTTCTGGGGGTGGCTGATATTTGCATGCAGCCTCTCGGAGTTTCTGCTCTGGAAGTACGCCGGATGGACGAACTCCTGGTATGTCTGGTTTGCAGTTATTGCAGGGTCTGTGGTATCGTTCACATATGGTATCGTGAAAGGTAAGCAGGAAAGGGTTTATACCTATGCAACCGCGATATATGTTTGGACCTGGATTGCATTTTTCATTGCCTCTGTTGTATTTTTCATTATCCATTCACCGGGAACAGCCAGCATTGGGAAATACATGCTGCTTATTGCTGCAATTCCGCTGCTGATCTCCGGTGTTATTCTCAAATTCAAGCCACTTATGTGGGGGGCCGGGGCTTTCTGGATTTTTGCACTGGTTGCCCATTTCGGGGGTGACGTCATTTCAGGATTTGCGATGCCTGTGGCTATGGTATTCGGGTATCTGATACCGGGTTATTTACTGAGAAGAAGGGGCAGCCATGACACCGTTCAGGGAGCTTGATCCACTGCTGCACTCGCAGCTCAGACTTGCCATCATGTCAATACTCATCAGTGTCGACAGGGCGGAGTTTACCTATCTGCGAGAGAAGAGCGATGCGACAGCGGGCAATCTCAGCGTGCAGATAGGTAAGCTCAGGGATGCGGGGTATATTTCAGTCAGCAAGAGCTTCGGGGAGAGTTATCCTCAGACTTTGTGCAGCATCACCGATCTTGGCAGGAAGAAGTTTGCGGAGTATGTGGCGGCGCTGGGGGATTATTTAAAAAGTCCGTAAAGTAGAAAGTCGGCAAAGTCGAAAGGATTTGCGATTTGCGAATTTTGAATAAATCGACAATCCGCCAGTGGGCGGACACAGTCGAAAATCTGAAATCGAAAATTCCACTGCCTACTGCCTTCCAGTGAATCCCAGTCCTGCCTCCGGGCCGATCGTCCAGTACGGGGCAGAGTAGACCGGGCCTCCCTTGACAGGGCACTCAGAGGCATCAAACGAGGGATCGAGGTCAATGAAATCGAAACCTCCCACACCGGCAGCAAAATGAACCGCACATCCCAGCCCCAGGTTTGTTTCAACCATGCATCCTATCATTAGTTTGAGGTTGGCACTGCGGGCAACGGCAGCAATATCCAGGGACTCTATTATGCCTGACTTCATCAGCTTGATGTTGATGGCATCGGCACAACCTGTGCGAACAATATTGATTGCATCCGCCCGCGTGAATACCGACTCATCGGCACCCACCATGATCTCGGTGTTGTCGCGGACGTATTTCATCCCGGCAAGGTCACTTTTCAGAACCGGCTGCTCGAACATTACCGGGTAGATGCCGTGACTGACAACCTCATTGATGAAGCGCAGCGCGGTTTTCGCGGAGTAGCCCTGATTGGCATCTATCAGAATCCCGCATTCAGGGGCTCCGTCCCTGATTGCAAGCACCCTGTCAATGTCTTCCGTCAGGTTAATCCCTACCTTGGCCTTTATGACCCTGAAACCCTCGGCCGCCAGATGGACGGCCTGCTTCTTTGCCTCTTCAGCAGGAACCAGCGAGATCGTATAGTCAGTCTCTATCCTGGTTTCAGTTCCTCCCAGGAAACGATAGAATGGAATCTCCAGTGTTTTTGTGTATGCATCGAGCAGGGCCATCTCAATGGCACACCGGGCGGCCGACTGTGCCCAAAAAGCACTCTTCAGGGTGTATGCTATTGATCTGTAGTTATTTATATCCTGACCTACAATGAACTCCCTGCAGCTGTTAAGGGTTCCCAGGATGGTCTGCTGGTTCTCACCGTTGATAGTCATTATTGGTGCGGCTTCCCCGTAGCCCTCAATACCGTTCTCAAGAACAATTGTCACAAATGCATTGTCCAGGTGCGTCATCACGCCAAGAGCGATAGGAAAAGGCTCCATCTCATAGGTGACGGGATCAGCGAACATCTTCGTGATCTTAAAGCTTTTCATTCCCGGCTGCCTTTTTGAACTTCCTGTTACGCCCGGCAGCATGCTGCTCCCAAGGACGGTTGCAGCGGCGAGTCCGCCGGCTGTCATGCCGCCCTGTTTAATAAATGCTCTCCTGGTGCTCATTTCTGATTAATTTTAACCGCGTGCTTAAAATTAATCTTTTTACGCGCAAGGTTCAACCCTGGAAAGCCATTACTTTTTCGGTTTCAGTCAGGGCTTCATACTGTCCATTGCGCCCAGCATGAATACCAGCGGAGCATTCCAGTTGATGGCGATCTCGTTGGTTGAGTAGCTGCACTCGCTGTCAGTGTACGACTTTGCCGGGAAGGGGGACCGGTTAACCGTGGGCGGGCAGTCGGTCAGCACCACTGTGTTCGGTCCGCCGACAAGGAAGCCGGGATAGGGTTCCGGAACACCGTCGGCACCAGACGGACGGTGATGAATATTCATCGGCGAGAGGGTCCCGAAACCGGTCACAAAGCAGTATCCGGTTGGATTGGTCCCCAACAGCCAGTTTACATCAGCCTGCAGGGAGGGCAGGTATTTGTCATCACCTGTATGCTTCATGGCAATGATCTTGAGCATGGCCTGGTTGGCTATGTCAGAGGCGCTGCCCCAAGCAAACCAGTCGAGACTGATGCGGTAGGGCGAGGCTGCGGATTTTTCAATGAGCTCATCGGCATAGGCCACAATAAGAGCTCTGGCCCCATCCTGAAGATCACTGAAAGAATCATCTTCAGCAAGGGCGAGGGATATCAGTCCCAGGGTGGCAGACTGGTTCCAGGTGGGGGTGCCGGCACTGATGGCTGAAAGAAAATCCGGCCCGGGGACAACCCCGCCCGACAGTGCCCTCTCGGCCCTGGCCCAGAAAAGCTCGTCAGTGAGGTTATCATCACCGTAGGCGCCGGTGGAGATGTCTTTGGGCTGAACATAAAGGATATCAGGATTAGCTTCCGCCCATTTCATGGCCTTCTCAGAGGCGTCAAGACAGACGGCCGACAGTGCCTTCAGCTCCTCAGAAGGATCACCGGCAAACAGGCGGCCGGCCATTGCCGTCACTGCTGCAAAATCAAGCGCTGCAGCAGTGCTCTTCTGAACAACATAGCGGGGCTATGTGGCCTCGTGAGGCATCTCGAAACCGTAGAAATTGTCATTTGTAAGCTTGTGATAGACTCCTCCGTCAGCCGGATCCTGCATGGTAAGATACCACCTGAGGTTATAAAGCAGTTCATCAACAAGATCGGCAATATCATTTCCGCTCTCAGGAAT
>DZBJ01000051.1 GCA_022736275.1 Rikenella microfusus | reverse complement strand
CAGACGCAATAACCCTGGGCCTGGTTGACACATTCGGCGGACTCCGTGATGCCGTGAAGGAAGCGGCAACACTCGCCGGACTGGAAGAGTACCGCGTCATTGAGAAACCGGAAGCGGCCGACTTATACGCAAAACTGCTGAAGCAGATGACGGAAGAGATGAGGATCAGAGCAATTCGCAATGAGCTGGGCGAGGTCTCACGTTACTATTTCGATCTTAAGGAGATAATATCATCCGGGGGAATCCTGGCTGCAATGCCGTATTACCTCGAGATACGTTAAGATAATCATGCCGGTGAAGATCCTCCTGTGGTTATCCTCACAGCTATACGGACTGGCGGTGGCTGCAAGGAACGGGCTTTATGACGCGGGTATCCTAAGGAGCCGCAGTTTCACCTTTCCCGTGATCTGCATTGGCAATATAACGGCCGGCGGCACAGGCAAGACACCCCATGTGACATACCTGGCCGATAAACTGTCAGCCGTGATGGAGGTGGCCGTTCTCAGCCGGGGATACCTGCGCTGCAGCAAGGGTTTCAGGCCGGTGACGGGCGCTGACAGTGTCAGCAATGCCGGGGATGAGCCGCTGCAGATGGCACAGAACCTGAAAAAAGCCAGGGTATTCGTTGACCGTGACAGGGTAAACGGAATAATTGAGATAAAGCGTGCCTTCCCCTCTGCGGAAACAGTCATTCTCGACGACGGTTTCCAGCACAGGTCTCTTAAGGCAGGATTGAATATCCTTCTCACAGACTGGAACAGGCTGATGACACGTGACCGGATACTGCCTCTGGGAAGGCTGCGCGAGAGCCTGGGCGGAATGAAAAGAGCTGATATCATCATTGTGACCAAAGCTCCGTATAATATCACCGCCGGGGAGATGGAGGCTGTCAGAAGTGATCTGCGCTCAGCCGGCGCAGGGCAAAGCATCTGGTTCACCACCCTCGCCTATGAAAAACCCGTGCCCCTGTTCTTCGGCACTCCCCTGCGGGGGATCACTGCGGGAACAACAGTGCTACTGGTGACGGGAATCGCTGAACCCGGACCTCTTGCAGCTTACCTTTCAGGCATCTCTGCCCGCGTTGTTCCGCTTTCATTTCCGGATCATCATCAGTACACGACCGGCGACATTGAGAAGATAACAGGAGCCTTTGACGCCATAAGCGAACCCGACAAAATCATCATCACCACCACCAAGGATGGCGTCAGGTTAAAAGAAATAGCTAATATTGCAGATCACGTCAGAAAGGCAATTCATTACCTGCCTGTGACCGTGCAATTCATTGATAATGAAGAAGAATTCTTAACCAAAGTCTACTCATATGCTGGAAAAGATCGTCAAAACAGCTGATTTTCTGAGATCAAGGGGATTTAGTAATCCTGATGCCGGAATAGTTCTTGGAACCGGACTGGGAGGTCTCACAACCGAGATAGAAAACCAGGTTGAAATAGCCTACAGGGATATCCCCGATTTCCCGCTGTCAACGGTGCAGGGCCATGCCGGCAAGCTGATCTTCGGTGATTTCGGCGGGAAAAAAGTTGTTGCCATGAAGGGCCGTTTCCATTACTACGAAGGATACGGCTCTGACCAGGTCACCTTCCCCATCAGGGTCATGAAGGAGCTGGGTATCAGGGCCCTCTTCCTCTCCAACGCTGCAGGAGGCGTAAATCCATCTTTCAGGATAGGTGACATAATGATAATTAATGACCATATCTGTCTCGTTGATAATCCTCTTATCGGACCCAATGACGACCGTATCGGACCCCGCTTCCCTGACATGAGTGTACCCTACGATCCGTCACTTATCGAAAAGGCCGAAAAGGCTGCCGCAGACCTTGGCATACCCGTCACCAAAGGGGTTTATCTCTCAACAACGGGACCGACATTCGAGACCCCTGCTGAGTACAGGTTCTTCCGCATCATCGGTGCTGACGCTGTGGGCATGTCTACAGTGCCCGAAGTCATCACTGCAAGGCATATGAATGTCCCTGTCTTTGCCGTCAGCATCATCACCGACCTTGGCGTCACGGGTAAGATAGAGTTCACAACCCACGAATCAGTTCAGCTTGCTGCCGAGCACAGCGAAGAGAAGATGACGAGGATCATGAAGGAGCTCATCGCAGCACTCTGACCTGTTACCTATATCGTAGCCGCTGACCCTTTGCTAATCCACAGCCCTTTGATCAGCGGCCTCCTCAGGAGTTCTCCGTAGCGCTACTTGTAAAGTATTGCACACACCTCCTTCCACCGGCGCGATGACCCCGCGGTGTTGATTGATTCTGCCATGATCATGTAAAGTCCTGCCGGCAGCCTTGCTCCGCTGTCAGAGGTGCCGTCCCAGATGAACTGCGCCCCGGCACCTGCCGCAAAACGCTCCGCCAGCCGCCTGACAGCGTACCCGCGGTCATTGAAGATGGTCACCGAAATAACGTTGTCCTCCCCTCCCGGGAAAACACCCACCGAGACAAGGTCTTCGAAGCCGTCGCCGTCAGGTGAAACCCTTGACGATGACAGCTCTAACCCCTCCTCGTTTTCCGCAGGAGTGACAGTAACCGAGTTTGGAGCGCCGGGAGTGCCCCATCCGCAGGTCTCTGAAGCTGAATGCCAGTTGCCGGCAACGTCAGAGGGCAGTGACGGTGATGCCTTCTCCAGCGCCACACCCCCGGTACCGGAGAGGAAAATCATATGCATTGAAGATGAATAGTCAACCCGGTCAATAACGTTGAGTGCATGGTCATACAGCAATATAATCCCCGAATCATCATACAGGGCCGGGAGCCAGTCGGCCTCAAAAACAGCTAGAGGGGAGGCACAGAAATAATTGTCCAGCACCACCTGCCTGCCGGTGGTAAGGGCAATATATCCGCCCGGCAGAAGCTGCCGCGGGACAGACGTAAATGCCGGTGCAGCAGCACTGTAGCTGTTGGCTGCTGACAACCGTGAAAGGTCAATGACCTTCGCGGATTTGTTGTAAAGCTCAATGTATTCACTGCACCCCTTCACCGGGTCGGGAAGCAGCTCGTTGAACAGAATATCTCCCGGCATCGGATCGGTGGGAATACCCGTCATGAGCTCCGGTGAACAGGGAGCGTTACCGGCAAAATCTGTCACTGAAGAGGCTATCAGCAACGTGATGATTGCATCTGTCCTGATCCCGGTCCGCAGCGGTATAAGCACCTTGCGGTCAGCGGGGTCACCTGATAATGCCGGGAGAGTCTCCTGCCCGTCGGCCATCCAAGCCGCATCTCCTGTAATCATTACGGTCTCGTTAAAAAGCACGGCCACTGTGTCAGGCGATTCCGGCCATATGGCAATGACCTGCGGGCAGCTTGCATCGATAGTTTTAACATCCGCCGAGTTGGCCCTCCCAGGTGTGCCTCCTGAAGGATCAACAGAAGGACTCCATGCCCATGGCTCATTGAACGGATTGCTCATGTCTGTCAACTCGGCTGACCATCCCCCATCCGACTTCGGGCCGTCGCCGAGAAAATCCGGCCTGTAGCTGACGGCATGGATGAGCCTGCCGCAGCCATCCCGCAGCGCAATAACCTCACCGTCATTATTAAGTGACGGGAACGACTTTATCGCCATAACGCGCCCGTAAACAAGAAAAATCGCCCTGTTTCCTGTGGAACAGAGGATAACACTCTCACCCGGGGCAATGCCCTCGGCGGCCAGCCAGGTCGTATCCGGTCCGCATATCAGCATAATGCCTCCGGTTGACAGAATTTCACCTGAACGGTTCGTGATCTCAAGATACTCCTTCTCTGGAAGGCCATATGACGGTACCGGATCAGCCATGATCTCGGAGATGACCAGGGCGCCCATTGCAGGGCTCCCTTCACAGCCACCCTGTG
The DNA here is from genome assembly GCA_022736275.1 of Rikenella microfusus. Taxonomy (GTDB): domain Bacteria; phylum Bacteroidota; class Bacteroidia; order Bacteroidales; family VadinHA17; genus SR-FBR-E99. Next base: position 10,916 of record DZBJ01000051.1, on the reverse strand, counting down.
CCTGTACTGTGACAGACATATACAAAGGCAGCAACGACAACACAATAATCTTTTTCATGCAGCGGGACTAAAAAAGGATTAAATTTGTCGCACTTTTTCAATATAAAGTTCGGATAATTTTTTCAAATAACATCAAAATGAAAGTTGCAGTTGCAGGAGCCACAGGGATGGTCGGCAGAATGATGCTGAAGATTCTTGAAGAGAGGAATTTCCCCGTAGACAGGCTTTATCCGGCAGCTTCGGAACGCTCTGTTGGCCGGGAGGTGACCTTCAGTGGCAAGCCTGTGAAGGTGATGAGCGTGATGGAAGCCGTGGAAGCTGCCCCTGACCTGGCGCTCTTCTCTGCCGGTGCGGCTGTCTCCAGGGAGTGGGCACCGGTGTTTGCGGAAAACGGCGCCATTGTAATCGACAACTCCTCGGCATGGCGCATGGAAAAGGATATCCCCCTGGTGGTACCCGAAATAAATGCATCTGCAATCACTGCCGGCACCAGAATCATAGCCAACCCCAACTGCTCCACCATCCAGATGCTGATGGCCATTGCCCCGCTGCACAGGGAATACTCAATCAGGAGACTGGTGGTTTCCACCTACCAGTCGGTGACAGGCACCGGCGTCAGGGCTGTGACCCAGCTCGACAATGAGCGCCGCGGGCTGGAGGGTGAGATGGCTTATCCCTGGCCCATTGACCTGAACTGCCTGCCGCAGTGCGACATCTTCCTCGACAACGGCTATACTAAGGAGGAGATGAAACTGGTCAATGAGACACGTAAGATCCTGGAAAGTGAATCGATTCGGATAACAGCCACAGCCGTAAGGGTTCCCGTCAAGGGAGGACACTCCGAGGCGGTGAATATCGAGTTTGAACGTGAATTCGACCTTGACAGGGTAAGAACCATTCTCTCCAAAACACCAGGTGTCATACTCTATGACAATCCTGATGAAAACATATATCCCATGCCCATAATCGCCCATGACCGCGATGAGGTCTTCGTGGGTCGTCTAAGGCGCGATTTCTCGCAGGAGAAGACCCTGAACCTGTGGGTCGTTGCTGACAATATCCGAAAGGGCGCCGCCACCAACGCCGTGCAGATAGCAGAATACATGATGTCTGCAGGACTGCTTAAGCAGCAGCTCACATAGTCTCGTAAAGGAAATCGTTGTAAGGGTAACGCTTTACATGAATCTTCCTGACCTCATCGTAAAGCATCTGCTTCAGCTCCTCGATGTTATCCCGTTTTTTTGCTGATATGAAAACCGTCTGCTGATCGCTTCCCCCGGCCATCCAGGTCCGGCGCAGGTCATCAAGCGACAGATTCTTTTTCAGCACCGGAGTCAGGTCATCCTTCTCCTTCTCGGTAAATGAAAAAAGATCAGTCTTGTTGAATACCAGTATGGTGGGCTTATTCAGTGACCCCAGGTCGCTGAGCGTGGTATTAACCACCTCCATCTGCTCCTCGAAACCACTGTGCGATATATCTATCACGTGCAGCAACAGGTCTGCCTCCCTGACCTCGTCAAGGGTCGACTTGAATGACTCCACGAGGTCATGGGGCAGCTTACGTATGAATCCGACCGTATCCGAAAGCAGAAAAGGCAGGTTACCTATCACCACCTTGCGCACAGTGGTGTCAAGTGTGGCGAAGAGCTTGTTCTCAGCAAAAAGATCTGACTTGCTGATCTGGTTCATCAGGGTTGACTTGCCAACGTTGGTATATCCGACCAGCGCCACCCTGACCATCTTGTCGCGGCCCTTGCGCCGGGTGTTCATCTGGGTGTCGATCTTTTTCAGCTGCTCTTTCAGCTTTGAAATCTTGTCCCGTATAATACGCCGGTCAGTCTCAATCTCCGTCTCACCCGGACCGCGCAGACCGATACCACCCCGCTGCCGCTCAAGGTGAGTCCACATGCCTGTCAGCCTCGGCAGCAGGTACTGGTATTGTGCCAGCTCAACCTGCGTGCGGGCGTGCGAGGTGCGGGCACGGCTGGCAAAGATGTCAAGGATGAGATTGGTGCGGTCAATGACCCTGCACTCCAGCACCTGCTCTATGTTGCGCATCTGGCTGGGAGTAAGCTCATCGTCAAAGATAGCCAGGGTGATGTCATTGGCTGCGACAAACGCCGCTATTTCCTCAATCTTGCCCTTGTTGACAAAGGTGCGAGGATTGCTGTGTTCCACACGCTGGAGGAATGATTTCACAGGCTCCGCGCCTGCCGTCTCGGCAAGAAATGACAACTCGTCAAGGTAATCGCGGGCGCTGCCCTCACTTATCTCCGGGGTGATCACCCCGACTAATATTGCTTTTTCTATATCCTTATAAATTAGAGAGCAAAAATAAAAAAAATCTCCCCCGTATCGGGAGAGATTTCCGGCATGTACACCGGCAGAAGATTAAAATGTATGTTTTATCAGTTGATATACCTCTTGTTCATCTCCATGAAACCCCTGATGGCACTCTTGAGATTCTCACTGCACATGAGCACCATGTCAATGTCGGCGGGGAATGGTACGATCTGCGACTGAAGCAGCTTTTTCTGCTCTGCAGACAGTGCACCCACATCACCGATCGCTCTTGCTGAGACATGCTCAAAGTTGGAGCTGGCACCAATGGGTTCCTTCTTGATGGTTTTTTCCGGATAGAGAGCGATTATCTCCACATCACCCTCGATGATGCACTCCTTTACCTGGAAGGTCTGTATCAGGGCGCACTGAAGATCCTTGTATTTCTTGACTTTTACATCGTTGCCGAGGGAGTCCTTCAGAACGTTGCCCCTGGCATCCTTGACATAGTCAAACCCGTCCTCGACGGTTTTCTTCACCAGACTGTCACGCTGGAACTGCTGATCGGGACTGACGCCAACAGATCTCAGGTTGATATTCACCAGGTAGTCGATCTGCGTATCGCTGTCCGGCAGCGAGGTGTAGTATTCCACCCACTCGCTGTTCAGCCGTGGCAGGTCGAGAGCCACCAGTTCCTTCTCGAATGACTCGGGGAACTTGGTTGCTGAGTAGTTTTTGAGTGTGACATAGGCACGGCTGATGCCAAGGTATCTCGATTCCTGCATCATCTGGTCAATGCCTTCATAGTCTCCCACATACTCCCTGGCTCTTGCAAATTCAGCGTAGGCCTGTCTGTATGAATCCTTGGTGCCGTTATTCATCAGTTCCTTGCCGTGGGCAAAGTAGAAGTCGGCGGCCTTCTTTTTGGCTATCACCATCTCCTGCATGTAATCGACATATGGCCACAGTATTGTTCTGCCCATGTACTCAATGGGAGTGACAGTGCGAACGGTGGCCTGGCGGTCACTCATCTTCTTGTAGATGAGGTAGATCTCGTCATATGCGTTGGCTCTTCCCTCAATCTTCAGGAAACGGATTCGTTCGTTATCCTGTTCGAGGGCGATGTTCATGGCCCGTTCAAGGCTCTCAATATCCTTCGAGCTCCTGGGATTTTTCCTGAGTTCGGCCACAGCCTTGTTTATGGCAGCGTCATAGTTACCGGTCTCAAGATGTTTCTTTGATGATCCGCAGCCTGACATAAGCAGTGCTGCAATAAATAAAATTCCGAAAGTCCTTTTCATAGAGTTAACATTTAAAACCCCGCTGATCTGAGAAGGGCGGGGTTGTGTATTTAACGCTTGAGCTGTTCTTTTATTGCAGCTGGAATATGATTGGTATGGAGTACCTTACTCTCACCGGTCGTCCGCGCTGCATGCCCGGTTCCCATTTGGGTGATGCTGTCACTGCTTCCTTGGCGGCCTCATCGAGAAGAGCATCTACGCTGCGGGTGATTGTCACGTTGCTCACCATTCCGTTTGTCTCAACGACGAAGGTGATGAACACTCTTCCCTGGATGCCGTTCTCAGCGGCTATTTCAGGATAGCGCACGCGTTTCTGCACCCATTCGCGGAAATTGTTGATATCGCCACCCCTGAATTTGGGCATATCCTCTACGATAACGAAGATCTCTTCCTCGGTCTCCTCCTCGGCTGCCTGCAGGACGGGTGCATAGATCTCCACCACTTTGTCTATTGAAGTCTCGTCATCCTGAAATTTAACGTCGCTGTCAATAACCACATCGTCTTCAACGATTTCGAACAGGTCGGTGACAACTATTTCAGGTGGTGGCAGTTCTTCGGGCGGGATCTCCTCGGTGACAGGTATCTGCTCCTCCTCTATGGATTCTTCTGACATACCGTCGAAGGCCGAGTCTCTCTTGTCGCTGGTTGACCATTCGAATGCGACCAGGCAGGCAAGCAGGGCAATGATTATACCTATCTGCAGGAACAATGATTTTTTGTTCTCCAGGTTTGCCTTTTCGTTTTTCTTGAGTTCCATGGTATTGCTGTTATAGGCACCTCAAAGTTACAAAATTGTTTATCAAGTCCTATGCCAGGGCATAAAGTGATATTGAAAAAATTTCTATATTTGCACCGCTCCGGGCGTTGCGGGAATATTTGTCCGCCGAAGGAGACAGTTCATTGGTACAAGGGGATATAGCTCAGTTGGCTAGAGCGTTTGACTGGCAGTCAAGAGGTCAGGGGTTCGATTCCCCTTATCTCCACAATATCAATTTGTTATGAAACATAAATCCTGTAAATCAAACATTTACAGGATTCTTTTTTTGCTCCTATAGAAATTTTTACACCGGAATACCCCTTCCCGGGTGGCTTATTCGGTGTCCACTTTAAAGGAACTTCCATGGTTGCCTGTTGGCTGCCGAAAGAGCAATCCTGCCGGCTTCGAGAATTCTTTTTAAGACATCCTCCGGTACCGGCCTTGCCGGATCATAGCTTCGGATGCTCTCCCGTGTGTTGATCAATTCTGTGAATTCCATATCAAAAGGCATTACTTAAGTTTGATGAAGTGATCAAGGAGCCCCAGGTAAATGTGTTCTCCGCCTGGCAAATCCATCTTAAAAATAGAGCATAAATAGTAGTCCGTCCGCATTGTCTCCATCCCGGCGAGCGAGGCGACAGGACCTGCCAGCATCCTTTGCAGGTCTCCTGACAGGGTCTCATCTCCGTCAGCCTGCTCGCGGATTTTATCCTTGAGATAAGAGGTAAACTGGCCCTCGGAGGGGTTGGTGGCATAGAGAAGCGTAATTACAAGGATAAGAATTATCCACCCATAGGGAAATCTCCGTGAACTTTTTGCTGAACTCATTGCGGTGATGGAACTGAAATTCTTTGAACTGCAATTACCAATGGCTCAAAATTAGGATGTAATAACTGATTAGGCAAGCATTTTGGCACGCAGAGAAAAATCTTTGGGACACAGAGAAAAGCCTGTCAGGAAACTACTGACGAACGGACAGCCCGCCGAGATCACCTTAGTGGGCATCCTCCATTATAGCCTGCCATGAGAAAGCGCTCTCTTAACTACCGATGACTACGGATTGGAGAAATTCTCAGGTCAGATCGCCCTGTGACATTTCCACCAGCTTGCGGATGTATCGTTTATCTTCAGCATAAGGAATGCTTTTCAGGACGACCAGGTAGAAGTCGCTGTCAAACTCACCTTCCAGCCTGTATCCCCTCGACAGGTAATACTTCTGCCACAGGGCATAGTCGATCACGGAATCGGACCAGTGGGCATACTGTGCATGCTCCTTGTAGATTCCGGTCGCAACAGTGGGCCTGTGGATGGGATATCTCATCCCGAACAGATTGTTCGCATTGAGGAAGATATCAGAAGTAAAATACCCCGTTTCAAGCCGCGACTGCAATATGACTATTTCCTGATAGAGTACCCCTTCATATTCGAGGCATTTTTGCATGAGTTCTTCGCTGAAAGGCTCATGCCGTATCTGAAAATAATAGAGCGACTTCTCGGCCTGGTATTTCATCTCCTCAGTCATTACGGGGCTTCCTCCCGGGACCTGGGAAGAACCCAGGAAAAAGAACATAAATAGAAGAATGCTTCGTGTGACAGACTTGCTTGCCGTCATTTTAAACTTCAGATCCCGGATCACTTTTAAGTATCCGGCCGCACCGCGTAAACCTGAAGCAATCTGTTTAATTGTCTTCATGGCTATTCGTTTTGACTAACAGGTCAAAGTTACGCCATGTTAACCTGCAGCACAAGACCCCCGGTCAGCTATAGTGGTATTTATGAGCACATTACAAAACATGACCATCAATTTTTTCATAGGTTTCACTGGCCTGTCAGGCCAGCTCATACCTTGAATTACAGCTTTCGTCAAAAAGAGGTCAATTTTTACATGGGAAAGCGAAAATTAACAGATTCACGGCCCTTTAAACGGTCTAAGATATTAATTATCTGATTTATAGATATGCCGAATCCGGATTATCACTGAATCCGGGATTTTGACTAAGTACAGATTAAAAAGGATTAGATTTTAGCTGATTCCCTGATAGGGGGTGCAACCAGATCATGTTATTAATAAATCCGGGGCCAGATTTTCGAATTTTATTCCAGTCTGCTTGACTTTCTCCGATTGCCCGTGTAACTTTGATCTGAGTAATAATCAGAACATTAATCCTAAAACATCATATCATGAAAAAGCTAATCGTACTTATTATCGGATGCATGTTTGCACTGACAACCTGGGGACAGGCAAAATTCACTGTTCCGGTGCCCACAGACGTTCAGAAGTACCAGACGGCAGTATGGCAGTGGCACGCATCCTATATATTAATGATTTACTATGCCAAATCAATGGGAATTCCTATCGAAGAAGCAGGATCAACAGTCGGCAGGATGGCATTGCTGACCTGGAGCGAGGAAACAAACTTTGATCAATTTGTCAACGGTATACTGCGCTCCTTTGTGGTTTCGACATATAAGGGAGAGGTGGAAATCACATCACAGTCTGAGGAGAGTATTGAATTAAAAGTCACGGGATTTTACGAGCCTTTGGAGAGTACCCTGAGTATTTACAGCATCACACCTGCAGAGCTGTTATTGTTTTATAAAGCCTATGTTTCAGTAATGGCAGAGGCTTTTGGCATAAAGTATAATGTGCAGGACACAGACGATGGAATGATAGTGGCAATTTCAAAGAATTGATTTCAAACACCGCTTGCCGGGACCATCTGATCACTCTGAAATTGGTTACATTGACTTTCCGGGGTATATAATTACCTTCACTGGCCAAAAAATGTGTGCTATGCAACTTGACAGGTCCCGGAAGATGAAAGAAAACAAAAATCAGGAAGATGACTATCTGAGCCCTCATTTCATTACCCGAAGTAATTGGCTGAGAGCAGCTGTGCTTGGTGCAAATGACGGGATATTATCGACAGCAAGTATTGCCATCGGCGTCGCAGCGGCAAGCAATAGCCGGGAGCCGATTATTTTGGCGGCACTGGCAGGATTGGTTGCAGGGGCCTTATCGATGGCGGCGGGAGAATACGTTTCCGTTAGTTCTCAGACAGATGTGGAGCATGCTGATATTGAAAGAGAAAAAAAAGAACTGGCAGAAATGCCTGACATAGAAATAGAACGATTGGCTGAAATCTACGAAAAAAGAGGCCTGAAGAAAGAAACCGCTCAAAAAGTTGCTGAGGAACTAACGGCCCATGATGCATTGGGCGCACATGTCAGGGATGAATTAGGCATCAATGAAATAAGCCAGGCAAACCCAATTCAGGCAGCGTTTGCTTCAGGAGCTGCATTTACAATTGGCGGCATTCTGCCTTTCCTGGTAACTCTGTTTCTGCCCCTGAAAAGTATGGAATACTCCCTTTATGGATTTGCCCTTTTCTTTCTCATCATCCTGGGTGCCCTGGCGGCCAAAACGGGAGGTTCAAGTGTGCCCAAAGCCATTATCAGAATTTCATTCTGGGGTACTGTCCCAATGGGACTGACAGCCCTGGTGGGATATCTGTTTAATGTAACTGCCGGTTAAAGTGGTAACTGAAAAAAAATAAAGCCTTTGATGCAGTTGAATATCGGTCAATTCGGTCTGGCTATTCTCTTCTGAACCTGACCCTGGTCACTTCACCGATCCAGCCGCCGACATTGAAAACTGTGCCCTCGTCAAGGATTTTGCGGTAAAAACACTCCTCCCTGGTCGGGAATAGCCTGGAGTATGACCTGATCTTAGCCTCAGCCTCCTTCCTCAGGGAGGGATCAATCCGTATTGCTGCCTCAAGGTAATCAACCGCCACCCAATAGGCAGTGTGATTGTCAAATGAACTGCCCAGTTCGGCTCCGGCATAGCATTCGGCAAGGAGCATCAGTGCACCGGCGTTTCTTTTATTGAGCTGCCAGACGTGTTCAGCCCGGTCTCTGGCCTCCTGCCTCTTACCCTGGCCAAGCTCCATCACAGCCACCCTGATCAGAACCTCCGACCGGACTGCAGCAGTGGTGTCGCGATTGTATGCCTCAGTGAAATACGATATCGCCCTTTCCGTATCGTTCCGGGCAATGTTCAGTTCAGCCAGCCTCACGGCATTTTCCGCTGACCGGTCGTTGGCAAACATTTTCACTGCAACGTTATAATATATGTCCGAATCGGTGCACCCCGTTTCGGTGAGCATCGTAAATACCTTGTCGATAAATTCTGTGTCGCGAAAGTTACTGTCAACCTTCTTTGAATAGAGCCTGTCGATGCTGCTGCATGTCATTGCCCCGCACGTAGTAAAATACACCTCCAGATTCTGAAGATCTTCGGCATGCCTGGTATCACACTGATTGTTCTCCAGTCGCGCTTCAAGTGTCCCGATGGCTGTGACAAATGCATGATCCAGCTCCTCGACACCAATTATTTCCATCGCATATAAGCTGGCAGCAATGGTTGCCATCAGCACAAAATGCCTGCACTCCATCTGGTCCGGAAAGGTTTCAGCTGCCTCTGCGAGGATATTATAGCAGAGTCCCAGGTATGCAGGGTCGTCTCCTGCCAGGTCTGAGAGCAGTTCAGCCTTATGAAGGTCATTTGCAGGTTTGCCGTCGAAATAATACGTGCGCTGACTGATGACCATCAGTACTGTATCAATGAATGCCATATCACCGGTGCTGCTGAAAATATCAGTATACATTGCTTCACCGTCCTTATACAGCTCCTCAGAAGTGGTAGGGCATTCTCCCTGTACCTGGCGCCAGAAATCAAGGGCTCTGTCGTGCTCCCTGTTCATGGCATGATACTTATACAGGGAGGTAAGGCTGTCGCACCTCGTACTGTCCTGAACTTCTCCGGAGAGGGTTTCCTGAAAAGGTGCCGTCAGGGCTGAGACAGCCGGAGTCAGGACTGACAGACATACTGATACGATAAGCATGGAAATGCGCCTTTCAGTTTTTCTTCTCTTTGTCATCTTATGGTCATGCATTGATAAACATGATATCTGCACTGGTAATTATAACTCTCCGGAAAGGCGTTTCGTATGCGTGCGCTGATTTCACAATCAGAATCCATGGACTTGCTATCATGGTCTGTCAGGCTTTTCATAAGGCTGTAACTTATTCCCCCCCCGCTCCTGTTCATTGCCAAAACACTGAACGTGTTGCAAGACATGACGGGATTAAACGAAAAACGGCTATTTTTGACCGCCCGGGAAAAAGATAATCCGATACAAGTTGTGACGGCGACCTCCTTAATGACCCAAACTTTGCTCCCGGGATTGCTTAAAGTCAATGCGTTTCAGGTTATCCGCCTCAATATTTTTCTTATACCTGTGTGGTACAGCCATCGGACAGGTACAGTTTGATGCCGGTTCATCATGGAAGTACCTGAAGGGTTCTGCTGCCGGAAGCCTGCCGGCTGACTGGATAACATCATCTTTCAATGACTCGGGATGGAACCAGGGCTACGCCCCGTTCCGCTATGGCGACAGACAGGGAGGAACACTGCTCGGCGACATGATGAACAGCTACTCCACCCTGTACCTCAGATCCTCCTTCAATGTCTTCTCTGCTGACCGGATCCAAAATATAATCATCAGCACAGACTACGATGACGGATTCGTTATATGGATTAACGGAACAAAGGTGCTGAGCAGGAATGCACCCGCCACGCTGAACCCAACCTCACTGGCCACTGCAACCCACGAATCGGGTATACCGGAAACCTATATAATCGAGACGGCAGGCATCCCCCTGACTGACGGCACCAGCATCATCTGCATCCAGGCCTTCAACGTCACACTCAACAGCTCCGATTTCTTCTTTGACCTTAGTATCAGGGCCTATCTCTATTTGCCTGAAGTGCCTGACACCCTGTCACTGACCTTTGACCATGAATCTGGATTCTATGAGAATCCCTTTGACCTGACCGTCTCAACCGCAGAAACAGGTTATGATCTGATCTATACAATTGACGGAAGCAATCCTCAGACATCGGCAACAGTTGTTCGCAGCAGTTCCGATGCCGTAATAACGGTTGACCCGGAAATAAGCACCGGCAGACCTTCAACACCTGTGTTCATTGTCCGTGCGTCGCTGGTAGCAGAGGGATATTCGCCATCGAGACCGGTTACACAGTCGTACATTTTCCTTGACAAGGTACGCACTCAGGATCATCCGGGAGGAGACTGGCCTGTCTCCGGGGCTTTACATAATAACTTCCGAACATATGGGGGCATCTCTCAGGACAAAACTGCTCTACCTTCCTGAGAAATGAATCACAACCCCGCATAGCAGGAAAGATAAATAACTGACTATGACAGGAGTGTGACGGCATTGGACCAGACATCCTCCTTCAATTGTTAAGATGGAACATATTTCCTGATTATCCGTTTTATTGTAGAAGACAATCGGTATACCGGCGACGATTGTTGTACGTACTTGCCGGAGACCGATTGCACTGGCATTGTAACATTTATAAAAATATGCGGGGGTTATGAAGAAAATTATCGCAGGCCTGACTATGATGCTGTTGTACATACCGGCACAGGGTCAATGGAAGGCACAGTCAGGAGAGACATACGACAAAACATTCAGAATGGCATACG
>DZBJ01000050.1 GCA_022736275.1 Rikenella microfusus | reverse complement strand
GACGCATATCCTTGCCGATAAAATGGATAAACTCATCAGGCGAAATCTCTCCGAGACCCTTGAAACGGGTTATCTCCGGTGCTGGGCCCAGAGCCCTGATGGCTTTCTGACGCTCCTCGTCAGAGTAACAGTAACGCGTCTCCTTCTTGTTTCTCACCCTGAAGAGCGGTGTCTGGAGGATGTAAACATGTCCCTTTCTTACAAGATCAGGAAAGAACGTAAGAAAGAACGTAAGAAGGAGCAGGCGTATATGCATTCCGTCAACATCGGCGTCGGTGGCTATCACCACATTGTTGTAACGGAGGTCTTCTATCGACTCCTCAATATTCAGCGCTGCCTGCAACAGGTTGAACTCCTCATTCTCATATACTATTTTCTTGGTCAGGCCATAGCAGTTAAGCGGCTTGCCCCTTAGGCTGAAGACTGCCTGTGTCTCAACGTTGCGCGATTTGGTTATTGATCCGCTGGCTGAGTCTCCCTCGGTGATAAAGAGGGTGGAGTCAAGCTTTCTGTCATCGTTGGAGTTGTAGTGGATGCGGCAGTCGCGAAGCTTGCGGTTATGTAGGCTAACCTTCTTCGCCCTGTCACGCGCGAGCTTCTGTATTGAGCTGATTGCCTTGCGCTCCTTTTCCGACTCCTGTATCTTTTTCAGCATTATACGGGCGGTCTCGCCGTTCTTGTGCAGGTAGTCATCAAGATGCTTGCGAACAAATTCCACGATGAAATTACGGACTGACGGGCCATCGGGGCCCATGTCCTTGGAGCCGAGCTTGGTCTTAGTCTGTGATTCGAAGATTGGCTCTTCGATCTTGACCGAGACGGCTGCTATTATTGATGACCTTATGTCTGAAGCGTCGAAATCTTTTTTGAAGAACTCCTTTACCGTCCTGGTCAGCGCCTCGCGAAAGGCAATCAGGTGTGTCCCTCCCTGCGATGTATGCTGGCCGTTGACGAAGCTGTAATAATCCTCGCCGTACTGCTCTCCGTGGGTGATAGCCACCTCGATGTCATCGCCCTTAAGGTGTATGATGGGATACAGCCCCTCCTGGCTCATATTGTCATTGAGAAGGTCAACAAGGCCGTTGCGTGATACGATTTTGGCGCCGTTGAAATTGATGATCATACCTGCATTGAGGTATGAGTAGTTCTTAAGCATGCTCTCAACATACTCGGAGATGAAATGACAGTTGCCGAACATGAGTTCGTCAGGGATGAATGTCACCTCGGTGCCGTTCTCCTCTTTGGTGGGTTTGAGAGGCTCGTCTCTTACCACCTCTCCAGCACGGAACTCTATCTCCTTGAGCTGGCCCTCGCGCACCGACCTGAGGATGAATGATGATGAGAGAGCATTTACTGCCTTGATACCCACACCGTTAAGCCCTACCGATTTCTTGAATGCCTTGGAGTCATACTTGGCCCCCGTGTTCATGCGTGAGGTTACGTCAAGAACCTTGCCCAGTGGTATACCACGACCAAAGTCACGTACCCTTACTTCCCTGCCGGTGATGCTTACGTCAATCCTGCGGCCGTAACCCATCATGTACTCATCAACCGCATTATCCATCACCTCCTTGAGCATGACGTATATTCCGTCATCGAGAGACGAGCCGTCACCCAGCTTGCCGATGTACATACCGGGACGCAGCCTGATATGCTCCTTCCACTCAAGGGTTCTGATGTTCTCTTCAGAATAGTTACCGTCCATCATACAAAATTTGGGGCAAATATAAAGATTTAGGCAAGGCGTTGTCAGCCGATTTATCAACAACACCGGTGAATTATTACCTTAAGATGTGATTATTCGGTCCTTTGCGGCATTTACCGTCCGTAGCCGGGCTCGCTCCTCATCTCATCCATGGCAGCGACCATGATTGAATGCACCCTGACGGCGAGTTCCTCAGGATCACCTGTCCCGAACTGCCCGGGGAAGATGGGATCAAGTACCCTTATTCTTACTATCCTCCTGTTTCTGAATATCACTCCTCCCTTCTTGGGAAGGATCCCTCCGGTGCCGTCTATCAGCACGGGGAGCAGAGGCTTGTCAGTCTTCACCGCCAGCTGGAAAGCCCCGGTTTTGAACTTGCCGATAGCTCCCGTCAGTGATCTTGTTCCTTCGGGGAAGAGCACAACCGAGATGCCATCCTGAAGTGACTCAACGCACTTCTCCATCATTTTAATGACGCTCGACTTGTTCCCGCGGACCAGTTCGATGTATTTTACCATCTTCATCTCCCATCCCAGCACGGGCACACGGAAGACCTCTATCTTGGATACCCATCGCAGCCTGTGACGCAGCATGTTGAAGAAGACAATATCAAGCATTGACTGGTGAGTCGGGACGATGATATAGGCCTGATTCTGATCAATCTTCTCACGGCCTTCGGTTATCACCTTCCAGAAGGGGCTCATCTTCGTCAGCACTATCCCCTGGATGACCATCCACCTGTTATTCATCAGCCTCTTTCTGTCAAAGACCAGTGAAAGCAGCCACAGTGTCAGTGCCACGGGAAAGGCGAGCAGGACGAAAGTGATGCTCGAGAGCCAGACCCAGAGTGATTTCAGTATATTCATTGCTTAATTTTTTTATCAAGTTGCATCGCGACCCATGCGAGACCTGTACCAGCCAGTATGCCCAGCAGGGCTCCGCCGAGAATATCACCGGGATAATGTACACCAAGGTAAATTCTTGAATAGGACACCAGGGCAGCCCATATGAAGATGGACCATGAAAACCAACTCTTCTTCAGCAGCGGTGCAGTAAATGAGGCAATGCCAAAGCTGTTTGCCGCATGACCCGAGACAAACCCGAACATCCCTGCGCAATAGCCATTTACCGTATGCACCATATCGGCCAATGCAGGCTCGCGGCAGGGTCTGGGACGCTCGGTCAGGTTTTTCAGAAGAGTTGAACCCTGGTCATCTATAAGAACCAGTACCGGCACCAGCATAAGTGGTATCCATGCCCGTTTACCATACTTCCTGTAAATCATCCAGACAATTGCCAGGTAAAGAGGTGCCCACACCGACCTGAGGCTGAGAAACCACATTACCGGATCAAAAAAAGGCGAGTGGATGGAATTCAGAAAGAGAAATATTTTGTGATCAAGTTCAACCATGGTCAGCTGTTTATTGCCCGCCAGATAAGATCCTTGAGAGTGGTAATCCCTGCACCGCTGACTGATGAGATGAAGACCGCAGGTATCTCATCAGGCAGCAGCGGCCTGATGGCATCTCGCAGCTCATCATCAAGAAGATCGCTTTTGGAAATTGCCATCACCCTCGGCTTGTCAAGCAGCTCCGGGTTATATTTGCGGAGCTCCTCGACGAGGATATTATACTCTTTCCTGATATCATTGCAGTCAGCGGGGATCATGAAGAGCAGGACTGCATTGCGCTCGATATGCCTCAGGAACCTGTGTCCCAGGCCTTTGCCTTCAGCTGCGCCCTCAATGATTCCAGGGATATCAGCCATGACAAAAGATTTATCGTCACGGTAACTTACTATGCCGAGGTTGGGAGTGAGTGTCGTAAACGGGTAGTTGTCAATCTTGGGCTTTGCTGCGCTGACAACGGAGAGAAGAGTTGATTTGCCCGCATTGGGAAAACCTACCAGTCCCACATCAGCAAGCACCTTCAGCTCAAGGATGAACCACCCCTCAACGGAGGGTTCGCCCGGCTGGGCGAAGCGGGGTGTCTGGAAGGTTGCCGACTTGAAGTGGGTGTTACCCAATCCTCCCCGGCCGCCCTTTACCAGTATCTTCTGCTCGCCATGCTGTGTGATCTCAAAGAGGATCTCGTTTGTCTCCGCATTTCTTGACACCGTACCGAGAGGCACATCAATAATGACATCCTCACCGTCGGCGCCTGTCTTCTGGTTCGATGATCCCGATCCTCCGTGACCGGCAAAGATATGCTTTCTGAATTTCAGGTGGAGGAGAGTCCACAGTTGCGAGTCACCTCTGAGGATGACGTCTCCTCCCCTGCCTCCGTCACCGCCATCGGGGCCACCCTTGGGATTGGATTTTTCGCGCCGGAGGTGTGTTGAACCCGGGCCACCTTTGCCCGAACGTCCAAAGATCTTTACATAGTCTACGAAGTTGGTATCACCCATCAGCTATAATACAGTTTCTATATGATTGCAGAGCCTGGCGAAGATCTGGTCTATCGTGCCCACCCCGTTGACTATCCTTGCCACACCGGCTCTCCTTCCGTACTCAATGACAGGTTCAGTCTTGGCTCGGTAGACGGCAATACGGTTATTGATAACTGCCTCATCAGCGTCATCAGCCCGGCCTGATACCATGGCTCTCTTTTGCATGCGGTCCATGAGCTCAGCGTCATTGACCTCAAGGACAAGCATGAGGTCAATCTTCATCTTCCTCTTCTCCAGCATCTTCTCCAGAGCCTCCGCCTGCTCGACAGTGCGCGGGAAGCCGTCGAAGACAAACCCCGCCCTGCCTGTTGTGGTATCGATCTTATGTGCTATCATGGCTATCACCACATCGTCGGGCACAAGTTCACCTGCAGCCATGATCGCTTCCATTTTTTTGCCCAGCTCCGTAGCTGCGGCCAGCTCAGCCCTGAGCATATCTCCGGTAGAGAGGTGAAGGAAATTATACTTTTCCGCCAGGGTCACCGACTGGGTGCCTTTCCCCGAGCCGGGAGGGCCGAACATTAGAACATTTATCATTTCTGAATTATTTTGTGAGTTTATATATCGCCCTCAGGTTCCGGCCGTAACCGTCATAGTCAAGTCCATAACCTACAACAAAGCTGTTGGGGATCTCAAAGCCTATGTAATCAATAGGGATATCCCTGGTATAGGCTTCAGGCTTGAAAAGGAGTGTACAGATTTTGACCTCGCTGGCTTTTCTCAGGGTCAGTTCACCAATGATCCTTTCCATTGTGTGGCCCGTGTCAATAATATCTTCCAGCACCACCACGGTCTTGCCGGCAATATCCTCATTCCAGCCTATGAGCTCCTTGATCTTGCCTGAGCTGCTGGTACCTTCGTATGAGGCCAGCTTGATAAAAGATATCTGGGCATGGAGGTTTATCTGCCTGAAGAGGTCAGCGGCAAAGAGAAAGGCTCCGTTAAGGATCCCGAAGAAGAGCACATCGCGTTCCTTCAGGTCGTCATTGATCTTTTCCGCCAGGGCGGTGATACGGCTCTGGATCTCATCTTCGGTGATGTAGATTGAGAATTCTCTGTCAAGGACTGTTATCTCATTCATGGTAGAGGTGGTTGATGGCGCTAAATTATAAATTTATAGTGTAATTTTGCCCCGGACAGCGGTGTAACATTAAAAAAGAGCATATGAATCCGTCAGTTAGCATAATCATGGGCAGCACTTCCGACCTTAAGGTGATGGAAAAGGCTGCAGAGTTTCTCGACAGTATTGCGATACCATTTGAGATAAACGCACTTTCGGCTCACCGGACCCCTGCCGAGGTTGAGAAGTTTGCGCGCGAGGCTGCAGGCAGGGGAATAAAAGTTATAATAGCCGGTGCCGGCATGGCTGCACATCTGCCCGGGGTGATTGCAGCCACGACTCCGCTGCCGGTAATCGGAGTCCCTGTCAAAGCATCACTTGACGGTATGGATTCATTGCTTGCCATCGTCCAGATGCCTCCCGGCATACCGGTTGCAACGGTTGCCATTGACGGAGCCCTTAATGCCGGCATCCTGGCAGCGCAGATGATCGCCACCGGCGATCCGGCCATCATGGAGAAACTGATAGCCTACAAGGCCGGCCTGAAGCAGAAGATCGTCAAGGCAAACGAGGAGCTTGGGGCAGCGCGTTATCATTACAGAACCAATTGAAGTCAGCAGTCGGCAGTCTTCAGTCGGCAGACGAGTTTTGGCTTAATTATGGTTATTACTTGTATTTAGAAGGGTTTTGGATCATATAATTAAGCAATCGGCCGATCTCTTCAGATCGGTTATTGAAATCTTGATAGATTTCATCGGTGATGTAAGCACATTCATTCGCAAAGTCCAACCAAACCTGCGTTTCGGAGTTTTCCATATCCGCATCTGAAATTTTACTGATAAAATGAGCTTCATACCGACGTTTGCGATAACCTTCACCAATATTTGAACATACTGATCTTGAATATCTTCTGATCTGGGAGATCAACGAATAAACTTCGTCACCTGGAAATTGCTTGCTGATGTTGTAGATATCCATTGCGAGGCAAAATGATTTCCTGTAAACCAACAGATTCTTGAATCCCGCTTTATTATCCATCGTCTGTATTATTTGTCTGCCGACTGCCAACTGCCGACTGCCGACTAAAAACTTATCCTTAACTGTCCTTTCAGTTCATGCTTCATCTCGTTAGCGGAGTCTGTGAGAGCATATTTCAGCCTTGTCTCCACCCTGTCAGCAGGTTTCCATGAAAGCATTATGAATGACCGTGTCATTTCACCATAAAATGCAGGCACACTGAATGAAGAGAGCAGGTCATTCTCCCAGGCATAAAGACGGCTGTCCCACCCTCCGGAAGAGCACAAGGCATACCTGAACCAAAGCCTAAGAGGAACATTGCGAAATGTGAAAGAGAAATCCTGGCAGAGCAGATACCCCTTTTCTTCCGAAGGGGCGACAAAGGCGGCGGTGGCCCTGGTGGTGAGATGAAAACCTGCCGCCGGGTTACAGGCAAAGGCAAATGATAACTGTCTCCTGGTATGTGTCACAGACACTGCTGTGCCGGTCCAGGTGGCTGAATCATATTCGCGTGATGAAGCAGTATACGACAACCTGAGGGAAAGGTTGTCTTGGGGCTGGTATTCCCCCTTTAGCTCCATCCTGCTGCCATATGATGGCGATGATGACCGGTAGCGTGGCCAGGGTATCTGGTAGTGATCAGCGGCAGCAGTGACAAACAGGTGTCTGACGATCTCAAGGTGTACTGAGGCAGCAATTCCTGTTTCATTTCCCGGCCCTGATCCGGCCCTGAATGCACCGGAATGAAATGAATGGTAATCAGGAGAGAAGTGCCTGGCGAGGAGATTGAAAGTGATTGTACCGGCCGGTTTCGCCCTTAGTCCTGCCGTTGCTGCCCATGAACCCGGCATGCTCAGTGCAGCCTCGCTGAAGAAGAGAACCGGGCCGGTGCCGGCCTTGAAATCAATGGCGAAATTCAGCACCCGGTTGCCCTCAAAGGCATGTATATTCTCCGGACTGGCATTGTCAGGCCTGAAGGGGAGGGAGAACCATGTCACCGAGGAGGTCACCCCTCCCCTGATCTTCTCGGCGCCCATGGTCACATGAATGCCGGCTACGGACTCAGTGAGACTGTTGCGCGTCACGAGCTGCGATTCACTGACATGAAGCCCTCCGCTGACAAGATTGCTCACCCCTGCCGCTGTGCTGTCCGCATTGTATATCGGGCGTGCATCGATCATGTTTGATGATGCAAAGAGCACGGCGCCGGTATTTATGTTGCCCATGATGATGCTTATACCGCGGAAGAAATTGTTCTCTTCAGCAGATCTGTATGGCATCGCCGAGCTTCTCCCTGACATGAACGAGGGTGAACTGAGCCACGAACCCATCCACCGGTTGCTGTTGAATACCATTCCCTCACCGATCTTCAGTGCGAAATCGCCTGCTATAACCCTGTCAATAAATCCGTTCCCCTGAAACTCAATGTAACCGGAGAGGAAATCGACACCGGGTGCATTTCTGAAGGTGAACTGTTCATCGGGATCATTCTCTGCAGTCAGACCGATACTGAAACGGCCCTGATCATGTGTCATTCTCAGGAGTGAACGGATGCCTGCGGATTCGCTTTCTCCGGAGGAGAATCTGGTTGAGGCAGTAAGGGTCACTGTAGTCCGTCCATAGCCTTTGGCCCCTGATTCTGCCATGGGCTCAAGAGACACATACGGCGCCATCAGCATCACTGTGTTACGGTCAAAGGCCGGAAGCAGGGCCAGCTCATACAGGGTTACTACATCACCGTTCTTCCTGACATGGTCAGCCAGAACCAACACCTGGAACTCCGTCAGGAAAAAGAGCCTGGATATTTCCTTATTGTCTCCTCTGTTAATATTTACCGGAGAGTCCTTCAGTTCAGCGAGCTCCTCCAGCAGGGTGGCCTGGTCAGTCTCATCCGTGAGGGCCAGTATCTCTTCCACGGACTCCCGGAAAGCCTGGTTTTCTTCCTGGCATAACAGCGGGCTGACCAGATGCAGCGTGATGATGAGTGCAAAGGCACTCCTGCTGATTATCTTATTGTCCATACAATTGAAACCGATGATGTAACCCCAGTCATGCTGCTGACAAGAAATCCGGCATCGGTCTGCAGCTGGCCAGCCCTGAATCCGATGCCGAAGGCAAAGGCGGACGGCGAACTCATGTACCCGGATCTTAATATCAGCCTGTTGTGGACACTCCAGCTTAATCCGCATTGAACCGAGAGCGGCTCCTCACTCACCTTCGCGCCCCCGACGGTGAGCAGGAAATCATCGGACTGCCTCCATTGCAAACCTGTTTCAATGGAAGCTGGCAGCTTGTTGACCGGTTTGAGGGGATTGAACAGATGAAGTCCGAGGGAGAGGGATGACGAAAGAAGACATGTCATCCCCGTTTCGAATGTAACATGAGATTCATCACGGTATTCGCCGATGCCGCATTCCGAGATATAATCAACCTGAACACCCAGGGCGATTGCTTCGGTGATTTTAACTCCGCTGGCCAGTCCGGTGAACAGCCGGTTATAGTCTGCGTTGCCGTAATGAGTGACAATAATACCCAGCGGTGCCGGTCTCATGACGATCACAGCACTTACTGCCTTTGACGAGAGTGCGGGCATCATAAAGCGGTTTTCAAAGGCTGCGGAGAAGCTTGTGGCCGGGGAGGCCGTCAGCAGAGCCTGGTTATGGAAGCAGCTCCAGTGACCCGTGGTTGTTGTCACTGCGAAGGCCATACCCATGGCATCAGCTCCGTGGGGAACAAACAGAGGTTCACCGGCCTGCAGACCGGCAGAAGCTAAAAAAAGCGACACTAATACCGCATTCCACCGCAGCATGATAGTGAGACACAATTACCATCTCAAATTTATGCAATGGAAGGGAGAATGTCAAGGGGAAAGGCAAAAAAAGTCGGCAGTCAGCAGTCAACAGTCAGCAGTCGTTGTAAATCACTGATTAACTGAAGACTGAGGACTGAAGACTGAGGACTGACTTACATCGCCTTGATATCCTTTATATTGAGCTGGACCGAGGATATGCCCCTGAACTCATTCATCTCCACCGTGTAGGCGATGTCAACCACCCCTCCTGAGTCACGGAATAACTCCATCATGTCAGCCTGGCCAAAGGCTATGGCGCCAATGGGGTCAGCATTCTGACGGGCAAAGCTAAGTTTGAGATGCATCCCGTTGTTTCCCACGGGCTGGCAGGCAAGTGTCTTGACCTTGCGCGAGACGAAAACAGGAGCCACATTATCCGGCCCGAAGGGCTGGAACCGCTCCAGTTTCCTGTAGAGCTCCGGAGTCACATCCTCAAGGGGTATCTCCTCGTCTATATTAATTGACGGGACCAGGTGTTCGTCTTTTATCGTCTCACTGACAAACTTCTCGAAACGGGCGCGGAAGGAGGGCAGGTTCTCCTGCTTCAGCGTCAGTCCGGCGGCAAACATGTGCCCTCCGAAGCTCTCCAGCAGGTCAGAGCATGATTCAATGGCCTGGTAGAGATCATAACCCGGCACGCTGCGCGCCGAGCCGGTGGCAAACCCATCCTTTGATTCGGTGAGTATCACCGTTGGCCTGTAGTATGTCTCTATGAGGCGCGAGGCCACAATACCAATCACTCCCTTATGCCATCCCTGGCGGAACAGCACCGTTGTGCGGGCGTTGCCCATCCTGGCATCGTCACTCACCATCCGGCGGGCTTCTGAGGTTATCTCGCTGTCCTTCTTCCTGCGGTCGTCATTGCTTCGGTCAATTGCATCGCATATGATCAGTGCCTCATTCGGATTCTGTGACACGAGCAGCTCCACAGCCTTGCTGCCTGATTCCATCCGTCCCGCAGCGTTTATGCGGGGCCCGATCCGGAAAACAACATCCTCAATTGCAAGCGGCATCCTTATCTTGGCTTTCTCAATGATCTTCTGAAACCCGAGACGGGGCGATTCGTTAAGCTGCTGCAGTCCAAAATAGGCCAGTATCCTGTTCTCCCCGGTCATAGGAACAATGTCAGAGCCAATGCTGACGGCAACCAGGTCAAGGTAAGGGATGATCTTCTCAAACGGTATGTTCTGAACACGGCATATAGCCTGCATCAGTTTGAATCCCACTCCGCATCCCGACAGCTCTTTATAAGGATAGGAGCATCCCGGTTGCTTCGGATCAAGCACTGCCGTGGCATCCGGTATCTCGTCGCCCGGCAGATGGTGATCGCATATTATGATGTCAATCCCCTTCGACCGCGCATACTTAACCCTGTCAACCGACTTGATGCCGCAGTCGAGTGCAATGATAAGGCGGCAGTTGCCTTCCGCCGCATAGTCGATACCCTTGAGTGAGAGGCCGTAACCCTCGTGGTACCTGTCAGGTATATAATAATCCAGGCTTGAATGCCTCTCCCGCAGGAAGGCGTAGAGCAACGCCACTGATGTCGTACCGTCGACATCGTAGTCACCGTAGACCAGTATCTTTTCATTGCGCGCAATTGCCGTGCTGATACGGTCAACAGCCCTGTTCATGTCTTTCATCAGGAAGGGATCATGGAGGGAGCTCAGCGAAGGGTTGAAAAATTCCTCAGCCTGATTCCTGGTTGTGATGCCGCGCTGCACCATCAGGTTGGCGACAGCGGCAGGCACCGCCATCTCTGTCGCCAGGGTCATGGCGACACGTTCGTCGCCCCTCTCTTTCAAGAGCCACCTTTTTTCCATTATATGTTATTTTAATAATATTCATATCCGAAGACCTCCCTCATTGTGTTACGCATTTCACTTTTCACATCATCCATATTTACCTTTCTTCCCGTCTCCTTCTCAATGCTTGTAACACCTTTGTCAGTGAAGCCGCACGGGTTGATATGGTTGAAATATGAGAGGTCAGTGCTTACGTTTAGGGCAAAGCCGTGCATTGTCACAAATCTTGATGCCCTTACGCCTATTGCACATATCTTTCTTGCATGGTTTCCGGTATCAGGTTCCAGCCAGACTCCTGTAGCACCCTTCATGCGTTCTCCCCTGATACCGAAACGGGAGATGCACCTGATAATTGCTTCTTCAAGCAGATGTATATACTCGCGCAAACCTGTCCTCATTCCGTCAAGGTCGAAGATCGGGTATCCGACCAGCTGGCCCGGACCGTGATATGTAATGTCACCGCCTCTGTCGATGCGGTAGAACGAAGCATCACGGGCCTGAAGCTGTATATAGTCGAGCAGGAGATTCTGCTCCGATCCGCTTTTGCCGAGGGTGTATACATGGTTATGCTCCACAAAGATGAGCCGGTCAGCCGTTTTCTTTCCGTCCGGTAAACCAATACCTTTCTCAGCCACTTTGGCATTGAATATCAGCTCCTGGTAGTCCCATGTCTCCTTGTAGTCCTTTCGTCCCAGATCTTCACAGATGACCCTCGCGGAGGGTGCGGCATGCAGGGCCGAAGAGCCGGTACCGGCAGCAGTGGAAGAGACATCCTTCTCCCGGGTCGAATCCCTATGGTCCGCTTTTCGTTTTCCATTCCCGGGCATGACGTGTTTCTCAGCATGGAACGAGCTCCTTACAAGTGGAGAACTCTCCACAAACTCAAATCCCATGGCAAGACCCCGGTGTCTGTACTCATCGAATTTCTCCGGAGTAATATACTCAACCACAGGGATATGACTCAGGCTTGGTGCCAGATACTGGCCTATTGTCACTATTTTGCACCCGGTTGCATAAATGTCATTCAGGGCCTCAAGGATATCCTCCTCAGTCTCTCCCAGACCCAGCATCAATCCGGATTTTGCCCTTACACCCCTCGAGGCAATATGTCTGAGCACTGCGAGACTCACCTCGTATTTTGCCACTGATCTTATCAGCGGCGTCAGTCTGCGGACCGTCTCGATATTGTGTGATATGACATCCGGACCGGCATCAATTACCTTGTCTATGTCTGCCGTCTCCCCGCGGAAATCAGGTATCAGCGTCTCAACTGTCACTCCCGGGTTTACCTCCCTGATTTTTCTGATTGTGGTGGCCCAGTGTTCGGCGCCACCGTCAGGCAGGTCGTCGCGGTCGACCGAGGTGATCACGCTGTGCTTCAGCCTCATGGTCCTGACAGCCTCAGCAACCCTCTCCGGTTCTCCAGTGTCGGGAGGTAACGGCCTGCCGCTTTTTGTTCCGCAGAATTTGCATGAACGGGTGCAAATGTCGCCGAGGATCATCAGTGTGGCGGTGCCCGCATTCCAGCATTCACCGATATTGGGACAGTTTCCGGAGGTGCAGATGGTATGCAGATGGTTATCCTCAACAAGGCTTTTAACCATGGTATAGCTCTCCCCGCTGGCCCTCTCCATCCTTAGCCATGATGGAAGTCTCCTCTTGCCTGACATGCCCTTCTCTCCGCAAAATTGAATTAATATGCAAAGGTACAAATAAAAGGTATTCTGCCGGGAAGAATTTTGATCCCGCAAAACAATGAAATTGTATCTTTGAAGGATATCTTCGGCAGGAAGAGAAAGCAATAATAATCCGGATGCCTGAAGGAGGTTGAGATGGGCCGGACGGCAGTTGTTAATTATAAAAAACAGATGGAGACAGTTTATCTGAACGGACAATTCATTCCGCGTGACCAGGCAACAATCAGCCCTGACGACAGGGGCTTTCTTTTCGGTGACAGCATTTATGAGGTCACAAGGTGGTATGGAGGCTATTTCCTGGATCTTCCCGCTCATGCCGCCCGGCTGCGGCGAAGCCTGAAAGAGACCCTGATAGAATGGGAAGACTCGGGCAGGTTTGAGGAAATATCCGAGGAACTCATCAGCAGGAATGACCTTGGCGGAGACTGTTCAATTGTCTACTTCCAGGTCACACGCGGAGCAGCTCCGCGCACCCATGCCTTTCCCAAACCTGCAGTAAAACCGACAGTCTACGGTTATGCAAAACGCCACAGCATTGATACGCTGGCCTGTGAGCGCGGGGTGGGATTATGGATGGTGCCCGACCCGCGGTGGAACCGCTGCGACATAAAGTCGACTGCCCTGATTGCGAACATACTGCCTTATCAGGAGGCACATGACAGAGGGTTTGCCGAGGTGTGCTTTGTCCGGAACGGCTTTGTAACCGAGGGAGCGCACTCGAATATTTTCTTCGTCAGGGATGGAACACTTTACACTCATCCTGAGTCAAATGATATCCTTTCAGGGATTACAAGGAAAATAATCGTTGCCCTTGCTGCTGAATATGAAATTCCGCTTACAGAGGAGGCTGTGGCCGTAGATATGATACCCTATATGCACGAGGCCCTGATCTCCAATACTACGGGAGAGATTGTCCCGGTGGTAAAGATATCAGACCAGGTTATAGGCAACGGCGTTGCCGGACCGGTAACCAGGAACCTTCAGCAATTGTTCCGGAACCGGGTTCAGGCAGCAAATCCGGTGCGTTAGGTAAAATCAGTCGGCAATCGACAGTCCACAGTCGGCAGGCTGACGATGTTCATGACCAACCAGCCATCGATTCAGGATGTGCTCTTCTTCCCCCAGATGAGGCCGGAGGCTCAATAGAATATCTGACATTAAGCTACTTTCAAATATTTTTTTCTTGACTCAGGTCCTGAAAAGTCTTACCTTACGGGTATAACCCAACACTGAGGCAATGAAAAATCATGAACTTAACCGGCGCAGATTTATCAGGAACGCTTCTGCAGGCATTATAGGAGCGGGCATTCTCGGGGCAAAGGCCCCCTCAGCAGAAGCACAGGAACCTGAAGAGGAATTTCCTAAGATTACTTCATACCGTACTCTTGGTCGAACCAACTTTAAGGTTTCAGATATTGCTACAGGATATCCGTTCACCGAATCAATACTCAGGGCTTCATTGGGCTGTGGCGTCAACCTGATTGAAACGTCTGAGATGTATGGCAGAGGCAATAATGAGACCCTGATCGGTAACGTGATCAGGGACCATGAAAGAGAAAAGTTATTTATTGTGACCAAACTGGCATATTCCGTGAAGGAATATGAATCTGCACGGGATATCATTGACAGGGCAAATGCCAGCCTGAAAAGACTTCAGACTGACTATGTCGATTGCTTCATGATACACAGTGCTGAAAACTCCGAAAGAGTCAGGAACAGACACTACCATAAGGCTGTTGATCAATTAAAAAAGGAAGGAAAAGTAAGATTTACCGGTATATCATGTCACGGACACAGCTGGATGGACAATCCTGAGGAGACCTTTGAACAGGTGCTGATGACCGCAGTTGAAGACGGACGGTTTGACATCATAATGTTACCCTACAACTTTTTTGAACCTGAAATGGGAGAGAGGGTGTTGAAGGCCTGTCGTGCAAATAACATAGGAACGATGATAATGAAATCCGTTCCCATTGTTATATATGAAGCCTTCAACGAAATAAAGCAGAAAGAAGAAAAAGAGGGAGGTGAACTCAGCGACAGAGATAAGATCGGCTTTGAGAAATATAAGCTGCAAAGCGAACAAGCGGAAGCTTTCTTTGCCAGGTACGGGATCTCAGGAGCTGAAAAGATGAAGGAAGGAGCCATTCAGTTTATCCTGTCAAACAATAACGTCAGTACAATTTGTAGTTTGTTCCAGAGTCTTGATGACATTAAGAAATATATCAGGCTCTCGGGCACCAGGCTAGAACCACAAACCAGTGAAATGCTTGGCTGCTTCAAATCAAATTATAGCAGGCTGCACTGCAGGATAGGATGCAATAAATGCGAAGCCTCATGCCCTCACCACCTGCCGGTAAACACGATATTGCGATACAAT
>DZBJ01000024.1 GCA_022736275.1 Rikenella microfusus | reverse complement strand
TTGCATAGACGTTCCGTTTTAATGGAACGTCTATCTTATTATATACCCCCATATGACCCCAGTGGGGAATTCTGCTTAAGCATGAGTTCTGATTATATCATTGAAGGTGCATATACTTCATCTACCAATATTAAATTAAGGTTAACTGAAAATTAAAAGTCTGGTTTTCACCTTGTTCAAAAAATGAAGTGAAGACTGTAAAAAAACGGTAACATTTCTTTAACACTAATAGCACAATTATTTAAAGATTTATTGATGAAGAATATTCATTCAGTTTAAACTGGTGATGGAATTTTGTTCTGTCCATTAATAGTGATGGATTAAAACAAAAAAGATATTAAGAATGAAAAAAATTCGACTCCTCACTGCTACAGCTATTCTGGCTATAGCAGCAATTACGAACGGCTTTTCCCAGAGCAACCTGGGTGAAGCATGCGGATGCCCTGTGCCTGTTTCAGACAGACCCGAGGTTAATTTCTCAACTTTGGTTACGACTGTTGGTGGAATTGACCTTTTGACAAAAAGTACTGTTCTGACATGTACCAACACCTACATTCTCGACAGAAAGGTCTATGTTCCTGAAGGATTAACCCTGACTATCATGCCGGGAACCGTTATTAAAGGTGCTCCAAACCTTGATGCTGCAAATGCTTGTGCAATTGTTGTTGCCAGAGGCGGTAAGATTATTGCAGATGGAACAGAATCATGCCCGATTGTTATGACAACAACTGAAGACATTAATTTTGACGGTACTTATCCTGTTTGTAACAAAGGTAAATGGGGTGGACTGGTGATCCTGGGGAAAGGCAAGAACAACGTAACACCAAACAACGGATTGTATGTTTCTCCGGGTGTTGCTTATGTTGAAGGTTACCCGGCAGCAAACCCCTATAACGTTCATGGTGCAGCCCCTGGTACAGAAAATGACGATGACAACTCAGGTATTCTGAGATATGTTTCAGTCAGACATGCAGGTGCAACAATAACTACAGCTAATGAATTGAATGGTATCACACTTGGCTCTGTAGGTCGCGGTACTACAATTGATCATGTTGAAATAGTTGCTAACGATGATGATGGTATTGAGTTTTTCGGTGGCACTGTCAATGTGAAATACGTTGCAATGTGGTGGGGTAATGATGACATGTTTGACTGGGACCTTGGATGGAGAGGAAATGCACAGTTCCTTTTTGGTATAGTCTCTCCTGACCGTGTTGCTCTTCCCGGAGCTGATAATGCATTTGAGTCTGACGGTGATGATAAGAATATGCATTTCCCGGAGGACTGCGTAATGCAGCAGGGTCTTTTTCTTACATCACAATTTTCGATTCCTGGTGGAGTACTGATGAATATTCATCCTATAATGCTTATAGCTGGTATGTTTACCATGGATCAGGGTATTTATACAAGCAGATAGCCGCAAAATCATTCGGATACTCTGTTCGCTGTCTAAAGGACTAAGTGCACCAGAAAGCATACGAAATGACCGTAAGTAAATTGCAGGTAGCCCTATTTGGCAGAGATAAGAACTGAAAACCCGGAAACAGTCCGGTGCTTTCTTGTCTTCATTATACCTTACTCTTAACTGCCTGCCCCAAACCCGCTATTCTACTGCCCTTTAAAGTTTATTGGACAGTAATGATGCCGTGTTAAAAAATAGTGCTTATTTACATGCCGTTTCAGAGTTGATCATGCATAGCTCATCCGGCAGCGGGGAGCTTTTGATAAAGTGATGACAAACACCAGATTACAATGACTGAGCTTCTGGAAAGAATTTCCATCTGCGTTGAGTTTGGGAAGGTGGATTTAAAATCACCCTATCCCCCCGCTCTGAAGGACCAGCAGGGGGCTTTTGAGCTCACCAGGATCGCACTCGATTCAGGAGTCAGCCCGGGAGTGATACTTGAAGAGGCCCTCATCCCTGCTATGTCAAGGGTGGGAGAAAAATTCAGCCGCAATGAAATATTCGTTCCGCAGATGCTCATGGCCGCCAAGGCAATGAACAGCTCAATGATCCATCTCAGACCATTTTACCTCTCGGGCGAGACAAGGAGGAAAGGAACCTTTATAGTCGGTACGGTGACAGGCGACCTGCATGATATTGGCAAGAACCTGGTTGCTATGATGATAGAGGGAGCAGGATGGGAAGTGATTGACCTCGGGGTGGATGTCAGCACAGAGAAATTCATAGAGACAGCTGATAAATACCCGGGTGCAGTGATCGGCTTGTCCGCATTGCTCACCACCACAATGGAAAACATGCGGAAGACCGTCGCCTCACTCAGGGAGATCCGCCATTCCATGAAGATACTTGTCGGGGGAGCTCCGGTGACTCCCGAGTTCTGTGTGAAGATCGGTGCTGACCACTATTCGCCCGATCCCCAGGGAGCAGTAGAGTTTCTTAAATCGATCGCTCAGTAGACATCGCTGATCTTTGTCGACACCTTTATTATGATTTAAGAACAAGGAATGGCGATTTTTGATTTAGGAAGTATTTATTTCATATTATCTCCATACCATGAGCATGTCAATCTAACTTCTTAAGTCCTAAATCGTTAATCGATATTCGTAAATCAATCCCTGACTTTTTATTTTTTGACTATCTTCATGGACCAAACCAAATGAACAGATGAAAACTGTCTTATCCGGTCGATCAAAAGAGGTAATAATAGATACTGAGGGACCGGTCATCATCATCGGTGAGTCAATTAACCCAACCAGGCGCAAAAAGCTCGCCTCAACTCTTCAGGAGAAGAACTTTGATTACATGCTTTCTGTCGCCAGGTCGCAGATTAAAGCAATGGCAGATGTGCTTGATGTAAACGTCGGATTTCCAGGGGTGGTTGACGAAGAACTTCTGCCCCAGGCAGTAATAGCCCTTCAGGATAACTTTGACATACCCCTCTGCCTTGACTCTCCCAATCCCGCAGCGATTGAAGCAGCACTGAAGGTGGCCAGGGGAAGGTGCCTGATTAACTCCGTGAACGGAGAGGAGAGATCGCTGCAGAGACTCTTGCCCATTGCCAGGGAATACGGTGCAGCAATAATCGGGCTGGTCCTTGATGACGATGGCATCACCCATGATCCGGTGAAAAGGCTGAAGATTGCAGAAAAGATCATTGAGCGCGCTGTCCGTGCCGGCTTAAGGGAGGAGGATGTGATTATCGATCCGCTCGCCATGGCCGTCAGCGCTGATCCCAATGCCTGCAAAGTGACACTTGAGACCATAAGGCTGGTGCATGATCGCCTCGGGCACAACATTACGCAGGGAGCCAGCAATGTATCGTTCGGGTTGCCAAACCGTGAAAACATCAACAATGCACACATGGCGATGTCGATCATGTACGGTCTAACATGCCCCATCGCCAATCCTGAAAAGATCTCCGGACTGGTCCGGGCTGCAGACCTTGTCCTGGGGAGAGATGATTATGCAGTCCGTTTCATAGAGCACTATCAAACAACACTGTCATCCTGAATACGTTCAACTATACATTCAGTGAGATGCTTCCAGGCGTTGAGGCACTGGAGCGGGCCATGGGCTACCTGCCCGGCACTGCACCTGAGCCTGTTACCGAACTAATCCAGGAGGTATCGGAAGAGCTTGTAATTCTGGACGGCGTGAAGGCTGAATACAGGATATTCAGTAATATCAGGCTGTGGCCAGAGGATAAAACAGTTGAAATCGAAGGTGTAATATTCCATGTTAAGCCTATAATCTACAGTCAGATAACAGATACAGAGGAGGTGGCCCTTTTCATCTGTACCGCAGGGCCGCTGGTAGGAGAGATGAGCCGACGGAGCATGAAGGAGGGAGACCTCCTGCGGGGTTACGTCTATGATGTCATTGGTTCGGAGGTGGTTGAGTGTGCGGCCGACAACATGCAGGATGAGCTTAAAAGAGCCGCCGGCACAAGGGGTATGCATATTACTAATCGTTTCAGCCCCGGCTACTGCGGATGGGATGTGGCGGAACAGCATAAACTCTTCAGTTTTTTTAAAGATAACTTCTGCGACATCACTCTGACCCCTTCGGCACTTATGAACCCCGTAAAGTCCGTCAGCGGCCTCACAGGCATAGGCAGGAATGTCAGATACACCTCCTACCAGTGTCACAAATGCGACGACAATAACTGCATATACCGTAACAGGAAAACGAAGGCCTGAACTTAGCCCGGGAGGTGTTTGGAAGCTATTTCAGTATGGCAGAACCATACTTCGGCCCGGATGCTTCTACGGAAAATATCCGTACATTTATCACGACAGTGAGCAGTTTTTCGTAAAAAAAGAACCTTATGCTATTAATGGGTATTGACCTCGGCAGCTCGTCGGTAAAAGTGTCCGTGGTTGACGGAGCGACCGGCAGGGCATTATCATCCGCCTCCTATCCCCCCTCCGAAATGGAGATCTCAGCCCCCATGACCGGATGGGCCGAGCAGGATCCGGAGGTGTGGTGGACGAACTTTACCCTCGCCCTGGGGGCCTGTCTCAAACCTCTTGGTACAAAGAGAAAAGATATTGGCGCTGTAGGGATAGCATACCAGATGCACGGGCTGGTTACCGTTGACAGCAATAAGAAAGTACTGCGTCCCTCAATCATATGGTGTGACAGCAGGGCAGTGGAGATCGGAGAAAGGGCCTTCGAGAAGATGGGCAAGGACTTCTGCCTGCATCATCTGCTCAACTCCCCCGGCAACTTCACCGCATCGAAGCTGGCATGGGTCAGCAAGAACGAACCGGCCCTGTTCAAAAGCATTTACAAAATCATGCTTCCGGGCGATTATCTGGCGATGAGGCTTACCGGTGAGATAAGGACTTCATATACAGGACTGTCGGAAGGGATATTCTGGGATTTCAAGAGGAATGATATCTCCGTGGAGATTCTTGATTTTTACGGCATCTCTCCCGAACTCCTGCCTGAACCCGTGGAATCATTCTCCCTTCAGGGCCAGCTCACACCCGCCATGGCCGGGGAACTGGGACTGCCGGCCGGCATACCGGTCTCGTACAGGGCTGGCGACCAGCCGAACAATGCCTTGTCACTCAATGTGATGCAGCCGGGAGAGGTGGCAACCACAGCCGGTACCTCCGGCGTGATCTACGGCGTCACTGACATAACACAGTTTGACCCCCTGTCGCGAATCAACACCTTCCTTCATGTCAATCATACTGCCAGCTTACCGCGTCTCGGAGTCCTGCTCTGCATCAACGGAACCGGCATACTGAACTCGTGGCTGAAGAAAAATACCGGGGCAGGTCTGTCTTACGCTGAGATGAACGACCTGGCAGCATCGGTTGAGCCAGGCAGCGACGGTCTTGTAATCCTTCCGTTTGGTAACGGTTCGGAAAGAATGTTTCAGAACAGCGAAATCGGCGCCTCGCTGCAGGGCCTGAACTTCAACATACACCGCCAGGGCCATCTCTACCGTGCGGCACAGGAGTCAATAGCCTACTCCTTCCGCTTCGGCCTGGAGATTATGAAGGAGACAGGCATTAATCCATCTGTCATCAGGGCCGGCGAGTCAAACCTTTTCCTGAGCAAAGTCTTCAGGAATATACTCTCGAGCCTGACTTCGACGGTGATAACACTCTACAATACTGACGGTTCGATTGGTGCTGCCCGGGGTGCGGGAATAGGGTGCGGGTACTACAGTTCGGAAGAGGATGCCTTCAACGGACTGGAGGTGACGGGAACAAGTGAGCCGGACAACAAGCTGACACGGTTCTATGATGAGAGGTATATGGAATGGCTTGATATACTGGATGATAAGTTATAAGAACAAACAATAGCGCAATGGCAAAAAAGAGTAACAGCGAGATCTTCCAGGGCATCGGGAAGATCAGGTATGAGGGCAGGGATTCGAAGAACCCCCTTGCATTTAAATGGTATGATCCCGAAGCTAAGGTCGGGGGCAAAAAGATGAAGGATCTGCTGCGGTTTGCCATTGCCTGCTGGCATTCATTCTGCGGCGACGGCACCGATACATTCGGGGCGAAGACAAGGGATTTCCCGTATGACGGACTGGAAGGCGACGAGCGCACAAAGGTCAAGCTTGACATGGCCTTCGAGTTCTTTGAAAAGATCGGAGCCCCGTTCTATTGCTTCCACGACACTGACCTCGTCGGCGACGGCTCTGTCTTTGAGATCGAAAAGCGGCTGGAGAAGTTTGTCCCGGTCATAAAGGCAAGGCAGAAGGAGACTGGCATGAAGCTTCTCTGGGGAACTGCCAACCTCTTCGGCAATCCGCGTTACATGAACGGCGCTGCCACTAATCCCGATTTCAACGTGCTGACAAATGCAGCCGTGCAGCTGAAGAATGCCATTGATGCCACCATTGCACTCGGCGGCCAGGGATATTTATTCTGGGGAGGGAGGGAAGGTTATCTCTCACTGCATAACACCGATATGAAGCGCGAGGTTGATCATCTTGCAATGATGCTCACCCTGGCGCGCGACTACGGCCGCAGGAAAGGATTTAAAGGGACTTTCTACATTGAGCCAAAGCCGATGGAACCCGCCAAGCACCAGTACGACTTCGATGCTGCTACCGTGATCGGATTTCTCCGCCACTACGGCCTTGACAAGGACTTCAAGCTGAACGTGGAGGTCAACCATGCCACCCTGGCAGGACATTCATTCACACATGATCTGCAGACAGCAGCTGATGCTGACATGCTGGGCAGCATAGATGCCAACCGGGGTGACTATCAGAACGGATGGGATACCGATGAATTCCCCACCAACATAAACGAGATCACGGAAGCCATGCTGGTCATACTCAGGGCAGGAGGGTTCAGGACCGGAGGCATCAACTTTGACGCTCACGTAAGGCGTAACTCCACAGATCCGGAGGATCTCTTCATCGCCCATATCAGCGGCATGGACACTTTTGCCCGCGGGCTCGTGATAGCTGACCGCATTCTCAGGGAGTCTGACTATCTGAAGCATCGTAAGGAAAGGTATGCTTCGTTTGACAAAGGCGACGGCGCTCTTTACGAGAAGGGCAAGCTGACCATTGAAGAGCTGCATGCCCTGGCGAAGAAGGTCGGAGAACCGAAGAAGATCAGCGGCAGGCAGGAGCTCTATGAGCAGCTCATAAACATGTATATCATCTGATTTTTTCATGGCCGTTTTCACTCCCGTGCGCCGGTGGCAGCCTGCCTTTCGACCATTCAGGAGGCTCTCTGCCGGGGGGCGGATGCTGGCATTTACCGAGAGGGTGGTCAAGGGACCGCTCTTCGGATGCAGGATGTGCGGTAACTGCCTCCTGCAGGAGACAGCCTTCATATGCCATATGGAGTGCCCAAAGGGGATAAGGAACGGACCCTGCGGGGGGGTGAACGACGGTTACTGTTATGTCGATCCCACAAGGAGCTGCGTCTGGCACCTGATCTATGAACGTTCACGCAGGATGCATCGTGAGCACAGGCTGCTGGAGGTGCTTCCTCCGGTAGACTGGGACAGGGCGGGGACAGAGACCTGGGGCGAGGTGGTCAGGAAGGTAAGGGAGGTGGGGCTGCGAAATATCATCTTCCCTTCAAAACGGAAAGGGAAGAGTGCGGGGGCTGTTCTTGAGGAGAAGGTCTTCAGGCCTTTGCGGCAGCCCGGATGGTGGCAGGGTGATTCGGAATACCACCCTCCTGCCGTCACGGAGCCCCGGTCACGGCTGGAGAGTGAGTTTCGAAGCGGCAGGTTCGTGATCACCGCCGAGGTCCAGCCGCCTCTGAGTGCGGCCACGGAGAAGCTTGAGGAGAAGATCAGGCTGGTCAAACCTCATGTCACCGCAATAAACTTCACAGACGGCTCGTCAGCCATCCCCCGCATGTCAAGCGCCGCCTGCTCTGCCGTGGCGTCATCACTCGGCGCCGAGCCGGTGATGCAGATATCCGCCCGCGACAATAACCGCAACAGCCTCCAGTCACAGGCCATAGGAGCAAACGCCCTGGGAGTTTACAACATCGTGTGCCTTTCCGGCGACAGTCCCCGCGTAGGTCCGACACCGCGGGGAAACCTGAACATCATTGACATCGATTCGGTGCAGATGCTCTGGATACTCCGGCGCATGAGGGATGAAGGGATTTGGCTCGACGGACGTGAGATAAAGAACAGGCCTAAGCTCTTCCTTGGTGCAGTGGCATCACCTTTTGCACAGGACCCTGCGCTGCAGGTCATACGTGACAGGAAGAAGATCAATGCAGGAGCTCAGTTCCTCCAGACTAACCTGGTCTTTGACCCTGACAGCCTCGACCCGTGGTTTGAGCGCCTGGATAAGGAGCAACTGCTTGAGAAAGTCTTCATACTTGTGGGAATAAGCCCCCTCAGGTCGATGAACCTGGCTCTCTACCTCCATAACAACATACCGGGCGTGACAATCCCCGATGCCATAATGAAGAGACTCGCCGGCGCCGGAGACAAATTTGCAGAGGAGAGCATTGCCATAACGGTTGAAAATATTAGGCGTCTTAAGGAGAAGCCGGGGGTCAGCGGCGTACATATCATGCCTCTGGGCTGGGAGGTGGCGGTGTCTCAGATAATCAGTCAGGTACTGTAAGCTAGCGTGCATCGTGTGAGCGCCGGCCAAGGCCACTGCCCATGTCATGCCGGGAGGGCCGGTCGTGGCAGAAGCGGTCTGGCGCCTTCAGGAAATCACCGGCTATTTTTGAACACATTACCCAAAAAAAGACCCTCCAACAGGAAGGTCTTAATCATATATGTGAATCAGGATTCCTAATAGAACTTATACCTCAGATCCTCAACCTTTTTCTTGTCGCGGATAGCCTGATATGCCTCGTAAGATGCGCGTATCTGGTAATTGGAGTTCAGCCTCTCACGGACAACTGCCATATCTTCGGCGGCGGTCGGGCTGGCACTGTTAACCACGAACATATAGACGCCATTGTTGCCTTCCACAGGTTTTGACAGTACGCCCGTTTCTGATGTCGATGCTGCTGCGATGAGACCAGGCTCTATGCCTGCACCCGGCACTGAGAATGACCTGAAGTTGATGCCGCTGGCATCCTGCACCGTACTTTTGTACTGAGCAGCGATGTCATACAGGGTTTTTCCTTCAGCGGCAAGCTTCTTCATCTCGGTGGAGATCATCTCCACCTTCTTCTTTTTTGCCAGGATAAACCTGATGTCTGAGGTGACGTCCTCCAGGGGCGCCGTTCCCTCTTCCTGAACCCTGGTGCAGTATGCCACCACATACATGTTGGGAAGCTCAAACACTGCCTGGCTGCCGTTATCAAGAACGATGGCTCCCTGCTTGCTGTTCTGGAAGAGTGCCATCACCAGCCCTCTTGCCTGCTCAAGTCCCGGAAGCTCTTTCTGATCAGGAGTGATATTCAACGCAAGCTTCTTGTTCAGATTGCCTTCTGCCACCGCATTGTTGAATTTCTCATATGTGTCATTGGTACCTGCAAACTGTGATGCCTCGGCATAAAGACGCTGGGTGGTGGCACTGCTGGGGATCACCTGGCGGTCAACGACGCCGATATCATATTTTTTCACCCTGGGGCTCTGGTCAATTATCTTTATGATATGGAGGCCGAATGTTGTCTCAACCGTTACCAGGTCTCCCTTCTTCCCGCTGAAACAGGCGTTATTGAAAGGAACGATCATCATCCCTTCGCTGAACCATCCGAGATCACCACCCACCTGGGCTGATCCCTGGTCTTCAGAGTTGGCCATCGCCAGCACTTCGAAGTCAATGCCTGACCTGACGAGATTTATCAGACTGTCTGCTTCCATTTTAGCCTGGGCAATGCTTCTGCCGGCGTTGGGAGAGAGCAGTATATGTGCAGCCCTGACAGAGTCGGGACGCTCGGCTATGTCAACAATCCGTGCAATCTTGTAAGCGCCTGCCTCAAGGTAAGGCCCGTATACTGCTGACCTGTCACCTGACTCAGCCAATCCGCGAACACTCTCGGGAAGCTCTGAGAGGGTTTTGTAAAATCCTGTATGACGGTTGTCGGCAGTCAGATTGATGTACTGAACAATGTCCGTTGCAGCAGCAAAGTTCTCCTTCTCATTTGTTGCCCAGGTCTCAGTCTCTTTCATATCCGACTCTGAGGGAGTTATGTCAAATACCATATACTCCATGTCTCTCTGGGCTGTACGCTTGAAGTTATCCTTGTGCCCGTCATAATACTTTTTTATTTCATCCGGGGTCACATTAACGGCGCTGTCAGACACCGTAGCATAGTTGCGGGCTATGAAACTGAAGTTGACGGTGTTGCCCGTCAGACCTGCCTCATACTCCGACTGCTTGCCGGTCACGTACAGCCCCTTTGACATCAGGTTCACAAGCTTCGTGTTAAGCCTGTCACTGATGATCTGGTCTTCGAAGAAGAGCCAGTATCTTTTTGTGGCTTCATCAGTCTCTGTGGCCTTCAGAAAATTTACCAGAAACGATTGGTTGAAAGCACCTGTCGAAGGATCGGTGAACAGCTGCCTCACAATCGGATGAGGATCATCGCCGAAAACAAGCATCTCCACCTCATCAGGACTGACTCCAAGTCCTGTCTTTTTGTAAGTATTGTCCATCAGTTTTTCAGAGAGCATCTGCTGCCACACCTGTTCCCTGAGGCTGAGCATCATCTCTTCATTAACCTCATTGGTGCCTGACATTTTATAGATATCTACAAGGTCCTGCACCCTGGCTTCAAAATCCTGGTAGGAGACGCTCTCGCCGTCAATGAGGGCAAGCTGGTAATATTTGTCTGCCTTACGGCGCTGTGAAGTATTGTTGCCGAAGAAATCACTTACAACAAAGAGAAGCAGTGAAACCCCGATCACCCCGGCTACAAGCGGCCCCGCCTTCTCTCTTAAAGTCTGAAGTATTGCCATCTGAAAACTAATTATTTAATTGAATTTACCTCTTGAAAAATACAGGCGACAAATATAACAAAATTCAGTTAAACAAAAGGATGGAGCATTTTCTCATTAAATAAACTGCCGCAGAAAGATGACAATTCTCATGTTTACTATTTATATTGCAGCCAGATACTATATTGTCTCTCTCTTAAAACAATTTGTATATGTCAAAGAACCTGAGAGGACTGTCTGCAAGAAAGGGACTTGATGACGGTCTGTATGACGAGATGGTCAGGGCTGCGGGCGCCGGTGATGATTCTGCGCATGAGAGGCTGATTTCAGTTGCCGGCGGATTCATGACGGGCCATGCAGCAGTTATGGGGGCAAGCTCCTTTTATGATTTCCTGAGGAAGGATCACCTGGGGAAGAAGGTCTTTGTCTGTGACGGCACTGCCTGTCTTACATCCGGAAGGCAGGAGGATCTGAAGCGCAGCCTGAAGGAACATTATGCCGATCATGAAATAGGGGCCGTGACCTGCCTGGGCCACTGCCATTCCAATGATGCCTTCATGGTCAACGGAGAGATCCGTCTCGCCGGAGGTGATGGCGCTGCACCGGCTCTTTACTCCTTCTCCAATGCCGACAAACCGGCGCTTCTGGTTCCCACGGGTGATGTCAGGGAGTATTATTCGCTTGCCGTTAAGTGGCAATCTGATACTCCGTCGGCGCTGAAGGAGCTGGAGCTGTCAGGACTGAGGGGGCGCGGCGGTGCCGGGTTCCCGTTTCACCTGAAGGTCAGGTCTTCTCGTGATGCGAAGTCCGTAAAAAAGTATATCGTCTGCAATGCCGACGAGGGTGACCCCGGGGCCTTTTCTGACAAATGGCTCCTGGAAGAGCGTCCACATGCGGTGCTTTTCGGCATGCTGATGACGGGCATGATCACCGGCGCTGACACCGGGGTGGTTTATATCCGTGGCGAATATCCTCTTGCCGTGAGAAGAACGCGGGAGGCGGTAAAAGAACTTGAGGAGGCTGGCATCACGGAGGGCTCGTCAGGCCCGGCTGCCTTCCGGTTCCGCTTTCATGTGGTGGAAGGGTCAGGTGCATATATATGCGGTGAGGAGACCTCGCTGCTCAACTCGCTGGAGGGACTGAGGCCGGAGGTACGGACCCGCCCGCCCTTTCCTGCCGTCTATGGTCTGTTCGGCATGCCAACGGTGCTGAGCAACGTGGAGACCTTCGCAAACGTACATTATATTCTGAAGGAGGGTGGCAAGGACTATGCCGCCCTCGGCACGGAGAGATCGCCCGGCACCAAGCTGGTGTCACTCGACGGCGCCTTTAACAGGCCCGGACTGCTGGAGGTGAGGATGGGCACACCGCTAAGGAGCGTCATCGACGGGATGGGAGGAGGAACACGATACCCCGTCAAGGCTTTCCAGATAGGAGGGCCGCTGGGAGGACTGGTGCCGGCATCAAAGGTCAGTGACCTGACACTTGACTTTGAGTCGTTCAGCAGTGAGGGGTTCCTGCTGGGACATGCAGGAATAGTATCAGTGCCGGAAGATTTTCCGATAATTAAACTGCTGGAACATCTTTTTGAGTTTACTAAGAAGGAGTCCTGCGGAAAATGCTTCCCCTGCCGTATCGGATCGGTCCGCGGTTATGAACTGCTCTCAGGCGCTGCTGAGAAGGGCATGAAGATTGACAGGCGGCTCTTTGACGATCTCCTGGAGACGATGCAGTTCGGATCACTGTGCGCTCTCGGAGGGGGACTGCCGCTGCCGGTAAGGAATGCGCTGCAGTGGTTCAGCGATGAGCTTAAAGGGTACTTCACGGGAAAGGAGGCAAAGTGATGGAACAGACAGCATATATTGACAACAGACCATACCCGATCATCGAGGGCGAGACCATACTGGAGTTTGTGCGCCGCACGGAGGGGCGCGAGATAATACCCACTCTCTGCCAGGCTGATAACCTTGAGAATTACGGTTCATGCAGGATCTGCTCCGTGGAGGTGGCGCTGAAGGAGGGAGGCCCCGGCAGGGTTATGGCTTCATGCCATACGCCTGTAGCTCCGGGATATTATATCTATCCCTCCACTGAAAAGATCAGGAGGCTCAGGAAAAATATCCTCGAGTTGGTCCTCTCGGAATACCCCCCTGACAAGCTAAATCCTGAGCCAGGCATGCTCCCCACGGAGTTTCAGAGCGTGGTGGCAGCAGCCGGCAGCCCGGAGGTGAGGTATAACCGTTCTGTTACACAATATGATAAAGACAGGAGCCATCCCTACATATGGTCAGACCTTACAGAATGCATAAAGTGTTACCGGTGTGTCAGGGCCTGTGATGAGCTGCAGGCTGAGCACGTTCTGGGGATAAATGGCAGGGGCCATGTGAGCCGCATTATAAAGGGGTTTGACAGGTCATTCCGCGAATCGCCGTGCGTTTCATGCGGTGCATGTGTTCAGACCTGTCCTACCAATGCGATATCAGACAGGTACTCAACAAAGACACTGCGGGCAGACAGCATCGTGCGCACCACATGCACCTATTGCGGGGTCGGATGTAACCTGGAGGTCAAGGTGATCGAAGGCGAAGTAAGGGGCATACAGGCCCCGCTCAACGGCGAGACCAACAGGGGACATACATGCCTCAAGGGGAGGTTCGCCTTTGAGTTCTATAACCACCCTGACAGGCTTCGTTCACCACTGGTAAGGAAGGACGGAGTGCTAACTGAGGTTACGTGGGATGAAGCATATGATTATACGGCAAAGAAGTTCAGAGAGATAAAGGAGAAGCACGGACCGGATGCACTGGCAGGCATCTCGTCGGCACGCTGCACCAATGAAGAGAACTACCTGATGCAGAAGTTTTTCAGGATTGTCATCGGGACAAATAATATTGATGGGTGTGCACGTGTCTGTCATGCCCCGACGGCTATGGGCATGCAATGGGCGTACGGCACCGGCGCGGCCACCAATTCAATTGACGAGCTGTACAAGACCGGCTGTATACTCATAATAGGAGCCAATCCATCGGCAGCCCATCCCGTTACCGGGGCACGTATCAAAGCCGTGGTTGAATCAGGGACACCACTGATCGTCATTGATCCCCTGAAGATAGAGCTTGCCAGGCTGGCAAAATACCACCTTCAGATCAATCCGGGTACCAATGTCGCTGTACTGAACATGTTCGCGTATTATCTCTTCAGCGAGGGGCTCCTGGATGAGGAGTTCATCAGGTCGCGAACGGAGGGATGGGATGACTTCAGGAGTTATCTGCAGGCACTTGATATTGATGATCTTGAAAGGGTGTGCGGCGTTGAACGTGAGCTGGTGAGAGCTGCTGCACGTGAGTACGGAACGGCGCATGCCGCCATGGAGTTTCACGGACTGGGTGTGACGGAGCACTGGCAGGCAACCAAGGCGATAACACTTATTTCAAATATTGCCATGATGACCGGCAATATAGGCAGAGAAGGGGTTGGCGTCAACCCGCTGCGCGGACAGAATAATGTCCAGGGAGCCGCCGATATGGGTGTTCAGCCTCACCAGGGCGCAGGCTATCTCGATGTGACCAAACCTGAGAACCTGGCCCTCTATAAGTCATTTTACGGCGTTGACCACCCCTCGGTACCGGGATATAAGATCCCGGAGATGTTCTCCGCTGCCGGCAGGGGAGACCTGAAAGCCCTGTGGATCATGGGAGAGGATCTGTTGCAGACAGACCCCAACACCTGCCACGTGAGGAGCTCGCTTCAGGGACTTGAATTCCTGGTTGTACAGGAGATATTCATGACCGAGACGGCACGGATAGCTGATGTTGTTTTCCCGGCATCGTCGTTCCTTGAGAAGGAGGGTACCTTCACCAACGGCGAACGGAGGATACAGAAGGTTCAGAAGGTGGTGGAGCCACTCGGCGGCACCAAACCCGACGGGCAGATAGTGGTTGACATGATGAACCGTATGGGATACCGGCAGGATGGATATTCGGCAGACGTACTGCTTAAGGAGATTGCAGGAATTGTGCCTTTCTTCAGGGGGGTGAGATGGGATGAGCTGGGCGATAACGGGAAGCAATGGCCTGTCAGGGAAGACGGTACTGACACGAAGATACTCCACACTGAAACATTCAAGCGCGGAAAGGGCAGATTCCATTCGTGGGATTATGATGCCTCTCCGGAACTGCACGAGCATGCCGGGCGTCTTCCGTATATCCTGACTACAGGCAGGCTTCTTGAGCATTACAACAGCGGCACCATGACACGCCGCACCCCGAACAGGGAGCTTGTCACGGAAGACATACTCTATGTTCATCCTCATGATGCGGCAGTCAAAGGGCTGGTGAGCGGCGACTTTGCAAGGATCTTCTCGGCGCGCGGCGTGACCATCATGAAGGTGCAGGTGACCGATGTCGTCAAGCCGGGGGTGGTCTATACCACCTTCCATTTCCCAGAGTCGGCAATCAACTTCCTCACCAGCGGTGTGGGCGATGAGTTTACGCTCACACCCGAGTATAAGGTTGTGGCAGTTGATTTCGAAAAATCCATGTATGGCATCTTCAAGCGTGCAGATTGCATAACTGACTTAAAAAGTGAAAATTTCTAAACTTACCCCCTGAAAAGGGGGGATCATCCATAAAAAACACGTAAAAGTCAAAATATTGCTCAAAAAAATAGGGGTAAATTCCAAAATGATCTATTTTTACAAAAAAAACAGATCATGGCAGAATTACGTTTCAGTGCATTGAAGGAACTCTTCTCAAGGGATACGGTTGAGGTTTCCGTTCCGCGGGAGACAGTCTCCTCCTATTTTTCAGAGAATGTTTTTGACAAGGTGAAGATGGAGCGCTACCTGAGCCGGGAGGCTTACAGGGCGGTACTGACAGCGATTGATGAAGGCACTCCCATCACCAGGCAGATAGCCGACCAGGTGGCTACAGGCATGCAGGCGTGGGCTATGGAGAAAGGTGTCACTCATTTCACTCACTGGTTCCATCCCCTTACTGATGCAACAGCCGAAAAGCATGACTCATTTGTAGGCAGGGGAGAACACGGAGCGATCATCGAGATCTTCTCAGGGGAGGTGCTTGTGCAACAGGAGCCCGATGCCTCAAGCTTCCCCAGCGGTGGCATAAGGAATACATTCGAGGCCCGGGGCTATACTGCGTGGGACGTATCGTCACCGGCATTCATTGTAGGCAACACACTGTGCATCCCCACGGTCTTTGTCTCTTATACCGGGGAGGCCCTAGACTACAAGACGCCACTTCTGCGTTCCCTGGCTGCACTTGACCATGCTGCCACAGAGGTCTGCCATCTCTTTGACAAGGATATCAGGAAGGTCATAGCAACACTGGGATGGGAGCAGGAGTATTTCCTGATTGACGAGGCTCTCTACTACGCGCGTCCGGATCTCATGCTTGCTGACCGGACACTCATGGGGCATCCCTCATCAAAGGACCAGCAACTCTCCGACCACTATTTCGGGTCGATCCCCGAGAGGGTGAAAGCCTTCATGAAGGAGTTCGAATATGAAGCATACAAGCTGGGCATACCGGTGAAAACGCGCCACAATGAGGTCGCCCCCAACCAGTTCGAGTGTGCACCGGTTTATGAGGAGGCCAACCTTGCCGTTGACCATAACCAGCTCATCATGGACGTGATGCGCAGGGTGGCCAGGAGGCATAAGTTCAGGGTGCTCTTCCATGAGAAGCCCTTCGCGGAGGTCAACGGTTCCGGAAAGCACAGCAACTGGTCGATGGCAACCGACACCGGGGTAAACCTGCTGTCGCCGGGAAAGAATCCGAAGACAAACATGCAGTTCCTCACCTTCCTGGTGAATGTGGTGAAGGCAGTTAACGACAACC
Source organism: Rikenella microfusus (assembly GCA_022736275.1). Lineage (GTDB taxonomy): Bacteria > Bacteroidota > Bacteroidia > Bacteroidales > VadinHA17 > SR-FBR-E99. Next base: position 30,647 of record DZBJ01000024.1, on the reverse strand, counting down.
AGGAGCTGCTGAGAGCAAGCGTAACCAATGAGAACAACTCGTACAGGCTTGGCGGACATGAAGCGCCTCCATCAATAATCTCCGTCTTCCTCGGAAGTTATCTCTCCGAAATCCTTGATAACATAGCCAGCAAAGTGAAGGACAAAAAGATGTCCCCCCAGGAAAAAACAGAGATCAAGCTTGGTCTCGGCAAGATCCCGGGGATCTTCCTTGACAACACCGACCGCAATCGTACCTCTCCGTTTGCATTCACCGGCAACAGGTTTGAGTTCAGGGCCGTCGGATCATCAGCCAACTGCAGCTCCGCAATGATCGTCCTTAATGCGGCCGTAGCCCGCCAGCTGAAGATCTTCACAGACGAGGTGAATACCCTGATCAACAAGGGAAGCAAGAAGGATGATGCAATATTCCAGGTCATGAAAAAGTGCATCATAGCTTCAAGGAGAATAAGGTTTGAAGGTGACGGGTACAGTGAGGAGTGGCACCGCGAGGCGGCCCGTAGGGGACTCTCCTCAGAGTCGAGCGTGCCAAAGACGCTGAAGGCATATGTCAGCCCTTCATCACGCGAGACACTCATCGGCACTGGCGTGCTTAGCGCCCGTGAGCTTGAGAGCAGGGTGGAGGTGGAACTGGAAAAGTTTACCAAGAAGCTGCAGATTGAGTCACGCGTGCTGGGCGATCTTGCCGTCAATCACATCGTGCCAACCGCTGTGAATTATATGACTTCACTGGTGGAAAATGTCAGGGGACTGCGTGAAATCTTTGACGACAATGAGTACCTGAGGCTGGCCGGGGCACGCAAGGAGCTGATTATTACGATCTCGGATCATATTTCCATGATAAAGAAGCTTGTTGCCGAAATGATTGACGAGCGGAGAAAGGCCAATGCAATTGAGGACCTCTACAAGCGGTCGGTTGCCTACGAGAGCAAGGTCAAGCCCTATCTCGATGAGATCAGGACCCATATTGACAAGCTGGAACTGGTGGTTGACAATGAGTTGTGGCCCCTTCCCAAGTACCGCGAGCTCCTCTTTACAAGGTAGTTATCTGATCGGTTTTCAACATTACAGTGCCCTCCTCCCGGGAGGGCATTATTTTTGCTGTAAGCTCCTGCAGGAGGTAATTATTGGAATGACGGCACGTTAACATTAATAACAATCATTACTTTTGCAAACAACTAAGGTGTTCAGCATGAATAAGCCATTAATCCTCATATTTACACTGCTTTTACTTTTTCCTGTTGCTCTCAGTGCCCAGAAGCAGAAGACGGAACGCGCTTATGCCGCCTATGAGGCAGGCAGTTATTATGAAGCCATTGATTTCTTCAAGGATGTCTACTCCAAGACACGTGATAAGCAGGTAAAGGCTGAAATGGTTTTCATGGTTTCAGAGTGCTACCGTCTTATCAACGATCCGAAGAATGCAGAGCTCTGGTATAAAAGAGCGGTGAAATCGGCATTCCCGAAGCCCGAAGCACAGTACTGGCTGGCGGAGAGTACCAAGAAGCTGGGGCGTTATCCTCAGGCTATTGAGGAGTTCCGCAAATACCGGCAGCTCGTACCAGGCGATCCGCGTACCGACCAGCAGATACGTTCGTGTGAACTGGCCATGCAGTGGCAGGCCTCTCCTGAAGGATATAATGTTGAAGAACTTAAAGAGGTCAACTCCAGGTTCTCTGACTTCAGTCCCTCATTTGGCCGCGATGATCACGGCCTCCTCTGGTTTACCTCATCGCGTGACGACGCCCAGGGGAACAAGGAGCACGGAGCCACAGGACAGAGTTTTACCGACTTATTCGAGACCAGGCTCGACAAGAAGGGCAAGTGGAGCACCCCAGTGCCGGTTGATTTCCTGAACAGTGAGTTTGAAGAGGGAACCCCGTCGTTTTCTTCCGACTTTACAGAGGTCTATTTCACGCGATGTGAGGCAGGCAAGCGAGAGAAAAAGGGGTGTGTGATAATGTATTCCACCCGTGAGGGCACCCGGTGGTCTGAACCGGTGAAGCTCGAGCTGCTTGCTGATTCGCTCGTTGCTGCCCATCCCTCACTTTCCGATGATGGTCAGACGCTCTATTTTGTCTCCGACATACCCGGCGGATTGGGTAGCAAGGACATTTACCGTTCTACCCGCACCTCCCCCGGCAGCCCGTGGTCGCGGCCTGAGAACCTCGGAACGGATATAAACACCAGGGGCAATGAGTTCTTTCCCTTCATCCGCGAGAACGGAACACTCTATTTCGCTTCCGACGGCCATATAGGGATGGGCGGCCTCGATATCTTCAGGGCGACGTCCCAGGCCGGCAACAGCTGGATTGTCAATAACATGAGGTCGCCGATAAACGGCCCCGCAGACGATTTTGGCATTACCTTCGAGAGGGGTGCCGAGAAGGGTGCCTTCAGCTCGTCACGCAAGGAGCGGAGCGAAGATGACCTCTATTCCTTCGAAATGCCTCCTCTGCTGTTCAGCATCACCGGCCTCGTCAAGGATGAAAAGAGCGGCCAGCCCGTTCAGGGCGCCACCGTTCAGCTCATCGCCAGCGACGGCGCCAACATGCAGACAATGACAGGTAATGCAGGCGACTTCAAATTCAGCCTGAGACCCGAAGTTGATTATATCTTTCTTGCTACAAAAAGAGGCTTCCTGAACGGGAAGGAGAAGGAGACAACAAGGGGTCAGGACAAGAGCCGTGAGTTCATGGCCACAATCCTTCTGACACCTATCGACAGGCCTATTGAGCTGCCGAACATCTTCTACGACTTCGGCAAGTGGGACCTGCGTCCCGAATCGATGGTCTCTCTCGATAAACTGGTTGAGACCCTGAATGACAACCCCAACGTGACCATTGAGCTGATGTCGCACACTGACTCGCGTGACACAGAGGAGTACAACATGGATCTTTCACAGAAGAGGGCACAGTCAGTTGTTGATTACCTTATCGGCAAGGGCATTGCCTCAGACAGGCTTACTGCAAGAGGGTACGGTGAGGGCAGCCCGAAAGTGGTGGATGCCGTTATCATGACAGACGCTCCGTTCCTGCGCTCCGAAGCCACTCTCAGCGAGCAGTATATCAATTCTCTCGCCAGCGACGAGCAGAAGGAGATAGCTCACCAGATCAACCGCCGCACCGAGTTCAGGGTGCTGAGGACAGACTATGTGCCTGCAAATTAGAGCGGGGAAATATCTTTGCAGCAACTATGACTGACAGGTCGCGCTACGCCAGGAGAGGAGTCTCATCAGGAAAGGAGGAGGTTCATGCTGCCATCAGCAAGGTTGCCCGCGGCCTCTTCCCGACAGCCTTCTGCAAGATTGTTCCTGATCTTCTCGGAGGCGACAGTGAGTGGTGCAACATCATGCATGCCGACGGTGCCGGCACCAAATCGTCACTGGCATACATATACTGGAAAGAGACCGGAGATATCTCGGTTTGGAAGGGAATTGCCCAGGATGCCGTGGTGATGAACCTCGACGACCTGCTGTGTGTCGGGGTAACGGACAATATTCTTCTTTCGTCCACGATAGGCAGGAATAAAAATCTAATCCCCGGCGAGGTCATAAAGGCTGTTATTGAGGGCACGGAGGAGTTCCTTGCACGTATGCGTGATGCAGGAATAGGTATATGGTCGACCGGAGGCGAGACGGCCGATGTGGGCGACCTTCTGCGGACTGTTATTGTCGATTCCACAGTCGCTGCCCGGATGAGGAGGGCTGACGTCATTGATAACGCACGCATCAGGCAGGGTGACGTAATAGTGGGACTGGCCTCCTCAGGCCGCACAAGCTACGAGAGCAGTTATAACGGCGGCATGGGCAGCAACGGACTGACATCGGCACGGCATGACATCTTCCATAAGTATCTTGCAGGACTCTATCCGGAGAGTTTTGACGGTGCTATACCTGACTCACTGGTCTATTCCGGCACCATGAGGCTCACTGACCCCACTTCCGTTCCGGGGGTGAATGCCGGGATGCTGGTACTGTCTCCAACGCGCACCTATGCACCGGTGATGAAGAAAGTGCTTGAGATAATGAGGCCTGCCATCCATGGGATGGTGCACTGCTCGGGAGGCGGGCAGACGAAGATCCTTCACTTCATTGACAGGTTACATATCATCAAGGACAACCTCTTCCCGGTACCGCCCCTGTTTGAAATGATCCAGAACAGCTCCGGCACCCCGTGGGATGAGATGTACCGTGTATTCAACATGGGTCACCGGATGGAGCTCTATGTTGATGAGGATGATGCACAGGCTATAATAGACATTGCCGCCGGGTTTAACCTTGATGCTCAAATTGTCGGCCGCTGCGAACCCGCTTCCGCCCCCAGCCTGACTATTAAAAGCGGGTATGGGGAATTTCACTATTAGTTTTAAGGCAGCAGGCAAGAGAAGATTTTCGATTTCAGATTTCCGAGTGTCGATTTAAATAAAATTGCAATTCGCAATTCGCAAATCGCAAATCCTCCGGACATTACGGACTTTCGACCTTACACTATTGCTGAATGACTATTGACTATTCTATGAAACTAACTACCTTTGCACCCTGAAATTTGGCATGTTATGGCAAACAATCTTATACTTGACAGGCTGCTGGGAGTGAAGAAGCGCTTCGTGGAGGTCGGTGAACAGCTGAACTCTCCCGAGGTGATGTCGGACATGAAACGGTTCATCAGGCTTAACAAGGAATACAAGGAGCTGAAACCGGTAATTGAAGCCTACGAAAAATACAAGAATGCAATCGACAACCTTGAGAGCGCAAGAGCATTGCTTGCAGCAGAGAAGGATGAGGAGATGCGGGAGATGGCCAAGGCGGAGATAGACCAGCTGGTCAATTCCATACCAGACATGGAGGAGGAGATCCGCTACCTTCTCCTGCCTGCCGATCCGGAAGACGACAAGAACGCCGTGATGGAGATACGTGCCGGTACCGGAGGCGATGAGGCAAGCATCTTCGCGGGCGACCTTTTCCGCATGTATTCAAAGTATATTGAATCCCAGGGGTGGAAGCTCGACTTGAACTACTTTACCGACGGCACTGCCGGAGGATACAAGGAGATAGTCTTCACCGTCATAGGTGACGGAGTGTACGGCATAATGAAATATGAGTCCGGTGTCCACCGCGTTCAGCGAGTGCCTCAGACCGAGACGCAGGGGCGTATCCATACCTCCGCCGCAACGGTGGCGGTGCTTCCCGAGGCAGGCGAGTTTGACATCGAGGTCCGTAGCGAGGATATCCGAAAGGACACCTACTGTTCCTCAGGTCCCGGCGGACAGAGCGTCAACACCACCTATTCGGCCATCAGGCTGACACATATCCCTACAGGCACCGTCGTTACCTGCCAGGATGAGAAGTCGCAGATCAAGAACCTGGAGAAGGCGATGAAGGAGTTGCGCACACGCCTCTATAACCTCGAATACCAGAAGTATCTCGATGAGATCTCGCACAAGCGCAAGACAATGGTTTCAACGGGAGACCGGTCTGCCAAGATCAGAACATACAACTATCCCCAGGGAAGAGTCACCGATCACCGCATCAACCTGACTATCTACAACCTGCCGGTGGTGCTCGACGGCAATATTCAGGAGCTGCTCGAAAAACTGCGGATGGCAGAGAATGCCGAACGACTTAAGGTAAGCGATTATTAAAACAGCGGAATGAACTCTAAAGAAATTTTTCAGCAGATCCTGAAGAAGAGGTCTTTCCTCTGCGTGGGACTTGATCCTGAAATATCAAAATTGCCTGACTGTCTGTCAGGCATGGCGGAACCCTTATTCGAGTTCAACAGGAGGATCATCGATGCTACTCATAAGTATACCGTTGCCTACAAGCCCAATTTCGCCTTTTATGAGTCTTACGGGGTCCGTGGGATGGCCGCGCTTGACAAAACGGTGCGATATATCAACAAGCTTAACACCAATATCTTTATAATCGCTGATGCAAAGCGGGGTGACATAGGCAATACCTCGAAGATGTATGCCCGTGCAGTTTTCGGCGAGATGCCCTTTGACGCCGTAACCGTGGCTCCATACATGGGGGAGGATTCCATTACACCGTTCCTTTCCTATCCGGGTAAATGGGCTGTCATCCTGGCGCTTACCTCGAACAGGGGAGCAGAGGATTTTCAGTACCACACCGATAAGGGACAGCGGTTGTTTGAGAGAGTCCTGACCCTGACACAGAGATGGGGAACGATTGACAACCTGATGTATGTTGTGGGAGCTACCCGGGCTGAGATGCTGGCTGATATACGGAAAATTGTTCCCGATCATTTCCTGCTGGTGCCGGGTGTGGGTGCGCAGGGCGGAAGTCTTGAGGATGTGGCGAGGTACGGTATGAACAAACAATGCGGACTGCTGGTGAATTCATCGCGTGGTATCATCTACGCTGACAGCAGCGAAAACTTCGACATGGTGGCCGGAGAAAAGGCCCGTGAGATTCAGGAAGAGATGGCCGGCTACCTCGCGGCCAGGTTCAAGCTCTAAAGTCCTCAGTCCTCAGTCCTCAGTCCTGACTGCCGGCTGCCGACTGGCGACTGCTGACTGAAACCTCTGCTGCCACCATCTTCCTAATCGGAGGTATGAGAAGGAAGGCTGCGATGCCCAGCGAGGCTATGCCGCTGCCGGAGATGATGAAGGCGTTCGCTATCCCTATCGTATCAGCAATATACCCTGTCGCCAGCAGACCGATCATCGACGGAAGCAGGGTTATACTCGAATAGAGGGAGAATACCCTTCCCATGGCTGCCGGTTCAACCATGGTTTGCAATATAACAGTGAATGAACCCGAATAGAGGGTCATGGTGATACCGCCTATGGCAGTGATACCCGCGAATATGGCGAACCCTGACGGAGGCAGTATCCCCGAAAAGAGAAAGGTGAGTCCCAGCACCAGGTACGTTATGTTAATGAGAACGACCTTATAGTTATTGAGACGGCGGTGTCCTATTATGGCTCCGCCGATGAGCATGCCTATTCCCCATGCAATCTCCACGATGCTCATCATGTATGTGGTGCCGCTGAAATGTTCAAGCGTCATCAGAGGGAAGAGTGCTGCAACAGGCATTATGAAGAACATGGCTGAGAGGGCAAGTATAAAGAGCCAGAGCAAACCGGGTTTGCTGTATATCTCCCTCAGCCCTTCCATCAGTTCTCTGCCAAGATGTGGTTTGGCTGTATCTGACCTGTCCGGATCGGGGATATGAACCATGAGCAATGTTGTCACGGCAATGAGGGCGCCTGCCACGTCTATCAAAAGTATCCACTGCAGCTGGAAAAGACTTATCAGCAGGGCAGCCAGGGCAGGACTGGCAATAGTACTTATTGAATGTATCATGTTGTTTATCCCGGCAATCTTCATCAGTTTGTCCTGTGGCGCCAGGAGGGGTACCGAGGCCTGCATGGCCGGGACATGGAAGGCCATCCCGGCTGAGCGCATCATCAGAAGGAGATAGACATAAACGATCTTCGGCTCGGTAATCCAGAAGAGGTAGGCCAGTACCAGGGTGCAGAGGGCAATAAAGAGATCGGAAAAGATCATCGTCCGCTTGCGGTTCCACCGGTCAATAAAAACGCCTGTGAAAAGCCCCAGCACCATCTGCGGCAGGAGGGATGCTATGGTGGCATAGGCCAGCACCTCAGCCGACCGGGTCTCGACACTCAGCCAGAATATGACGGCATAGGCCACCACGTAGCTGCTCAGTGTTGAGAACAGCTGCCCGGTAAAGATTATCGCAAAAACTCTTTTCCAGTCAGACATATTGCTTCCCGACTATTTGTGATTCACGGCCAGTTAAACTGAAAACACAAATATAGTCTCTTTTGTTCCGGGGAGTTGAAGCAATAGAACAAAGCTGTTACTCCGGCCTCTTCAGCAGGTTGCTTTATTAAATGTTAGGTGCGCCGGCTCACTTCGATTGCCGGCTTAAAATTATTTTCCGATCAGCGGCAACAGCCTCCGGATCTCTTCCATATCAAATGACACCTCAAACCGCTTCACATTATAGCTGATGCTGTTATTATCAAGATACTCCTCCATTAATTTCCACAGGTAATCCTTTCTCTGGATCGAATTGAAATTGATTATCTGGATTGCCGAGCGTGGAAGCTCCCTGTTCCAGTAATCCGGATTTACCTTTACTATTCGCGGGAAGATGCTGTCCTGATCGCCGTAGCCCGGCTTATGTGTAACCCTTGAGATTCCCCCGCCGAAATAAGCCGGTTTGTCACGGTAATCCTCAGGAATTTCAATCCACTCCTTTTCAATGAACTCATTCAGATACTGTGCGGCAATTTCGTTCTTTTCTTTTTTTGAATTTTCCCTTACCGCCGCGAAGGCTTCGTTCACAGTTACCGGGATCCAGTATGGTGGTCTTGACGCGTCATAAATAACGAACCATTCACCGTCGTAAACATCTATTCCGGGTTCCGGAGTCCTCTTATTTAAAGGGGCTGTAAAATATCCGTGTGTGGCATCATGACAGTATGAGGCCCCCCAGCCGGGCTTAGCCTGGTTGATATAGAGCGACCATTCAGGAGGCTCTATCAGATTCATGTCAGGAGTTCCGTCCTTCCTTCTGATCCAGGAAGCAAATTCAAAACTTATCCTCGCCGGTATGCCGTAACCTCCGATCTCCTTGCAGTTGAGAGTGTATATCCTTGCCCTTCCTTCGAATCCTTTAAGATCCGTGAGGACAGGGTTTTGCCTGACTACAGTCACCAGGTCAGTTATTCTCTGCAGATTAGCGGTTACCTCTGCTTTAGTGTACCCGCAGTCATAGCTGACATAATCGGTACGTTTCAGGATCTCGAAAGTACCTTGTTTCTCGGTGAGAAGCGGAAGCTCCTGGGCAGTCAGACTGAGTGAGAGTCCGGCAAGTAAAGCCAGGGATAAGGCGCGAGAAGTTCTCATTCTTCGGGAGTGTTAGTATTTGGTTGTAATTGAGTCAACGGTAACGGTCAGGGCTGATTTCAGAACATCCATTCCGGTCGTTATTGATTCCGGACACTTCTGAAATTGTTTCATGAAGGTCTTACCTGCCACATCGTAAGATTTGGTGTGTTCTATCAGCGAATCAAGCTTAGGTTTGGCTTCTTTCGCTTTTATCTTGAATATGTCCGGATCTTTATTTACAGCTGCATTAAGTGTATCAGTAACAGCTGACAGTTCTTTCAGCGCATTGAGGTAATCTGTGACTGAGGCGCTGTTGAACTTTTCCACACAGTCACCAATGTTTTTTATACCAGCCAGGAGAGCTGAAAAACCTTCAGAGCTTACGCTTATGCTTTTGGCCTTGTAGCAACCGCATTCTTCTGGTGAATATGGCAGGCCTACCTGCCGGGGCTCTCCTGTTGGCGGCGGGGGTGGGACCGGGGGCTCTTCGCCTTCCGGCACAGGTGGTTTGGGGTCGCCCGTTGGTGGCTTCTGTGCAGGAGGAGTTTCGGTCTTAGGTTTGGGGCCGACAGGCGGTTTCGGGTCAGTAGGTGGGGTTGGATCAGTCGGCTTTGTAGTCTGATCCGCCTCTGGTTCTTCCTTTTTCTGAGGTTCGGTTTTGTCTCCCTTGCAAATCTGCTGAAGTCGTTCAATTCTTTGTAAATCTTTGTAGGCCTTTTCCCAACTTTCCATAGCGTTTTTTAAACCATTTTCATGATCAAGTATCCGGGCGCTATTCTGTCCGAATCTATCGGCAGCCTGGTAGACTTCAAAAACCCCAATGGCAGCGCTTAACGATTTGCCCCATAGTTCTGCGATTTCTTTGCCATAATGTGTGTATACGGCTTTATCAAAAAGTTCTCCACTCGCAGCCTTCCCAGCACTTGTATAAAACTCCTCCAGGTTCGCGCTGGAGATCATTTCCGAAACGGCTGCGCCAGCTTCAGCTATCTTGGATGCAGTTTCTATAGCTCCTGATGTCTTTCCACTTGTAATTATTGTCAGGCCTGCCTTAGCGAGGAGCTCAATGGTTGAATTGACAAGGTCATCCCTTGCCTTTTCAAACTCTTTGGAGCCGGCTACTTTCTGTAAATTCTCAGCGGCATCTTTAAGGTTTTCAATTGCAGCCTGCTTCATCTTTGCAAGAGCCTCCACAGTCTCTTTATCACAGTTGACCACTTCCACCTCCACAGCCGGACCTGTGGTGTTGCCGCAGTTATCCCTTGCCTCAATGGTAGACTTGCCTGTTTTTGATCCCTGAATGTCGAGGTTATCTGTGGATGCAACCACAGTGAATACTGAAGGATTGCCCGACACGAAATCAACCAGTTCCTGTGCTTCATCCGGTTCTGACGAGTAGGGTACGGTTAACTTTCCGGACAGTTTGTTGCCATAAATATCATAGAGCAGTATCTGAGGGATCGCATCTCCGCCATTATATGAATTGATTCTGACCACAGAAGCCGGCTTTGAGGCCTCGGCTTTACCGCCGTCAGGTGTGGTATACCCGACAAAAAGGGTACCACGGCCCGGTCTTGAGCCGGTAAGGGTTGCTGTCGCTCCTGCGGCATCAACCGACATAAGGTCAGAAGGCTCCACCCGGAACGCATAAGTGCCTCCTTCGGGCTTCCCCGATGCGGTTACTTTTCCCTGTTCACCTGCACCGAGTTCAGAACAGCCGTCAAGAGAGACCCCGGCCCCAACATAGGAAATTGGTCCGCCGCGCAGTGTGGCCTTAATTTCAAGAGTGCCATCGACGTACCCGTTAAGAACGCTGTTATTTACCTTTTGCAGCGCCTGCCAGTTTTTCATATCCTCGTTCGACAGTTTAAAAGTAAGAACCTCCGGCATTTCTTCGGGTTCATTGTCGCCTGAAAGTATACTGAAGAAGTCGCAGTCGCCCTCACCCTCAAGATCAGGTTCACTAAAGGTCAGAACCGCTCCGTCAACGGTACGCTTTATGACGGCTTCAGTGTTCCCTGCAGGACCGAATGCCCGTCTCCCGGGGTCTGTAACAGGGCCGCCGGCCGAAGAGGTCCAGGTATCATTTTCTGTTACCACGGTGTAGCTGAACACTCCATCGCCAACGGTTGAAAGAGTGACAGAACTTTCTCCGTCATTACCCGAACCGGATTTCACGCGGACATAGAAAATCATCGTTTCTCCCGGTTTCATCGCTGCAATACTTCCCCTTCCGGCCAGCAGTCCTTCCGGTGAAGCATTCATTTGTGCACCCATTACCGGCTTTTCACTGTAGGTCACCCCACCAGTATATCCCGAGTTCCATGCCGCACATGGCCAGTAACCTGCCTCGATGGTCTTTTTAAAGGACTTATCCTCCGCCGAGCCCTTTTGTTCCATTGTGATTGTAAAAACGGGTCCGCTTGGAGTCTGGCCGGCAGCAAGTGAACTGAGTATCATTCCTGCCGAAAGGATTAATACTGCAGATGGAGATATTTTCATTTTATGAATGACTTTTAAGCGCGAAAAACTATTTCCCGATCAGCGGAGTAAGTGCCCGGATATCATCAATATCAAATTCTTCCTCAAAAATTGTCTCGAAGGGGGTTTGCCCTCGATCTTTGGCTTCCCTGATTAACCCTCGCAGGTACTCTTTATTTGTTACCGACCTGAAATAAATAAACTGGATTGCTGATTTCGGGAGGCTCCTGTCCCAGTATTCAGGATTGATCTTTACAATCTGCGGAGACTTGGGATCTGTGCCTATCTCTGACATGGTGCAACACATACGGGCGGGTTTGTTCCTGTCCGAAACCGGGGTGGCTGCATAGTCAGCTTCAATAGTTTTCATCATATAATCCCTGTTATACTGGTTGGGTTCTTTCTTCCAGTACTCCCTTTTGCAATTGAATGCTTCATCGACGGTTACCGGCAGCCAATAGGGGGGTCGGTCAGGATCATAGATCACAAAACATTCACCTCCGTAAACATCTATACCACTTTCAACGGTTTCTTTCTGATCCGGCACCGTAAAGAAATTTTTGTCTCCCAGGAAATCACCCGATGAAAAGTGCCACCTGTTGGTATTAGGCTTAAGCTTATTGATTATCAGTGACCACTCTGGAGGTTCAATGAAACTATACGATTCCGTCCCGTCTTTATTCCGGTGCCAATCGCAGAACTCAAAGCTTATCCTTGAAGGTATCCCGTATCCGCCGTTATCCTTGCAGCTGACATTATATATTCTTGCCCGGCCTTCAAATCCCCTGATGTCACTCAGTACAGGATTTTGTCTTACCACACTGACCAGGTCGGTTATTCTCTGGAGGTTAGCAGCCAGGTCAGTCTTTGTAAAGCCGCAGTCGGGGGATGTATAATCAGTCCTGCTGAGGATTTGGAAGGTGCCGGGTTTATCTGTCAGTTGAGGGAGTTCCTGAGCCTCCGTAGTCATAACAACACCCAGAAACATAATCAGGGTTATGATTTTTTGTTTCATTCCAATGCAGATCATTTGCTTTTTAGTTCGTATTTTCCTGACCAGAGCTCTTTTGTGAAGAAATCAGTGTTTAAATCAAGCCCTGTTGCCTCTTTTACTTTCTCCACAGCATCCTTCTGAACCTGGGCGCCTGCCGGGTTTATGGTCTGGTTTATGTCACCTGATACAGAGCATCCTCTCTTTGTTGATGCCTCGAAGGAGGCGCTGCCTTCAGTGCCGACTCCGTTGCTGAAATCCTGCGTCACCTTGGCGGAGAAGTCCGTTTCAAGGCCCTTCGAGCCGTAACTTACCGAAGCACCGCCGGACACCGTGGTCTCCCCGTATTTTACTGATGAGTTTGCGCTGGCGGTAACAGAATAATCCTTAATGCCTGTCTGATCCCCGCTGATGCTAACTTCACCCCCTACAGAGGCAGTGTAGTTACCAACACTTACTCCTGCGTCGGCACCGGCAGTGACGTTGTAATTCTTAACCACACCGTTGCCGTCAGTGGATACGGCTACGGAGAGGTTCAAATTGGCACTGACCTCTCCCTCTCCAACATCCTTTTTAACACCAACGCTCAGTCCTGCATTACGGGTGGTGGCTCCGGTAAATTCGCTGGTGGTGCTTTTATAGCTGAAGCTTGCCGGCAGGTTAAAGGTCTTTTGGAGCCATTCGGTGTTAACCTCAACAGTTGTTCGTGCGCACGATGCCCGAACCTTAATCAGACCGAGCTGATATTCATCAACATATTCATCCAGTTTTTTAAACAACTGTGATGATTCAGGGATCTCCCCCGAGTCAAAGACAGCCTTGGCCTGCTTGTTTCGGGCCAGACGTTCATTTTCCTCCTGCGCCACTGCCTCATCCTCAGCCTCGCGGGCAGCCAGGAGCCCTTCCAGGTTGCAGTCGCAGTCCCATTCATCATAATACTTGAATGAACCGTGCGCTGTAAGGACCGTATTAAGGTACCAGGTAACAGCCTGGTATATTGAGTTGCGCATGTCCGTCTCCTCCTTGCTTCTCACATCCGGATCGGAGATGAGTGCTATGTGCCGGATGACATCATAGTAATAGGCTTCAACATTTGGCTTAAAGCGCCGCATGTATGTTGTAGAAACCACATTGGTAGCCGAACCGAAGCCAGTCTCCTGGATTTGGTTTGCAGCATTGAAAAATCTGACATGTATATTGTGTGCGATCAACGCCCATTCGGCCTCCCTGAAAGTGGTTCCTGTCTCTAAGGCCTGCTTTTCTGCGGCATCTCTTCTCTTTTCATATTCCTCCATTTCCGCATCCTTGACTTTAGTCAGGTCTTCCATCTTCCGGTTGCATTGTGCAATGATCTCTGTGACCTGGTCATATGTTCTCTTATTCAGACTGTGCAGGTAGCCTGTGTAAAGGTGATTTTTACGATTATAAACAGTGAAGTTCATCTTCTGCATTATGATGTTCATCGGATCGGCATAGTCATCAGGGTTCATCTGCAGGATTATGTTTATCGGATCCAGTTTGCCTGCAATAGCTATGGTGGATGCGGTCTTACCGGTGGCAAGATCGAGCTTGGCCTTGTTGGCCTCCATCCTCATCTGATTCATCCTCTCAATGAATTCTTCCTTGCCGGTTACCTTAACATTGGGATCCATGTTCTTGTCCATGTACTTCTGCGGATTTTTGGCAACATCATCCATATCCACACCCGGATCTATCTTCAGTCCCATATCTGCAAGCCAGTCGAGTTGCCGGTTGGAAGTGGACGCGAATGATTTGAGGGAAAAGACCGAAAGCATCTCGGAGAAATCCTTTAATGCGCTTTGACCCTGCGGGCCGCAGATAACCTTAAGTGTAGAGTATTGGGTGAGTTTTTTTATGGGAGGGGCCTGATAGCTGCCGGCAGCCGGCAGGTGTTCAATGAAATACCTCATTTTATTACGTTCGCTCTGGTCGAGCTGCGTAATGAAATCAGCGGAAGTCATGACAGGTTCCGCTGCCATTATCTCTATTCCTTTTTCAAACTTTTCTTCAGGTGCCTCGGGGGGCAGATCAGCGTATTCATCGCTTTTTTCAAGACTCTTGTTCTTTTTAATTGGCAAGCCGGTTCCCAGAGGCCTGTCCAGGTTGTCATCCTCAAGTATGGCAAGTGCTTTGTCCCTTTTGTTCAGAGCCAGGAAGTACGCCGCCAGTCCCAGTGCCGCATCCCACGACTCCGGCTTAATCTTGCGTGCAACCATGAACAGCGACCGCGCTTCTTCAAGCCTGCCCATGTCGATGCACAGGTTGCCGAGGTTTATTACAGGGACAAGACTTGCCTCACTCCACAGGTCATCCTTCATTGACTGTTGTATGGCATACAGGTAGGCAGTTTCGGCATCGCGGCGATAGGGTGCAAGCGCCTCGGGCGACGGATTTTTTTCACAAATCATCTCTCCGGCTGACAGGATAGCTGCTCCCATATTGCCTGCAGCAGTGGTGGATGTGGGATCAAGGGCAAACACAGCGGTGGCAAGGGCGATGTTGTGATATGGCCTGACGAAGTTATTGGTTGCCAGTGCCACCGGAAGGGAGAGCTCTTTTGCCCTCGGGCGGTTGGGACTCTGACCGTCGAACCGTGGCACCCAGTTGACCATGGCAGTATAATCGGAAAGATCTTCAGGCAGGAACTTCTGCCGTGCAATCCCGTTCATCGCGGCAGCCATCCCCAGCATGTATTCAACTGACGGCACACTGTTCGGATCAGGCAGGAGAAGAGGCATTGCGTTAAGTTCTGTCTCAACGGCAATAAGGGCTAATCTTCTCTGTCCCTCATCACGGCCCGAACCAAACGGTGAGTAATCCGCTGCTGATGACGGCAAAGTCTGTGTTTTAGGTGAGTATTGCGGTGCAGGGGGTATAGGTACCAGGGTCTCAGGTGTGTACTCTAAAGATTCTGAACCGGTTTGCCCTGGTGCCTGCTGCATTGCCTTCTCCATCCCGGGTGGCAGTGTTACGCCTGGCGGAAGCATCTTTTTTATCTGTTCGAGGTCGAATCCCTGCGGCATGGACGTAGGTGGCTTCCCCGGCTTGGTCTGTGAAATGCCCTGCAGACTGAATAAAACAGCCGCAATAAGTATCAATACCTGTTTCATTTTCAGCGACTGCATTTTGCGCACTGGCACCTCGCGCCGTTTATACTCGAATGTTTATCCCCGTCCCTGTCATACCAGTAACTTATTATGTTGCCGGGCCTTTGCTCTGACATTATCCTCCCCTGATCATCATATGTGACAGCAGACAATAATTCTCCCCCGGATGTTTTCGACTCACTCCGCAGGCCGCCGTTTTCATAGTAGACTTTGCTGGAGCAGGTTAGATTGTCCATCTCCCCGGTGCAGTCAATTTCTGACTTGATGTTCCCATTCATGTAATATTCTTTTCGCAAACCCTGGGGGAGGCCATTCACATAATTGGACTCTGACTGTACCTTACCGTTGCTGTAATATGTAATGCAGGAGCCATTCGGAATTCCGTCAACAAAATGCTGATCCATCATGATGTTGCCGGAATCGCTGTAGGACTTTACACTCCCGTTTGGAACGCCGTCCTTTACAGTATACTTTCTTGCGACCTTCCCGTTAGGATGATAATCTGTTTTTGGACCGTTCAGGCTGCTTGAGAAGTCTTCCTTCTTTTCAGTTGTGAAACTTACCTCCTCGCTGTAATAAATATGCCCGCCGCTGTCAGTCACATACGCCCGGGCATGATATGTAGTGCCGGCTTCGAGGCCCGTTAAAGACTCACTGAACGACACCTCCACCGGAACGTCCCGGGCTTCGTCTTCATAGGACTTCAGCATTGTGCCGGACTCCAGCGATGGTGATCCGCTGATGCCCCAGCATACCCCGAAACCTGTTACTCCTGCACCTTTTACAGAATAATCCAGTTTGGCCCGGTTCTTCGTGACTGAAGATGCCTTCAGCCCTGTTACAGAGCAGGATGGTTGTACGGTGATCTGTTTTCCACATGGCCCGTAATAAGGTGACAATGGTTCACCTTCCGGGACAAATGACATCAGGGGCATGACAAGGGTCATAATCAAAACAGGTATAACAACTCTCATCTTGGAAGAAAGGATTAGTGTTAAAGCACATTGTTTCATACTCCGGGTCAGCGTTGCCGTCGACCCGGTCAGTTGGCCCGAAGGTCAGAGCTTAATGAACTCTACCCTGCGGTTCAAGGCCTTGTTGGCCGGGGTGTCATTGGGTGCCACCGGCTGGCCTTCGCCAGCACCGTCAGTGACGAGACGGTCGCCGTTCACGCCGAAGGATTTTACCAGCTCGTTCTTCACGGAAGCCGCACGGCGTTTTGAGAGATCGAGGTTGGCAGCATCGGCACCGTCGGCATCGGTATGGCCAACAATCTTAACCTTGACATCGGGAACTTCGTTGAGGATGGCGGCAATCTCCTTCAGTGTTCCGTAGGATTCCGGTTTTACAACATCCTTGTTTACATCGAAATAGATCCCATAAGTTATCAATTTCCCTTCGGTCATGAGTTTGTTTCGCATGTCAGGAGCACCCACGGCGATGCGGACATTGCTTATCATTGCAGCACCGTACTCAAACCTAATCCTGTCTGGCTTCACGCAGCCTGTGGGGAATGCCCTCGGGAGGTCAATGATCTTGTTCTGATCCTGGTAAAGCCTTACCCTGGTCTTCTGAACCCAGATGGCAATATGGTATTTCTGGTTCATCTTCTGCTTCTTATCCTCTCCTTCGACAAACCCGCTCAGCTTGGCAGCAGCACAGGCATCACCGTATAGCCAGGTGCTGTAACCGGGCCTGCCGAAATATTCAACCTGAAACTGGAATCCACCCTGGCCGGGTGCTGATCCACCATCCCATGCATTAACGTTTTTCGCCTGCATCAGCCTCATATGCCAGCCAGACATACCCTCACCCTCCAGCCCTCCTATGGGAATAATATCATATTCAATGGTATAGTTCTCTGGCAGCTTAAGCAATCCGTCAGTCCAGACGCACTCATCCATCACGAATTTCATCCAGTTTCCCGGATAGAGATTGGTGGTTACAACTTCTGCTGATCCGTTCGTGTTCCAGAGTGCCGGGAAATCGCCAACGGCATCCTGGCTGAAATCATCGTAAAAGATCACCTTCTCGCCCGGGATGAAGTCATATTTGGAGTAACTTTGCAGTGAGGTCTGTGGCTGAGCGCCCGACTGTTCTCCGGCTTTCTGATCAATATTGCCCTGCGCATCCGAGGTGCCTTGCCCGGCGGCTGCCGCTCCCGCAGTGCCATCTTTCTTGAGTCCGGCGGCAATACTGTCCTCAGCGGTGTCAAGAACCTTGTCAATGGCCTGATCGGTCTTCTGATTCAGTCTCCTGTTTACCTGCTGTTCAATTTTCTTCTTGAGATCAACCTTGATTTGTGCTTCTGCATTAATAACGAGGCTGAACAAAATCAGCACAGCCATAATCCTGATTAGGGTCTTCATTTTCTTAGGGGGATTAAATATAGTAGTATCATTATTTCTTGTGAATAGTAAAATTAAAGCATAACACCTATTCGTTGTCATCGCTTTCATCTCCATTTTAACAGGCTTCGTCAAATATTTATGCAGGATAACCCACTATTGACCTCAACCGGAGGTTTCAGGGCCTCATCCGAAGCAGGTTTCCATGCGGTGTTTCGATGTCGTAGTTCTTCGGCTACCCTCCCCGCACTCCCTATCGTTAATCTCATGATTTCTTGTCTGTTTATTTCTTTGTTCGTAACTTTGATAAGCTGCATTTTTAAAAATACCGATTATGAAGGAAGAGTTCCTCCACTGGTTGTGGAAAAACCGGTTCTTTGATGCCGGAGGTCTGGCCGACAGTGAAGCCGGACAGATAGAGGTGATCACTCCCGGGGATTATAACCGCGACGCCGGACCCGATTTCTTCAATACCCGCCTGATGATCGGCGGCACCTCCTGGGCAGGCAACACAGAGATTCATGTGAGCGCCTCCGACTGGTACCGGCACGGTCACCACACTGACCATGCCTATGACAATGTCATCCTGCACCTTGTCCATAACAACGATGCAGATGTCTACACGGCA
This sequence comes from Rikenella microfusus, assembly GCA_022736275.1. Classification (GTDB taxonomy): domain Bacteria; phylum Bacteroidota; class Bacteroidia; order Bacteroidales; family VadinHA17; genus SR-FBR-E99. The sequence goes on along the minus strand of DZBJ01000024.1, from coordinate 12,185 downwards.
TCCGGAAGAAGGCTGCTGACGGCACGCATGGAGTTTGACCTGGCGCTCTGGGAGAATTATATCGATTTTGTAAATAACCCCTCTGTCCTGGCCTGTGCAGGCCTGATAGGCAAGACAGACGGGTTCATGACAAAGCACTGGCTGTGGTCGCTGGCCATTGACCGTCTGGAGAGGAAGAGCAACGAAATCAGGAAGATGCTCGAAAAGACCGGCGGCGACTGGGAGGAGACGCTCTACAGGCTCATTTCCCGATATTTCGGATTCAGGGTGAATACCGCTCCTTTCGAGATGCTGGCATCGCGTCTGCCCCTTAAGATAATCAGGAAGCACTCGGACAGCATCACCCAGGTTGAGGCCCTTCTCTTCGGCACGGCCGGGCTGCTTGACGAGGCTCTCTTCAGGGAGGCGGTCAATGATGACTATTACCTTCTCCTTACCAGGGAATATCGGATGCTGAAGACAAAATACTCACTGCAGCCTGTCGATGGCTGGATGTGGAAGTTCCACAGGCTGCGGCCGGCAAATTTTCCAACGGTGAGGCTGTCACAGCTTGCATCGTTGCTGACCCACAGTGACGGTCTCTTCTCGAGGGTGCTCGAATCTCACGACAGGGAGAGTCTCAGGGCACTTCTCAGTGTCAGAGCCTCGGCTTACTGGAACAACCACTACATATTCGGCAAAGTGGTCCCTGCAACCGCCGGCCGCGCAGGAAGGCAATCTGCTGACCTTATAATTATAAATGCCATCAGCCCGGTCATTTTTGTCTATGGAAAACTTAAACAGCAGCAGGAGAGATGCGACTGGGCCCTTGATATCCTCGATGCCCTCCCCCCGGAGGATAACAGTGTGGTGACCGATTTCATGGAAGCCGGGCTCCGGCCGGAATCGGCACTGGCCTCACAGGCACTCATTGAGCTGAGAACGCTGTGGTGCAGATATCACAGGTGCCTCGACTGCCTGATAGGCTTATCACTGATAGGAATGGGCCATAAAATAAGGGGCTCAAGCTCCATTTTCCTGGAACCCTGACCGACCGGCAGCGAACAGAGACAAGATGCTGAAAAATGTTTCAAAAATTTTTTCAGCAGGCGCTACTTTTGATATCATTCCTGCGTCTTTTCTCTGGAGACTTCCTGACAACACATTGTTAAGAGGAAGGAGTGAGCCTGTACGCAGTCAAATGCAAAAAAATTATCGAATTGTTTGAATTATTACAAAATAGAATTGTATCTTTGCGATCCAAAATTGGAGAATTTATTAATAATCTATTGGATAAGGATATGTATTTGACAACGGAGAAAAAACAGGAATTTTTCAAGACATTCGGATCTTCAGAGATGGATACAGGCAGTGCTGAGGGTCAGATTGCTCTTTTCTCCTACAGGATTGCGCACCTGACTGAACACCTGAAGAAGAACAAGAAGGATTTCAGTACCCAGCGTTCGCTCATAAAGCTGGTCGGGAAGAGAAGGCGTCTGCTTGACTATCTGAAGATAAAGGATATTTCCAGGTATCGTGAAATAATCAAAGCGCTTAACCTGCGTAAGTAAATAGAGAAAAGGCAATTTCAGATTGCCTTTTTTAATTCCCTGAGAATGGTTACCCCTCTTGCAAATTATCGCATAACAATCAGTAATACAAATGTATAAGTTAATTGAAAAAAGCATTGACCTTGGCGATGGCCGGTCAATAACAATCGAGACAGGCAAGCTGGCCAAACAGGCTGACGGCTCTGTTGTGGTGCGGATGGGCCGTACCATGCTTCTGGCAACTGTCGTTGCAGCAAAGGATGCGAAAGAGGACACTGACTTCATGCCTCTTTCAGTGGAATATAAAGAGAAGTATGCGGCATCGGGCCGCTTTCCCGGCGGTTTTCTCAAGAGAGAGGCAAGACCAAATGACAATGAGATCCTTGTTTCAAGGCTTGTTGACAGGGTTCTGCGTCCGCTCTTCCCGGATGACTATCATGCAGAGGTGTTCGTTACAGTAAACCTCATCTCAGCAGAGAAGGACATTATGCCTGACGCACTTGCAGGACTGGCGGCATCGGCTGCGCTTGCAGTGTCAGACATCCCGTTCAACGGCCCCATATCTGAGGTAAGGGTGGTAAGGGTCAACGGAAATTTCATTGTCAACCCGGGAATGCCTGAGATTGAGAAGGCAGACCTGGATATTATCGTCGGCGCAACCTATGAGAACATCATGATGGTTGAAGGCGAGATGAAAGAGGTCTCGGAAGAGGTGATGCTTGAGGCTCTTCGCATTGCGCATGATGCTATAAAAATACAGTGCGTTGCTCAGAAGGAGCTGGCTGAGATGGTTGGAAAGACCGTCAAGAGAGAGTATTGCCATGAGGTCAACGACGAGGATCTGCGCAAAAAAGTATGGGATGAGACCTACGCGAAGTGCTATGCACTTGCCGCAACCGGCTCCGATAAGAAGACCCGCAGCGACGGTTTTGACGCCATCAAGGCAGAGTTCTTAGCACAGTTCACTGATGAGCATCCGGTGAACAAGGCCCTGGTAAGCAGGTACTACCATGATGTTGAGAAGGAGGCCGCACGGCGCCTGGTACTTGATGAGCACAAGCGCCTTGACGGCCGCAAACTTGACGAAATACGTCCCATATGGTGTGAGATAGACCCTCTCCCCGCAGCTCATGGCTCAGCCATCTTCACCCGCGGTGAGACACAGTCGCTCACCACCGTCACCCTCGGCACCAAGCTCGATGAGAAGATGATTGACGAGGTGCTGAAGCAGGGATCGGAGAAATTCACCCTCCACTATAACTTCCCGCCCTTTGCCACCGGCGAAGCCAAACCAGCCCGCGGCACAAGCCGCAGGGAGATAGGTCATGGCAACCTGGCCCACAGGGCACTTAAGAACATGATGCCGGCTGATGAAATCAATCCGTATGCAATACGCATTGTTTCAGATATCCTTGAGTCGAACGGCTCATCATCAATGGCAACCGTATGTGCCGGTACCCTGGCCCTTATGGATGCCGGTATCAAGCTTGCCAAGCCGGTCTCGGGAATTGCCATGGGACTCATAACTGACAAGGACGGGAGCAAATTCGCAGTTCTGTCGGATATCCTCGGTGATGAGGATCACCTTGGCGACATGGACTTCAAGGTAACCGGTACCCGCGACGGTATTACGGCCACACAGATGGACATAAAAGTAGACGGACTCTCATTCGAGGTGCTTAAGCAGGCTCTTGACCAGGCACGCAAGGGGAGACTCCACATACTTGACATCATGGAACAGACAATAGCCGAACCGAGACCCGATCTCAAGCCTCACGCCCCGAGAATAGAGAAGATCTATATACCGAAGGAGATGATAGGTGCAGTGATCGGCCCCGGCGGAAAGATCATCCAGGATATACAGGCAACCACCGGTGCAACAATAGTTATCGAAGAGATCAACGGCCAGGGTATGGTCGATGTCTTCGGCGACAACTACGAAGTGATCAGGGCTGCCCTCGACCGCATCAACGCCATATGCGCTGTGCCGGAGGTTGGCAAGGTCTATACCGGGAAGGTGAAGACCATCACCCAGTTCGGAGCTTTTGTTGAGATACTGCCAAATAAGGATGGACTGCTCCATATTTCAGAGATGGACTGGAAGAAGGTGGGCACCGTTGAGGAGCTCTTCAAGGAAGGCGATATCGTTGAGGTGCAGCTTATTGAAGTCGATCAGAAGACCGGCAAGCTGAGACTCTCACGCAAGCCGCTGATTCCCAAGCCTGAAGGTTATGTGGAACCTCCAAAACGCGAACATTCTGAAAGAAGAGACCACCAGGGCTCACGCGAAGGCGGCAGAGGCGGATATGACCGTGACCGCGGCGACCACCGGTCACATGACCGCAGGAGAGACGACAACAGGTAATTTTACAATGTTATAACATCAGGCGAAACCCCGTATGGGCATCGCCCGGGACAAACGGCAGGGATGCGAAAACCTCGCATCCCTGCTTTTTGTTGCTATTGTGATCACCAAATGCTATTTTTGATATTGACTGCAGTAAGGGATCATCATGGAGACCGTGAAATACAATTATATTGTCATTGAAGGAAATATAGGGGCCGGAAAGACCACCCTGGCTTCAATGATCGCCAGGGATCACAATGCCAAACTCATCCTTGAGCGCTTCGCTGATAACCCTTTTCTGCCCAAATTCTACAGTGACCCATCCAGGTACTCCTTCCCCCTTGAGCTCTCCTTCCTGGCTGACAGGTACCGTCAGCTGAAAGAGGAACTGGTGGAGCAGGATCTCTTCAGAAGCTTTACAGTGGCGGATTATTATTTCATGAAGTCACTGGTATTCTCATCACAAACACTTGAACAGGATGAGTTCAGCCTCTACAGGCAGATATTCTATATTATTTACAGCTCGCTTCCAAAGCCCGACCTCTATGTGTACCTCCATGTGCCTCCGGCGAGGCTGCTGAAAAACATTGCCCTCAGAGGAAGGGAATATGAGAAGTCTATTACAGCCGAATACCTTACCGGTATACAGGAGAGCTATTTCAACTTCTTCAGGCAGAACCCCGAAAACAGGTACCTGGTGATTGACATTTCAGCTATTGACTTCGTAGCAAGCCATGATGATTACCTAAAAGTAATGAATGTTATATTTAATGAACCTGTCGGATTGGGTATCAATCTCCGTAAATTCTGAATTTTTAATGGGAAGATAGAGGGTATTGACTAAAAATTATCTTAAATTTGCATCCAAATCAGAATTATTGTATAATTGTAGTTAACAGGAACTGATCGCAACTAATAAAAAACAAATTATGAAAAATTTCACCAGACTTTTTGTCATTCTGCTTGCTGCTGTGCTTATGTCAGGTTGCAGCAGTCTCGACAAGATGAAGAAAAACGCAAATCTTGTCCAGTATGAAATCACCCCAAAAGTACTTGAGACTCATGCAGGAATTGTTGCCGCACAGGTAAAGGCTACCTATCCGGAGAAGTACTTTGACAAGAACACAACTCTGAAGATCACCCCCGTACTTATTTACGAAGGTGGTGAAACAGCATTTGATGAAATCCTTTATGCCCAGGGTGAAAAGGTTTTGGCTAACAATAAGCCAATCAGCTGGGAAGGCGGGAACATTAACTGGAGTGGTGACGTGAATTATATACCTCAGATGAAGGTATCTGAATTCATGCTCCGCGTCGAAGCAACCAAAAAAGACAAGACTCTGGCTTTTGACCCTATTAAACTGGCTGACGGCGTTATAGCCACTTCAACCCTGGTTGAAGATCATGCTATGCCGATATCATTGAAGGACAACTACCAGCGCATCGTTCCCGAGCAGAAGATGGCTGACATTCTCTATTCGATAAACAGATCCGATATCAAGCCTGCTGAACTGAAGGCTGAAGATATCCAGGCTCTCAAGGATTATGTTGCCCTCGTCATGCAGAACGAGAGGATGGCAGTGAAAGGCGTCACCACAAGTTCGTACGCCTCACCTGACGGCCCGCTCACACTCAACGAAAAGCTTTCAGTAGAGAGGGGCAAGGCTGCCGAAAAATACCTCCAGAAGGAGTATGGCAAGATGCCCGAGCTCACATCGCTCTTTTCAAGCCAGACTACACCTGAAGACTGGGAAGGTTTCAAGGCCCTCGTTCAGGAATCAACGATTGCCGACAAGGAACTCATCCTGAGAGTACTTTCAATGTATCAGGATCCCATCGTCCGTGAGCAGGAGATCAAGAACATGGCTACAGCTTACGAAGCTCTTGCAAATCAGGTACTTCCCCAGCTGAGGAGATCAAAATTCATTGTCGACGTTGACCTTGTCGGCCTCAGCGATGAAGAGATCCTTGCTGCAATCAAGGGCGACGCTTCAGTTCTCAGCCTTGAGCAGATGCTCTATGCTGCCACACTGACCGAAGATCCCAATCAGATGCTCACTTACTACCAGATGGCTACCGTGAAGGAACCCAAGTGCTTCCGCGCATGGAACAACGTCGGATGGGCATACCTTTCCATGGGCAATGCTGACGAAGCAATGGTTGCTCTCGAAAAGGCCAAGGCTCTCAAGAATGATGACGTTGTCAAGAACAACATGGGCTTTGCCGCTCTCCTCAAAGGTGACATCAAAGCTGCTTCCGAGTATTTTAACTCTATGGCAACTGCCACCCCCGAGTCAAAATTCGGACTTGGCACCATCGCAATTCATGAAGGCAAATATGACCAGGCTGTCAACCTGCTCGGCGACAAACCTACTATGAACCTTGCTCTTGCACAGCTTCTCAAGGGTGACATCAATAAGGCCAAGACAACCATGGACTCAGTTAAGCCTTGCAAGTGCGGTGCTCCCTCATATCTGAAGGCTGTCATTGCTGCACGCTTCGACGATAAGGACGGCGTTCTCAATGGTCTCCGCGAAGCTATCGGCTACAACTCAGACTGGAAGAACTATGCTCAGACAGACCTCGAGTTTGCCAAGTTCTTCATGGACGACACATTCAAGGCTGTTACCCAGTAACAGGGCCTGATAAAACTTAAACCCCGTTTGCCGGATGGCAGACGGGGTTTTTTAATTGTGAGCCGGGCTCTTTCCCGCCAGCTCCCACAATATTATCCCTGCACTTACGGCAACGTTGAAAGAGTGCTTGGTGCCGTACTGCGGTATCTCTATGCAGGCATCCGAGAGTCTCACCACCTCCTCGCTTACCCCTTTTATCTCATGCCCGAATACCAGGGCATACTTTTTCCCGGCTTCAACAGTGAACCTGTCAGGAGAAACAGCTTCATCGGCCTGCTCCACAGACACTATTGAATATCCTCTCACCTTCAGCTCTCTTACGGCTTCAGCCGTACTCTCAAAATAGCGCCATTCTACAGATTCAGTGGCCCCCAGCGCCGTCTTATGGATCTCCCTGTGAGGTGGCCTTGCAGTGATGCCGCACAGATAAACGGCTTCAACAATGAAGGCATCTGCAGTGCGGAAGATCGATCCCACATTATTCAGACTCCTGATATTGTCAAGCACAATGATGAAGGGCGACTTGACCGAAGCCGTGAATTCCGGAATGCTCTTCCGGTTAAGCTCATCATTGAAAAGCTTCCTCATTCAAATAAGTTTTAGCGAAAATAATTATAAAAAAGAGTAAATTACATACCTAATTGCGAAGAGAGACTTTTCTAACCTCATATCAGATACCTTGTCATGAACATCCACGAATACCAGGGAAAATCCATTCTGCAGGCCCACGGAGTACAGGTGCAGGAGGGATTTGTGGCTGAGACGGCTGAACAGGCCGGACTCATAGCAGAAGAGCTTCAAAAGAAGTTCGGAACAGAGATCTTCGTCATCAAAGCTCAGATCCATGCAGGCGGCAGAGGAAAGGGCGGAGGGGTTAAGATAGCCCGCTCGCCGATGGAGACAGCCGAAGTAGCCTCGCGCATGCTGGGCATGACGCTGGTGACACCGCAGACCGGACCTGCAGGGAAACTGGTCAGAAAGGTCCTCATCGCACAGGATGTATATTACAAAGGTGATTCTGACATCAGGGAGTTTTATCTCTCCGTTCTTCTTGACCGGAAAAGATCGGCCTTTGTTGTTATCTATTCCACCGAAGGAGGCATGGATATAGAGGAGGTGGCTGCAAATAAGCCGAAAGCAATCTTCACGGAGGTGGTTGATTCCACCTGCTGTCTGCATGAATTCCAGATGCGGACCATAGCCTCCAACCTGGGCCTTCAGGGCAAAGCTTACAGGGAGATGGTCCGTTTCATAAGCGGCTTATGGAATGCCTTCGTTAGCTCCGATGCCTCCCTGATGGAGATCAATCCTCTTCTCAAGACAAGTGATGACAGGGTGCTTGCAGTCGATTGCAAGGTCTCTCTTGATGACAACGCTCTCTATCGCCACCCGGAGCTGGCCGCAATGCGTGACCTGAATGAGGAGGACCCGACGGAGGTGGAGGCCTCTGCCAGCAACCTCAACTATGTCAAGCTCGACGGTGACGTGGGTTGCATGGTGAACGGTGCCGGCCTGGCTATGGCAACGATGGACCTTATACAGCTTTCAGGCGGCAGACCGGCAAATTTCCTTGATGTGGGCGGCGGCGCCAGCGCTAAAACAGTAGAGGCCGGATTCAGAATAATCCTCAAGGATCCAAACGTAAAGGCCATTCTGGTCAATATCTTCGGCGGAATAGTCAGGTGTGACCGCGTGGCAGCGGGCATCATTGAAGCATACAAGACCATAGGCGATATAAAGGTACCCGTAATTGTGCGGCTGCAGGGCACCAATGCCATCGAAGCCAAAGAGCTTATTGACACCTCAGGACTGAAAGTAATCGCGGCATCCACCTTCACCGATGCTGCCGAAAAAGTAAGGGAAGCCCTGGCCTGACCCTGATAATCATCAGTCGTTGATAAATTCTGGCCGGCAACCCGTCCGTTGCAGCCTTTTATTTATAATTTGTCCGCATATAAGGCGATGAAAAACCTTTACGCAGATATAATCATACCTGTTGCCGTCACAGGCAGCTATACCTATGAGATTCCCCCGGAGATGAGAGGGGCTCTGCGGCGGGGCAGCCTTGTGAAAGTCAATTTTGGTCAGAGCAGGAATGCGACGGGGCTTGTAATAAGCATTCACGAAAACCAGCCGGAAGGATTCGTACCTAAAGAGATAACCGCCATGCTGCCAGAGGCGGCTTCGGTCAATGATCGCCTTGCAGACTTCATCCTGTGGATATCTGATTATTACATGGCTTATCCCGGCGAGGTGATGAAGGCCGCCATCCCGTCGCCCGACATCCTTCCCGGAGAACCTTCTGCCAGGAAAAGGAGGAGCAGCAAGCCGGCTTTCAGCGGGGAGATCATCATGCCTGCCAGTCTCAATGAGGTCCAGTCCGCAGCGTACGAATCAATCCTTAAACAGTTCAGGGAGAAGGAGACTGTGTTGCTTCACGGGGTCACCTCCAGCGGCAAGACGGAGATATATATTCATCTTATTCAGGAGCAGCTTTCTGAGGGCAGGCAGGTTCTCTACATGCTGCCCGAGATAGCCCTGACAACACAGATCATTGAGCGTCTTCAGCGCCACTTCGGGGCCTCTATAGGGGTCTTTCACTCCCGGCTCACTCCCGCCATGCGGCGCGAGGTATGGAGCAAGGTCAGCAACGGTACCCTCCGTGCCGTGCTGGGTGTAAGATCCTCACTCTTTCTCCCATTCAGTGACCTTGGTCTTATCATTGTGGATGAGGAACATGACTCATCGTACAAGCAGTATGATCCTTCGCCGCGATATCATGCACGTGATGCGGCCATGATGCTCTCACGTATCAATGGCGGCAGGACTTTGCTGGGCTCGGCCACTCCCTCGCTCGAGAGCTGGCACAACGCCTCTGCAGGCAGGTACGGCTTCGTAGAGCTGCTGACACGCTACGGCGATGTCATGATGCCGGAGATGATTGTCGCAGACACACGCTCATTCGGTAAGAAGGCCAGAGTGACATCACATTTCACTCCGCGGCTCCTTGAGGCCATCGGGGAAGCCTTGGGCAGAGAGGAGCAGGTGATACTCTTTCAGAACCGAAGGGGATTCTCGCATTACCTGATGTGCCCCGACTGCGGGTGGGTACCGGGGTGCACGAATTGTTCCGTAAGCTATACCTATCACAAGAGTATCGGCAAAATGGTCTGCCACTACTGCGGCCGCAGCACGAGGCTTCCCGAAGCCTGTCCGGAATGCGGGTCAGAGGCCCTCATAACAAGGGGATTCGGCACCGAGAAGATCGAGGAGGAGATCAGGCTTCTCTTCCCGTCGGCCAGGGTGGCAAGAATGGACCAGGACACAACCAGGCGAAGAAGCGCTTCTTCAGAGATACTGTCGGAGTTCGCCGCCGGTGCCACTGACATCCTTATCGGTACCCAGATGATCTCCAAGGGACTCGACTTCGAGAGGCTGACCGTGGTAGGTATCCTCGATGCCGACAACATGATGCACTTCCCTGATTTCAGGGCCTTTGAACGCAGTTTTCAGCTGATGGAGCAGGTGAGTGGCAGAGCCGGGAGACGCACCCGCCGGGGCAAGGTGATAATTCAAACGGCCGATCCGTCCCACATTATTCTGCGGCAGGTGCTTAAACATGACTATAAGTCCATGTGCAGCAGCCAGCTTGAGGAGAGGTCGCTCTTCGGATACCCTCCCTTCACCAAGATCATCAGGCTGTCGGTCAGGCATCGTGACCTGGAGGAACTGAACGTGTCGGCCGCACGACTGGCAAAGAGCCTGCGCAGACAGCTGGGCAGCCATATCCTCGGGCCGGAGTTCCCCGTGATAATGCAGGTACAGAGGTGGTATATCAAGACAATCATGATCAAGATTGACAGCAGCCTCTCCCCCTCAAAGGTAAAGGATGTTGTCCGCAGAGCTATGGAAAACGAACTGAGGATGCCAAGGAAAGGCTTTCTGCGGATCCATGCCGATGTCGACCCTCAGTGACAATCTTTACATGCAAATATTAAAAGTATACTTTTACAAATTCAAAGAGCCCTTCATGATGAGAGTGGTATCAAACGGAGAGATGGCGGAGAAGCTGTCGATAATCGAAATGAAGCCTGAGAAAATCACCGCTCCGGGAAAATGCAGGAAGCCGGAGAAGATTACATGGAACCTTTAGTAACCTGAACGATGAATTCATCGATTGAACATAGCCCGCCCAAGGGTTTAGCTGCGCTGATGGCAGCACTTCTGATGCTGACTATCTCCGGATGCAGGCAGCAGGACGGAATCACATCTGAACCTGCCGATCTGGTTAATACACTTATGGGCACCGATTCGGAATACCTTCTTTCGCACGGCAACACCTATCCTGCCGTGGCCCTGCCCTTCGCGATGAACTTCTGGACGCCGCAGACGCGCCGCAACGGCGATGGCTGGGGATATACATATGATGATCACAGGATAACGGGCATCAAGCAGACACACCAGCCCAGCCCGTGGATCAATGATTACGCTGCCTTCTCACTGATGCCCGTCAACGGCTCCGGCAGGATCACCGAGGATCAGCGTGCATCATGGTTTTCGCACAAGGCTGAGGAGGCAAGACCCTATTACTACAGTGTCTATCTCGCCGACTATGACATCACAGCTGAGGTTACACCGACTGAAAGATCGGCTCTTTTCAGGTTCACCTTCGCGGAGAGTGACTCATCGGCAGTGGTCATAGATGCCTTCGCCGGAGGCTCCATGGTAAAAATCATCCCGGGGGAAAGAAAGATCATAGGCTACTGCCGTAATAACCACGGCGGCGTGCCTGATAACTTCCATAATTACTTCGTGATTGTATTTGACAGGGATTTCGACTTTATCTCCACATGGGTCGACGGTACCCTTGTGCCTGGCGTCACTGAACAGGAGGGCGACCGCACGGCTGCAGTGGTTGGCTTTCGAACCGCCAGGGGAGAGCAGGTTACGGCGAGGGTGGCATCGTCATTCATTTCTCACGAACAGGCTTTGCTTAACCTTGAACGCGAGACCGGCGGTCGCAGTTTTGATGACCTCCGTAATGCCGCCAGGGCGATATGGAACAGCGAGTTCGGGCGTATCAGAGTCGAGGGTGGCACCGAAGACCAGGTACGGACGTTTTATTCAGCACTGTACCGCACCCTGCTCTTTCCGCGGATGTTCCATGAGTATGACCACAAAGGAGAGATAGTGCACTACAGCCCGTACAACGGGAAGGTCCTGCCCGGCCGGCTCTTCACCGATAACGGGTTCTGGGACACATTCCGGGCCGCCATGCCGCTGATAACGCTTCTTTACCCTGAGATGAGTGCTCATATCATGGAGGGACTGGTGAATGCATACCTCGAGAGCGGATGGCTTCCCGAATGGGCAAGCCCCGGCCATCGCAACTGCATGATCGGAAGCAACTCGGCATCCCTCATCGCTGATGCATACCTCAAGGGCATCCGGGGTTACAATATAGACACCCTGTGGAAAGCGATGATTAAGAACACAAAGGGACACGGTCCCGTTCATTCGGTGGGACGATACGGAGCTGAATACTACAACAGCCTGGGGTATGTGCCCTATGATGCAGGCATTAATGAGAATGTGGCACGCACGCTTGAATATGCCTATGCCGACTGGTGCCTCTGGCGGCTGGCGAAGGAACTTGGAAGACCGCAGGAGGAG
>DZBJ01000049.1 GCA_022736275.1 Rikenella microfusus | reverse complement strand
GGAATACTTTGACATGGAGACATAATTGATCTTTTTCCCTTCTTCAATTTCAGCAGCAGTCCGAATGCTGTCTTCGAGCTGGTCACGGTAGAGCTGTCCGTCGATCAGCCCTGCTGCTGTCATCATCTCCGGAGCGTATCCTGCCAGCGAGTCTGCCAGGCTCATCACCCTTTCCACGGTGACACCCCTTGACTCAGAGATGACACCTGTAACATGTTTCCATATTGAACCCATGTATGCGGATATCTGGAGCCGGTTCTCATCGCTGATTTTGTCGAGCATGTAAGGTTCCACTGCTCCCTTGAACTTGCCGTGGCGTATGACCTGCACTTCAACGCCCAGCTTCTCGAGTGCATCCTTGTAGAAGGTCACTTCCGCCGCCAGTCCCTTGAAGTCGAGCATGGCCGCAGGGTTGACCCATATTGCGTCGGCAGCGGTGGAGATGAAGTAGCTCTCCTGCAACATCATATACTCAGCATAGGAGTATACGAATTTTCCGCTTTGCCTGAATTCTTCAAGTGCAGTGCGCAGTTCGTCAGCCGTGGCCCAGCCTGATGGCATTGTGCCGGTCTCGATGAGTATGCCGCTTACGTTTTCATCTTCTGCTGCCTTGCGAAGGTTCTTCAGCAGGTCGTTCAGTCCCGGTGTCTGTGTGAATGACATCATGAACGGATCGAACATTGCCAACGGGTTACTCTGTGTGCGGTCAGTTATAATTGACCCTGTTTTAATAACAAGTATGCTTTTTTCAGGGATGGTTACCGCTTTATTACCTGCCGCGGCCATTCCGGATACCACCGAGAGCATTATGACAAAAAAGAGAATACCGGTTAATATCATTCCCGCGATCACCGCGAGAAGCATCTTAAGGAAAGTTTTCATTTCTGTGCTGTTTATTCAGGTGGCCAAATTATAAAAAAAACAGGCATCTTTACAGGGCTAAACAGCTTGAGATGAAATTATCAGCCCGTTCGAAGGTCATTGCCGGCCTCGGCAGCAATCTGGGGGACAGGTTTGCCGCCCTGGCGAGGGCCATGGAGCTGATCAGGGAGGAGGCCGGTGAGATCATCTCCTCATCATCGGTGTGGGAGAGTGAGCCATGGGGTTTTGAGGCAGACGATCAGTTCCTGAACATGGTGGTTGTGATAGATACCGTGAAGCAGCCGCGGCAGCTGATGCAGCTCTTCAGGTCAATAGAGGGGCGTATGGGCAGGAGGCGCAGCGGAGGGGGGAGGTATGAATCGCGCATCATTGATCTTGACATTCTGCTTTGGGAAGATCGTGTCATCTCCGTTCCGGGTCTTGAAGTGCCACATACGAAGATAGCTGACAGGCGGTTTGTGCTGGAACCGCTGTGCGAGGTTGCCCCCGGTGCAGTACACCCTGTTACCGGACTGACGGTCAGTGAGATGCTTCAGATGTGCGAAGACAGGTCTGAAGTGAGGCTGGCCGGCAGTCAGTTTTAGAGGGCTCCGTTGTCAGCGAAGCTGTAATAATCCTTCCCTGCTATTATCAGATGGTCAAGCAGTTGTATATCCATCAGCGCTCCGGCTTCTTTTATCTTCTGGGTGATGCGTATGTCGGAGTCGCTGGGGCTGTTGTTACCCGAGGGGTGATTATGGCAGATGACCAGCCCGGATGCCAGTGATTCTATTGCTTTTTTCATGACGATGCGCACATCGGTTACTGTGCCGCTGACGCCGCCCTGGCTTATCTTCATCCGTCCGGTGACGCGGTTGGCCCTGTTGAGGAAGAGTATCCAGAACTCCTCGTGGGGGAGGTCTTCCATTACTGGGCACATGATATTATAGACATCAGATGATGAACGTATCTGGGGGTTTTCTGATGTTTCCGCCATCTTTCGGCGCCGGCCCAGTTCGAGAGCTGCTGCGATGGTCACGGCTTTCGCCTCGCCCATCCCTTTTATCCTGCGTATCTCTCCGGCGCTGAGTTTTCCCAGGTCGCCAAGGGAGTTGCCGGCCATGGCCAGCAGTTCGCGTGCCAGGTCCAGGGCCGAATGGTTCCTTGTACCTGATCCGATCAGAATAGCTAAAAGCTCAGCGTCGCTGAGGCTTGAGGGGCCCTTGTTCCAGAGCCGCTCACGGGGCCTGTCCTCGACAGCCCAGTCTGTGATTTTCATTGACATGCAGCAAAACGTATTATCCCGCTGCAATATAAAAAAAACAGCCGTCACCCGGAAGCAACGGCTGTTAAATATTTCCTTGAAAAGCTTATTTCAGGTTCTGAGCGTGTTTGGTTATTGACGATTTAAGGTTTGCAGCCTTGTTCTTGTGGATAACATTCTTTTTCGCCAGCTTGTCGAGAACGGTACTCAGTTCAGGCACCATCTTTTCAGCTTCAGCCTTATCTGTTGTCTTGCGTATCTTTTTGAGGGCGTTGCGCATTGTGCGGGCATAGTACTTGTTGTCTTCCTTTCTTGCCTCAGCCTGTCTTGCGGCCTTCAGTGCCGACTTGTGATTAGCCATAATTTCAGTTTAGTATATATTTCGTAGTCCATAGGGGAATCGAACCCCTGTTACCAGGATGAAAACCTGACGTCCTAACCACTAGACGAATGGACCTTAAAGAACTTAAAAAAGCGGATGCAAAGATGGAGCCTTTTTTTTTAACTGCAAAATTTTTTGCAAAAAAACAGTTCCCGCTTTGCATCCGCCACTGTATGGGCTTCGCAGTTTATCCTAGAAGACGTACCTCACCGCAAAGCCTCCGTTCCAGTAATACCATCCCGGTCCGCTTGTGAACTGGAAGGTGGGCCCCAGGCCGACCGAGAAGTTAAGTGGTATATCATCAAGAGTGTATTCCAGTCCTATAACGCCATCGACACCAATTGAAATTCCTGTGCTGTACTCATCCTGCTTGTCCTCGTTCCAGAAACCGATATGTGCTCCCGGGCCGATGTACCAGTCGAGGTTGGGTGTCCAGCCTGTAGGTTGCTGCCACTGGTATGAACCTGAGATGAGGAAGTTATTTCCCCAGTATCCTGTACCCACAATGAGCTCGAGTGCATTAGTGCTGCTAATAAACGTTTTGAAGGTAATGCCGAAGGGATCCCCGCCCCTGAGGCCAATGGCATTCTTGTAGCTCTGGGCCCGGGCTCCGACTGTGATCGCAACAAATAACAACATGATTATCAGTGTTCTTTTCATCATTATCTGGTTTAAGTTATTGATATCTGGCTGCAAATATATAAATATCTGACACAAAAAGGTGTCTATTGTTTACTTAAAGAGTAACAAGCTGAAGGCCATTATGGCCATGCCTGCCACAAGTCCGTATATTGAAAGATGATGTTCGCCATACTTTTCCGCAGCCGGCAGCAGCTCATCGAGGGAGATGAAAACCATTATTCCCGCCACGAATGCAAACAGGATTCCCATGAGTGTATCGGTCATCAGGGGCAGCAGGAGTAGGTATCCCACCAGTGCTCCCACGGGTTCGGCGAGTCCGCTCAGGAATGAGAGTCTGAACGCTTTCCGTTTATTGCCGGTGGCGTAGTAAATCGGCACGGAGACGGCTATTCCTTCCGGTATATTGTGAATGGCTACGGCTACTGCAATGGCTATACCAATTTTCGGGTCGGAGAGTGCCGAGGTGAATGTTGCCAGTCCCTCCGGAAAGTTATGGATCCCTATCGCCAGCGCTGTCATGCCACCCATGCGCAGGAGTCTGCCGCTCTTTTCCTCCTCTTCTCCCCCTTCCAGCTTGCGGGCTTCATGCGGGTTCTCCTGTGACGGTATCAGCCTGTCAATTATGGCTATCAGGGCTATGCCCCCGAAAAAGGCCAGCACGGCGGCCCACCATCCCTGGCGCATTCCCATTGCCTCCGTGAGGATTTCCCGGCCCTTGATGAAGATCTCAATGAAGGCAATGTAAATCATCACTCCGGCGGAAAAGCCAAGGCTGACAGTGAGGAACCTGGTGTTGGTTCTTTTAGCGAAGAAGGCTATTGCGCTCCCTACGCCGGTGGAGAGACCGGCAAAGAGTGTCAGCAGGAATGCAAATAATACTGTGTTGAAGTCGGGGTTCATTATGCCTGTCTCTTTCAGAGCCTTCGTGCAAAAATATCAAAATTGGCTATCTTGCGGCGGGTAAACATCTATAAAAATGAAATTTTCCCTTTTCAACATAACGAATTTCAGGGTTGACGGCGGTGCGATGTTCGGCGTGATCCCCAAAGCACTGTGGAGCAGGCAGGCGCCTTCGGATGAGAACAACACAGTCGTGCTTTCACTTCGATCGCTGGTGATTGAGACTGACGGCAGGATCATTCTCGTTGACGCGGGCTGGGGCGACAAGCAGGATGAAAAGTTCTTTCGCCATGCATATCTTCATGACGGGGACGGTCTCGTGAGCGGGTTGGCGCAATGTGGTTACAGTCCTGAGGATGTGACGGACGTCATCATCACCCATATGCATGCAGACCATTGCGGCGGATGTTTTGTAAACACTCCTGGAGGAGGCACAACGGCTGTTTTCCCCAATGCATCATATCATATGAGCCGTGAGCAGTGGGAGTGGGCCAGTGATTCAAACCTGCGCGAGGAAGATGCTTTCCTGAAGGAGAACATAAGACCATTCAGCGACAGCGGGAGGCTTAACCTCATTGAGGAGAACGGCGAGCTATGCCCGGGGGTCATGCTGAAGCTCTTTTACGGACATACTCCCGGACTGATGCTGCCTGTTATCCGGTATGGTAACCGTCGTTTCATCTACGCCGGAGACCTTATGCCGACGACGGCACACATCCCGCTCCTGTGGAACATGGCCTATGACCTGTTGCCGCTTGTAACCATTGCCGAAAAGCAGGAGATCCTTGAGGAGGCGCTGCACGATAATGACCTGCTGATATTCCAGCATGATCCTCAGACAGAGTGCTGTGGCCTTTCTGAGACGCCAAAGGGGATAAGGGCAGGTGTCAGGGGCCGGTTGTCCGACTTCCTTCAGGCTTAATGTGATTGTTTTGCCGATGAGGATCCTCTGATGACGAGTTCGGAGGTCATAATCTTATTCTGCACAGCTCTTCCGGGATTCTCAATGCGGTCAAGCAGCAGCCTCGCCGCTACCTGTCCCATCTCAAAACCCTTCTGATCGACAGAGGTCAGTCCGGGGTCAGTGAGAGTGGCTATCTGGCTGTTCGTAAAGCCGACGACGGCAATATCCTCGGGGATCTTCAGTCCGTGCCTCTTGATGATCATGAGAGCCTGTGCGGCTGTCAGGTCATTGACAGCAAAGATTGCGTCAGGCTGTGGCCGGCGCTTAAGCAGCTGAGGCACCAATTCTTCGGCACTCTCGATATCATCACATTTGACAATGTCATCGTCTGAGGGTGTCAGGCGGTACTCCTTCATGGCTTTCAGGTAACCGCTGAGCCTGTTGCGTGCTATTGCAAGCTGTTGCGGGCCTGCAAGGTGAATAATGCGTTTCTTGCCCATCCTGAGAAGGTGGTTCACCGCCTTGTATGCGCCAGCCTCATCATCAATGACAACACTGTCGGTCCTGAGCTCGTCAGTGGCCCGGTCGAAAAAAACAAGAGGTATATCCTTTTCTATGATATTCCGGTAGTGGCTTAAATCAGTGGTGCTCTTGGCCAGTGACGCCAGTATGCCGTCCACCCGGCTCGAGAGGAGTGTCCTGATATTCTTCACCTCGTGTTCCCACCGCTCATTGCTCTGGCAGAGTATCATGTTGTAGTCACGCTGGTAGGCCACATCCTCAATGCCGCTGATGACGGTTGAGAAGAAGTAATGCACAACGTCAGGGATGATCACACCTATGGTCTTTGATGATCCGCTTTTGAGGCTGAGAGCTATAGGATTGGGCCTGTAGTTCCACCTCTCAGCCAGTTCGTTGACAGCGTCACGGGTAGCCTGGCTGATGTCAGGATGGTCTTTCAGCGCCCTTGAGACTGTTGACGGGGAGATGCCAAGTTCGCGCGCGATATCCTTTATTGTAATATTTTCTCTGCCCATAGGGGGAAGGATGATATGTGTAAAGATAATAAAATATTACTTTTTCCGGGAGGGAGGATAATTGGCAAATCCTCAATTCAAACGTTTGCGGTAACGATTGCGTAAAAAAGCTGAAAAAGAGTTGGTTAACTCTGGAGAAAGGTCGAATTTTATGATCCCAAATCTGAACGAATCAAACTAGCAATAATAACTATTCTGTAAACTGCAATTAAACTGATCTATTTATGGAGAAACTAACTGGAAAACGGCTCTTCATGCTGACCTTCGGCATATTGATGAGTCTTGTTGCCCTGGGGCAACAGGTAAGAGTGTCAGGTACAGTTTCCGATGCTGCTGACAGACAGACGCTCCCCGGAGTGAATGTTGTTGTCAAGGGCACGCTGACGGGAACCATTACCGGCGTTAACGGAGAATACTCCCTCATGGCACAGCCGGGGGATGTTCTGGTGTTCACCTTTATCGGTTACCTTCAGCAGGAGGTGGCTGTCGGTAATCAGACTGTGGTCAATGTAGCCCTGCAGACTGATGTGCAGGCTCTTGAAGAGGTTGTGGTTATCGGTTACGGTACCGTGAAAAAAAGTGACAGGACGGGATCGGTGACGGCTGTCAGTTCAAAGGACTTCAATAAGGGAGCCATCACCTCGGCGCAGGATCTGCTTGTAGGAAAATCAGCCGGTGTTGTCATAACGACTCCCGGCGGTGCTCCGGGAAGCGGCGCTACCATTCGCATCCGTGGCGGATCATCACTGAATGCATCGAATGACCCGCTGATCATTGTTGACGGCGTGCCTATAAGCAACAACAACGTGTCAGGAAGCTCAAACATCCTTTCATTTGTCAATCCCAATGATATTGAGACCTTTACAATTCTCAAGGATGCCTCTGCAACCGCAATCTACGGTTCAAGGGCATCAAACGGCGTTATCCTGATAACAACCAAGAAAGGTAAAGCCGGAACGCCGTTAACTGTTTCCTATGACGGAAATGTCTCGGCGGCCAACGCTATAGCTTTCGTTGATGTTTTTTCAGGTGATGAGATGAGGCAGATCGCATACGAAAAAGCCCAGGATGGCCTCTACGATATTGATGACCTTGACCTGCTCGGTTCACAGAACACCAACTGGCAGAAAGAGATATTCCGGACAGCCGTGTCAAGCGATCATAACCTCAGCCTGGCTGGCGCTATTAAAACCTTCCCGTACCGTTTTTCGGTTGGCTACACAGATCAGAACGGAATCCTTAAGAACACTGATATGCAGAGGTTCACCGGTTCATTAAATCTTAACCCCACATTCTTCGGTGATGCTCTTAAGGTCAACCTCAACATTAAAGGCATGAATACCCACCAGAATTTTGGTGACTCGGGAGCCATCGGGTCGGCCGTCAACATGGATCCTACGCAGGTTATAATGGATGGCAATGAAGATTCAGACGGATACTACCAGTGGGAAAACTACGGCGCCAACCTTGGAACGCCAAACCCGGTTGAACAGGCTCTGGCCGTAGATAACAGGTCGGTAGTTAACAGATTTATCGGGAACATTCAGCTTGATTATGCAATGTTTTTCCTCCCGGAGCTTCACGCAAACCTTAACGTGGGTACTGATTATACGACGGGTGACGGGCATAATAACAGGCCCTCGACTTCTCCGCAAACACTTACAAGCCCACTGAATGGCAGGCTTACTGATTACAGCGGAACGAACAGGAATAACCTCCTGGATTTCTATTTTAACTATGCAAGAGATCTGAGCAGCGTCAGCAGCAGGATCGATGTTACTGCCGGATATTCATGGCAGCATTTTCAGAGGGAGGGCGACAACTATACCCGTGGCAGAGTTGACCAGGAGCATCCGCAATACACGAAGTCGGACAGCTCCTCATATATTACTGAGAACTACCTTGTCTCATTCTTCGGCCGTGTGAATTACGTACTGAAAGAGAAGTATTTCCTGACCGCTACGGTTCGCGAGGACGGATCATCACGTTTTGCAGAGGAGAACCGCTGGGGGCTCTTCCCGTCATTAGCCCTTGCATGGAAAATCAAGAGCGAGTCTTTCCTGAAGGATGTTTCAAGCATAACAGACCTTAAGCTCAGGCTAGGCTGGGGCATTACGGGCCAGCAGGATATCGGTAATGATTATCCCGCACAGGCAGTGTACAGGGAGGCATCGCAAGGTTCCTACTATCCCATCGGAGGGCAGTTCCTGCCTACACTGCGTCCCAATGCATATGACCCTGATATAAAATGGGAGGAGACAACCACCCTGAACGCAGGTCTTGACTTCGCCTTTGTGGCTGACCGTATCACCGGTTCGCTTGATGTATACAAGAGAATTACCAATGATATGCTGAATACAGTTACGATACCCAGCGGAAGCAACTTCTCAAACACTCTTCTCACAAACGTCGGCAGTATGGTAAACAGGGGTATTGAGCTCTCTCTGAATGTGATTCCGGTCTCGACGTCAGATATGTCACTCACCATAGGTTTCAATGCAACATATAATCAGAACGAGGTGACAAAACTGCTGATTACCGATGACCCCAATTATATAGGTGTGACTTACGGAACCAGTTTTGAAGGCGTAAGGCAAGTGACCAGAGTCGGCTATCCGGTCAGATCATTCTTTGTCAACAAACAGGTTTATGATGATAACGGCAATCCTGTTGAAGGTCTTTATGTTGATCTCTCTGGTGAGGGAGGAGTTGTCAACGGAGATAACGCTGACAAGTACATCTACCATAGCCCCGCCCCTGATTGGCTGATTGGCCTCTCGGCAAGATACGAGTATAAGAACTTCGATCTCTCAGCCTCAGCCCGCGGAAGCATAGGCAACTATGTTTTAAACAATGTGGCATCAGGTGCATCTTATGACCAGCTGTATCAGATAGGCTACTTCAAGAATTTCACCAAGGCACTGGCCGAGACTAATTTTGTCAAGCGTCAGTTTACAAGTGATTATTTTGTAGAGAATGCATCATTCCTTAAACTTGACAACATTAGTGCAGGATACAGGTTTGACAACCTTTTCGGCGCAGTTGGAGCCCGCCTCAGCTTCACCGTGCAGAATGCCTTGATATTGACGCAATACAGCGGACTTGACCCGGAGGTCAGCGGAGGTTTCGACAGTAATTTCTATCCAAGACCCCGCACCTATATAGTAGGCTTAGGGCTTACCTTTTAATTTGTAAAATGATAAGCAGATATGAATAAAAAGATTGTAATATTCGGAATTATACTTTCTGCACTGATGATCTCATCGTGTGTGAAAGACCTGGACGTCACTCCAAAGGACCCGACCAGAATACTGGCAGGGAACCTGGGTGATGATCCTGTTTACATGCAGGAGGTGCTTGGTAAGATCTATGCCAGCTTCATAATCTCAGGGCAGGGTGCTAATGGAGGTGCTGATATAGCAGCATCTGACGAGAACTTCTTCACCACCATGAGGGCTCTCTGGAACCTTCAGGAGATAACAACTGACGAGGCTATTTGCGCATGGGGCGATGCCGGTATAGCTGACCTTAACACCATGACATGGAGCCCCACCAACCAGTTCCTCACGGCTCTGTTCCAACGTCTCAGTCTCAGCGTCACATACGCCAATGATTTTATTGTAAAAACCCAGGGAAATGCCGATCCTAAAGTTGTGCAATACCAGTCTGAAGCAAGATTCCTCAGGGCGCTGGCATACTACTGGGCTATTGACCTTTTCGGCCAGTTCCCCTTCACGACTGAAGCAGACGGCGTTGGCAAGTTCTTTCCCAAGATAGGTACAAGGACAGAGATATTCGACTATATTGAATCTGAACTTCTTGCTATAGAGAATACCCTCGGAGCTCCCAAATTTTCCTATCCGCAGGCGGACCAGGCTGCTGCATGGATGCTGCTTGCAAGGCTGTACCTTAACGCTGAAGTTTACACAGGCACAGCCAGGTGGGCTGACTGCAAAACCTACTGCGACAAGGTGATCAGCAGCGGAAAATACTCGCTTGCAACTAATTACAGGCAGAATTTCAGCGCAGATAATGACGGTGCCCATAACCCCGAGATGATCTTTGCATGGGAACAGGACGGCGTATATACACAGGGTTATGTTGGCACAACTTTCATTATAGAGTCATCCAGCGATGCAACCTATATCAGGGCTGAGGATTTCCACGGACTGACCTCCAACACCAACTGGAACGGCAACCGTGCCAGGGTAAATTTCATGAATATCCTGGTTGATACAATTGCAACTTACGGCAATGTTCCTGTCCCGGCTACTGATCCGTTGTTTTCGCAGTGTGACGACAAGCGCGTCTTCCTGAAGATGAAGAAATCGATGAATATCCCAAGCGCTTCATCTAGCGGTGACTACGGAATCGGTGTCTATAAATTTACGGCAAGGAACGCTGACGGCAGCCGGCCGGCAAACTACAGCGCTGCTTACGCATGCACCGACTTCCCGGTATTCCGTCTGGCAGACGCATATATGATGAGGGCTGAAGCACTCTTCAGGTTGGGCGGTGGTGCAAATATTGATGCGGCCGTTGCTGATATCAACCTTATAAGAGAGCGTGCTTATGGAAATACAAGCGGAAACATCACCTCTACCGACATTGACCTTGATTTCATCCTTGATGAGCGTTGCCGCGAATTCTATTATGAGGCTCAGAGACGCACTGACCTTATACGCTTCGGCAAGTTCACCGGCGGGGAATACGTATGGCAATGGAAAGGCGGCACCTTTGCAGGCCTGAGCACTTCAGACCACATGGATCTCTTTCCGATCCCGGGTGATGAGCTCTCAGCAAATCCGAACTATAACGGAGTGAATAACCCGGGTTATTAATCTTTAAAACACAGAAAAATGAAGAAAAATTTAATAATATATCTGACGTTCATCGGGTTGCTTGGCCTTTTCACCGGTTGTGAAGAGGACGGCACAAAGGTCGTGATACTGGCCAACCCGATTGCTCCGACGCTCAAGACAATGCCTGACCTGACCCTTTCGAGAGCCAACGCCGGAGAGGTACTTGAGTTTGTCGGCACTCCTGTTGATCCCGGATTTCAGGCTTCAGCCAATTACGTCCTTGAGGCTTGTGCCGCAGGAAATAACTTTGCTGATGCAGTAACAGTATACTCAGGGGTTCAGGATACCTCTATCAAAATCACCCAGAGTGATCTCAACGGGATCCTTCTTAAATTATTCCCGGCTGATGCAGTCTCTTCGGCTGACTTCCGGATCAGATCTGTTCTGGTCGTGGACGCCGGCACAGGAGCACCCGGGACTACAGCTGATCCGATGGTGTATTCTTCAGCCGCCAAAACGGCAGATGTCACTACCTATGGCCTTCCCCGCCTTGACCTCATCGACTCCGGCCTGGCTCAGAAGATCGAGTCAGCCAAGGGTGATGGTAAGTATCTTGGCTACGTCAAGCTTGACGCCGCTAAACCGTTTACCTTGCTGGACCCTGATTCAGGTATTTCCTACGGGGCCAGCGGATCGGCACTTGCAGTAAACGGCGCGGGTATTACCGTTGCATCCAGTGGATGGCATAGACTTACGGTTGATGTCAACGCATTGACTTACAAGGTTGAAGAATATAAGATCGGGCTTGTCGGCTCGGCAACCCCGAACGGCTGGAACAGTCCTGACACGAAAATGGATTATAACTCTGCCAATGGTACATGGTATATAAATAATGTGACCCTCGTTGCCGGAGATATAAAATTCAGGCTTAATGACGGCTGGGCATGGAACCTTGGATATTACCCGGGTACAAAGGATCTTACTAACCTTTTCCATAACGGTGATAATATTACCGTAGAGCCTGGAACCTATAACATCACAATGACTATCACGCAACCGACGGGGCCAACCGAAGCCGGTTCATGTACCCTGGTTAAACTATAGTCCCGAGAATATCTAAAAGAAAGATTTATGAAAATGAAACCAATATTCAGAATTATGATGCTCCCTGTTGCAGCGGCAATACTTCTTGCCGGCTGCACAAAGGAGACATCGGATGTCAGACTTGACCCGAAGCTGGGTACAGCCAAGGTTTCCAGTATCACATCAAATTCGGCTGTGGTGCAGGGATTTGTTGTAGCCCAGGGCGATGGCTTTACCGAAAAGGGCGTATGTTATGATCAGACGCCTGCACCAACGATTGCCAAGTCAAAGGCTGTTTTCACGGGAGTAGCCACTACGGCTGCCTACAATGTTCCTCTCACCGGTCTGGATTTTGCCAAAACCTATTATGCACGGGCCTATGCAACCGGCCAGGCAGGAACGGTATATGGGGAGGAGCTTACCTTCACCACCATGCCCATATTGCCCACGGTAACAACAGTTGCTGCCACAGAGGTGACGGGTACTACTGCCAAAACCGGCGGTGAGGTGACTGCTGACGGAGGGTCGGCTGTGACTGCTCGCGGTGTTTGCTACGGATTAACTGCTAATCCTACCATTGCAGGCACTAAGACCACCGATGGCGCAAACACCGGAGCCTTTGTGAGCAATCTTACCGGTTTGCGTGGCCTCACCAAATACTATGTGCGCGCTTACGCCACAAACAGTATAGGGACAGCCTACGGCCCGGAAATATCATTCACCACGCTGGTCAGTGTGCGTAATTGGTACGTACCAGGAGATTATGTAGCTGCAAGTTATCCGGGCTCAGGCCTGGCCGACTGGTCGCCTGACAAGTCGCCGATGGTCAAGAGCAATGAGGCCAACCCAAACAATGTTGAGGGTTACGTCTACATGGCAAACGCCTCCAACAACTGGAAGTTTGCTTCGCAGCCAAACTGGAACGGTCCGAACTATGGCGCTGGCGCTACTGCCGGAACACTTTCCGAAACGGGTGACAACATCAATCTACCCGCAGGCTATTACAAACTGAATGTAAATGCCGGTGTTAACCCCATGACCTACACTGCAGTTGCAACTGTCTGGGGTGTTATCGGTGATCTCACCGGATGGAGCTCCCAGCTGCCATTGACCTATGATCCTGCAGTGCGTGTATGGAAAGGCGGCATTCATATGACGACCGGAGGCTGGAAGTTCAGAGCCAACAACGACTGGGGTTACAATTATGGCGCACCGGCAGGCAGCCTTAGTCTTGTTGCCGGAGGCGACAACATCTCAACCACGGTTGAAGACGATTATGCTATTACCCTTGACCTGAGCACACCTCTTGCATATACTTATCGTGCAGACAGGTGGGGCGTCATCGGTGATGCAACACCCGGTGGATGGTCAGATGACACGAATATGACATGGGATGCAGTCAACGGTCGTTTCACCGTTACCCTTAACCTGACAGCAGCTGCGTTCAAATTCAGGGCCAATGACGGCTGGGATTACAACCTGGGAGGAAGCCTCACAGCACTCACGCCGGGCGGTGACAACATATCCGTTCCTTCGGCAGGTAATTATACAATTACGCTGAATCCATGGACGAAGGTGGCAACTTTGACCAAAAACTAAATTGGGCCAAAGGCCGGAGGATGGCTTTAACCCTATAGTTCTTTAAAATCAAAAACCTCTTCTTTGACCGGAAGAGGTTTTTGATTATTTTTAAGGATATTCGTTAGCTGAAACAATTACAATGAGAGCAAAACTACTGATTCTGATAATAGTGCTGGCAGGGTGGAGCATGGCATTGAACGCGCAGGTGATCGTCACCAATCCGGTGTTTCCTGTCTCTTCAGGGCCGGTTGTCATTACCTTCAATGCCGATAAGGGAGATATGGGGCTGAAAGATTATCCGAATGATGATGTTTATGCACATACCGGGGTGATAACAAACCTGAGTTCGGGACCTTCAGACTGGAAATATGTCATTGCCGGCTGGACAACGAACCTGGCGAAAGCAAAACTGACCAGGGTTTCTGCGAATGTTTATACCCTTTCAATATCTCCATCAATAAGAGAATTTTACGGTGTACCGGCTGGTGAGCAGATACAGAAGCTTGCATTTGTCTTCCGCAATTCTGACGGTTCCCGGACAGGCCGTGACGCAGGAGGTGCAGATATCTTCTACAACGTGAGCGAGCAGGCTGCCTTCGAGCTCTTGCTTTCCCAGCCTGACAAGTACACTTCACTTACCAATCCGGGTGAGCAGATAGCAGTGCTGGCATCTGCCTCAGTTTGTGATTCAATTATCCTTCTGCAAAATGGAGTAAGGCTGAAAAAGGTTACTGAAACCACCCTGTCGCACACTGTCACCGCAGCAGGTTCCGGACTCTTCAAGCTGCTGGTTAAGGCATGGTATAACAACGTCTTGAAGGCAGACTCAGCCTACTACTTTATCCGTACGGCGACGGTTACCGAACCGGTACCGGCAGGACTGAAACCGGGAGTGAATGTCACCGGCGACAACACCGCGGCGTTCCTTTTATATGCACCTTATAAGGATAATGTCTTTGTACTGGGCGACTTTAACGACTGGGTCTACAGTGCTGAGGGATTCATGAAGCGAAGTCCTGACGGTAACTGGTACTGGCTGGAAGTGTCGGGACTTGATCCTGCAGAGGAGTACGCTTTTCAGTATATGATAGATGAGACCATACGTATACCTGATCCCTATACGACAAAGATCCTCGATCCGTGGAACGACAAGTACATTGACGCATCGACCTACCCCGACCTGAAGCCATACCCGGCTGGACTGGCTGACGGTCTCGCTTCAGTCCTGCAGACACGGCCGCCTCAGTATGTGTGGAAGAACAGCAGTTTCACGCCTCCCGCAAAGGATGACCTTGTCATTTACGAAATGCTGGTGCGTGACTTCGTGGAAAAGCATGACTTCAATACTATCCGTGACTCTCTTGATTATTTCACAAGACTTGGAGTGAATGCAATCGAGATGATGCCCGTAAATGAATTCGAGGGCAACAGCAGCTGGGGCTATAACCCTTCGATGTATTTTGCCGTTGACAAGTATTACGGCCCCGCAAATGATCTGAAGGAGCTGATAGACTCATGCCACGGCCGCGGAATAGCGGTTATTCTTGACGTGGTTCTCAACCATGCATATGGAAGCAACCCCCTGGTCAGGATGTACTGGAACAGCACCACCAGCCAGCCGGCCTCAAACAACCCCTGGTTCAACGTCACATCACCAAACAC
>DZBJ01000023.1:12153-48071 GCA_022736275.1 Rikenella microfusus | reverse complement strand
AACATATTGATCCGTTTGGCAGCAGATCCCTTATCTGGATCAGAGAGATGCCTGCGAGTCCTTGCATTATGAGGCAACTCAAAAAATACTTTCCCAAACTCGTGTATGGCCGGCTGCAGTGAATCCTCAGTCTGATGCCTGGCAAATATTGCCTCCATCCCACCTTTCTCAAGGTATAAATATTTCAGAGCTTCAATGAAATAGATGAAATCTTCGGCGAAATAAGTGCGGTGTATGCATCCGTCGATGCATTTCAGGTCACTGTCACTGTGATTAATCACAAAATCATACGGTGAATTTCCCATGATCGCCATCATGCGGTCTGCGCTGCGGAGAATGGACAGGCGGTTTCCCCATGCTATCGTAGCTGCAAGGAACCCGGCAATCTCTATATCTTCCTTTTTTGAATACCTGTGCGGGATGCTAATCGGATCAAAGCCTATGAATGAAGGCCTGTTGTACAGATCAACCCGTTGGTCAAGCAGCCTCTTCAGCTGTGTCTTATTTAACTCCATAGTCCTGTATCAGGCCAGATTGATTAAGCTTAAGCAAGTTGATTATTATCTACAAAATAAGCGATGTAATCAGGCAATCTGGTACCAAGGTAATAAGGCATACTCATGAGCAAATAGGGTTTGCCGCCTGCGGTTTTTGTTTTAAGAATCTCAAATTTCCCTCCGTACATCCGGACAGCATATGGATGGTTACAAAGCTCAATAAACTGATGGAGTGACCTTAATGTTCCATCCTTGCCTGATTTGATTTCAATAGGAATAACCTTGTCGCGGTAGGTAAATACCATATCTACTTCGGCGGAGGACTGTTTTTTCTCGCGAACCCAAAAATGTGGATTGTTGTCATTAATTGTATTCAGCGATATTAACTCCTGCATAATTACGTGCGGGATAATTGCCCCTTTATAAGAATTGCTCAAATCTGTGAAAGAAATCATGCCAGCCTGAATACCCAGCCTATAGTTAATCAAGCCGGTATCAAGGAATTGCAGACGGGGCGACTTCCTCAAATCAGTCTTTACCGGGACATCAGCATCGGTGGTCGGGTATATCAACCGAATGATCTTAGCATCGTTTAAATTTCGGAAAGCCTCCCCCGCCTCTCTTGACCTGTAGTTTGATTGTCCAAAATTCTGAAATTTGATCCGCTGATCAACATAAAGCGGGGCTGTAGACATTATGTGTTTCATAATCTTTCGCTCCGTATCATTTGAAGCGTATTTTTCAACATCACTGATATATGTCCCCAAAATACCTTCATAAACTCCGGGCAATTCTGTCATACTACCCGTTTCAAGGTAAGTACTTACTGTTTCCGGCATTCCCCCGACAATGGCATACCTGTTAAATAACGTCAACAGCACTGAATGAGCATAAGGTTCAACCGGTACTTTATTTAGCTGCTCCAATGCCGGCTTATGGTCAATAGCCTCAAGATATTCAATGAAATTCATTGGATGCATGTATAAAAATTCAGCTCTTCCAACAGGGAAGCTTTTCACTCTTTTCATTGCAAACTCCAGGAGTGATCCGGCCGCTATCACATTGAGCCGGGGATACTCCTCGTAGAAATACCTCAGCATCTGAATAGCTGCCGGTGATTCCTGAATCTCGTCAATAAAAAGCAAGGTTTCACCTATTGCTGATATTGGAATATTTGCTGAAAGGAAAAGTGACTCCACAATGGATTTTACATCCATGTTATCATTGAAAACTTCAGCATCAGGTGACTTTTCAAGATTCAATACAATTTGATAGGAATAAGACTTTGCAAACTCCTTAATAAGAGTTGTTTTACCAATTTGCCTGGCCCCTCTCAATATGAGTGGCTTACGATTTGAATGCCTTCTCCAGGTCTCAAGATTTTTCTCTAATGCTCTCCTGAAAATCACGATATATGATTTTTTTGTAACAAAGTCATGGCAAATATCGTCATTATTTGCATTAATGTCAAGGTTATCTTCATATATTATTGTACAGAAGTAAGGGAAAGCTATAGAAACCCTATAATTGCCTGAAGGAATCGTATCTGCTTCAACTGGTGATCAGTCCGTCCTTTATCCGTATGGTTCTGTCAGACATGGCGGCCAGTTGAGGATCATGTGTCACGATAATGAAAGTATGGCCGAAGGTGTCACGCAGCCTGAAAAACAGTTTATGAAGCTCTGTTTTGTTCTCAGTATCGAGGTTACCGGATGGCTCGTCTGCCAGGATCAGGGAGGGACTGTTGACTATGGCGCGGGCCACCGCCACACGCTGCTGCTCGCCGCCGCTGAGCTGTGACGGCTTGTGGTCAAGCCTGTCGCTCAATCCCAGAAACGCCAGCAGCTCTGAAGCTTTTGTCCCGGCCTCGGCACGCGATTTACCGGCTATCAGCGCCGGGATACACACATTTTCAAGTGCAGTGAACTCCGGCAGCAACTGGTGAAACTGGAAAACAAAGCCGATGTTGCGGTTTCTGAATGCTGCCAGCGCACGCTGAGAGAGTGACCCCGCATCCTGCCCATGATACAGCACCGTACCGCCGTCAGGCCTGTCAAGGGTGCCTATGATATGCAGCAATGTTGTTTTTCCGGCGCCGCTTGCACCAACGATGGCCACAACCTCCTTCTCCTTTACCTCAAGGTTGATCCCCTTGAGCACCTTCAGATCACCATATGACTTGAGAATGCCGGTTGCCTTGATCATTGAACCTCCTTGTTTATATCACTCGCAGTGTCATTTATCTCGTCTGAGAGCGGCGACGCGGCTTCTTTGAAATCCTTGTGCACGTCATCAGCCACTTCATTTACTTCGTAGTTAACACTGTCCGTCACATCAGAGACCTCCCGGTTCACACTTTCTGCAACATCGTTAACCTCGCGGGTCACGCTCTCTGTGACATCGTTGACTTCCCGGGTCACACTCTCTTTGACGTCATTGATATCCCGCCTGACCGAGTCAGTGACATCGCTGATGTCTTTCCGGATATCCTGGGTGCTCTCATCAAACTCCCTCTTGATTTCATCAGTGGCTTTCCTCACCTCC
The DNA here is from genome assembly GCA_022736275.1 of Rikenella microfusus. Taxonomy (GTDB): domain Bacteria; phylum Bacteroidota; class Bacteroidia; order Bacteroidales; family VadinHA17; genus SR-FBR-E99. The sequence goes on along the minus strand of DZBJ01000023.1, from coordinate 45,030 downwards.
CGCATGCCCTTGCCCATGGTACGGGCTATCTCCGGGAGTTTGTCAGCGCCAAAGAGGATCAGAATAACTATCAGAATGATAATTATTTCCTGTCCGCTTATGAAGAGTAGCATTCCCATATACCTGTTCACAACTGCCCGGCAAAGGTACTAAAGAATAATAAAAAACGGGAGGGGTGTGCCAAGAAATGACTGAGGCTGCCTCATCGGGGCAGCCTCAGGTCAGATGCCGTTAACCGGCTATCTTTTTCTTTTCTGGCTCAGCAGTGCCGGCATCGCTGTCAGCTCCCTTTCTCTTTGTGGTTTCGTAGAGCACAGGGGTTGAGATGAAAAGTGACGAATAGGTACCGAAGACGATCCCGAAGAGGAGGGCGAATATAAATCCTCTGATCACCTCCCCTCCGAAAATGAAGATCACAATCAGGACGAATATGGTTGCCATACCGGTGTTGAGTGTTCTGGCCAGGGTGCTGTTCAGAGCCATGTTATATACCTCCTTGGTGGACCTCTTCCTGTAGATGGGCAGATACTCCCTTATCCTGTCAAAGATAACCACGGTGTCATTGAGTGAATAACCCACCACTGTCAGTATGGCCGCAATGAACGCCTGGTCGATGTCCATAGAGAAGGGCATGATTCCCTGCAGTATTGAATAGAGGCCCAGCACGATTATGACGTCGTGTGCCAGTGCAACCACTGAGCCAACCCCGTACTGCCATTTGCGGAACCTGATAAATATGTAGAGGAACATGCCAACCAGGGCAAGTCCTATAGCCCAGATTGCCTTGGAGGCCTGGTCCTTTGCGATGGTGGGCCCCACGGTTTCGGAACTGACGATGTACTCATTCACGAAGGTGGTCTGGTCAACGCCCGGGAGAAGCTCCTTCAGCCCGTTATATATCAGACTGTTTACCTCGGCTGTGGCACTCGGATCATCCACCTTGTACTTGGTGCTGATCTTAACCTGGTTCTCAGATCCGAAGGTCACAACCAGCGGGTCACTTCCAAGTTCATCAGAGAGCATATTGGAAATATCCACAGTGTTGACGGGCTGTTCAAACCTGACAACGTAATTGCGTCCGCCGGTGAAATCGATACCCTTGCTCAGTCCCTTTGTTGAAAGAGTCACTATGCTGAGTATGGTGAGTGCGATTGAGAAGATGTATCCGTACTTCCTTAAATCAACAAAGTCTATCTTCATGTTGGCCATGAAGTTTTGTGTATAGGGAGCCGAGAATTTAAGATTGGTATTCTTTTTCAGCAGCCACTCATATATAAGGCGTGAGATAAGCACAGCCGAGAAGAGTGACGTGATGATACCTATAACCAGGGTCGAAGCAAAACCCTTGATGGGACCTGTGCCGAAGTAGTAAAGTATGACACCGGTAACAAGCGTGGTAAGGTTACTGTCTATGATAGCGGACGAGGCCCCCTTGTAGCCGTCGGCAATGGCCTGCTTAACGCCCTTGCCGCCCCGAAGCTCCTCCTTGATCCTCTCGAAGATGAGCACGTTGGCATCTACCGACATACCGATGGTCAGTACGATACCTGCAATACCGGGCAGTGTCAGAACGGCATTCAGTGATACCAGCACACCCATCATGAAGAAGAGGTTGACAGTCATGGCAACGTCCGCCACAAGTCCAGCCGAGCGGCTGTAATAGAAAATCATATATAAGAGAACAATGATGAAGGCGATGATGAATGACTTCATGCCGTTGCTGATTGCCTCTTTACCAAGGGTGGGGCCCACAACGGTATCCTGGATGATACGGGCAGGAGCAGGCATCTTCCCTGATTTGAGGATGTTGGCAAGGTCTTCAGCCTCCTCAAGGGTGAAGTCGCCGGTAATCTCGGTATTCCCGCCTGCAATCTCATTCTGGACTCGCGGGTAGGATCTCACGTAGTCATCAAGCACCACTGCAATGCAGCGACCTATATTCTCACGGGTCATGCGCTGCCATATCTTCGCACCTTCACCGTTCATTGAAAAATCGACCTTGATGTCAGAACCTGTCACCCCGGTTGACGGACGGGCTCCGGTAACAACATCACCCGTCAGGGGTGCGCGGCCGTCACGCGTCGAGACCTTAATGGCATGCAGCTCATAGAGCGTGTTGGTCTCATCGTATTTGTAAGGATTCTGGCTCCAGTAGAACTTCAGTTCCCTGGGCAGGAGCGCCCTCACCTGGTTCATTGACAGGTGATTGTTCACCTTTGCGGTGTCTTTGCCGGCAGTGAAGCCGATAAGACTGCCCGGCACCGGCTGTCCGTCCTGACCCACATTCGGCCTCAGGACTCCGAAGAGCGGGTTCTGACGGGTGAACTCCTCAAGGGTCGATGCCTCGGAGGCAGTTGCTGTGTCACTGCTGACCATGTCGAGAAGAGACCTGTCACCGGAGACTGTGGTGTCTGCCGGGGCAATGCTGTCAGTCAGAGCAGTCTCAGAAGTCACGGTCTCAGCGGGCTGTATCGACTTGAGAAAATCATTCGCCTGCATCAGGTAACCTATCACCTCAGAGTTTTCATATGTCTCCCAGAATTCGAGGTTAGCCGTTCCCTGCAGGAGGTCACGTACCCTCTGCGGGTCTTTGACACCCGGCAGTTCAACCAGGATACGGCCGCGGGGCTGCAACTGCGAAATATTGGGCTGAACAACGCCAAAACGGTCTATTCTGTTTCTCAATACGTTGAAAGCGTTGTCAATAGCAGCGTTTGTCTCCTCTTCAAGTACCTTCTGAACATCGGCGTTGGTGGAGTTGAAGTTGATGCGGTCTTTCAGCTCCACAGTACCAAAAATTGCTGCCAGCCTGCCATTGGGATCTGTTTCCTCGAATGACCTTATGAACAAAGTGATATAGTCTTCATTACTCCCATCCAGCTGTTTTCGTTTTGCCAGGGCCAGGGCTTCATTGAATGTCTTGTCGGTGCTGTAGTTGGAAAGAGCCCTTATAATATCATCAACCGAGATCTCAAGTACAACGTTCATACCGCCCTTCAGGTCAAGACCCAGGTTGAGCTCCTTTGACTGCACCTGCTTATAGGTATTGCCAATGAATCCCCACTGATCCTTTGGCAACGAGGCGACTGAATCAATATAAGCCACCTCTTTGTTCATATCTCCTGCCGCATATTCCCTGGCCTCTTTCTTCACCTTGTATGAAGCAACCGTGAAAGAGAGCTGGTAAACGCAAACAAGGGTCAGGGCAATAGCCAGAGCTGTAATTAAACCTTTATTCTGCATCTGTATCCGCTTTTAAATTTAATGGTTGTGTATGATTAGCTTAAATAATACGAGGCGCAAATATAAAACTTTATTTTCTTAAAGCATATTATAAAAAAGTAAAACTGCCGGCATGGGCCGGCAGTCCTGAACTGTGCTGTTTTCAGCTATTCAACCAGCTTCTCAAAGTCGGTTTCCAAAGGTTTCCTGTTCAGAAAATCATAAAGGGTGAGAGACCGCATATTAAAGAAATATACCCAGTAGTTACTGAGTGCCTGAATGTAGCTCCGTTTGTTCTGGTCTTTCTTGGTGTCTGCATTGTTAAGCTCAAGCACGTCAATCCTTCCAATGAGGAATCTCTGTTTGGTCACCTCATACATTTTGGCTGCCACAGTGTCTGATTTGGCAGCTATTTTCACCTGGTCATCCTGCAGGTTGAACTGCTGGACATCGAGCATGAGGTTCTGTTCAAAGTCGATGCGTGACTGTTCCACCTGAACCTGAGTCAGCTCCTGGCTCGAACGTGCCATCTTGTACCTTCCGCGTCCCAGACCCCAGTCAAGTATTGGCATTGAAAAGCCAAGCCTGACGCTCTGCTGCCTGTCCGGATTTGAATAGGCCAGATTGAAGTCAGGGTCCTGATCGCGCAGACCGTAGGAGGCGGAGAGGTTTGCATTCAGACCCTTCTCTGCCTTAGCCTGCGCTACTGAGCTCTGCGCCTCAACAAGCTGTCTCTCAAGGGCTATCAGGTCTGGATTGTTCTCTTCGGCAAGCTTCATCACCTCAGCCACCTCAACCTCAAGCTCAGGTATGTAGCTTGGAATAAGCAGCTCGAGCCTGACATTCTGGTTAAATCCAAGGAATGAACGAAGCCTGATCTCGCGGTCACGCAGGTTGATCTCAGACTCGTTAATTGCAGTTCCTGCATTGAGGTATGACAGCTCCAGCTGAAGCAGTTCGTCTTCTGCAATGGTTCCAAGATTGTAACGCCCTTTTGCTATCTGGTAGAGAGTGTCGGCATTTTGCATGTTGGTCTCTGCAATCTCCCTGTTTATCTGAGCGAGAGCCAGACTGAAAAAATTCTGTACAGCCATAATACGGACATTCTCGACCTCACGCAGATAAGTCTTGCGCGCCTCTTCATACTTGAGAGGCTCAATCTTTTTCTGCCACTTGAGCTCATTGTACCTGAGGATTGGCTGGGTGAGAATAATATTCAGCGGAGATGTTATGTATTTGTATGAATCGCGCTCAAAATCAACCTCATGGGTAATATCTGAGTTAAGTGAGATGGTTCCGCCTGTGGGTCCGATATTCTGGGTAAGAGAAAGCGAGCCCTGCGTCTGGAGGACATTTACAGCCACATATTCGTACTCCTGTGTCGATGAGTTCCATACCCTGTTGTAGGCACTGCTGTAGTTGGGAACGGTCCCGTTAAGAGAGAGCATTGGCCTGTACTCAGCCACGAAGGTCCTGTATTGCCAGTAACTCGCGCGGAACCTGTGCTTGGCCATCAGGGCATTGGGCGACTGCTCAGCAGCCAGCGATATAACTTCATCAAATGTCAGTTGCCTTATCTCCTGTGAGTTGAGAACCGGAGTTATAGTGACTAAAAGAATGATTATTAAAACTAATTTTACTCTTTTCATAACACTGGATTATTCATAACGAAGCGACTCGATCGGATCTCTTTCGGAGGCTCTCTTTGCGGGTGAATACCCGAAAATTACCCCTACCGCAGCTGAGACGCCGAAGGCCACAACAACGGAGAATAACGAAATAATGGTTGTAATGCCGGCTATTTCCTGGATGGCGACAGAGAGTATTATCCCGATGAAAACACCGATAAATCCGCCGGTGACACTTATCAGCACGGCCTCCGAGAGGAACTGCACCACAATGTCCATCTTCTTGGCGCCAATAGCCATCCTGGTGCCGATCTCCTTTATCCTCTCCATCACCGAGGCGAACATGATATTCATGATTCCTATGCCTCCCACTATCAATGAGATGCTCGCTATGGCTCCGAGAACGATATTGAAAATGTCCTTGGTTCGCTGCTGCTGCTTAAGCAATAACTCGGGAACCGTTATCTCAAAGTCCTTGACCCCCGTATGTCTCCTCAGCATCATCCTGCTGAGCACTTCGGTAGTAGGTGTGAGTTGCTCCGTCTCATGCACCTGCACAACTATCTTGTCAAGCTGATTATAGTTGGTCTCACTGGTTGATGCGCTGGAGCTGCTCACGATGACCCTCCCCATATGTCCGCCTCCCCCGAAGATCTGCATCGAGGTGGCTTCCGTGGCAAGCTTGGTATTGACAAGGGCCCTGTTCTGATACCTCATCAGCATTGTTTTGATTGGTATGTACACATTGTCATTGTATACGTTCACCCCCTGCTCTTCGAATCCCGTTAGTGAGACGTTTGTTTTCTCAAGCACGCCAATGACCTTAAGCCATACATTGTCAAACTTGAGGTACTGTCCGATAGGATCAACCTGGCTGAAAAATTTGGCCCTTATATTTGCGCCTATTATGCAAACCTGTATGCCGTGGGCTTCCTGGTAATCGTTGAAAAAGACCCCCTGATACAACGGAAGGTTATATAATTCGAAGTAGTCATTGGATACTCCGACCAGCTTGGCGGTATATCTCATGCCACTGAGCACTATGGTGGAGTTGAAGGAGATCTCGGGACTGATTCTTTTTACTGAAGGGAGACTGCTGCGGATTGCTTCCACATCCAGCAGGGTCAGTCCCCTTGAGAATTTGTTCAGTTGTTTTTCAGCTTCCTCGCTGTCTGTCTCCTTCTCCTGAACAATCGGGCTGATCAGTATGTTATTCACACCTACCATTTTTATCTGGTCAAGTATCTCCTGCTGAGCCCCCTTGCCTATCGCCAGCATGCTGATGACAGCAGCCACCCCGAAGATAATGCCGAGAGCGGTAAGTACTGACTTCAGCTTGTTTGACACGATCGACTCAACAGCGATGCGTATGTCGTGGCCGTATCTCTTGAACATATTATTCCTTCGTTATTTGCCTCATTTAATTCCGAACGGAGCTACTGGTTGCGGATAACCACCCGTCTCTGCGTCGCAGTTGTGTCCGTCGTGGTGCCTGCGGGTCTTCCCTGTCCCATTCCTTGTCCTCCGGTACCCCTCATCTGCCGCATTGCCTCACGCTGCTCCGGGGTCAGGTTTTGCAGGTACTCACGCATCTGTTCAGGGGTCATGTTTGCAGGCATTGTTCCCGCACGCGGACCAGCGTTCTGTCTGCCTTTCTCCTCCTCAAGCTGTTGCCTTTTGCGCTCCCTGATGCCGGCGATGAGCTCCTCACCTTGCATCTTGAACTTTTCTGATTCTTCCGGTATGGTAAGATAGAGCTTATCGCCCTTCTCAAGACCCTGCTCAACAATCACGTCATTCTCATTTGATTCACCAAGCATTACCACCTGGCGCGAGCCATCCTTCTTATATACAAAAGGTATACTGTCAGCCGTGGCAAAAACAGTTTCAAGAGGAATGTAGATAACATCGGTGAAAGTTTTGGTGATTATCTGGTTGCCGGTGGTCATTGATGGCCTGAGGATGGGATCGGAGCCGTCAACCTTGGTAATGACCTCAAACACCTTTGCATCTGTGTTGGGCAGCTGCTCACCGATATTGGCCACGCTGACAACAGTCCCTGTATATGTTTTATCAGGGAATGCATCAACGGAGAGCCTTACCTTCTGCCCTGCCTTTACCTTGCTTACATCAATCTCATTCACATAAGTCTTGGAGATCATTGATGACAGATCGGGGAGTGTGGCGACTACCGGATCCCAGGCATTCACCTCGGAACCTACTTTTCGTTTTGCCCCGCCCCATTCACGCTTATAGATAACCATGCCGTCTGCTGGTGCTATGATTTCGAACTTCTGAATAATACTCTGCATTTCCTCAACTTTTCGTCTTTGTTTGGTCAGCTGCAGCTCAGTGTCTTTTATATCAGCCCTTGCCTGTCGTACCTTCAGGTCATAGTTGCTAACCGCCTGCTCATAGGATCTCTCGGCCTTGTCAAGTGTAATCCTTGCCTGTCTGATGGTTGTCGGAGGTTCATACTTCGACTGCTCCAGAGTAATTTCCGCTTCTTCAAGATTGAACTTAAGGTTGAGAATATCATCTCTGAGGTTTGCAAGGCTGATGGTTGTGTCAAGCTGCTTTTTAAGCAATTCCGTCTCAAGCTGCTCCTGCCTGTCGAGCTCATCCTTCAGAGTATTGTCAACGCTTGAACGGTCAAGTGTGGCAACATAATCGCCCTCCTTTACTTCCGTCCCTTCCGGAACGAGATCCTGTATCTTTATGCCACCAAATCTCATGTTACGGCTCGACAGACCTTCAGGCGCCTTGATGTCAAGTGACACCTCCGCCTGTAGTTCCCCTGTGGTTGTCACAACTACTTCAAAATCTCCTTTTTTTACCTCGGTAAAAAGTACACTAAGATCTTCCTTACCTGCAATCCTGCTTATCACAATCATTAAAATAACTGCTACTGCAACAATGATCGTCGTAATGGTAATTGTCCTTTTCATCTGCGGATATTTCTGTTAATATGAATTAAGCGGTGAAATTATTACAAATTCAGGTTCCCTATGCTCATTTTAAGGAAACATTAACTTTCATTAACTTACCGGTATGCATATGAGCAAAAACCGTTCAGAAAATCATGAAAACCCTGATACGGCTGAATGTTTTACATATTTTTAACAATGGCCGTCACATCTGCGGCCAGTTTTTCAGCCAGGTCCTTTTTTCTCTCCTCGGCATAAATTCTCATGATGGGTTCAGTGTTCGACTTTCTTATCTGAACCCAGCCTGTCGGGAGGTCCAGCTTGATACCGTCGCGGGTGTCAAATACCGCCTGAGGGTATTCCCGTTTCAGCATTGCCTGCAGTTTATCAGGATCAGGGTCGCCACTCAGCTCAATTTTCGTCTTTGCGATGTAGTAATCAGGATACCCGCGCCGAAGCTCAGTGCAGGTCACTCCCTTCCCGGCCAGGTGAGTCAGGAACAGTGCAACACCGGCGAGTGCGTCACGGCCGTAATGCAGTGCCGGATATATGACCCCGCCATTGCCTTCCCCACCAATGACCGCACCGGTCCGTTTCATCTCGGCAACCACATTGACCTCTCCCACGGGTGCGGAGCTGTAGGTGCATCCGTGTCCTTCAGTGATATCCCTGAGGGCTTTCGAGGAAGACATGTTTGATACCGTGGAGCCTTTGATCCGACCCAGTACGTAATCGGCCACTGAGACAAGCGTATACTCTTCACCGAACATAGAGCCGTCTTCACATATGATAGCCAGCCTGTCAACATCGGGGTCAACCACGAAGCCCAGGTCGGCGCCATGGTCCTTCACAACGCGCGAGATATCTCCGAGATGGTCAGGCAGAGGTTCGGGATTGTGAGGAAAGAGTCCGGTGGGCTCGCAATAAAGCTCAATGACCTTCTTTACTCCCAGCGCCCTCAGCAGGGCAGGTATTGCTATACCGCCCACAGAGCTTACGGCATCGACAGCCACGGTGAACCCTGCCCTGTGTATGGCTTCCCTGTCAACCAGAGGCATTGCAAGTACCTCCTTTATATGTCTCTCAGTCCACCCGTGATCAGAAATCAGGGAGCCCAGCTTATCATAGGTTACATATTCAAAATCAGCATTCTCAGCCAGTTCCAGCACCTTCCGGCCATCGCTGTCGCTCAGAAACTCCCCGGCCTCATCAAGCAGCTTGAGGGCGTTCCACTGGGCCGGATTATGACTTGCGGTGAAGATAATACCCCCGCCGGCCTTCAGCCCGGTAACGGCCAGTTCAACCGTGGGGGTAGTGACCAGTCCGGCGTCAATGACATCAATCCCGACACTGCGCAGCGAGGCGTTCACCAGCGCAGCAACCATCTCGCCCGAAACACGGGCATCCCTTCCCGTTACAACCTTCAGCGGACCGCGGCCTCGTCTCCTGAGCCAGGTACCGTAAGCTGATGCGAACTTCACAATGTCAACCGGGGTCAGTGATTCGCCGGGATTACCGCCTATGGTTCCCCGTATGCCGGATATGGATTTTATAAGAGCCATGTCATGATATTGTTTGTCAACTGCAAAGGTGCGAAAAAGATCGGGGAGAAAACCGGTAAATAGTTGTAAATTTGCACCCTGAAAAACTATGACGATGGAAAAAATGCCGGCAGGGCCGCCAAAAAGAAGATCCGTTAAGCCGGCTGCCGGAAAGGCATCGGGAGCAAGAAAAAGAAACGTGAAGCCGGCGGCAGGGCCGGTTGCAGGAGAACTGATCAGGCTGAATAAATACATAGCCAACAGCGGCGTGTGCGCCCGCCGTGAAGCTGATGAGCTGATAAAGAACGGATACATATCTGTCAACGGAATAAAGGTGACAGAGATGGGTCACAAGGTAAAGCCTTCTGACACTGTTGAATACAAGGGCAAGAAACTGGCTCCGGGCAAGAAGGTATATATCCTTCTCAACAAGCCAAAAGGATACGTTACCACCGTAAAGGACCCGCATGCCGATGTCACTGTGCTTGACCTGGTCAGGGATGCCACCACAGAGCGGATTTACCCTGTGGGAAGACTTGACAAGTCTACCACCGGAGTGCTGCTCCTTACAAATGACGGAGACCTGGCCGGCAAGCTGACACATCCAAGCTACGGAGCCAAAAAAGTGTACCATGTCTTCACCGACAAGGAGGTTACCCGCCATGATATGGAGGCCATCATCAGCGGGGTCACTCTTGATGATGACGGCACAGTCAGCGCCGATGCAATCTCCTACCCTGAGCCGGAAGATCATACTCAGGTGGGCCTCGAGATACACTCCGGCCAGAACAGGGTTGTGAGGCGAATATTCGAGAAGCTGGGCTACAGGGTAAGAAAACTTGACCGCGTCAGTTTCGCCGGCCTGACAAAAAAGAATCTTCAGCGCGGCCACTGGAGGCACCTGACCGATAAGGAGGTGAGCATGCTCAAGAGAGGAATCTACAAATAGAAAATCATCTCCATGGAGCACAGATCCGGTTTTGTCAACATATTAGGGAATCCGAACGTAGGGAAGTCCACACTGATGAACATCCTTGTCGGTGAGAAGCTTTCAGTCACCACACCGAAGGCCCAGACCACCCGCCACAGGATAATGGGCATTCTCACCGGTGAAGGATACCAGATAGTCTATTCAGATACTCCGGGGATACTCAATCCGAAATATAAACTTCAGGCAGCCATGATGAGATCGGTGGAGTCTGCCCTTGACGACGCTGACCTGATACTGTATGTGACTGACGTGGTTGAGACGACAGCAAAGAACGGGGAGCATCTGACCCGCATCCTCGCCTCCCCGGTGCCGAAAATAATCGTAATAAACAAGATTGACCTGTCAAACCAGGCTGATCTTGAAAAACTTGTGGAGACATGGAGCACAATCGCACCCGGTGTGCCGGTGCTGCCAGTTTCAGCCATTAAGAAATTCAATACTGACCTTCTGCTGAGGGAGATTATCACACGTCTCCCGGAAGGACCTCCCTATTTTCCGGAGGATCAGCTTACAGACCGCTATGATCGATTTTTTGTGACGGAGATCATCAGGGGAAAAATATTCGAGACATACCAGAAAGAGATCCCCTACTCTGTGGAGGTGGAGATAGAGAGCTACCATGAAGAGCCTTCCATTAACAGGATAGTCGCAGTGATCTATGTCGCCCGTGACAGCCAGAAGGGGATCATCATAGGCCACAAAGGGTCAATGCTCAAGCGGGTGGGAACGGGTGCAAGAAAAGAAATGGAGGAGTTCCTCGGCAAAAAGGTGTTCCTCGAGCTTTATGTCAGGGTAGCACATGAGTGGCGCGATAATCCGCGCATGTTGAAGAAATTTGGTTACCTGTAGTTTAAAAAGCAATTATGAGCAAGATAGCAGCAATAGTAGGCAGGCCTAACGTAGGCAAGTCAACCCTTTTCAACCGTATGACGGAGAGCCGCGCCGCAATAGTGAATGAGGAGAGCGGGGTTACGCGTGACAGGCATTACGGCAAGGTGATATGGAATGGCGTCGATTTCTCCGTTGTCGATACCGGAGGTTTCGTGGAGAACTCCGATGACATGTTCGAGAGCGAGATCAACCGCCAGGTTAAACTGGCGATCAGCGAGGCTGATGTGATAATATTCATGGTCGACGTGGAGGAGGGGATACATGAGCTCGACAGAGCTGTGGCAGTTATGCTCCGCAAGGTACAGAAGAAGGTGGTACTTGTTGTCAATAAAGTTGACAACCACAAGCGCCTGCTTGATGCTGCGGAGTTCTACGGTCTCGGACTGGGCGATTATTTTCCTGTCAGCTCCGCCAACGGCAGCGGCACCGGCGAGCTGCTCGACGAGATTGTGAAGCACCTTCCCGATACGGTTGAGGAACCTGCCGAGGAGATACCAAGGGTGGCCGTGGTGGGCAGACCCAATGTGGGCAAATCATCGCTGGCAAACACTCTGCTCGATGAAGAGAGGAATATTGTCACCCCGGTGGCAGGCACAACACGCGATTCTGTTCACAGCCTGTACAATAAATTCAACACCAGGTTCCTGCTGATAGATACCGCAGGGCTACGCAAGAAGGCAAAAATAGAAGAGGATATTGAATTCTATTCTATCCTGAGATCTGTCAGGGCGATCGAAGAGAGCGACCTCTGTCTCCTGCTCATCGATGCCACCCGCGGCATTGAATCGCAGGACCTCAGCATCCTGAGCATCATTCAGAAGAACAACAAGGGCGTCATAATACTGGTGAACAAGTGGGATCTGATTGAGAAGGACCAGAACAGCACGAAACACCTTGAGGAGGAGATAAGATCAAGGACGGAGCCCTTCACCGACTACCCTATATTGTTCATCTCGGCCATCACCAAACAGAGAGTTCACAAGGTTCTGGAACTGATCATGGAGGTCTATGAGAACAGGAGAAGAAAAATCCCCACTTCAAAACTGAACGAGGTGATGCTCAAGTATATAAATGACACACCTCCGCCTTCAATCAAGGGCAAGCACATCAAAATCAAGTATGTCACCCAGATTCCGTCAGCATATCCGATGTTTGCCTTCTTCTGCAACTTCCCGCAATATATCACTGAGTCATACAAAAGGTTTGTGGAGAACCGGCTGAGGGAGAACTTCCAGCTTTCAGGCGCTCCGGTAAAGATATTTTTCAGGAAAAAATAGTTAAATTTGGTGTGATTTTTGCTGGAAAAAGCATTCGGAGAGGTATGAAGAGATTTCTTATCATATTGGTTATTGCAGGGTTAATCATGATGGGATCGTGCAATCCGGTCGAGAACCTTCCCGATGAACCTTCAGTTGAATTCAGGGCCTTTACTCTCTTTGACAGCATCGATATACTGGGAAACCCTGCCAAAGCAGGCAAGCTCAATTTCTATTTTGAAGACGGTGACGGCGACCTGGGCAATATAGCGCCTGAATTACCGGGCCAGAATGCATCAAGCAACCTCTTTCTGAAGCTGTACCGCAAGAGAGGCAAGGACTTTGAACTTGTTCTTCCGGGCGATCCTCTCTATCCTTCAGAATACCGAATACCTTTTTTACTTCCCGAGGGACAGAACAGGATACTCAGGGGGACCATTGACGTGACGTTTTTCTACTTCCTGTATGAAGGGTCGGACACCCTCTATTACGACTTCTGGATAAGGGACCGCGCAGGTAATGAGAGCAACACTGCCTCTACCTGCCTGTTCGTTCTTGATGAGAACGGCACATGCACGATTGACTGATCAGACTCTCAGCCCCATAAAGAGGACATCATCCACCTGCTCGTGGTCACCTTTCCATTCAGCAAAGAACTCCTTGATCTGGTTATTCTGCTGATCCATTGAAAGGCTGTTGATGTCATCAATAAGAGTCTTAAGGCGACTGATTTTCATCTTTTTAGCGCCCTGGCCACCGAACTGGTCACAGTACCCGTCAGTGAACAGGTAAACCGTATCACCCTCGCGGAGATGATACTCCTGGTCGTCATAGAATTTCTCAGTTACAGATTCGCCACCCACTGATGAGCGGTTTCCCCTTACATAATGCTGTTCACCGTCAATCACCAGAATCACCGGCCGCATTGCGGAAGAGAACACCAGCTGCCTTGACCTGATGTTGAATTCACACACCACTATATCCATCCCGTCATTTGAGGCCTCCATCTCCTGGTTCTGGTTCAGGGTTGAGAAGATCAGCCTGTCAAGTTCATGCAGCACCTGTGAAGGCCTTGTGATCTTTTTGACAGTGATGATATCCTGGAGCAGAGCCGTCCCGATCATTGACATGAATGCCCCCGGAACGCCATGACCCGTTGAGTCTGAACACACCAGCACAAACCTGTCCTTGTCTATCCAGTCAAACCAGTAGAAGTCGCCGCTGACTATATCGCGGGGCTGGAAGAAGACGAATGCCTCCCTGAAGACGGTGGAGAGTCTTGCCGTATCGGGCAGAACGCTGCTCTGTATGCGTTTGGCGTACTTGATACTCTCCGTTATATCATGGTTCTTCTGAGCCAGCTCCTCTTTCTGCTCATACACCTCGGCAGTACGTTTCTGCAACTCACTCTCAAGGTACTCGCGCTGCTTCCTGTGAGCCCTCTCACGAAGACTTATAATAACATACACGACCACTGCCAGAAGAGCCAGGACTGACAGGATGAACCACCATTTCTCCGTAAATGGCTTCTGTATGACCAGGTTGAAAGAGGCACCTGCCCGATTTTCCGGATCTTCCCTGGTAAGAGCTTCGACATTGAACCTGTAGTGTCCGTCACTGAGCCTGTAGGTAACTGATCTGCTTGTTGTCTCCTCACCCCACTCCTCGTCAAAGTTCTCAAGCTTCGTCCTGTAGATGACATTAAGCGGATCACGCAGCGAAATGCCTGCATAGTTTATCTTCACGGTGTATGATGAGCGGTAAGGAAGATTATATTCCTCCTGGAAGGGATACTCGACATTGTTGATCACCACTGAAATAATTCCAGCCTGCGGAGGAGCGGAGGAATCAGGCTCCAATCCGGGATTGTAGGCAATAATACCTTCCGTGGTTCCAATGTAGACTGACCTGTCAGACGTCTCCGCTATGGCATTTGGCAGGCAATCGCCTTTCACCCCGAATGCCGTACTGAATGACCTCACCGAGCCGGAAGCCGGATTGATGATTGAGAAACCCTTCTCATGTCCGGTCCATATCCGTCCATCAGAGTCAATGAGGGTGCTGTAGCAGAAATTGGTGAGCATGCCGTCAGCGGTGGTGTAGTTGAGAACCGTGTCGCCGGCAAACAGAAACAGTCCGTTACCAAGCGTCCCGGCACAAACGGTGCGGTCAGGAGCCACTGAGATGCTCTGGATGCGGTTTATCATCGCTCCGTCCATTGTCATACCTTCGTTGCGCACGCCCCCGGTGATGTGTATGTAGCACAGCCTGTCGGTCTGGGTTGCCACAAGCACCTCCCCTTCCCTGTTGACAACCACGTTTGTCACATTGTTATGGGGCAGCATGTCAAGAGTTGTGTAAACGGCTTTCTGCCTGCCTGTTGCCCTTTCAAGCAGCACAACACCGTTTAGTGTCGCGAGCCAGATGTTGTCTGTCTCCATGGCAATAGCGTTGATTCGGTTCTGAGCCGGGTTCTGTGCACGGAAGAATGATCTCACCCTGCCCCCGGGATCCATCACCCAGAGTCCGTCACTCATGGTGCCGATCCATATGTTTCCGGCGTCATCGCATGCCCAGGAGACAATTCCCGACCCTCCGGTCTTCCCGGTGAGGTGACGGTAATTGGTAAAACTCCCTATTGCGGGATCGTAATCATAAAGGCCGTTCCTGGTGCCCATTACGATTTTTCCTTGCGAGGTTGCAATGAAGCTTATCTCCCTGTCAGCCTCAGGCACATGAAATGAATAGGCATTAGTGGTGACTGCAGCCAGTCCACGGTTGAAAAGGCCAATCCAGATGTTCTCCTCACGGTCCCTGAAGATAGTACGGATATCGTTGTCAGGAAGCCCGGAAATGATACCGTAAGTCCCGGTTATCTCCATTTTAGAGAAATCGCCGCTGAACTCCGTCTTCAGGACCCCTGCCTCACGGGTGGCGACCATCAGGCTCCGGCCCGGTCCTCTTACCAGTGACGGGATGCGCATGTTCACAAAGGTTGTATCACCAACAACCTCTGCCGTCATAATGCCGTTCTGCCGCCTGATCATGAAGAGACCGGCGTAGTCAGTACCGGCAAACCATGTATTGTCATCAAAGGGTATTACGGTATGTATCCACGTGTACTCAAGCTCAGGAAAAGTGAAAGCCTTAACTACATCGTTCCCTGAGAGCGTGCACAGGTGCAGGTTATCCTGCGTGGCCACCAGCAGTGTATCGCCGCCGGCAAATGTGATGTCGAAAACAACAAGTCCGTCCGGCATTGCCAGCCTGGTGATCTTATCCCCTCCGCCGGCAGCAGCCAGGTAGATTCCTCCGGTCTGAGTGATGATCCAGATTCTTTTATCCGGACCTTCGGTGATCCGGTTTATTTTGTCCGTTCCTTCCAGTATCCTGCGTTCAAGTTTGCCTCCCGACTTCCAGGTGTAGAGAGACCCGTCGGCCAGGCCAACCCACATGGTACCCTCCCTGTCACAGTAAAGAGAGTTGGGAGCACTGTGTGCGACAGAGTCAGCATATGGCATCTTATGAAAATCAAAACCGTCATACCTGAACAGGCCGGTATCAACCCCTACCCACAGCAACCCGCTTTTATCCTGTTCAATGACACTCAGATAACTGCCGGGTAAACCGGAACTGAGATCGTATGCCCGGTAACTGTATGTCTGGGCTTGTGCCTGAAAAGAGGACAGCAGATGCATAATGGCTATGCAAAGTGCTGCAATGTGGATACTTGCGCTTCTCGACATGCTTATTTCTTGGGTACTACCTTTATCCGTGGCTTATAAACGGGAACTCCCCCGATCGGGGCGCTGAAGAACTGAAGGTTTTCACCGTACTGGTTTTCCACCGTCATAACCACATTGTTGTTCTTTACAAGCTCTCCCCTTCTCTTGTAGAAACGGAAGTCGAGAGACTTGCCTATCTCAGCCTCAAGAATAGGCATGCGCGATTCAGTCCAGTGGTCTTCTGCGGAGAGGGGCATTACCTGTCCCTTTCGTTCTACTGAGACGACAATAAAATCGCCGTCACTGTCCCAGTCGAAGTTCCTCTGCTGGATGTAAACGCATCCGCTGTCAATATAAGGATAGATATGTGAGACGAATGAGGTGTCATTGTTGTTCCACATCCTGAAGGTATACTCATAGGTAAAGGCATTGGCGCCATCAATGGGAACATTTGCGTCAGCTCTTCTTGAAAGGGCATACCTGTAGAGATTGCCGTCATCACCCGATATGCCGTCACAGATAATCTTGAAGACATTGCTTGAGAACTTCGGGTAGTATTCCCCGTCAGCAGGATTGAACGGCCCGAATGTGAACCAGCGTTCATCAAACTTGTTATCCATGCCGAAGGTGCGTGTGGCGAGCAGTGTTCCGCTCTTGTAGTTGCCGGCCGGACTGATGCCCTTGGCGTCGGGGTGGGTATAGCAACCCTTGCCTCCGTATACCGAATAGGCCATCCGGGTGTCCCAGAAGTTGTTCAGCTCATCCGTTTTGCCGCCAATGTCAGGGTCATATATCCGGATATAGAAAGGATCCTTGTAGTCTACAGGTATTGTAAAGAAAAACGTCTGCGAGAAATCGTCATCACCCCATGATGTTGCAGCCTTAGGCCCGAAAGTGATCAGGAATGGCACGTTCTCATCCGGGCCCGGCACCTCCTGGGCGCTGACCAGAGAGGGGGTGACAATGGTAAGGGCAAGAATAAGTGACAGTATATGGCGGGTAACTCTCATTTTCGTTTTTAAAAGTAATTAATTTCCGTTTGCAGTAACCTCAATGTCCTTGCAGACACAAACCTCACGTACAACGCCACCCGGCCCCGGAACTGAACTAACGATCAGCTGAATGTTATATTTCCCGGGAACCGTATAAACCTTGGTTGCTTCCATTCCCACTGCAACGGTTTCGTCACCGAAGTTCCAGTAGTATCTGCCTATCTCCATCCCCGGCAGATATGTTTTGCCTGCATCAAGTACCAGCGCCTCACCCGCCTTGATACTGTCGGGCGATGTGATCATGGGCTGGGCAACATCGGTTATTTCCAGTTCATATGAAGCTTGCCTTTTTTCAACAGCTCCGGTTATGAGGTTCACTATATCAAGGGTAACATCATAGATGCCCGGACCTGGATAGCAGTGTTCGGCAGTGATGCCGGCTGCCCGGGTCCCGTCGCCGAAGTTCCACTCCCACCTGAATCCTGTTTTAACTGTATCCTGCTTCAGTGCGGTCTCCTCGATGAACTCATAGCAGTAAATGTTCTTTTGAATGGTGTCGCAGGCAGACCATCTAATAATGGTTGATGCGAAACTATAGATGTCGTCACTGTAATTGCGGCGGTTTGAGGAAAAGTAACCCTGCAAACCTCCCTGGGCGGCATAGAAGGCAAAGTCGTCAGCAGATGAGTTTATCGGCTCAGTCATCAACACAGGTTTTGTCCATACCCCGAATGCCAGGTTTGAATACCAGATGTCAAGGCCTCCCATGCCTCCGGGACGGTCAGAGGCAAAATAGAGCCTCCCGGAGCTGTGAAGAAACGGATGTATCTCTGCATCGGCACTGTTGACACTGCTGCCCAGACTGACAGGTTCACTCCATCTGCCGTTGATCTTCTCACACATGTAGATGTCATACTTACCCATGCTTCCTGGCATGTCGGAACAGAAGAAGAGGTACCTGCCGTCGGCAGATACATATGGATAAGAAAGATTATATGCCGTGTTGTTATATTCAAACGGCTGAATATCCGTCCATTGTGAACCACTCCGCTTTGCGGTGAAAATGCCCAGTCTGTTCGGCTCCTTTTTGCTCAGCTTGCGTCCGGCGGAATAATTCCTTGTAAAATAAAGGGTATTGCCGTCTGAAGTGACAGAGGCAGGCCCGATGTTTGCATCCTTTCCGAGATTGGTTGCAAACCGCACCGGCCGTCCAGGTTCGCCTGCCTCATTGAACGGGGCAAAGTACAGCTCATAGAGCCTTATCCCCTCAAGATTTTTCCTGGTAAGGAAGGGGTTGGCCTTCCTGTTGGAACAGAAGAGAATACCGTCACTGAGGATAACAGGTGCCATGTCGTCTGAACCCGATGAGATGGCTGATACATTCAAGACCTCGAAAGTGCCTTTTGCCTGTCCGTTAAGTACCGGAACAGATAGAAACAGCACGAAGGATGCAAATGCAATATGTTTCAGAAGTCTCTTCATTCTTTCAGAAATACCTTGGCGATGTTGCACTTACGGAAAACTCAAACTCATATCTCAACGAGATTTCATGGGTGCCTGAAGTGTAGCTGTTAAGATGACCAAGCTGGTAATCGAAAGAGTATCCGATCTTAAACTGAGGTGTTACCTGAAGGTCGAGAAGCGCCACTGCCGCCTTCTCGGCAATCCTGTAAGACCCTCCGATCCAGAGCAGATCTGCAATGATCAGGTTTGCATTCAGATCCATTTCCAGGGGTTCTGACATTGAATATCTTACAAGCACTGAAGGTTTGACCTTTAATGCATCGGAAAAATTTATCAGGGTCCCGGTCAGGAAGTATGTCTTGAACATCATGAAATCGGGCGAGAGTCCTGTCTCATTCTCCGCATCATTCTGGTAAGTCAGGATTGAAGGCACTGACAGTCCGGCAAAGAACCTGTCAGTATAATAATAGAATCCGGCTCCGACATTGGGCATTGTGTATTTTATGTCACCCATCAGGAGAGGGTCCTGCGGATTGCCGGCAGGAAACTGCAGATTATTGTAATTTGTATTGCTGAGATCGGCGCCGCCCCTGAGTCCCATTGAGAGCCTTCCCTTTCCCAGGCGTACGTTGTAGGCGTAGTATCCATAGATGCCGATATCCTTTGTCACACCGTAGGTCATGTATTCAGCCACCAGCCCCAGCGCCACCTTCTCACGCTTGTTTATGGGACTGTGAAGCGACAGGTTCTGGAACTGTGGTGCTCCTATTATCTGGGCCCACTGCTTGCGGTATGAGAGGTTGGCGCTGAGTGCGCCACGGGTGCCTGCGTAAGCCGGGTTAATTATCAGTCCGTTGGTCAGGTACTGACTCGTAATCGGCGTTTGCTGCGCTGAAAGAGCCTGCTGAAGAGCGACTGCCAGAAACAGAAGTATGATGTGCTTTCCCTTCATGCTATCTCTTCAGAATTACAAATCCGCTTATATTGGCAGTGTATTCGGGCACACTTATGTCCTGCGCTCCCCTGATGGTGAGCAGGAAATAATAGGTGCCCTCCGGTACTTCATTTCCGCTAAGGTCGAGGCCGGTCCATGCATTGTCGGGGTCATCACTCCGGTAATCTTCAGTTTTGTAAACAACAGCTCCGCCGGTATTGATGATCACCAGCTCGTTGTATGTAAACTCAAGGCCCTCAATATTAAAGTAGTCATTTATGTTATCACCGTTGGGGGTGATTCCCTGGGGAATGATCAGCTTTGGCACGGTCAGGGTCACCGTCACATCTGACGCAACACATTTGCCGTTGGTCACCGAGAATATAAAGGTGTTGTCTCCGAATCCAAGCTTACGGACCTCGGTTGTTTTTTCTCCCGGAGCAGAAAAGACAGGTTCTCCCTCACCGGATGCAAAGTCATAACTCCATGCTGCAGTCCCCTCTCCGTCAAAGCTGCCTTCAAGCAGGGCCGCAAACTGATACGGGAGCAAATCCCTGTCACTCCCCGCACTGATATTTACGGGCATGATGTCAATGGTCACCGTCACCGGGGCAGAGACTGAGGTGCAGCAGTTATTCTCTCCGGACCAGGCGTTCCTTCTGAATTGGGTTGTTCCGTCAAGCAGCGGTGGCTGATAGCTTGCCGCAGTGTTGGCTCCCGGAGCATTTGTCCAGCCGGGTGCGGAGGTGGCTTTGCTCTCCCACAGGTACCTGAAAATGCCGTCACCACCGGCAGGCAGGCTTCCTGACAGCGCTGCAGGCGCCGTGGTATTGCAGACTGTCTGGTCAGCAGCGACTGTGTTGCCCGTTATCAGCGGAAGCACCGTAATCCTGAAGACGGAGTTCTCAGAGCAGACCCCTGAGCTGACGGTCCTGCGGAACCAGGTGGTGGCAGTGAGTGTGCCGGGCTGGTATGTCTGGGTCATGGCAGGAAGGCCGGTGAAGTTCACATTGTCAGTTGACGAAGCCCATGCATAGGTATAGGTGCCGAGCCCTCCGGCTGGAATGCCTGAGAGCAGTGCGGGTGCCGTACCGGTGCAAATTGTATCGTGACCCTGGGCAGGCAGCCCTATTGAGAAGGCTGTGATCCGCGGGTCGACGGTGATCTTTATGTCATTGCTGGTGCTGGTGCAGGCTGATGAGGTGACAACGCGCCTGTACCACGTGCTGGCTGTCAGGGCTGTGCCAGGCAGATCCTCGGTGATGGCACCGGAGATATTGGTAAAGGAGACTCCGTTGAGGCTGCTCATCCACTGGTAGACATAGGTGCCAGCACCGGCTCCGTTGGCGGGCAGAGCGCCGTCGAGAGTGGCCGGAGCCGAGCCCTCACAGATGGTCTGCTCAGCAGAGATGGTATTGTTGGTTATAGTAGGGTGAGCTGTCATCTGAACAGAATTGCTGGTCGACTGGCAGGTGTTATTCAGCCCGCTGTAGACCATGCGCCGGTAATAGGTTGTACCTGGTGAATCATCCTGCGGGTCATAGTTTATGCCGCTATTGGGTGCGGAAGCAGCAGACCAGACGCTGTTGTCGGGACTGCTCATCCACTGGTACGAGTATGAAGGTGATGCTCCGCCACCGGGAGTGGCACCTGTAAGGTTACTGAAGAGGGTCCCCTCGCATATTGTCTGATCAGCTGCCACCGTGTTGGCGGTGATGGATGGCAATATTGTTACGGTGACCGGCGCACTGATGTCAGTACATGCGCCTGAACTGACCTCCCTGTGATAGTAAGATGTTGCTGTCAGTGCCTGCGGGTCATACTTCTGGTTGGTGAAGGTGCCGGATGCGTCGCTCCATGTAGCATTGTCGGGGCTCTGCTCCCACAGATAATAATAGAGACCCGTACCGCCCGCAGGTCCGGCGTTCAGCTGGTAGAGGGCGTGTGGATCCTGGTTATAACATAGCGTTGTGTCAGCGCCAACCAGGTTGCCGGTTATGCGCGGATGGACAATGATTTGGACAGGCAGGCTGATATCTGTTATTCCGGCGCCGTCATTGACCACCCTCCTGAACCAGAGGGTGACCGCCTCGGTTGATGCCGGCGTGTAATCAATGGATGTTCCCGGTACGTCTGACCAGGTGCTGTTGTCATAGCTCTTCTGCCACTGATATGTATAGGTTCCGCTTCCACCTGCAGGCCTGGTGCCCGTCATTTTGGGCGGTATCATGCCCTCGCAGATCGAGTCGAGTATCGTCTGGTTGTGGGAAACGTATATCTCATTGAACAGGAATCCGTTAAGCGGAAGGTTAAGGTTGTTCCTTATCGTTCCGGGCAGACCGTCCTTGTTGGGGTCGCCGGCGCTGTGTATGCCCCCCTGTCCGCCCGCAACGGTTGCGGTACCCGGAAAGGCTCCGGTGGTCCATATAAGTCCACCTCCGCCACCTCCGCCGGCACCGTTCTCGTTGACATTGTCGCCACCCTTGCCGCCGTCGGCATTAATGACAGGTGTAGTGTTGAAATACCTTGTGCTGACGGCCACCGAACCACCTGCACCTCCGCCTGCGGCGCCGCTGCTGGCAGCTGTATTGTTGCTTCCGTTGCCACCGCTTGCGGTTATAAGCCGCCCGTTACCTCTTATTGTGTCAGCGTGGATTATGATTATTCCCCCTCCCTCTCCTCCGTCAGATGTGGAAGGTACTGTCAGCCAGACCGAAGCTCCGCCTCCGCCGCCCAGGTACATGCCGTTCCACAGTGTGGGATAATCTGCAACCCTAAATCCACCGCGCCCCCCCGGGAACAAACCGGTGCAGATATCCGGTGCCATTTCATTGTCTCCAACGCTTCCTGCACCGTAGTTTGACCCGCCGCCTCCGCCTGAGAACCGTCCGTTGCCTCCGCCGCCACCGGTCATATTCGCCCCTTTGCCCTTCATGAAGTCAGGATAAAGAGGCAAGCCTGTTGAGGTCAGGAAACCAATACCCTCACCCTTGTAACCTGCCGCCCGCGACGAGACCGGGTATGATTCATAGGTCATGGTGTCATCAGATCTCTGGCAGTTGCCGTTTCCCTGAGAAGCAATGCCGCCCCTGAAACCCACGCCTGAGAGATTGATGTCAGCATTAAGTGTCAAAACTCCCTTGACCATAAAGGCCAGAACGCCGCCCCTGGCCGAAGCTGAGTCCCATGCCTGAGCTGTAAGCTCCGTGTTGACAACCGCATTTCTGTATGACCTGACTTTAATGAGCTGAACCTTTGCCGTGGCGCTGTAGGCATGCAGGAGCAGACGGCTGAACGAGACAGTCCTGCTAACACTATTTATTGATGATATTATTAAAATCTCATACCTTCCGGGAGTGCCTTCCACATTCTGATAATTGCCCTGCAGAGTCTGACCGGCATTAATCCTGACACCGTTCATCTGTATAACCATTACTGTATCGCCGGTTGCAAACCCTGTCAGATCGTCAACTACGACAAAATTAGCACCGACGGATGTTACCCTTGAATATCTGTTGATCTCCCCTGTTACAAGAGGTGTCTGAGCTGACAGAAAGCCTCCCGCTCCGGATAGTATAAAAACGAGAATCGTAATATAACACCTGGCTATTTCAGATAATCTTTGGGGCATTGTGGAGCTTATGATCTGCTTTAATACTTATTAATAACTCAAAACTTGCCCGATTATTTTAGATGCCCTCCGTGCCGTCGTGCTCAATGGTATACAGCAGCGGAAGCTCCACTGTGAATGTTGTTCCGTTATCATGCTCAGTATCAAAAGATATAGTCCCTCCGGCAGTCTCCACATAGCGCTTGACAATAGAGAGCCCGAGTCCCATCCCTGACGATTTTGTGGTAAAATTAGGTGTGAACATCCTGGGGATAAGTTCGTCGCGGATGCCCGACCCGTTGTCAATGAAACTTATTTTAATCCTGTCCGGGGCCTCGGCAACAACAATCCTTATTTCTCCCTTCCTGCCTGAGGGGATAGCCTGCAGGGCGTTCTTGAGGAGATTGGAGAATATGCCGTTAAGATGTTCCCTGTCAGCCATCACAATTGCTTTGCTTATGTTGCCGGTATCGAGAGTTATGGTTGCGTTTCCTGACGTGCCGAACATGCCAAGGGTGGTCTTTAGCTGTGCAATGACATCAACCTCAGCCGGTTCAGCTCCGGGTAACCTGGCAAAATAAGAGAAGGCCGAAGCAATGTTTGAAAGGTTGTCAATATATTCGATCTGGTTTTCAGTGAAGCCCCTGAGCTTTGCATCAAAATCCGGCACCTTGTCATTCCACCATTTGAACAGCTGCTGTACATTAAGTTTCATCGGTGTCAGCGGGTTCTTAATCTCGTGGGCTATCTGCCTGGCCATCTCACGCCATGCCATCTCGCGTTCAGTGCGCGCGAGCTTGCCGGCACTCTCTTCAAGCTCGTCTGTCATGCGGTTATACTGTTTTACCAGCTCCCCTATCTCATCGCGGCTGCTGTAACTGATATGTTCATTCTTCTTTCCGTATACCACTGAGCTCATCGCTTTCTGCAGCATGTACAACGGTGAGGTTATCCTCTCACTCAGAAAAACCGCAACCCACATCATAAGCACCAGTAAGAGCAGTGTGAAATTTATCAGCGTCACCACAAGATTGGAGACCTCACGTGTAAGGAGATTCTGCATCTCAAAATATGGCACGTTGAGCCAGGCCAGAAATTCACCGTCATCATTGTAGAAGGGAAGATAAGCTGAAAGATAGCGGAGTTCACCAATGCTCTCCTCTCCGATATATTCCTCCTTGCCTGCCTCTGAAAGCACACCGTAGGCGACCGGATCAATCATGCTGCCTTCCAGCCTCCGTGAAAAGACCTCAGGCCGTGATGTGGCCAGAAGCATCCCTGAGCGGGAGTATAGATTTACATCAGTGAAAAAGACATTGGAAAACTTCACAAGCAGATGGTTGAGCGTCGGATAATCAGCCGTCTGCCACCCCTCCTCCAGTGTCTGCTCGGAAGAGAGTTTATGTTCCAGCTCTATGGAAAGCGATTTGGCCTTTTCACGGATCACCCTCGTGTGATTGCTCCTGAACTGCCTGGTGCTCAGAATCAGCGCTCCGGCAATAATAACAATGAACACAACCGACAGCACGGCAGCAAAGGAGAGCTGAAGCCTTCTGCGGAAGGTATTGAAGTTCAGCAGATCGGCCGGGTGCCTGGTGAAGATGATCAGTACAGCGAAGGAATAAACA
Source organism: Rikenella microfusus (assembly GCA_022736275.1). GTDB lineage: Bacteria > Bacteroidota > Bacteroidia > Bacteroidales > VadinHA17 > SR-FBR-E99. The sequence goes on along the minus strand of DZBJ01000023.1, from coordinate 20,221 downwards.
AGGATGATTATCAGCATATATGCCAGCGTGATGACCCTGTCAATCAGTTTAACCGATTCCGTGGTCAGTACAAGGGTCATCTCTCCGCGCTTATAATGGAGATGTTTGTATCCGCCGGTTCTGACAAACATGTACTCCCCGGACCCCTCCTGATCGGGCGATATCAGGTTATCATAGGGATAATCGCCTGATCTCAGCACCAGGAGGCTGTCGGAGTATTTTGCATATGAGATGTTCTTCAGCCTGGGGAAGCGCTGGTGGGTGCCATCGAGCAGGAGTTCGGGATACCCGGAAAGATAGGTTTCAATATGGCTCACAAGCTCAATGAAAAGCCCGTTGGTGAGCGAAGGAGATACTTCATACAGCAGGCTGGAGAAATACCAGGCACGGCCCAGATGGTTATTCATGAACCAGAAACCGGTACCTGTAATGGGATCACCCTCATTCCTGATCCTGTTGTCAAACCAGGCGAAACAATTCTCCGCTGATGATCCCGTTGAGGCAAGGTCTAGCGGCGAATCGTTGCGGCATATTACCATATTCAGGTCATAGTTTTCCCAATAGCCGTTGAAATATTTATCCTCAAGATACCTGTACACTACGTTGATTTCAGCGGGAGATATCGTTTCCCTGCTCATTAACCGCGAAAGAATGGTGTCATTTTGCAGTGAGGGCCACATATCAATCAGCATCCCCTCAGCAACCATATCATTGTCATTTGCAAGGGAGATTGCCATGACCTTCATGTTCCTTTCCTCCCTTACATCTGAAAATCTCATTACCAGTGCCGTTGCAAAGACCCCTGTAAGAAATGAAAACAGAATTATCAGCGATATCTCAGAGTAGGATTTTCTTTGCCACAGCAGTACCGCAAGGAACAGCAGAAGGATGTACAGCATCCCCGGGGCAGTGCATCCGGTAAATAAGAGGCATGCAAAAGGAAGCACCAGTGCCGCCACGGCCGCCACAACCAGGTTGGTCTTCAGCGGCCACTCCTTCATCATCCTGCACGCCCTGATGAACAATATGACCGGTACCGTCAGCAGCAGCATGACCGCGACAAAGCCCGCGAGACTCATAAAAGTCATATCGAGGATCCTGAATGCCTCAAAACTGATTGCTGAATTAAGTACCAGATCAGTAAAAAATGCCTCCCCCATCAGAAAGAAAACAAACCCTGCAGCTATTACCGCGCCCGGGACTGACAGCCTCATAAAACCCTCTCTGTTCCACTGTGAGTTGAAAGATTCGCTCCTGAAAATGAGTTTCAGCCCTGAAACGATCAGCAGCCCCAGCAATATGGCATGCCCCACTGACGGCATCAGCCTGCCCGCCGACCAAAGGAACGGCGAGAAGAGCTCAGTGGATCTGACTGACGGCGGTACGCCGGTCAGCAGAACAACCAGATAAATGAGCATAAGGGCTGCTGATGCCTGTATTATTGAAAGCGCTTCGCCCGCCTTCCGGCCATAGTGCCCGGCAGCAAGCACCACCAGCCTGACCATCAGGAAGAGAAAGACAAACCATAGCAGCACGGGTACTATGATGAAAATCGTGTTGGGCTTCTTCTCAGGAAAAACCAGTCCGAAGTGAAACTCCTTCTCCGATCCATTGATATGGAAGTCTGAAGCAGATTCGTCAAGAGTAATATTTGCGGAGGCAGGAAGCCAGTATGATGCGGCAAAGCCCGACCTGAGGATGTTGTTGGCAATGGGGAACTGCCTGTAGACATTTATCAGTGCCAGCATCTCGAACTTCCCGGCCTGCCTGTGCACCGGGATAAACCACTTGTTGCTGAAAAAGATCGGTTTATGTGTGTCAAACCGTTCTTCATATGTGGCAGGGAAGTCAAAGCTGTTGCTTGACCAGTATGCTATCTTCTCCTCATCATATACAAGGATGGTCACTCCCATCTCCTGGGCATCCATGCCGGTGCTGTTAATGAACATTACCGAAGGGTCACCGGCCTCTTCAATCTGCCTGCCAACCTCCCCGAGCAGCAGGGCTGCCCTCTTCTCCTGGTCGGAAAGCCTGGCATCCATGCGTGATGTCCGCAATCGCCATTCCAGGTCACTGAAATACAGCTGGTCAGCTCCGGCGGCCAGTGCTGCCGCTACAAGCAAGGCGACAATGACCGTCCTGATATCCTTCAGTCTTCCCTTCATGATTTCATTCGTGATGATATGGGTCTCCGTTTATAACTGACAGCACCCTGTAAAGCTGTTCTGCGAACAATAATCGTACCACCTGGTGTGAGAAGGTGAGCTTTGAGAGAGAAAGAATATGATCTGCCCTGGCCCTGACAGAGGGGTCAAAACCCCAGGGTCCGCCAACAACAAACACTATCCGCTTTTTTGGCAGAGACATCGCTGTGATCAGCCAGGAGGCCATCTCCGCCGTTGAATAACTCCGGCCCTTATCATCAAGCAGCACCACCTGGTCATCACTTCTGACCGTTGAGAGTATCTTTTCCGCCTCCTTCGCTATCACCTTGTCAGATGACCGGTTGCCGGGATTTTTGACCTCGGGCAGGGTGATGATTTCGAAACGGGCATACTTTCCGATTCTCTTCTCGTATTCCGCAATGCCTTCCCTTATCCAGACCTTGTCCGTCTTTCCGGTAAGCAGAAGAACCAGCCTCATCTATTCATCCCGGTTTGTAGTGTCCAGACAAATATAACAATTAAGACCTTAAAAATCAGTTACTGATGGTCAGAAATAAAAGTGGTTCAGTTTTTGATAATAATAGTTAAATTTGCTATGTCCTTACAAGTGTCGCATAAAGGAACTGAAATGAGAAAGAAGTTAACAGCGGCAGCCGGGGTGCTGTTTATCATTGTATCCCTGCTTGCGGCCCAGGAGCAACCCAGGATACCTTCGGGCATATCCACGGCATTCCGTTCAGGAAGCGCTGCCGGGCTCTCCGAGTACCTGAACAGCACCGTTGAGCTGGTTCTGCCCGACAAGGAGGACTTTTACAGCAAGAGCGTCGCGGAGACCATCCTGAAGGATTTTTTCAGCCGTTACCGTTCGCGCGAGTTTGTCATAAAACACCAGGGCGCCAAGGGTGACGCCCAGTATGCCATAGCCAGCCTCGAGACCGACAAGGGGCGCTTCCGCGTTTACTTCCTGCTTAAGAAGGTAGATGGCAACCCGCTTATACACCAGATAAGGATAGAGACGGAGAATGAATGATCATTTTCTACGGTCATTTATCATTAATGCTCTCGCTGAAGATACCGGAAGCGGAGATCACAGCTCACTCGCATCCATCCCTGCCACAGCAACAGGCCGTGCCAGACTCCTGGTGAAGGAGAACGGCATCATCGCAGGCCTGAACGTGGCCCGTGAGGTGTTCCTGATCACTGATCCCTCACTGGAAACTGAAATCCTGCTTGCAGACGGAGCTCCCGTTAAATCCGGCGACATAGCCCTGACTGTTTACGGCCGTGTGCATTCATTATTGCGCGCTGAGAGACTGGTCCTTAACATAATGCAGCGCATGAGCGGCATTGCCACCGCAACTGCCTCGTACGTCGCTGAGATAAGCGGCACAAAGGCACGCATTACAGATACACGTAAGACCACACCGGGAATGAGAGCCCTTGAAAAAGAGGCCGTGCGGCTGGGAGGCGGTGTTAACCACCGGATGGGACTCTATGACATGATCATGCTGAAGGACAACCATATAGACTATGCCGGGGGTATAACCGCTGCCGTGAAAAGCACACAGGAGTACCTCGGAAGGCATAACCTGAACCTTAAGATAGAAGTGGAGTCACGCAATATAAGCGAGGTAAGGGAGATTCTGGCAGTGGGTGGCGTTGACCGCATCATGCTCGACAATTTTGACATTCCGGCAACCAGGGAGGCGGTAGCGGTCATCGGCGAAAAGGCGGAGACGGAATCATCAGGCGGCATCACACTCGCAAACGTGAGGGACTATGCCATGTGCGGCGTCGATTTCATATCTGTAGGGGCTCTGACCCATCACATAAAAAGCCTTGACATGAGCCTGAAAGCCTTTTGAAAACCTGTTATGACAGCCAGGGAAGCGCTGATAGCAAAGACAAACGGAATAAGAAATGCACGACTGCCGGGATTTGACGGGGCGCCGCTCGAACTGGTAGCCAGGTTAATTGTCAAGGGACTTTTCGGACGGGGTGTGCTGGTGACAAGGGCCTCGTCAATTGCCTTCAACATGCTCATGGCGCTGTTGCCCGCCACCATCTTTCTCTTCACCATCATCCCATTTATCCCAATTCAAAATTTCCAGACTGAGCTGGTGCGGCTCTTTGAAAACATAATGCCTGTGGCGGCTTACAGTCTCCTGGAGTCTACGATAGTTGACGTGATAACCAATAAGAGCGGGGTGCTGCTCGTCCTGATGTTCTTTGCCACCATCGTCTTCTCCACCAACGGCATTCATGCGCTCATACATGCCTTTAACGTATCAGCGCACGGCTTCGAGAGCCGCTCATGGCTGCAGCAGAGGAAGATCGCAGTGTTTCTCCTGATTTTCATTCTGATCATGTTCTACGCCTCGAGCGCACTGATCATCCTCAGCCGCTCGGTGGTCACCAGGCTGGTTGAGCTGGGTCTGATGGAACTCAATCTTGTATACTATGTGGTTATGGTCTTCAAATGGATCCTGGTGGTGGCCATGCTCTTCTTCGCCATCGCCACCATGTATTACCTCGTGCCCGCACGCAAGAAAGACTTCAGGTACATTTCTCCCGGGTCGATTGTGGCAACCTCTCTCTTTATAATAACCTCGCTTGCCTTTTCAGCATATGTGAACAATTTCGGACAGTACAACAAGCTGTACGGCTCCATTGGGACACTGATAATGATCCTGATATGGCTCTACCTTAACTCGGTGGCGCTGCTGGTTGGCTTTGAGCTGAATGTAAGCATCAGGGCGGCGACCTGCGCATGCGGGAAGATTCCAGACCAGAAGCACTGAATACCCTATCCGCAGTGAAGATGCTCATTCCCGGCGGTCGCAACAGCCTGATGTCTATCCGCAGTGGAGATGCTGCTTAACCAGGGCCGCTATTGCCGCGTTGTTATCCGCAGTGAAGATGCTGTTTAACCAGCGCCGCTATCGCTGCATTATTGCCGTAAAGCTCATCACTGAGATTCTTGTCATTGTATGCCTTCAGCTTCGCAGCAAGATTGTCTATCACACCTGCCGGGAAGATGCCGTCCTTTTCAAAGTGGCTCCTCAGGCTGAGGAGCGCATCGGCAGAATCCCAGCATGATGCGGGAAGTGACTCGAGCTTCTTTGACTCAGCCTTTTTCTTTTCCTTGAAGATGTTGTAATCGACATACAGCCTCTCAGCCATCTCCAGCGCACCCGGCATCTCAAGACCGTGCTGTATGGCCACGGCGATGCCTGCCATGAGCATGTAGATGTCAGCCGAACCGTCCGGTGAACGGAGCTCCACGGTCTGCCTTGAGATCTTGTCTGCATCACCCGATGCTTCGGCAGGATTGGCGTCATGGATCATCTGCGATGCACCCAGCCAGCCGAGGGGTACCCTCACCAGCACCGAACGGTTGCGGTCACCCCAGCATATGTTCGTCGGCGCCTCCTGGTGCGGCACCAGCCTCAGGTATGAGGTGGGGATGGTGTTGCCGAACGCCGTCAGCCCCTTGCTGAGGTCAAGAATGCCGGCGATCATGCGGCGCGCCGTGTCACTAAGCCTGCCGTTTTCGATCATCATGTTGCGGCCCTCCTTCTCAAGCATCAGGTGGATGTGCATGCCTGAACCGGCTTTACCCACGGTTATCTTCGGTGCGAAACTGATCTCGACACCGTACTTGTAGCCCAGCATGCGCAGTATCCACTTGGCAATAAGCAACTCCTCCACAGCCTCGTCAAGCGGCATATGGAGGAACTCAATCTCATGCTGCTCATAGTCGCTGCCATCTTTCGAGAAACTTCCAACCTCGGAGTGCCCGTACTTTATATGGCAGCCTGCCCTTGCACATAACTCCAGTGCCTCAACACGCAGATCCTCAAACTTTGAGAAGGGCTTCGACTGATGGTATCCTTTCTGGTCAAAGAGCGGATAAAGCTCCTCTCTATCCGACCTGACATAGTATTCAAGCTCGCCCAGGGCCCTGATGTTGAAGCCTGTGGCAGCAGTGAATCTCTTGACCGCCTTGCGGAGTATATATTCCGGAGAACTCTCGAGGGGCTTGCCTTCGGAGTTGTAAAAGGAACAGAGTATCTCCAGGGTGGGTGTCTGGGTGAAGGGATTGACAAATGCGGTACGGTACCGGGGCATCACGTACAGGTCACTTGATCCGGCCTCAACAAACGAAAAGAGGCTGGAGCCGTCAACACGCTCACCGGCTGTCAGTATGGAAGCAAGATGGTCACGACTGTATGGGACAAAATTGAGCGACTTGAGCTTGCCGTCACCGGCCGCATACCTGAAGTTGACCATTTTGATGCCCTTGGCCTCAATGAATCTTATGATGTCATCAGAGGTGAACTGGTCTGCCGGCTTCCTGAGAAACTGAACGAGTTCATTGCGGCTCATAAGCATGTCATTGGTTGTCATCTGCTTCTTTTTTTTGATGGGCAAATTTAAAAATTTCCGGATACAAAAAACAGCACCTTTGTCATTATTGAATTTACTCCTGTGCCGGCCGGGCTTGTTTTCGATTTTTTTCTAATTTTGGCCCGCACAACGGAACCGGATGAAAAGACTGATCTTCATTGCCGCCATTATCCTCCTCTCTTCATGCCACAGGAATGAGGGGCTGACCTGGTTCTCCGCCGGGAATGCAGCTGAGTACTTCAGACTGGCTGAAGAAGTGTGCAATAAAGACAATGGCAGCCTGTGGGGAGAAAATCTCTACGGACCCGTAATGTATGTTGACCACCGGAACAGAACCATCTATGCCAATGTGGCTGACAGCGAGGATAATCTCAAGGCCCGTGACGGAATATTTACCGGCGTGCTTCCTAAAGAGAGGATAATAACCAATAATGTGATCGAGTTCGGCGGTGTCAGATATGCCATGGTGCCGCTGCCCGAAGAGGAGGACCGGTACCGGATAATCACCCGCACAGTTCACAGCCTGTTCCATTGCTACCAGGACAGACGCGGGCTTAAACCTTCGACATTCAGTACACGGCACCTCAACGACAGGAATGCACGGCTCTACCTTAAGCTGGAGTGGAAGGCTCTGACCTATGCCATTGGGACTACCGGGGAGACACGCAACCAGGCCATACGCGACGCCCTGGTCTTCCGCGGGGCAAGACGCGAACTCTTCCCTGCAGCCATTGAAGATGAGAACAAGTTTGAAAACTACGAGGGACTGACCACTTTCACATATATTAAGCTCTGCAACTCCGGTCCTGAAGAGATTCAAAAGAGGATCCTCGAGTATCTTGACCGGATCTACCAGAACAGTTCATACGCATGGGGATACGGATTTGTGCACGGGGCCCTGTATGCCACGCTTCTTAATGATAAAGGCTTTGATTTCAAGCAGATAACACAGTCAGACTTTGACCTGGGCAAGGCCGCTCTGGAGGCTTACGGCGTCACCCTTCCTGCCGTATGCCGTGATGTCGCCGGCTCCCTGGCAATGAGCTATGACATCCAGGCCATCAGGGCTGAAGAGAGCAAGCGCGAGGAGATGATCAACGAGAACACCCGCCGAATAGTGACTACCTTCATGGAGAAGCCTGTTGTGACAATCACCATGGAGAGTCCGAACTTCAGCTTTGAACCTGAGGATATCAATGCCCTTGACACCCTCGGGACACTCTACGAGAGACTCCGCGTTTCCGACAACTGGGGGAGACTGGCGGTAGACGACGGAGGTGCCCTGCTCACCAACGATCTTCACCTGCTGCGTGTCAGCGCCAAAGACTTTGCCATTGATAAAAACCATATTTCGGGAACCGGATGGCACCTGGTGCTGAATGACGGCTGGCAGGCAGCGCCTGATGGAGACGGCAGCTACACCATAAAGAGAAACTGATCTGTGCCACTGACGCTCCTTTGTCGGTCAGTGCCTTCGGCCTGAGCTCTGCGCT
>DZBJ01000023.1:1380-12053 GCA_022736275.1 Rikenella microfusus | reverse complement strand
TCTGTGCCACTGACGCTCCTTTGTCGGTCAGTGCCTTCGGCCTGAGCTCTGCGCTATCCTCTGCCCCGCAGGTGCGCGAGGCTCTCCCTGAGGGTGGTTATCTTCGACCGCGCATCCGCCTCCTTCTTCTTTTCCAGCGTGATGACCTTTTCAGGTGCATTGGCGACGAACTTTTCATTCGAGAGCTTCTGTATCACTGAGGCAAGGAATCCTTCGGTGTAGGCCAGCTCCTCCTCCAGCTTTTTTATCTCCTCCTCATGGTCAATCCCGTCTGTCAGTGGCACGAAGAATTCGTGAGTGTGGATCCTGAATGAGGCAGCCCCTTCTATCTTACCCTCAACAACCCTTATCTCAGAGAGGTTGCACATCCGGATTATCACCCTGTCAAATTCCGTTCCGGTGGCGCCCTCTGTGGCACAGAGAACCAGCGGTTCGCGTACAGGAATATTCCTCTCCTTTCGTATGGCACGCACTGCCGTGACTATCTCCCTCACCGTTTCAAAGCGTGTCAGCATGCCTGCCTCATAGGGCGCAGGAAGAGGCATTTGCGCAATCATGATGCTCTCACCGTCTTTACGTTCACCCAGCCTCTGCCATATCTCCTCTGTGATGAAGGGCATGAAGGGATGTATGATCTTCATCAGCGTCTCGAAGATCTCCAGTGTCTCCCTGTGCGTCTTGCCATCCATCGGCTCCTTGTAAGCCGGCTTGATTATCTCGAGGTACCATCCTGAGAAGTCATCCCAGAAGAGCTTGTATGCCTGCATCAGCGCGTCGGAGATGCGGTAACGCACGAAGCTGTCATCTATCTCGGCGAGTACCCTGTCAATGGTGCCGCGCATCCAGATCACGGCTGCCCTGGAGGCCTCCGGCTGCTCAATGGTATCATCGGTGGGCATGGTTATGACCAGGCGGAAGGCGTTCCATATCTTGTTGGCGAAGTTACGCCCCTGCTCCGGGAGACTGTCATCGTAGAGAAGATCATTGCCTGCAGGCGAACAAAGGAGCATACCTACCCTGACGCCGTCAGCTCCGTACTTTTCCATGAGCGTGATGGGGTCAGGAGAGTTGCCGAGCGATTTCGACATCTTGCGTTTTTGCTTGTCACGAACCAGACCAGTAAGGTAAACATCACGGAAGGGCTCCCTCCCGCGGTACTCATACCCTGCAATTATCATCCTGGCGACCCAGAAGAAGAGTATCTCGGGCGCAGTAACCAATACGTTTGAAGGATAATAGTATTTTATGTCTTCATTATCGGGGTCATTGATGCCGTTAAAGCATGTGATGGGCCAGAGCCATGACGAGAACCAGGTGTCGAGGACATCCTCATCCTGCCTCAGGTCTTCCATTCTGAGATCCGGCTTGCCGCTGGCCTTGCGTGCCATGCTGAGAGCCTCCTCTTCTGTCTCGGCAACTACAAATTCATTGTTATTGTAATAGTATGCCGGGATGCGCTGGCCCCACCAAAGCTGCCTGCTGATGCACCAGTCGCGCACATTCTCCATCCAGTGCCGGTAGACGTTCCTGTACTTGTCGGGATAGAGACTGACCGTATCATTCATCACCGCATCAAGGGCCGGTTTGGATATCTCCTTCATACTCAGGAACCACTGCAGTGAAAGCTTGGGTTCAATGATGGCGTGGGTGCGCTCCGATCGTCCGATCTTGTTTATGTAATCCTCAACCCTGACGAGCGCCCCGGTGCGGCTCAGTTCCTCCTCCGCCAGCTTCCTGGCTTCGAACCGGTCTGTGCCGGCGAACAGCCCGGCCTTCTCGCTGATGGTTCCGTCATCATTGAAGATATCAATACTCTCGAGGTTGTACTTCACCCCTATCTCATAGTCGTTGATGTCATGCGCGGGGGTGATCTTCAGGCATCCCGTGCCGAACTCCTTGTCTACATACTCGTCAAAGATGAAGGGAACTTCGCGCCCCGTCATGGGGACTATGACATGTTTTCCCCTCATTCCGGAATATCTTTCATCTGTCGGGTTGGCGCAAACGGCCGTATCGCCGAGGATGGTCTCGGGCCTGGTTGTGGCCACCATTATGTAATTGTCTTCACCGACTATTTTATACCGTACGAAATAAAGCTTCGACTGCTCCTCGGTGTATATCACCTCCTCATCGGAGACGGCTGTTAGTGCCTGCGGATCCCAGTTGACCATGCGGACTCCCCTGTAGATGAGGCCCTTCCTGTAAAGGTCGATGAAGACCCTGATAACTGATTTGTACCGGTCGTCATCCATGGTGAAGAGGGTACGGTCCCAGTCGCACGAGGCCCCCAGTCGCTTCAGCTGCTCGAGGATGATGCCTCCGTGCTTGAGGGTCCACTCCCAGGCATGGTCTATGAATTCTTCCCTCGTGATTGACTTTTTGTCAATGCCCTCGCTGCGAAGCTTGGCCACCACTTTGGCTTCTGTGGCGATGCTGGCATGATCGGTACCCGGCACCCAGCAGGCATTGAAACCGTGCATGCGCGCCCGCCTGACCAGCACATCCTGGGTGGTGTTGTTAAGCATGTGCCCCATGTGCAGCACACCTGTCACATTTGGCGGCGGGATGATAATGGTGTAGGGCTGCCTGCCGTCAGGGACACTGCGGAAAAAGCCCTTTTCCATCCAGTAACTGTACCATTTGTTTTCCGCTGCAGCGGGTTCATATTTCGAGGGAAGTGAGGTCATGGAATTTGTGATTTGCGATTGTATGCAACTCAGTATGCAAGGGGACAAAATTAACATTTTGTTGCCATTATGGAAAGAGGAACTTAGCTAATCCCTGAAATCTGCGTTCATCATTCAGAGCAAGGGAGTTTTTGTTGTCAATCCGGTAAAATTGCGTAAAAGAGAGCTGGCTTATGCGTAAAGTCATGGATCATTAAGGTGATTTTTAATACATTTGTGCTTCTTAATTTTAAGGTCGTAAATAAAGTAAGTCATGCCAAATATCTCAGAAAAAGCCGGGAAGATGCCGGCATCGCCGATTCGCAAACTTGTTCCCTATGCCGAGGAGGCGAAGCGCAAGGGAAGAAAGGTTTATCACCTGAATATCGGTCAACCCGATATCCACACTCCCGAAGCAGCGCTGCAGGCCCTTAAAAACATGGATCTGAAGGTCATTGAGTATACACACTCTGCCGGCAATGAACCCTATCGCCGCAAACTGGCAGAGAGCTACAGGAAGATCGGGATCGACATTGACCATACCGAGATCATCGTCACCACCGGCGGCTCGGAGGCAGTCCTGTTCTCATTCATGTCATGCCTGAACCCGGGCGAAGAGGTGATCACATTCGAACCCTTCTACGCAAACTACAACGGCTTTGCCACCGCCGCCGGGGTAACCATCGTACCGGTGAGGTCATATATCGAAAATGACTTCGCCCTGCCTCCGATCAGCGAGATCGAGAAGAAGATCACCCCTAAGACAAAGGCTATCCTGATCTGTAACCCCAATAACCCCACAGGCTCACTCTATTCGAAGGAGGAGCTGATGCAACTGCGCGATATCGTTAAAAAGCACGATCTCTTCCTCTTCTCCGACGAAGTTTACAGGGAGTTCTGCTACGGCGCTGAACACTTCTCAGCCATGGAGCTTGAGGGCATACGGGAAAATGTGGTTCTTCTCGACTCCGTGTCGAAGCGCTACAGCATGTGCGGAGTGCGCATAGGCGCGCTGATAACCCATAACAGGGAAGTGCTGGCTGCTGCCCTCAAGTTTGGACAGGCGAGGTTATGCCCGCCGGAGCTGGGACAGATAGTAGCCGAGGCGGCTCTCGAGACCCCGAAAGAGTATTTTGATGCTGTCTACAATGAGTATATAGCCCGCCGTAACTTCATGGTTGAGGCTCTCAACGCCATGCCGGGTGTCTATTGTCCGATGCCGCGCGGTGCTTTTTATACCGTTGTGAAGCTGCCGATAGACGACTCCGACAGGTTCTCACAGTGGCTGCTTGAGGATTTCAGCTACAACAACCAGACGGTGATGCTTGCACCCGCAACGGGTTTCTATTTCACCCCCGGCGCCGGCAAAAACGAGGTGCGCGTAGCTTACGTGCTTAAGATCGACGACCTCCGCAAGGCAATGGAGACCCTCGCCGAGGCGCTGAAGGTCTACCCGGGACGAGTTGATTCGTAATTGCCGGAAACCCCTAGTGATTTAAGAACATCGATTAACGATTTTTGATTTTTGAAGTTGGCCAGTAATCCTTTCTGCCTTTTCTACTTCTAAAATCCTAAATCATCATTCCTTGTTCGTAGATCTCCTTGGACTATTCATAAAGCAAATATCTCGCTCTGATATCCCTGAATGAATCCAGTCCCTCTTGCCAGGTAGCCCTGATCTGATCCGCGGTCATACCCTGGATGATCTGCTCGCGCAGCGTAGTGCTGCCGGCGAGCGTATCAAAATACCCTGTAAAGAAGCTCTCCTTCTCAGGATACGCATTGTATGCATCGATGATCCACCCGATGTTCATCTCCGGCTTTGGCACGAGACTGTCAGCCAAAGCATTACGCAGGTCAGTGCCGTAACACACCTCCCCGTTGTGCTTCGGACTCGACGAACCAAAGGTGGGCTTCGGGATGAAGCTGAAACCGGTGTCAGGCATCTTCGGTGCACCAATCACCTGGAACGGAAACTCCGTCCCCCGGCCGCACGACAGAACCGTACCCTCGGCAAAGCATAACGACGGGTAGAGATAGACCGAATTCATGTTCGGCAGGTTGGGCGACGGAATCACCGGCAGCTTATACATCGTTGCATGAGTATAGTGATCACATTTTATTACTGTAAGATCGCACTTGATGCCTCCGGCCAGCCACCCCTCGCCGTTGACCATCCCGGCATACTCGCCCAAAGTCATGCCGTACACCACAGGAATTGGATGGATCCCTACAAAAGAGCGGAACTGCGATGTGTCAAGAATGGGTCCGTCCACATAATAGCCGTTCGGATTGGGGCGGTCCATGACGATGAATGTCTTCCCGTTTTCGGCGCATGCCTCCATTACGTAGCACATCGTGGTCAGGTAGGTGTAGAACCTCGTCCCGACATCCTGTATGTCAAAAATGACAACATCAATCCCCTCAAGATCCTCAGGCGCAGGCTTTTTCCTGTTTCCGTAAAGACTTGTCACATTGATTCCCGTTACCGGGTCGGCACCCGAGATTATGACAGCTCCGGCATCGGCAAGGTCCCTGAAACCGTGCTCGGGAGCGAAGATCACTTTTATGTCGGCACCGAGCGACAGCAGGGTGTCAACCAAGTGCTTACCTCCAACCATCGAGGTCTGGTTTGCCACAACGGCAACCGTCTTGCCTTTAATAAGAGGCAGGTACTCGCTTATGCGCTCAGAGCCGGTAAGGAGCATGTTCTCATTTTTGTCAGCTGAACAGGCCGTTAAGGCCGCCACTGAAAGAAAGGTCAGAATGATAAGGTTCTTCATAATATCTCCGTTTTCGGTAAAGTTAAAAAAGCTGATGACAATGACCAAAGAATCCGGCAAGCCATCGGCAATTGCCTGCGACCCCCTCTGGTCCGGACAATTGCAATGCAACTCACCCGTCAACATCCTCCCCTCCAATCTTATTGTTAATTCTTAATTCTTCACTCTTAATTCTTACTTTTGCTCCGATGTCTACCGGATCCTTCATAGCCCGCCGCCTGATAAAGGAACGCAGCCATGGTGCTGCCTTCTCACGCCCCATAAACGTGATAGCCATCATCGGCATCTCCCTGGGCCTGGCAGTGATGATCCTCGCAGTCTCCATCCTAACGGGCTTCAAGCAACAGATACGCGATAAGGTGGCAGGCTTCGGGGCACACATCCAGGTTGTGAACTTTGATGCAAACATATCCTACGAGACAGTCCCCGTCAGTGCCTCACAGGCGTTCATTGAAAAGATAAAAGACCATCCGGGCATAAAGAACATCCAGATCTTCGCCACCAAGGCAGGTATCATCAAGACCGACGACAATATCCAGGGGGTGGTGCTGAAGGGCATCGGGAGCGATTACGACTGGAGTTTCTTCGAATCGAATATGGTAGAGGGAGAGGTGGTGACGGTAAGCGATACTGCCAGGACTGACAACGTCATCATATCAAGCAAGGTGGCTGATATGCTTGGCCTGAAGCTGGGCGACACCTTCTCAATGTTCTTCGTACAGGACCCGCCCAGGATGCGCAGGTTTACCATCCACGGGATCTATGAGACCAGCCTCGAGGAATTCGACAAAACCTACCTCTTCTGCGATATCTCCCACATAAGGAGCCTCAACGGGTGGGATGACAACCAGGTGAGCGGTTTTGAGATCTCGGTAAACGACTTCGAGGAACTTGATGCAATGACGGCTGTGGTGCGTGATGCAATTGGCTACAGGGTAGCCGAAGAGGAGGAACAGCTGAAGGTTACAAACATCAGGGGCCGCTACCCCCAGATATTCGACTGGCTGGGATTCCAGGACACGAACGTCATCATCATCCTGTTGCTGATGATACTTGTCGCCGGGTTCAACATGATATCAGGACTGCTGATTTTGATCCTCGAGAAGACCAACATGATCGGCGTACTGAAAGCCATGGGCGCAGGAAACAAAGTAATCCGCAACATATTTCTTTACCAGGCGGCATGGCTGACCGCCAAGGGTCTCTTCTGGGGAAACATAATAGGACTGGGGCTGGCTTTTCTGCAGCTGAAGACCGGGATGATTTCTCTCGACCCCTCCTCATACTACCTGAAAAGCGTTCCCATCAACCTTGACCCGCTCCATATCATCCTCCTCAACGCCGGAACGATGGCGGCCATAATTCTTATGCTCCTTATACCGTCTCAGCTCATAGCCCGGATCACCCCCGTCAAGGCTATCAGATACGACTGATCTGCTGAATGTTGCCAGCTTAATATTATTAAGCATGTAGGCTTTTAATGCAAATGTCAATATTTTCTGACAATGTTAATTTTATAAACCTTCAGGTGATATTTTAAACATATTGTTAAGCCTCCGACATCAAATCAACCTGAAGGATAAAGTTACGCAAACTTTCTTTATTCGGGCGCTTCCATATCTCGGCTCTTCTGCTTAAATTGCAGTGAGATTGTCCTGCCTTATGACCAGAACTGACGCACTGAAGAATTACGAGAAGACCAGAGAGGAGATCGGTTATGCCAGCCGTAAGGAAGCGACGCTTAATGATTATAAGCGGATAGGGTTCAAGTCAGGTCTCGAGGTGCATCAGCAGCTGAAGACAAAAAGCAAGCTGTTCTGCCGCTGCCCGGCAGGGATTTTTCACGGTCACGACGAATACGATGCGGAGGTCATCCGCCACATGAGGCCCACCCTCAGCGAGATGGGCGTCTATGACGGCACCGCCCTGATGGAGTTCAGGACCCGCAAGGAGATCACCTATCGCCTCAATAATCATACTGCCTGCACCTACGAGGTGGATGACACTCCCCCCTTCCCCATCGATCACGAAGCGCTGGAGGTAGCCATCAGCATAGCACTTGCCGCTAAAATGAATATCGTGGGCGAGGTGCACATCACCAGGAAACAGTACCTCGACGGCAGCATACCGACAGGCTTCCAGCGCTCAGCCATAATCAGCGTCGAGGGGGAACTGCCGCTTAAGAACAAAAAGGTGCGGCTGATACAGCTTAGCCTCGAGGAGGATTCGTGCCGCGAGGTCTCAGACATAGGCCATAAGAGAATTTACAAGACCGACCGGCTCGGCATGCCGCTGATAGAGACAGTGACCTATCCCGACTGCCTTACTCCCGCCGAGCTGGCGGAAGCTGCCGAATATATCAGGTTCCTCAACCGCAGTACAGGACTGGTGCGCACCGGCATGGGAGCTGCACGCGAGGATGTGAATGTCAGCTGTGAGGGGGGAAACAGAGTCGAAATAAAAGGGGTGGCACACATAAAGTGGATCCCGGAACTATCTCATAACGAGGCCTTCAGACAGTATGCCCTGCTCAACATACGTGGCAGGCTGCAGAAGATGATCGCAGACCCTGTCGCATGGAAGCTGAAAACCAGGGAGATCACGGAAACAGACAGCCAGTTTCACTTTGCGCCGGTGCGCTTAGCACTCGACCGCGGAGAGAAAGTCATGGCACTGAACCTGCCGGGCTGCAGGGGAATCCTCTCTCACTTCACCCAGCCGGAACATGTCTTTGCCGATGAGCTGAGCGACAGGCTGAAGGTCATTGCCTGCATCGAGAAACCTAACATGATACACTCGGAAGAGATCGGAGAAAAAAACTTCAATAACCTCTTCCCGGAGGTGGCCATATGGCTCTCGGCAACGCCGGATGATGCCCAGGTAATATTTTGGGGCCCCGCAGAGGACATCCCCACAGCCATTGAGACCATTGACGAACGGATACGACTGGCACTGACCGAGGTGCCTAACGAGACACGCAAAGCCTTTGAGGACGGAACAACGATGTTCGAAAGGGTCCTTCCCGGACGTGACCGTATGTATCCCGATACGGATTCGCAGCCCATACCGGTGACAACAGAGATGCTTGAGAGGCTGGGCCGAAACCTTCCTGCAGATATCGCCACGCGGTTCCGGCAGATGAATGACTGGGGCATACCGGCAGACGCATGGCACTACCTGCTCAGCAAAAACCTGGTAGGAGTGATTGAAAGAATCGGTGATGAACTCGGGTTTGACCACCGTGAGGTTGGTATCCTTGTCGGACACCGCTTCCGCAGTCTCGAGGGCCGCGGCAGAGTGGCGAAAGGATTCAGCTATGAGAGGCTCTATGACCTCTTTGCCTTCCTCAGGCGAGAAGAGTTGCTGCCGCCTGTGGCACGGATCATGCTCCCGGGCGTCGTCTCATCTCCTGATCCTGACTTTAAGCAGATCCTTACTGATCTCGGATATGCCCCGGCATCACTCACGGAGATAAAATCAGGGGTGAAAGAGCTTGCAAGGAAATTTGAGGAGATCAGCTATAACTGCAGCAGCACGGCATCAATCGACTGGGTGATGGGACAGCTTCGCATGAAAGCCATAGGAAAACTCAGAATGTCTGAGGTGAGAAAAGAGGTGTCAGAAATCCTGGCAGTTAAATAGACAGGGCCATGGAGGAAAGAAAAGTGGTTTCAGAAATCGCGGAGGTTAAATAGAGTCGGCTATGGCGGAAGATTTTTTTCAGGGGTATAAGGGCGAAGCGCTGGCGGTGCTCAAAAAGTACAACGTCAGGGTATGGGGCCAGGCCGACATAGAGACCACCCGCGGCCTTTTCAAGGGTACCGTTCTTCCGCGGGCGGAGAACAATGACGACCTCCACATAGTAATTAAGATCGAGAGCGGCTACAATGTCGGCATCGACATAACTACCGTCATCAGGATGACGGAGACAGGCTATAAGAAAGCCAATTACCAGATACCTGAAAAGGAATTCCCCTACTCCGATGACAAGCCAACGGTGAAGCTCCTTGGCACCGGCGGCACCATCGCCTCGAGGCTCGACTACCGCACAGGAGCGGTGATACCTGCCTTCTCCCCCGGCGAGCTTTACGGCGCCGTGCCCGAACTGGCCGATGTGTGTAACATCCACACCGAGAAGCTCTTTGGCGTCTTCAGTGAGAACATGGGTCCGGATCAGTATATGACCCTTGCCAAAGCTATCGGCAAGGAGATTGCCGGTGGCATCGACGGCATCGTTATAGGCCATGGCACTGATACGCTGCATCATACCGCCGCCGCACTTTCATTCATGGTGCAGAATCCACCTGTACCGATTATTCTTGTGGGCTCCCAGCGTTCATCCGACAGGCCCTCCTCAGATGCCGCCCTCAACCTGATACATGCAACCACGGCAGCAGGCCACGGTGACATTGCAGAGGTGATGGTCTGCATGTTCGGGCCCACAAGCGATGAGTACGGGTTCCTGCACCGCGGCACCAGGGTGCGCAAGATGCACAGCTCATACAGATCGACCTTCAGAACCATAGGCGACATACCCGTGGCTACCGTCCGGCGCGGAGAGGTGAAGCCCATGAAACCGGATTACAACCCGCGCCGCAAAGACCGCGATGTTACCATAAAGCCGTATTTCAACGAGAATGTGACGATGATCTATTTCTATCCTCACATGAAGGTAGAGATGTTCCATTCACTCATCGACATGGGGTATAAAGGCATTATAATAGTGGGTACCGGACTCGGTCATGTTAACCGTGAGCTCTACCCTGCCCTTGAACGTGCTCAGAAAGAGAATGTGGCGGTCTATATGACTCTCCAGACCATCTGGGGATATGTGCATATGTTCGTCTATGAGACCGGCCGCGACATGATGGCGAAAGGTGTCATCCCGCTCGGGAACATGCTGCCGGAGGTGGCCTGGGCGAAGCTGGGGTGGGCGCTGGGACAGACCGATGACCTTGAAGAGGTCAGGAAGATCATGCTTACACCGGTGAATGAAGAGATAACAGAACGCGAGCCCTATAACGGCTACCTGGTTTACCAGGGCGGCGTGCCGGAGGTGGAAGAATTCATCCGCCGGGTCCATAAGTAGTCGGCAGCCGCCAGTCGGCAGTCGGCAGTCATTAATTAACTGTCATCAAATCATCTGCTGACTGCTGACTGAAGACTGAAAATTGAAGATTGAAGCCAAAGTTTGTTGCCTTAAAGGCCTGCTGACTGGCGACTG
>DZBJ01000023.1:0-1280 GCA_022736275.1 Rikenella microfusus | reverse complement strand
AATTGAAGATTGAAGCCAAAGTTTGTTGCCTTAAAGGCCTGCTGACTGGCGACTGAAGACTGCTGACTGGCGACTGCCGACTGAAGACTGCCGACTGGCGACTGAGAATCCTGCTTTCCTCTGCCTACTTGATATTCTTGTAGTGCTCGTACCTCTCAAGTATATCTGCCACATAGGCATTCACTGCCACACCCTGCTTCAGCCTGCCGTTTCTGACAACGGGATCGCCGTAGAAGACCGGGTCGGACTTGCGCTCAAGGAACAGAGACACATTGTTATCCCACATGCCGGGATCGAGGCCGTTCTTTTCAGCCAGCTTCATGGCATCAAGCACATGCCCGTGACCGGCATTGTAGGATGCCAGGATAAACTTGATCCTCTCATCCGGATCAGAGACCCTGCCGATAAACATCCTGTCAAGCATCTGGATATAACTGATGCCGGCATGAATGTTGTTCTCAACTGACCTCGTCACGTCAACCCCGAAATGCCTCCCCGTCTCAGGCATAACCTGCATCAGGCCGTATGCGCCGCGGGGCGATGTCACTGACGGATTGAACCTCGACTCCTGGTAGATGAGCGCTGCAACAAGACGCCAGTCCCATCCGATGCTGTCACTGTAGTTCCTTATGATATCATCAAAGGGTGATACCTTGCCCGTATAGGTTGCGAAATACTCCGAAGAGGCCATGGTTGCAGGACGGGCGCCGCTGAAGTATTTCCTCTCCAGCCTTGCATATTCGCGGGTGGTCTTGAAACCGGTTATCCAGTCGTTGAGCTCCGTAAGGAGGGCATCAGTGCCTTCCTTGCGCACGCTCCATGCAATGTTCTGGGGGAAACTGACCGGCGTGGCCAGGTCAAGGTCGGGAAAGAGTGACCCGATGATGTTCGACATATAGTCGTCACAAACGGTATAATCTATCTCACCGCGCGCTACCTGGCGTGCAAGCTCCTCGGCATCGTACGGCACCTCAATGATACCTATATCTATTCCTGACTCACGCTCGAGACTGTAGAGACGCTGGGCATAGGAAGATCCCTTCTGCACGTAGACGGTCTTTTCAGCGAGATCGAGCTGGTTCGTGATCAGTTTGCTCACGACGGCATCCGCAGTCATCCTCGGCCATCCGTTGGGCTTGCGCTGCACCAGCACCTCCGTTGTCTGCATGAGAGGCTCGGTAAAACGCATCATCTCCTTACGGTCAGCGCTTACAGATAACCCTATAGCTACAAGATCAGTCTCTCCCTTACGGAGATACTCAAGAGCTTCATCGATATCA
>DZBJ01000081.1 GCA_022736275.1 Rikenella microfusus | reverse complement strand
CGGATTTATTGGTGAACTGGGACGGCTGCTGAAGAAGTCCCTGTAAGAATTCTGTAAGTAGCATACGTCACTAACTTCAAAGGAGATATGGCATGAAAGTCCTGACTTCAATAGAGGACGCAATAAATGATATCCAGGATAATGCAACTATCATGGTTGGCGGATTTGGTTTGGTTGGAACACCTGAAAAGCTGATTGACGCTCTACGCGAAAAAGGCGTTAAGGGGCTGACGATTATTTCCAATAACTGTGGCATTGATGATTACGGCCTAGGCACCTTGCTAACCACACGTCAGATAAAAAAAATGGTTGCCTCATATGTGGGAGAAAATCGAGAATTTGAACGGCAGTTTCTCGATGGCGAGTTGGAGTTGGAGTTGGTTCCTCAGGGCACTCTGGCAGAGCGTATCAGGGCCGGTGGGGCCGGAATCCCTGCCTTTTACACCCCGACCGGAGTTGGTACCCAACTGGCGGAAGGCAAGGAGGTACGTACCTTCAACGGTAGAAAATATGTGCTTGAGACCGCTTTGAAAGCTGATTTCTCCTTTGTCAAGGCGTGGAAGGGCGACCGCTCCGGCAACTTGATCTACTACAAGACTGCACGCAATTTCAACCCGATGATGGCTGCAGCCGGTACAGTGACGATTGCTGAGGTGGAGGAGCTGTTGGAGATAGGGGATCTTGATCCTAATTTTATCCATACACCCAGTATCTTCGTGCAGCGCGTCATTCTGTGCTCAAACTATGTGAAACTGATCGAACGGCGAACCACCCGTTAGTAATAGGTTGGATGAGCATTCTAACGTCCTCCAGAACAAACATCCAAGGAGAAGAATCATGGCACTAACACGGGAACAGATCGCACAGCGAGCTGCGCAGGAGATAAAGGAAGGTTATTACGTCAACCTCGGCATTGGCATACCAACGCTGATACCAAACTTCATCCCGAAGGATATGCATGTGGTGCTGCAGTCTGAAAACGGGCTGCTTGGGATCGGCCCCTATCCGACTGAGGCCGAAATTGACCCGGAACTCATCAATGCAGGAAAAGAGACCATCACCATGATGCCTGGCGCAAGCCTTTTCAACAGCGCCGACTCGTTCGGCATGATTCGGGGAGGACATATCGACATCGCCATACTAGGAGGCATGGAGGTGTCTGCCGAGGGTGACTTGGCCAGTTGGGTTATACCAGGGAAAATGGTCAAAGGTCCCGGCGGTGCAATGGACCTAGTCAACGGTGCTAAGCAGATCGTGGTGATTATGGATCACCGCAGCAAGGCGGGTGACCCTAAAATATTGACAAAATGCGCCCTGCCACTGACCGGAATACACGTGGTCAATCGGATTATTACCGATCTGGCGGTGATTGATGTTACTCCGGACGGACTACTTCTCAAAGAAATTTCACCCGGGGTGACATTGGATGAGGTTCTCGCGGCAACAGGAGCGGAACTGAGGGTTGATTCTGACCTGAAAACAATGAGTCTTGTGACACACAACGGCTTAGAATAATACCAGATATTCTGAAAGGAGTTAACATGCTGAAAGGCAAAAGCGCATTGATTACCGGTTCCACCAGCGGCATTGGCCTCAGTATTGCCAGGCATCTTGCCGCCCAAGGATGCAACATCATGCTAAACGGTTTCGGCGATCCGGTTGTCATAGAACAGAAACGTACCGCTATTGAGAAAGAGTTTAATGTTAGAGCTTCATACCATGGGGCAGACATGAGCAAGCTGGCGGAGATATCAGACATGATGAATGCTGCCACGCAACAGTTCAACAACATTGATATTCTGGTTAACAATGTCGGAACTCAGCACACGGCACCGGTTGACCAGTTCCCGGTAGAAAAATGGGATTTAATCCTGAGTCTGAACCTCTCTTCGGCCTTCCATACTATCCGTCACGCCCTGCCAATGATGAAACAGAACGGTTGGGGACGGATTATCAATACCGCATCGGTACACGGTCTGGTTGCCTCTGTTAACAAAGCGGCCTATGTAGCTGCCAAACACGGTCTAGTGGGTCTTACAAAAGTTGTCGCACTTGAAACGGCAGGTCAGGGCATTACCTGCAACGCCTTCTGTCCAGGTTGGACCCATACTGAATTAATCGAACCCCAGATTATGACCCGCGCCTCTGAAGTAGGCGGAGCGTTTGAGGATGGGGTACGCAGTCTCCTATCAGAAAAACAGCCTTCAAAGCAATTGGTCAAGGTTGAACAGCTTGCTCAGCTTGTAGTCTTCCTCTGTTCAGGTGCAGCGGATCAGATTACCGGCGTATCGATTCCTGTTGATGGCGGCTGGACAGCTCAATAAATTCAACTCTTGCTCGAAGAGGAAAATTAACATGAGTAAAGTCAGTATTATAGGTGCATATAACTCAAAATTTGGTGCATTCGTCCAAAAAAACCGTGAAACCAGTAAAATCACTGATATGAAGTCGATTTACGAGCTCATGATCGAAGCTGGCCAAGGTGCTTTGGCCGATGCTGGCATCGAAGGTAGAGACGTGGATGCTGTCTGGGTAGGTAGCTATGCCCCAGGAATCTTTGCCAATCAGGAGCACCTGTCGGCCTTTGCAATGGAGATTGATCCGGAAGGTCTGCGTTTCAAACCTATGACGAGGTGTGAGGATGCCTGCGCCTCTGGTTCTGTGGCACTCTATGATGCCATCTATGCGGTAGAGTCGGGACGAATCAGGACAGCGTTGGTGATTGGTGTTGAGAAAATGAATCTTTTGGATACCAGAGGGGTGACAAATGCTCTGGCCTGTGCATCCTACTGGCCTGAAGAGGGGTTTAAGGCGGTCAGCTTCCCCTGCCTGTTTGCTGAATATGCCAAAGGATATCAGGCCCGTTACCGTCTGAACGACGTTGATCTGCAGCACCAACTCGCAGCTGTTGCAGCCCTAGGCTATACAAACGGCCTAGATAATCCACTGGCACATTTTACCAAGGGAGGCCCCAGCGACAAACTGGGGTTGATAACCCCCGAGGCTATCATGGCGCTACCCCTAGAAAAAAATCCAATGATAGCAGCGCCGCTACGCCTCCACGACTGCTCACTTGTTACTGATGGAGCTGCCGCTCTTGTGATCATGCGCAGCGATGATACGCTGGTCGCGAGGGAGAAGATAGTTGCCATTGCTGGCATCGGTCATGCCAATGAGAGGCTACCTATCTCAGCGCGCTCCGGCATGTATGAATACTCAGCCGGCAAGGAGGCAGTGCGGCGTGCGTTTGACGAAGCCGGTATCACCAGCGCCGATATCAACCTGGCTGAAGTACACGACTGTTTCACCATCAGCCAACTCCTCTCCACCGAGACACTAGGTCTCTCTGTTGACGGGCGGGCCGGATTTGACTACCTTGAAGGGCGTTTCACCCGCAATGACGACCGTTGCGCCGTCAACCTCTCTGGAGGTCTGAAGGCAAAGGGACATCCGGTAGGCGCAACTGGAGTCTCAATGCATGTCATGCTATACAAACAGCTGACTGGAGACCCTATCGGAGCTGTTATGTCAAAAAAACAACCCGAGATCGGCGTTGTTTACAACATCGGCGGTTCAGCGGTCACCAACTGCGTAACAGTCCTTAAGCGAACCAGCTAAAATCTTCTATTTATTGAGCCTCATAAAACCCCGTCCTTTGGGCGGGGTCAGCGTCCGTTGGCTTTGCCTGTAATTTGCCCATCTGCTAAACCATCGCTTGAGTTGTCCCCACAATTCAAGTCGAAAGGAGTAGCAGATGAGCAGGTTCCAGAAGTTATCGCACGTAGTTTGGCACTGTCAATATCACATAGTGTGGGTTCCAAAGTTCCGTTATCGTGTATTACGGGGTCCGGTTGCCGAGGAGGTATTCAATTGTATCCACGTCTTTGCCGGTCGTTTGGGCTG
>DZBJ01000022.1 GCA_022736275.1 Rikenella microfusus | reverse complement strand
TTTATCAGAATAACATTACCGTATTTTGCCGTCTCGCCTGTCATCACAATGGCAAAGGCTTTTCCGGCCCTGTCATAAAAGGCATAGCGGTCTATACGCTTGATGTCAGGCAGGTTGGGATTGGTCATCATGATGCTTTTCCTGTAGGAGGCTTCAACATTTGGGT
This sequence comes from Rikenella microfusus, assembly GCA_022736275.1. GTDB lineage: Bacteria > Bacteroidota > Bacteroidia > Bacteroidales > VadinHA17 > SR-FBR-E99. The sequence continues at coordinate 48,502 of DZBJ01000022.1, read as the reverse complement.
CGGCCTGGTCTCCGGCAACAGGTTCCATCATTATTACCGGGTGGGGCACATAGGTGTCAAGCTCCAGCAAAGGCATGATCGATTCAAGCAGATCAGCAATGCGCAGTCCGTCAGCCCTGATCACCCTTTTTCCGAGACTTTCGCCAGGGAAGTGCGCGTCGGCAAGCACCAGCTCGTCACCGTGTCCCATACGCGCCATCACCTCAAGCAACTGAGGTGAGATAAGCGGAGATATTCCCTTCAACATATGAGTTGTTTTATCATACCCCGTGAAATTACTTTATTCCCGGCTAAACCGGAAATTTTATTGATTATGCCTCTTCAACAATTTTATCGAATGGGGGTTATTAGGGAATAATGCCTAATTTTATAAATCATCATATAAGCACACTATGAAAAGCACAGATTTCTTCACACTGGCCAACGGGGTCAAAATTCCGGCAATTGGTTTCGGCACGTGGCAGGTTCCTCCGGGTGATATTGCCTATAACTCAGTAAAAGAAGCCCTTAAGGCCGGGTATCGCCATATAGACACGGCACAGGCCTACGGAAACGAAGCCAGCGTGGGACAGGCCATACGCGAGTCCGGCATTGACCGCAGCGAGATATTCGTCACATCAAAGCTTCCTGCAGAGATAAAAAGCTACTTCAGGGCAGGCCGTCATGCCGAGTTCACCATGAAAAAGATCGGCCTTGACTATATTGACCTGTACCTCATACATGCCCCCTGGCCATGGACGGAGATAGGCGCAGACTATACCAAAGAGAATATCGAGGTGTGGAAGGCTATGGAGGAGTTTTATGAGAGCGGCAAAACCCGTTCAATCGGCATATCAAACTTCAATGTGAAAGACATTGATGCCATCCTCGGCACATGCCGGATAAAACCGATGGCAAACCAGATAAAGCTTCACATCGGGTACCCTCAGGAAGAAATTGTCAGTCATTGTGTTAAGAACGACATAATTGTAGAAGGGTATTCCCCGCTTGCAACCGGAAAACTGCTTAACAACAAGGATATCTCACTCCTGTCCGAAAAATACGGGAAGAGCGTTTCGCAGCTCTCAATCCGCTACGTCCTTCAGAAAGGTGCACTTCCCCTTCCGAAATCGACCCACCCTGAGTACATAAGGCAGAACATCGACGTTGATTTTGAGATTACCGCCGATGACATGGGTTATCTAGATACACTTAAATAAAAAACCCGGGATCATCTCCCGGCATTTGTTCTCAGCCCCTGTGCCACTGACGCTCCTTCGTCGGTCAGTGCCTTCGGCCTGAGCCCTGTGCCCTCCCGCTGAAGCGGGACTGCGTCGCTTCGCTCCTTGTGTGCCCTGTGCAGAGCGCCCCGTGCCCCGCGTTCTGAGCGGTGAGCATGAAAATAAATTTGTGGCCCTCTGATATATTTGGGAACTTTGATTACACTTACAGGAGAAGAGCAAAATGGATAAATCCTTCGATTTGCTTTTTGAAAATCCTCTTGACAGGGTCCCCCCTACACTGAAAACAATCGGTGATATTCTTTTTGACAGTATCGAAGGCAGAAATGATGAAAGCAAAATCATTCTGAGCCATTTTGAAAATCAGTATCTCGAAATCAGTCTCCGGCGTCTCCGGGAAATAGTCCTGGTACTGCTTAAATCATTTGAAGAAAAAAAGATATTAAGGGGACAAACGGTGATATTACTGACATTCCACGGCTGCAACGAGATGATAGCTGCCCTGTTTTTCATTGCCCTGGCAGTAAAGGGTTGCAGAACATTTCTCCCTATGTATTCCGAAGCTGAGGAATTTTCAGAATGGATAGATGTGTCTTATACAAAGCATATCATCCTGCCCCAGGCAGAAGTTATGAGCATGGAGGGGCATGACATGGAAAAATCCGAAATAAGGGATATCCGGAAACTTGCTGCTGCCAGGAATATAAACGCATGGGATAGCCTGGCGGATTTTGGAATTAACGAAATTTTATCCGGATCCGTCTTTAAAACTGATCATAACGAAATCCCCCTGGATAAAGAACTGAAAATGGTCCTGCCGGGTGATGAAGTTCTCATCGTGACAACCTCAGGAACATCCGGCAAATCGAGACTTGTAGTCTATACTCACGAAGCCTATTTCCTGAATTGTCTCGCCTGGAAAAAGGCGGGATTTTACCGTAAGGACATTCTCGGGGGTACGGGATTCACTCCGTTGCTGACACACACCATGGGAATCAGGGCCCTTATCAATGCATTATGGACAGGGAGCCCGGTCTGTCTCATCATTACGGAGTGGTTTTTTACAAAACCTGAGACCGTGAGATATTTGCTCCTGAAAATGAATCCTGAACATATAACGGGCGGGCCGGCGGTTTACAACACTTTCCTGGAACTTTTCAGAGTTTTTCCTGAAATCAAACCCGTGCTGGGCAAAAATCTGAAAACCGTTGTATCAAGCGGGGCTGCATATGACATCAGCACTGCCCGCGAAGTGTTCAACGCCACCGGATTACACCTTCATAATGCGTACGGGACAACAGAAACCCAGCAGGTGTTTTCCACCCTGCTGAACCCGGAATCTGTTCCCGGCAATAATCTTATCCCTCTTGGCAGGCCATTGCCAGGTGCAAGTATCGGATTGGTCAGGTCAGAGACAGAGGAAAAACATTACAGGCTTTTTGTAAAATCAGTCTTCAGCCACAAATACTGCATTGGTGAAGAGAGTCCCGGTTCAGATGAATTCTTTGACACGGGTGATATTATTTACCTGGATGAGAATAATTGCTTCTTCTACGTAAGAAGAGCAAACCTCGACTATTTCAAAGACAGTTTCGGAGTCAAAATACCTGTGTTTGCAATCAGGGAGTATTACGACAGTCTGATAAAATCAATAGTACATGCAGAATTCTACCCCATGATGAGTTTCCCGGGCCTGGCTGCATTATTGTTCATAAATGACAACTCGGTTTCTCCGGGACTCGTCAATGATAACAGGATCCTGAAGAAATTCAGCGGAATTTTCGAGGAGACCAATAACAGGCTCATAAACAATATCGAACCCTTTGAGTTTCAGCACAGGCATGTATGCAGAATCGCCCTGCTGAATCAACAGCCTCCCCGCACCGGTAAGGGAACCATATCAGTTAAACAGATTAATATCGACTACCGTGACCTTATAAGTCGATTAACTGACACAAGAAAAGATGCCTTCGGAATTGAACCGACAGATATTCTCAGTCATGGGGCATATAAATTTACTCAGTACCTCAGTCCGCAGATAGGGGCCTTACTGTCGTCGCTTAAGCTCAATTATCAATACCACCGGGGTGAAAAGGACTCCCTTTTCACCTATATCCACGGCAAAGAGGTTGAAGTGCTGGATATTACCGGGGGATATGGCACAAATCTGCTTGGTCATAACAATCCCGGAATCTGCACTACAGTAAAAGACTTCATCTCAGAGAACAGGATAGCAATATGCAACCAGCTTAGTATTCAGAGCCATGCAAGTCTCCTGGCTGAAAAGCTTAATCTTCTGGTAGGTTCTGAGACCGGAAGAAGTTACAGGACCATTTTTGGCAGCAGCGGAGCCGAAGCCGTTGAGATAGCTGTTCATCATGCCTGCTTTGAATGGGAAAGAAGAATTGAAAGGATTAAAGACCAGCAGTTCCAGATGTGGGCGGGTGACACGAGTATTGATGCTCCGGGGGTCTGGAACAGGAATTCAAAGATCATTGAAAAAGCTAGGATCAGGATTATTGCCGTAACCAATTCATTTCACGGCTATTCTACCGGAGCCAGGAGCATCCTGGGGAACAGGAACAAGCGTATACGCTTCTCCAGGCTGACAAATATCGAAGCTGTTTTTATCGATGACAGGTATGAAGACTGGCCTGAACAGCTGAAATCCATTTTGGAAGAATCATTTATCACTTTGGAACAAATAGTACAGGCAGACCATGAAGCCAAAATCGTTCCATTAAAGATCAGCACTGTTATTGCTGCATTTGCAGAGCCTGTTATGGGAGAGGGTGGAGTACGCGTGGTAAACAGCGATTTTCTGAAAGAGCTTTCGCGGCATGAATTTCCCCTGATTTCCGATGAGATCCAGTGCGGGCTCGGAAGAACGGGTAATATCCCTGAATGCAAGGATGCCCATTATTACCTGTTCGGCAAGGCACTGGGAGGAGGAATTGAAAAAATATCCGCGGTTCTTATTGACAAATCAAGGTTCTGCTTCAATTTCAGTGAATATTACACTTCCACTTTCGGTAACGGAGAACTGGCAGCTGCTGCCGGACTTAAAAGCCTTGAAATCATCGAATCATCTTCATTAAGGCAAAAGGCCCGGGAAACGGGTGACTACATGAAAGAGAAGCTGACAGAGATACGGAATAAGTATCCTGCTGTCATTTCGGATGTTCAGGGCAAAGGGCTGATGCTGTCGGTTTACTTTAATCCGCAGTGTGCTGCGGAGAATATAATTCTGAGAATTCTTTTTGAAAAAGAAAAGGCGGGTTATCTTTTTTCGGCCTGGTTGTTAAACAGGCATCTGATAAGGATGTTCCCGACCATTTCGGCGCCGAATACCTTAAGAATGGAACCTTCGGCATACCTTACAAGAGAGGAATCAGACAGAGTCTTTGCAGCAATAGATGAATTGTGCTCAATTATCACCGACCGGCGAATGTATGATCTGTTCTCGTTCCTGATGGATGACGATCCGTTTTCCGAGGAGAGCAAAGCTTCAGCACCCGAAGCTTTTTACAGACAGGAGCCTGAACCTCCCGGCATCAATGCGACCAGGGTTGCTTTCATTGCACATTTTGCATTCCCCCTGAAGGAGCTGAGAATGCTTGTCCCCGATTTTTCGAGAGCATCCGATACAGGCTTGCGCATTATGTTCAACAGGATGCAGACACTGATGGAGATGGAGCCTGTTCAGATGATAGCATTAAATCTGTTTCAGGGGAAAATACATTTTGCATTCTGGGTAATTCCACTGGATTCCTCTGAAATGGAGTTCTTATACAAATCGGGAAAGAGAAAACAGATCGTGGCAAAAATCCAGAAAGCGGTCAACCTTGCAGCAGAGAACGGAGCAAGGATAATAAGCCTTGGAGGGTTCACTTCGATACTGACAAACAACGGACTTGCACTCGCTCAACCCCCGGATTCAAAAATTATAACAGGGAATACACTCACGGCTGCCTCGGGGTTAATTCATCTTAGAAACACTGTTAAACTCATGCCGGAATTTGACAAACCAAATATCATCGGAATAATTGGATCAACCGGCAATATAGGACAGGTTATTACGGAAATCCTGAGCGAACAAAGAGACATTTGTTCTGAACTGGTTCTTGTGTCGAGATCAGCGAAACACACCGAGGAATTTGTCAGTGATCTGAGAAAGAAAAAAACAATTGAGCTGGAAATAAAGTGTTCGGACAATATCAATGACATTAAAGAAGCTGATATCCTGATCGTTTGCTCAAATACCAACGATCCGCTGGTTTTGCCTCATCATATCGCATACAACAAGCCTGTTCTGATATCGGATCTGTCAGTTCCGTCCGCTGTCTCCCCTGAAGTAAGTAATCTGCCCAATGTTACAACCATGCCCTTTTCGGCTTACGTAACACTACCTGAGGATAAAGATGCAGTGATAAGCTCCTACTCCCCTCCGGGCACGGTTTTCTGCTGTGCCGCCGAGGCTATCTTACTGGGCCTCGGGCAATTCAACGGAGCTTTGAAAGGCAGAATCCTCCCGGATGAAGTAAAAGCTATAACCAAAATGGCCCGGCAGTATAATTTCTTTCAGGGAACCGGCAGTCTTGAAAGTTACCGGACAACAAAGAGATAAAACATGGACTCCATTTATAATTACGGAATCTCGCAGGAGGATGCGCTGACTGAATGCCAGGCGCTTGACCTGAAGGCCGGGGATTCATTACTGTGTATTGCCAGCGCCGGAGAGATTCCCCTGAATATTGCTGCGCTGTACAATGCAAAAATAGTGGCATCAGATATCTCCGCCAGCCAGATCAGGTTATGCCGCCTTAAACAGACGGCAGCCCTTAGTCATGATACAGTGACAGCAGCCTCATTCCTGGGTTATATGAGCATGGAGGAGAGCATCCGTGAACAAATCTTCAGGGAAGAATTATCTCATTTGTTGCCTGATGACGACAGAGAATTCTGGATACGGAACCCTGATGCCGTAAAAGGAGGTGCCGTAAACAGCGGACGGTTTGAGAAATACATGCTGAAAGTCACCGGTATCGGACGCTCTGTCGTGGGCAAAAAGAATCTCTACAGGCTGTTTGAATGTGACTCGATTGAAGAACAAAAAGAAGTTTTTGATAAGAAGATCAACGGACTGATTGTAAACGGCCTCTTCAGAATCGCCTTTCATCCCTGGGTCTATAAAAACCGCGGAATAGATCCTGCCGGATTAACTCACAGCGGCGCCAGAAATATCGGAGAATTTTTCTTCAATCGCTTCCGTAATTTCTGCTGCAACACCCTCTCAAGACAAAACTACTTCCTGCAATTTACATTTTTTAACAAGGTGCTTTTTCCGGAGGCTCTGCCTGAGTTTCTTCAGCCCGGCTGTCATGTGAAGTTCGTCAGGAATACCTGTAACATTGAATACGCGGAAACATCTGTCGAAACGATCCTGAAATCCGCAAAATACGGAGAATTCAACAAAATCCATATCTCAAACATCGGCGACTGGATGTCGAAGGAATCAATAGCCGATATTTTCAGTTTAATCCGGGACAAAACCATACCCGGGGCAAGGGCAGTAATGCGCTATATCCACCTGAACCATAAGATCCCGGATACACTTCCTGAACTGGTTGCCGATTACGATCTTGGCAACAGGCTTGAGCTTAAAGACCGGTACCCGTTCTATTCAGTTGTACCAATAGTAAGGAGATAGTATGAGTCTTTACAGTATAGAACCTATTGACAGGAGTCATAATACCGCTATCCTCAATATACTCCGGTCATCACCGAACAGCACCGAAAACCTTACCGTTTGCTTCGACAGGCAACCGGATTTTTTCTGTCTTCCCGATATCAGGTATAATCCACATTACTATTACGGATATTTCCACAATGACCAGCTGAAGGGATTCGGAGGAATCGGATATCATGATGCAATGGTGAACGGATTACCAGGAACCGTTTTTCACATGAGAGACTATTATGTTGCTCCGGAGGCGAGGGGCAAAGGTTTCGGATACAGGCTGACCGAGAGATTTTTTAAGAACCCGTATAACCAGTCGGATGTGGGGTATGTAATTATCATGGCTGGCAACAGGCCTTCTCTCCACTATGTGGGTCGCAGGAATGAAAAATTCCCGTATATTCCCTATTCCCGTATAATCAACCAGCTGGATGTCAGGAATATAATGCTGACATGGCCAGTCATAAATTCCAGGGATTATACAATCCGCAAGGCTGAAAATGAAGATATTCCTGAAATTGTTGCCCTGCTGAACAATGAGCACAGGGAACGGCTGTTTGGAAATCTTTATGATGAAACTACATTCCGGGAATATCTGAGCAAACGTCCGGGACTGGAGATCAGCGATTACTGTCTTGCCATCGACAAGGCTGGAAAAACCTGCGGTGTATGTGCTGCCTGGGACTGCTCATCATTTAAACAAACGAGGGTAATAAAATACGGAAAACGTTTCCGCAAGGCTAAAATGCTATACAAAGGTCTTTCCCTGCTTTTTGACCTTCAGCCCCTGCCATCGCCGGGTGAATGCTTCAGGGATACAATAATCACCGATTACGCTGTAAGAAACCGTGATCCGGGAATAATGAATGCCCTTTTACGCTATCTATATAATGATTTAAGAAAACGAGGATTCCAGAATATGATGTGGGGCAGTTCCGCTGATGATCCTTTACTTAAGGCATCAGAAGGTTTTTTTCACCAGCGCGTAGTCTCAAACATTGTACTTATTTCCACTAATCCGGAAATGACAGAAAATGGCAGAATACGCAACCATCTTCCTTTTATTGATATCCCCTGTCTGTGAGATACTAAATCAGGCTGCCGTCACTCAGACGATGTACGCGGTCAGCATACTTCGCAATCCTCTCGCCATGACTTGCGATAACTACGCCAAGCCCATCCTTTTTAACACTTTCGTGAAGGAATTCAATAATTGCCATGCCCTGTTCGGTAGCAAGGCTGCCGTCTCATTGCCTGACCGTGAAAAAACCTTCGAGACATTTACCAGCTCAGCATAATAATTATTGCTATCCGCCTTCATCTGAATACTTCAAGAGGATATATGCGCCGCTGACGGACCAGTGGCAAGATTGGACTCAGAAGGCTTATCACCAGTAATCCTGAGGCCACTATTATAACCTGATGAACCGATGATTCGGCTGAAATAGTGGGTGAAAACCTTTTCACTGCATTCAGCATGGGATCGAACATCAGAATTGCTATGACCATTCCGCTGCCGGCCAGGATAAGCGACTGCTGGATAACAATCCGGGAGATGAACCCTGCAGGGGCACCCAGCGCCTTCATAATAGCATAGTCCTTCTGCTGTTCGAGCACGTATACAGACAATATAAGGCTCAGGAGTGCGGTCAGTACAATTGCCCCTATCAGGGCAACCACATAAAGCAAGGGCATGACGCCTGTTTCGGCTTCATGAATATTGTTGCTCAGGAATGTAGCCCGGTCAAATACTGCAAAGTCGGAAGAGGCATATCTTATTTTTTCTGCAACGGACCGGAGTTCATATCCGGGCATGATCATTACCTGGTAACATGACAAAATTGACGATATTCCAAGAAGCCTCCGGGCTTCTGCAAGTGTAATAAAGGCGAATTGAATCACAAACAGGTTGGTACCTGAACTTAATCCCGCAACAGTCAGGGTATCATCCCTGATTGGCAGTTTATCGCCGACTTCCAATTTATATTTGGCGGCAAATGCATAGTCAAGAATTATCTGATCATTGCTTTGCAGGGAGTCTCCCTCAACAATTTCAGGAGGGCCTCCCTTCCCTGTCCCAGGGTCATATCCGACCAGATGCATAGATGCGGTATTACCGGGCACATTCACGGTTGCAGTAAAAAAGAGAATAGGTGCAATTGACTTTACGCCCTCAACTTCTTTCAGGATTGACCCGTGTTTGCTGGTCAGGAGGGAAGTACCACGGAGCAGGTTGGCTGCATGTCTCTGCAAAACCCAGATATCGGTATCGTTCTCACGCACATATCTGACTGAAGCATCCGATACTCCGTAATAAATGGCCAGAAGGAACAGCATCAGCATCAGACAGAGAGCAATTCCAAAAGCAGTGATGATAAACCTGAGATATTGCTTTGCCAGAGTTTTGAGAGCATACATAGGAAATGTACTTAATCTCTACCCAAATGTACAAACAATTAGCATCCTGATGCCAATAAAAAGAGGCTGTCCATTTTTGAGACAGCCTCATTACGAAATGTTCCATGCCCTTTTATACGGGCTGCATTGCCCCTGGCTGTTAGTAGCCCCACCAGGAATCGAACCTGGATTTCAGGTTTAGGAAACCCGCGTTCTATCCATTGAACTATAGGGCCGCCTGTTTGCAGGCGCAAATGTATATTAATTTTCGGTTATCGCAAAAAATCAGCAGCCTCCGGCGGGCTTCTTCTTCGCTTTTGAAGATACAGCCGGTTTGGCAGCCTTAACCGTGGTAGCACTACCCTCCGTTGCAACAACACCTCCGCCACCAAGTGCAGCGGCAGCGCTCTTGCGGAAGTCATATTTGGCGAACTCCTCGTTGGGGCTTGTAACCGACGGCGCTTCCGGGGAAAGAATGTTTCCAAACCAGTAGTTCAGCCCGCCTTCCAGTACAAAATTGTTCTCATACCCCAGCTGCCTTGTGATCATCCATGCCTGGTTGGCATAAACCGATCCGTTGGAATAAAAGACATTCATATAGGCTTCCTGGTTCAGGATGTCACTGTACTCATCAGCAAGCAGGTTGCTGAGCGGAATGTTTATTGCGCCGGGCATACTGTAGGCATCGAACTCCTCAGGTGTCCGCACATCAATCAGGCGAAGTGAAGGGTCCTTCTGCACAAGCATGTCAGCCACCACATCGGGTGAGATGAACTGCACCCCTGCACCGGCCTCCTGGAGCAGCTCGTCAGCCGTTAGCTGAAAGTGCTTTACCCGGTCAGCAGGCACGGCTGCAATGATTATTCCGAGAGGAATGACTATTAAGGCAAGTAATTTTAACGGTTTCATATTTCTGCTTTTTAAGTTTTTGTCGGTCAGATCCAACCCGTCAACTTAACATCTGGTTACATGAAATGTTTATGATGCTCGGGGTGCAGGTCTGATCAGGATCCTGTCATTTTCAGTACTCTTCCCTCGGGAATTTCTTCTCAGCCCATTCAGCCACAATAAACATGCCGATTGCGGCCACAATAAGCAGCAGGCCGAAGAGTCCGTCCTTCATCCCCAGTGCTTCACTGACCCTTGGTTCGCCGAGGTATTTTGCATAGTAGAGCTTCTCCCACCATCCGTATGTAAATGCGAAGCCGTATACGCCGAGGAAGAGCCCGACGATGAAGACCATTGCATCAATCTTTCCGATGGCGGCACCGCAGAAGCTTGTGCCCGGGCAGAAGCCGCCCATGATGAAGCCGGCACCCATGATCACCCCTCCTACAATAGCCGAAGTGAGATAGGTGGGATTGACATATACCAGGTCAAGATCGACCCAGCCGAAGAGGCTCATGAAGAGCAGACCCAACATGGCCGTAATGGCGCCGGTGAAGAAAACCTTGAGAACCACGGTGTCATAACCGTAGAAGATGCCGGCCAGCTTACGGCTCGACGAGAAGCCGGAGCTCTCGAGTACCCAGCCGAAGGCTATTCCGATGAAGAATGCAAGGAGAAAATTGGTGTTCTCCGATATGATTTCGTATGGTGCTAACGGTCCCATTGTTGTCTCCTTTCCCTTAAATCCAGTTTCTCCTGAAGAAGTATGCCAGTGCGAAGGCTGTACCGAAAATGGCCATCATGGTGATGAAGCCACCCAGTGAGAGCACGGCCATACCGCTGAGGGCCGAGCCGCTGGTGCAGCCGCGCCCGATCTGCGAGCCCAGGCCGAAGAGTATACCCCCTGCCAGTGCAAAGATCAGCCTGCGCTTTGAGGTTATCTTTGGCGAGTGCTCAACCTTAAGCTTCAGCCGCCCGGCTACCGCACCTGACAGAAATCCGCCCACCAGGACGCCCAGCATCTCGAAGACAAGCCATGATCTCATGGGACTGCCGCTATGTGCTTCGGCATACTCGGCCATGAAGGGCATGGTGTTGACAGCATCGCCGTGAACTGCCTCTATAGATGTTGCCACGACACTCTTGATGGCGCCGCTGGCACCGAGACCCCTGCCTGACACAAAATTGGCGGCAAGGAGTACGAGGCCCAGGAGAACACCACCCACATATGGGTTTAGGTACCTCCTGCTTCTCTCAGTTGTTTGATTATTACTCATATATTTATGCGTTTTTATGTGATCAGTACAGCCACCGGCTCACCTGTCCGGCAAAGACAAAAACGAAACGGAAGGCGAAGCTGCCCATGAGGACAAGCACGCCTGGTATCAGTGCGGGTATATGCTTTCCGCGCAGCTCCATCAGGTCAAGAATTCCCGGAATGATGATTCCGAGAACCACCACGAAGATCCAGAACACCATGGTGTACGGGCCACCCAGGAAAAGCAGTGCGGCCTCTATCTGAACCTGGGTGCTTGCGAGGAATCCCATGAACATGTGCACTATCAGGAAAAGCTCCGTGCCAAGGATAATCAGGTCAATCTTTGTGAAGAGCAGTCTCTCCTTCTTATCCTTTGACGAGAGCACTATCGCCGCAGCCCCTGCTGAAAGCCCTGAGGCAAGGAACAGCGGCCCCAGGACGGAGGTGTTCCACAGAGGCCTTGCATTGAAGGCTGAGAGCAGGATCCCGGTATAAACCCCGGTGATGATTGCAAAGATCAGCATCACCCAGGCAAGAGGCTTCTTGTATTTGTTGAAGAATGCCTCAATATCCTTAAGCCAACTATACTTCCAGTCCCATTTCGGAAAAAACTCCCTTATGTGCAGCGCACACCATATCACAGAAACGGTGGTTATGACCAGCAGTGTCCATGCACCCCATGACATGGGCGACTGTATCCTGATGGTTGTGTAAAGCTGCCAGAAGAAGGCTTTGTGGTTAAGGTCATAAAAGAGGGCTGCAAGGCCCAGAACAAGTGCTATGGGAGCAATAAAGGGCACCCTGCGCACGGCAGCGCGGTACTCATCCTCCTTGCCAAGCAGGTAGTAGAGTGCAGCAAAGAAAAGCACTCCTGCCGCCAGTCCTCCCAGGAAGAGATAAAGCGGTATGGGCCAGTGCCATATATGCAGTTGCGGGTCAACCATCAGGTTCTCTCTTCCGCTGATAATAAGCTCTTCGTTCATCGTCTGCTCAGATTAGGAAATATAACTGCGGTTGCGTCCCCGCTTCAGGGATGAGTGTCTTTGACTTCCGTTTTTTGAGGATAACGCTGACATCGCTGTTGGGGTCATCAAGGTCGCCGAAGTACATGCATTTTGTCGGGCAGACCGCCACGCATGCCGGCTTCATTCCCTGCTTAACGCGATGGATGCAGAAGGTGCATTTGTCAACATATCCTTTGGGGTGCGGGTAACGGGCGTCATAGGGGCAGGAGGCAATGCATGCCCCGCAGCCGATGCACCTGGTTGGCTTGACAAGGACGATCCCCCCCTCGACTATATGGCTGGCCCCGGTAGGGCAACATCTGACGCAGGGGGCATTGCTGCAGTGGTTGCATCTCTCAGACCTCAGTTCAATCTCAAGCTGGGGATAGGAGCCATCCATCACCTCCACCACCCAGTCGCGGCAGAACCCTATCGGTACATTGTTTTCAGTCTGGCATGCCACCACACAGTCTGAGCATCCCACACATTTCTTCGTATCAACGGCCATCGCGTATCTCATGATATCACCTCCTCTCCCTTGAGATCAGTGATGAATGTCACGAAGTTGCCGCGCATACCTGTGCCTCCCATGACGGGATCGACAAGCACCTTAGTAATAAGATTTGTGTCGCTGGCCCCCTTCCCGTAACATCGTCGCAGTTTCTTCTCCTGGTGGCCAAACCCATGAACCATGTATACCGAATCCCAGCGGATCCGCTCCGTCACCCTGACCCTGATCGGAAACTCCGACTTCCTGCCGTCCTGATTTACCAGGTGGACGTACTGTCCCGTGCTGAGTCCCCATTCCTTTGCAACCCGCGGGTTTACCCACACGCTGTTTTCATCCATAAGGTCGGTGAGGTTGGGATTATTGGAAGTACGACTGAAAGTATGCATCGGGGCCCGTCCGTAATTGAGGCGGTAGAAACCGGCCGGCGGCTCCTCATGAGCCGTATACTTTGGCATAGGGTCAAAGCCTGCCTCTTCCAGGGCTGTTGAATAGAGTTCTATCTTTCCGGTAGCCGTGTAGAACTCCACATCCTCATCGGGATAGAAATAGAGGTTGTCGGCTGTGCGGTCAAAGGTCTTGACGCCTGTCCTCTTCATCTCTTCGAGGCTGCTTCCCACCTGCTTCAGCTGCCAGTCGAGCTGGTCCTCAATCTTTTCAAACGGGAAATATTCAATCACACCCAGTCTCTTTGCCAGCTCCCTGGCCATGTAAAATGCCGGTTTGGTATTATGAGACGGCTCTGCGGCGGGTGACCTGAGTGCAATCTGTGGTTTCCTGTGCGGCCCAACCCTGAGATCATCATATCTCTCGAGGTAAGTGCACTCAGGGAGTACCACGTCAGCCCAGCCAGTAATCTCCATGGGCATTGTATCAACAACCACCAGCAGCTGGAGGGCCTGTATGGCCTTGAGGGTGTTCTCCTGGTTTGGGAGAGTCTCCATCAGGTTTGTGCCATTGACAATCCATGCCTGGAACTTGCAGTTGCGGCTCGGGTCCGGGACAGTGGCATCACAGACACCATTGGCCAGCACCGTATCGGCTAGCTTATACAGATCCGGAAACTCCGTCCGCCATGTTCTCTTTGGTGTGGGATAGGCAGGATGCGGCGGCTCGGGCAGCTCGAAGGTCTCAGTGCGAAAGAATCCGCCCCTGCGGCCCCATGAACCGAGAAGGGCGTTTAGTATGGCCACGGCCCTGAGCCGCTGCGTGTCATCGCCGTACCATGTGACATGGCGCCCCGGATGGACTATTACTGCCGGAGAGGCGTTGGCCATCTCGCGGGCTGTCTCACGGATGACTGTCGGATCAATAGTGGTTATTCCGTAAGCCCATTCAGGAGTCATATTTTTAACATGCTCCTTAAGGTACTCAAATCCATAGGTGTACTTCTCAACATACGGTTTGTCATACAGCTCCTCGCTGATGATGACGTTGATCCATGCCAGCAGCAGCGCCAGGTCAGTGGCCGGCTTTATTGGCAGCCAGTACTTTGACTTGCCGGCAGCGGTGGAGAAGCGCGGGTCAACGGTGATGATGGTGGCACCCTTGTCGATGGCGTCAGACATCTCCTGTACCTGTCCGTTATGCATGTTCTCACCCAGGTGACTTCCGATCAGGACAAGGCATTTGGTATCACGGATATCAAGAGGCTCAGGGCTCTCCAGTGCCTCTCCGAAGGTTGCCTGGAAGGCCACCTCGCGCGGTCCGCGGCACTGAGCGTAAGACGGAGCGGCAATATGGGGTGACCCCAGGGCACGCAGCAGTGTCGAGAAATATTTCCCTCCTGAACCGTGGGTGAACAGAGCGATGCACTCGGGACCGTGTTCGGCGGAAATCGCCTTTATCTTTTCAGAAATATAGTCAAACGCCTCTTCCCAGGTTGCTTCGCGGAAACTCTGCTTACCCCGCTCTTCAACGCGGATCAGAGGAGTGCGGAGACGGTCTTCGTCGTGATACATGCCAACACCTCCGGTGCCCCGGGGGCAGAACCGGCCGTTGCAGTTGAGGTCCTCATTGTTGCCAATGATCTTCTTTATTGATCCCTTCTCATCCTTATAGACCCATCCCGCACATTTCCAGAAGCATACCTCACAATATGTCGGGGTTCGGCCGGTAAGTGCGGCAAGGGTAGCCTTCTGCCCTTCAGTCAGGTCCGAAGCCAGCAGCTTTAAACCGGCCGCTCCGGCCATGACCGCCCCGGCTCCGATGGCGGAGATCCTTATGAATTGCCTGCGTGTTGCCATTCTATATACGGTTTTTGCTAAAATTCAAGAGCATTGTGACTTCAACTCAGCTGACCTTTAGTGTGGTCACAATATGACAATGTGCGAAGGTACTGTTTTTAGAATAACAGTACCGTCAAGATGATTATTATGATATTTTCAGCACCGGCGACTGAAGATCAGGTGAGCCGCTTGTATTTCATCCGTACGGGGCCGGCGTTGGCGGTACGCTTGCGGAAGTTCTCGTCATACTCCGAGAAGCTTCCTTCGAACCAGACCACCTTCGATTCGCCCTCGAAGGCAAGTATATGTGTTGCCACGCGGTCAAGGAACCAGCGGTCATGCGAAATAATTACGGCACAACCCGCAAAGTTGTCAAGACCCTCCTCAAGGGCCCGCAAAGTATTGACATCTATATCATTGGTTGGCTCATCAAGCAGCAGAACGTTCGCCCCGCTCTTGAGTGTCAGTGATAAATGAAGCCTGTTACGCTCACCGCCTGAGAGCACTCCGCACTTCTTCTCCTGGTCAGCGCCGGTGAAGTTGAAACGTGCGGCATATGCACGTGCGTTGACCGGCCTGTTGCCAATCATAACTTCGTCAACCCCGCCGGATATTACCTCGTAAACGCTCTTCCTCGGATCAATATCTGCATGAGCCTGATCGACATAGCCCAGGGTCACCGTATCGCCGACCTCAAAAGTTCCCCTGTCAGTCATCTCCTGACCCATTATCATCCTGAAAAGGGTTGTCTTGCCGGCGCCGTTGGGACCTATCACACCAACAATTCCGTTAGGCGGGAGATTGAACTCCAGTCCTTCAAAGAGTATTTTATCCCCGAAGGCCTTTGATACCCCCTTGGCACGGATAACCTTGTCTCCGAGCCGTGGTCCGTTGGGGATGAAAATCTCAAGCTTCTCCTCCTTCTGCTTGACGTCCTGGTTGAGAAGGTTCTCGTATGCGCTCAGGCGGGCCTTTGATTTGGCATGACGCGCCTTCGGTGACATCCGCACCCATTCAAGCTCATGCTCCAGGGTCTTGCGGCGCCGGACATTGCCCTTCTCCTCCAGCTCGAGCCTCTTGGATTTCTGTTCAAGCCACGAGGTATAGTTGCCCTTCCAGGGTATGCCTTCTCCGCGGTCAAGCTCCAGTATCCATCCTGCAACATTATCCAGGAAATACCTGTCGTGGGTGATGCAGATCACAGTGCCGGCATACTGTTTCAGATGGGTCTCGAGCCACTGGACGCTTTCGGCATCGAGGTGGTTTGTCGGTTCATCAAGAAGCAGCACATCAGGCTGCAGCAACAGCAGGCGGCACAGCGCGACGCGGCGCCGTTCACCACCGGAGAGGACATTAACGGGTGATGAGGGTTCGGGGCAGTTCAGTGCGTCCATGGCCTGCTCAAGGCGGTGGTTAAGATTCCATCCGTCGAGTGCCTCGATCTTCTCCTGCAGCGCAGCCTGCCTGGCAATGAGTTTCTCCATCGCATCCGGATTCTCATAGACCTCCGGCTCGCCGAAGCGGAGGTTTATCCCTTCATATTCCTTCAGCACCGCAACAACCTCGGCAGCCCCCTCCTCCACTATCTCACGGACGGTGCGCCGCTCATCCATCAGCGGATCCTGGGGCAGGTGCCCCACGGTGTAACCCGTGGAGAATACCACTTCGCCCTGAAACTCCTTCTCAATACCTGCAATGATCTTCAGCAGTGTCGACTTTCCTGAGCCGTTAAGACCGATGATGCCGATCTTGGCTCCCAGAAAGAAGGAGAGCGAAATGTCCTTTAAAACCTGTTTGTGAGGAGGGTAGCTCTTGCTTACCCTGTACATGGAAAAAATGATCTTCTTGTCGTCAGCCATATAAATGTATGTTAGCGACGACAAAAATAATCATTTTGTCAGCCTGAAAGCAGGAGGAGAACTTCTAAAGAGCAGTTGTTGTTTTCGGACAGCCTTTTTCAAAAAGGGTAACAGTCTCCGACTGCACCAGCACCCAGATTATATAAACTCCCTTTAGGGTTCCGATGGGTATGTTCAGGAGTCCGATTGCCGACATGACAAGCGTAAGAATCCTTGCCCACGGCTTGCAGGTCAGCAACCCGATACCGCCTGCTATCATTGCTCCGCCGAAAAGCAGAAACAGAACTACCAGGGGTGTCCCGACAATTCCCATGACTTTCACTGCAGTAGGATCATCTACAAACTGATCGACAAAGCCAAAGGCGAAAGCTATGGCCAGTGCGGCAATGACATTCATAGAGCCGAAGACAATCTGAAGGATGGCAGCCACAGAGACATGCTTCTTCATCCTGCTTTCTTCGGCCGATACCGGTGCCTGTGATATTGTGTTCTCTTCCATGATATTATTTTTAAAGGTTTAGCTGTTATTCAGAATAATGACTCTAATTTATGAAAAATGCTGCACTTCGGCAGTGATACTTTTTTTTTACTTTTGCCGTTATACCTGATAAAAGATGAAAAGGAAGCTTTTTTATATCGCTGTACTGCTTTTTATAACCTGCAGCTTTACTTCATGTGATATGCTTGGAGACGGCTGCCAGGTCTGTCAGACAGTCTCATATGAGAATGGTAACCCTATAGCCTGGGGCACTGAAGCTGAATACTGCGACGAGGAACTTATCGCCATAAAAGCAATGACCCCCACCACCTACAATGGCGTCACCACGCAGTGGGAGTGTCATTGATCATGCTCTCACCTTCATTATCTGAATATTAACTTCTCCTGAATTTATTGTTTAAAAGTTGTTGTTAATAAGTTGTTCTCAAAGTTGAAATTTGGGAAATATTTAACTAACCTTGTTAGCCCTCGCCGGATACTTTTACGCTGAGTTCGGATCATTAACCCCGGGTTCACTTTATACACGATGTTGAATATTACAGGTAAAAGGATTGCTATCGTCGAAGACGACATCGCATCACTGAAATACTACGAAACACTGCTCAAGGAGACCGGCGCTGAGGTTTCCCTCTTCCGTAACGGCAAGGAGTTTGTTGACGCAATAACCACGGGAAAGGTTGTTTTTGACCTTGTATTCATGGATTTTCTCGTTCCCCTGATCAACGGTATTGACTGTACGAGGGCATTCCGCCAGGTGAACCGTTCGGCACCGGTTATTCTGATCACGGCCTACTACTCCGAACAGACCAAGAACGAGGCATATATAGCAGGTTGTACTGAGTACAACCTCAAGCCTGTCTTCCCTGACAAGATCCACCTTATCCTTGAGAAATATCTCGCCCCGAGGCCGGCGTACCAGGCGTACGACTGACAGTCGCCAGTCTACAGTCCACAGTCTGCAGTCTTGATTTAGGACAACAAGAACGACTGCCGGCTGCTGACTGCTGACTGCTGACTGAACCTACTGACTCATAACGACATATCTTGAATAGAGCTCGTTGAATTTGGTACTGATCTCCTCTGCAAGTGCTGCATTGCCGTTGTCATAGCACATCTGCATGACCGGCGACACCAGCTGAAGCCCGTTGGCAATCTCCGTGCCGGCATAGAGCCTGACGGAAGGTTTCTGGTCAAGCAGGTAACCTGAACGGCCGAGGTAATAATCCGAGAATTCACGCGCAAGCGTAGCCGCCCTCTCATTGTCGCCCACAGCGAAGCAGGCCGAGATCAGTTCCGAAAAATAGAAGTCATATCCGAGTTTTGAAACCGGGAAAGTCTCAAGACACCTGTCGATGACCTCCCTGGCCATGACAGTGTCACCTTCAGCCACCAGCGCCTTGGCCAGCTTTGCATGGTTGAGGCGTGTCCTGATAACAGTCAGCGTGCGCCCGTGGTAGTAATCGATGTAGACCTCCGGTTCGGCAGCGCCCCGCCACATGAAACGGTTCATCATGTTATCGTAAAGGATCTCAGTGTCAATGCTCCCGAAATCAAGCCATCCCCTGTTGACACCCTTTACCGGTACCAGGCGGTAGGCAAGCCCCTCAAGCTGGAAGTACTCCTCAAGGCCCATAGCATCATCATGCATGCCCGCCACAAAATATATCGGCCTCTCCCAGTCGTTATGGGCAAGGATGTCAAGCACAATAAGCTGGCTCTTCACTATCCATGATCCCTTAAGCTGTATATCGATATAGGGAACAATCTTATCTGCATCTTCAGTTCTTACGGTTCCGCTGGCAATCACCTTTGCGGCGTCAACCGGAATGCGAATTGTCCGTGTCGGGATGTAGTAAATGTCCTCTCCGTACATCTTGAGTTTTGAGACATCACTCCCGCTGCTGATGAATTTTATCACCTCCTTTGCAGTGGCAGGCTCGCTTACACGCTCATAGACAGCCACCTGGTTATTTACTCCGTCATAGTACAATGATGTGGGAAGACTGATGGGAAGAGGTTCCGAGGTATAGGCCTTCATCTTCATCTGGTCAATATACCAGTCGGTATTGAGAAGCATCAGGTTGCAGACGCGCACGTCAGTACGCACCCCCTCCACCTCCTGTGCATACCAGAGGGGGAAGGTGTCATTGTCGCCGCCGGTGAATATTATTGCCTGCGGCTTGCAGGTATTCAGATAGTTGAAGGCAACGTCCCTTGCAAGATACCTCCCGGAACGGTCATGGTCGTCCCAGTTCTCAGCACCCATCAGTGCCGGCACTGCGGCAAATGTCAGCAGAGAGGCGGCTACTGCTGCGAGTGTCTCGCCTGCCGCCTTCCGCATCAGTTCAAAGAGAGCCAGCACTCCCAGCCCGATCCATATGGTGAAGGCATAGAACGAGGCCGCATAGGCATAATCGCGCTCACGCGGCTGGTTCGGGTACTGGTTGAGATATATTACTATGGCTATCCCTGTCATGACGAAGAGGAGCAACACTATCCACCAGTTCTTTACATCCCGGTTGAAATGCCACAAAAACCCGACAAGCCCCAGCAACAGGGGGAGAAGGAAATAGGTGTTCCTCGACGGGGCGTTCTTCATGTCATCAGGCATACCCTTAAGAGTGCCTATACGCGGTGCATCAAGAAAGTCGAGCCCCGTGATCCAGTTGCCGTTCACCGGCCCGCCGTAGCTCTGGACATCATTCTGACGGCCGCTGAAGTTCCACATGAAATACCTGAAGTACATAAACCCGAACTGGTAGCGGAACATGAATTTGAGGTTCTGTCCGAAGGTGGGGACACGTACGGTTGCCGGCTCTCCAGACTGAGGATCGGTGATCCTGACCGGTTTCCCCTTGTTGCCTGTGTACTCCTCATAAATCCTTACGTGGTCAGGCGAGTCACTCCACATCCTCGGAAACAGTGTGGTGAACCTTTCATCATATTCGCGCTTTGTCTCTCGGTTGGTTATCACATACTTTCCGTCAACAGGATTATAAGTCGGCTTACCCTTCACATAGTCAGTCACGGGGGCGTTGTAATAGGGGCCGTGAACCAGCGGCCGCTGTCCGTACTGTTCGCGGTTGAGGTAATAGAGCAGGGCGAACGGATTGGAGGGGTTGTTCTCATTCATCGGGGGATTCGCCGTTGATCTGATAACTATTATTGCAAAGGATGAATAACCGATGACGATCACCAGCATGGCTGTCATTATGGTGTTAAGCACAACCCTTCTGCGTGTGGAGAGAAACCATGCGCCAAAAATTATGGCTGCAAGGATGACCAGGTCAAGCACAACCGAGCTGGTGAGCACCCAGATGCCGGAAAGCAGGAGTGTCATCGCGGCCGGCAGGAACCCTATCTTCCCGTCCTCATGCGTAAAGGAGTACCATACAGAGAGAATAAGCGCTGCGATCAGAAGAAGCAGGTGAATGTACATCCCGCTGTTGAACGGCATGCCAAGGCTGTTGACAAAGAAGAGTTCGAACTTTGAGGTGACCGTGAAGATGCCGGGGATGATTCCGTACATAATGAGAATCAGAATGGCCACAGAGACGGCCAGTGATGCCGCCAGCCCTTTCCATGAGAAGTCATACTTGCGGAAATACCATACACAAACCATCGCGGGAATAGCCAGCAGGTTAAGAAGATGCACCCCAAGGGAGAGTCCCATCATGAAGGCAATAAGGATGATCCACCTGTCGGCATGAGGTTCGTCAGCCACATCCTCCCATCTGAGAATGGCCCAGAATACCGCTGCAGTAAAGAGCGATGAGGTGGCATAGACCTCTCCCTCAACTGCAGAGAACCAGAAGGTATCGGAGAAGGCATAGGCCATGGCTCCCGCCAGTCCTGCCCCCAGCACGGCGATGATCCTTCCGGCAGTGTAGTCTGACTCCTGCCTGAGGAAGATCCTCCGGGCAAGGTGGGTGATGGTCCAGAAAAGAAACAGTATCGTAAGCGCGCTTGCCAGGCCTGACATCGCATTGACCATCATTGCTACCCTTGTGACGTCTCCGCCCGCAAAATTGGAAAAGAAATTGCCAAGTACCATGAACAGGGGTGCTCCCGGGGGATGGCCCACCTCAAGCCTGAAGGCTGAAGCAATGAACTCTCCGCAGTCCCACAGACTGGTTGTCGGCTCGAGGGTCATCAGGTATGTAACCGCCGCAACGGCGAAGGCCGTCCAACCGAGTATGTTATCCCAAAGCCTGAATTTCTTAATCATAGCAGTATATTTTCCGTTCTCATAATATTCCGCACGAAAATAAGAAGATTTTGCGGTGAAGCCGAAGATATCAGCCAATTTTGGTATTTTTGGGTAAACCGCCCCGAATGAAAAAACAGATTATAATCCTTTTGCTGAGCCTTCTGACATTCGCGAGGGCCGGAGCCCAGTACTATGACACAGGTCAGGATCCGGCTTCACTCAAGTGGCGTCAGATACACACGCCGCACTTTCGTGTAATCTTCCCCGAGGATTTTACAGCCGGAGCCGAGGAGTATGCGCAGCTGCTGGAGCAGTCATTCAGCAGGCTCTCACCTCTTTATCCTGACGGGAAGACTAAAATACCGGTGATAATCCACAACCACTCCATGACATCAAACGGTTATGTGAGCTGGGCTCCCCGCAGGATGGAGCTCTTTCCCCTGCCCGGACAGGATAATCTGCCGATGCTGCCAGCGGAACAGCTGGCCGTTCATGAGACCACGCACGTGCTGCAACTGTCATCTCTCAACAGGAAGGGGCTCGGCAGGGCGGTCTGGTTTCTCCTCGGAGAACAGTCCGTGGGGCTGAGCGCCCTGGAGATACCCAACTGGGCGTTTGAGGGCGATGCCGTTTATGCCGAGACGGTCACGGGACTGTCGGGCAGGGGACGCAGCAACGTATTCACACAGAGAGCCAGGGCCCTTGTTACAAGCCCGCAGGGGATTTACAACTATGACAAAATGATCTCCGGCTCTTACCGCAACTTCACCCCTGACCACTACGTGTTCGGATACCTGATGATGAACCACCTGCGAAACACTGACAGCAGTGCATGGGTCAGCGCCATCAGAAAAGTTTCATCGGGGTATCCGTTCAATCCGCTCAATAATGTCCTGAAAAGGGAGACTGGACTGACAAAGAAAAAGCTTTATGATTCGACTTTCACCATGCTTGAACGGGCATGGAAAGAGAATGAGGCGCCGGGTTTCAAAGAATACCCCGCCCTCAGCATAAGCAGGAGAAGAGACTACATCAGCCATTTCACACCCTGCCGGACCGGTGACGGCGCGATTGTCTCGCTCAGGACCTCATTGTCAGATCCGTCACGGTTTGTAATAACAGATGGAAGTGGAGGTAAGGAGCATGTCCTGACAACCACCGGATATGTATATCCTTACTTTTTTTCATATTCTGACAGTACTATTGTATGGTCAGAACTTCATCCCGACATAAGATGGGAAAACCGCGAATGGTCTGTGATAAAGCGGATGGATATCGGCGGGGGGCCGGTGAAGCAGCTTACCTTCCGGACCAGATATACGGCACCCGACCTCTCCCCTGACGGGAATACCATCGTTGCCGTCTCAACGACGTCTGAACTGCGATGCTCACTGGTCTTCCTCGATGCTTCCACCGGAGAGGTGCTGATGGATGTGGTGCCTCCCGATAATCTGATACTTCAGCGGCCGGCATGGTCATCTGACGGCAGGGAAGTGACCGTTGTCACACTCAGCGGCGACGGGGAAGGGATAAGAACATACCGTCCGACAGGCAAGAGATGGACTGTAAACTTGCCTGAGAGCGTTACCGATATCATCCAGGCAAAGCTGCACAATGACACCCTCTTTTACCTGGCGCAGGGCGACGGATCAGATAATATATACCGCATCACTGACGGCAACCGGATATCACGAGTGACGGGATCACGCTTCGGGATCTCGGGCTTCTCGATATCCGGTGATGAGATTCTCTTCTCCGACTACAGCACAGGTGGATTCATCATTGCTTCCGAGCATACGGGGGCAACAGCAGGATCAGCCGGAAGCGGCATGAATGCCGTTATTCCGGAGATAGCTCCCCTGCCGGGTTCAGTGGCAGGCGGGGATCAGCCTCCCTCCATCAACCTCGAATCAAAACCATACCGCAAGACAGCTCACCTGTTCAACTTCCACAGCTGGTTCCCCTTCTATGCTGACATTGATGAGATCCAGACCGATCCTACCGCCATAAGCCCGGGGGTGACCCTGATGTCGCAGAACCACCTGAGTACGCTGACATCGACCCTGGGCTATGAATACAGTGGCGGCGACCATTTTCTTCATCCCGGCATAAAATGGAGCGGATGGCACCCTGTGATTGATGCTGAGCTGATCTTCGGAGGTGACCAGGTGGTAACCAGGGATACAATCACCCGCCCCCTGCCGGATGACCTCAACAGAGACCTTCAACTGAATATCAGTGTATACGACCAGATGTGGTTTGCCTACGGTAAATTCAGGCAGCTGTTCATGCCCGCCATCTATGCCAGCTATCGCAACAGGTACACATGGTTAAGAGATGAGGAACAATACGATAAGGGGGTTGCTCTTATCACCGGCAGGATCTATTTTTCAAATACATTCCGTACTGCATACCGTGATATCTACCCAAGGTGGGGCCAGGTGGCTGATATCAGGCTGACGGCAGCCCCCTGGGACAAGGATCTGTACGGCAACAGGAAATATGCCAAAGGAACTCTCTATCTGCCCGGTCTGTTCAGGAACCACAGCCTGGCAGTCGTGGCGGGATATGAGGATCAGGCTCCCTTCGTCAAGATGTTTTACCTTAATGCCCTTACCTATCCGCGGGGATATGATGAGACCATCGTTTCCGAAAGGCTTTTCTCCCTCTCTGCAGACTACACCATGCCTCTCTTCTATCCTGACCTGGCAGCAGGCAGCCTGTTATTTCTCAAGAGGATCAGGGGGTCAGCCTTCTTTGACGGTTCAACCGGATGGAAGATATATAATTACACCACAGGAAGGCTTGATGAGGGTTCAAGGGACTTTGGCTCTTTCGGGGCAGAGCTTCTTGCCGACTTCTACCTGCTTCGGTTTCCCTTCGAGATAAGTGCAGGGGCCACGGCCGGATATATACCCGTGCAGGAGCGGTTTTTCATAAAAGGCACCTTCTCAGTAAATATCTACGGCACCGTACTTGGAAGAGAGCGCTGATGCGCACTCCTTTATCATCTCCCAGGCCTGCAGCACATGTTTCTCCGACACGTTTGTCTGTGACGTCACCATCCGCAGTATGTAAATACCGTCTATTTTGGTGTGGGTAAGATAGATCCTGCCTCCGTCATTGAGAGTGTGGGTGATCTGCTCATTCAGCCTGTTGGCATCCTCTTCGCTGATACCCTCCGGCTTATATCGGAAGCACACCGTAGTGAGCGGCACCGGCGCCATCAGGAAGAAGTTCTTCTCCGCTTCAATCAGTCCGGCAAGCATCCCGGCGAGCCTGATATGTTCCCTTATCATGGCCTGAAGCCGTTCAACGCCGTAGGTCCGTATCACGGCCCACAGCTTCAGTGCCCGGAACCGCCTGCCGAGCGGTATGCCCCAGTCGCGGTAGTCATTCACCATGCCCCTGGTTCGGGTCTTCAGATACTCGGGCAGTATTTCGAAGGTATGTATCAGGGCGGCGGCGTCACGGACAAAATATGCCGAACAGTCGAAGTTGGTGAACATCCATTTGTGGGGGTTGAAGACTATCGAATCGACGTATTCCATGCCGTCAGCCATCCATCGCATCTCGGGCAGGAGCAGTGCCGTGCCGCCCATAGCCCCGTCAACATGCAACCAGATATTCTTTTCGCGGCATATCTCGCCTACAGCCCGCAGCGAGTCAACTGCCGTGGTGCCTGTGGTGCCAAGGGTCGCCACCACGCAGCATGGGATGTAACCCGCGGATATGTCTGTATCCATCGCCTTCCGAAGGGCAGCGGTATCAATGGAGTAATCGTCATTTACCTCAATCCTAACCAGGTTATCCCGCCCGATACCTGACACGCCGGCACCCTTTTCCACTGACGAGTGTGCCTGCCTCGAGGCGTAGACGCGCATTCGTCCCATCCCTGACAATCCCTCCATGTTGGATCTGTATTGGGTGACTTTCTCGCGTGCAGTGATAAGTGCCACCAGTGTGGCCGAAGAGGCGCTGTCCTGTATCACCCCCTCAAATTCCGGGGACAGACCGGTCATGTCACGAAGCCACTCCATCATCCTCTCCTCGAGCTCGGCTGCGGCCGGGGAGGTCTCCCAGATCATGCACTGGGCCCCGAGGGCGGAGGTGAGCATCTCGGCAAGAACGGAAGGGGGACTGCTGTTTGCGGGAAAATAGGCAAAGAAATTGGGGCTCTGCCAGTGCGTTATACCTGGCATGATAATTTCATCAAAGTCCCTCAGGAAGAGATCAAACGATTCGCTCTCCGCGGGGGCTGTCTCAGGGAGGGCGTTTTTAACCGAGCCCGGAGCCAGGCGCGATTTGACCGGGTACTGTTCCACGGTCTCGTAATAGCGGGCTATCCATTCAACAATCCCGTGACCCCTCTTCCGGAATTCGTCACTCTCCATCAGCTTCAGCTTTGTGTGACGGAGTCGGCGAGAAGAATGACCATGTTCTTTTTTACCTCAACCACTCCCCCTGTGATCTCAAACCTCAGCTCGTTTCCCTGATCGTCAGCAATGATGACGGGGCCGGCCTCGAGCGTTGAAATGATGGGGGCATGATCTTTCAGCACCTGGAAGGAGCCTTTCCTGCCGGGCACCCTCACTGAACGCACCTCTCCGGAATAGATGCTTTTGTCTGGTGTGATTATCTCAATCTTCACGTCTGAACATGTTTGGCATTATCTGCTCTCTGCAAGCAGCTTCTCGCCCTTTTCCATTGCATCTTCGATGGTGCCCACGAGCATAAAGGCAGCCTCCGGATACTGGTCAACGGCGCCGTCGATGATCATGTTGAATCCCCTGATGGTATCCTCAATGGAAACCAGCCTGCCCGGTATGTTGGTGAACTGTTCGGCAACGTGGAAAGGCTGCGACAGGAATCTCTGCACCCTGCGTGCCCGGTGGACCACCAGCTTGTCCTCCTCGGAGAGCTCATCCATACCGAGGATGGCGATAATATCCTGCAGTTCATTGTATCGCTGAAGTATCTCCTTAACCCTCTGTGCGCAATGGTAGTGCTCCTCGCCAACCACATCCGGTGAAAGGATCCTTGAGGTTGAGTCGAGCGGGTCAACGGCAGGATAGATACCCAGCTCCGATATCTTGCGGCTCAGAACGGTGGTTGCATCAAGGTGGGCAAATGTTGTTGCAGGAGCCGGGTCGGTAAGGTCATCAGCCGGAACGTATACTGCCTGCACCGAGGTTATTGACCCATGACGTGTTGAGGTGATCCTCTCCTGCATCACGCCCATCTCGGTGGCAAGGGTAGGCTGGTAACCCACTGCCGACGGCATTCGTCCGAGCAGTGCCGACACCTCCGAACCTGCCTGTGTGAAACGGAACACGTTATCCATGAAGAAGAGAATATCCCTTCCTGTACCTTCGCCCTCACCGTCACGGAAGTATTCGGCGACGGAGAGACCTGACAGGGCGACGCGTGCACGTGCACCGGGAGGTTCGTTCATCTGTCCGAAGACGAGAGCCAGCTTCGACTCTTTAAGCGCCTCATGGTCAACAAGATCAAGGTTCCATCCGCCCTTCTCCATGTTCTCCATGAACTCCTTGCCGTAGGAGATGACGTTTGCCTCGAGCATCTCGCGCAGGAGGTCATTTCCCTCTCTTGTCCTCTCGCCAACACCGGCGAAGACCGAGAGACCTGAATAGGTTTTTGCAATATTGTTTATGAGCTCAAGAATGACGACGGTCTTGCCTACACCTGCTCCGCCGAAGAGGCCGATCTTGCCACCCTTGGAGTAGGGCTCGATGAGATCAATGACCTTTATTCCCGTGTACAGTACCTCCTTCTCGGTGGAGAGATCTTCGTACCTGGGCGGTTTGCGGTGTATCGGGTACCCGCCCTTCTTGTCAAGGGAGCCAAGGCCGTCGATGGGCATGCCTGTCACATTCATAAGGCGGCCACGAATCTGCTCGCCCACAGGCATAACTATCGGCAGACCTGTTGCCACAACCTCCATCCCGCGCTGCAGTCCGTCAGTTGAGTCCATGGCTACTGCCCTGACGGTTTTTTCTCCGATGTGCTGCTGGCACTCCACCACAAGTACCGTACCGTCCTGTCGTGTGATCTCAAGTGCATCAAGTATGTTGGGCATCTCAGTCCCTGCCGCCTCGAAGGTAACGTCAACCACAGGTCCGATGACCTGACTTATCACTCCTGTTTTTTTTGCCATCTCTCTGACTTAAATGTATTTCAATGTTTCCCGAAAAATTAGTCTGTCTTTTCTGCCTACAACTGTGGCCTTCCTACTTCACTCTTCCTATAAGATTAACTGCCAGCTGTTTAATCTCATTCTTGCGTTCAGCATTTACCGTCACCTGGTCAAGCGCCTGGAAGGCTCTGTTGAAGTAGTCATAAGCCAGGTTTTCGGCATGAAGCCGTAACTCCAGCTCATCATATATGGCCCTGACTGCAAGCACCTTTTCTTCCGGGTTCTGGTTTCCCGGCTCAAGCAGTTTCTTCAGCCGCCGCAGCTTCTCTCCGCCGGCCATCTCCAGCGCTCGTACCAGGAGGTAGGTCTTTTTGTTGGAGACGATGTCGCTTCCGGTCTTCTTGCCAAACATCTTTGTGTCACCGTAAGTATCCAGGACGTCATCCTGTATCTGGAATGCGATGCCCAGGCATCGTCCGCACTCATAGAGCAGGTCCTGATCCTTCTCCGAAGCCTCCCCGATGATCGCTCCCGTCTTCAGTGATGATGCTATCAGCACTGCCGTCTTGAGCTCGATCATGCGAAGGTATTCGGACTCGGATACCAGTCCTTTCTTTTCGTAGTCGAGATCGAGCTGCTGCCCGGTGCATACTTCAATGGCGGTGCGGTTAAAGAGCCTGAGCGTCTTTGCCAGCACCTTCTCAGGTGCCTGACCGATACACTCGACAGCAACGAAAGCCATCACGTCTCCCGACAGGAGCGCCTGGTCAGAGCCCCATTTCGAGTGGACGGTGGGAGAGCCTCTCCTCAGATCGGCCTTATCAATGATATCATCATGTATCAGGGTGAAGTTATGGAACACCTCTATGCCCACCGCGGGCATCACTGCCTCATCGATCTTATCCTTGAAGAGGTTGCATGCCATAAGGCACATCACCGGTCTCAGCCTCTTGCCCCCGATGGATAAAATATATCTCACCGGAGAGAAGAGCTTATCAGCCTCCGGTGATACACCCAGGCTGGCGATGGCCTTGTCTGACAGTTCCCTCAGATAGTCGCTGGTGAACATTTCGTTTTTTTGTTATCCGTTAAGTGCTTCCGCCCCGCTTACCACCTCAAGCAGCTGATTGGTGATGGCAGCCTGGCGAGCCTTGTTATATTGAAGTGTAAGATCCCTGATAAGATCCGTGGCGTTGTCTGTCGCCTGATGCATGGCTGTCATCCGTGCGCCATGCTCAGCGGCAAAAGAGTCAAGCAGCGCCCTGAAGAGCTGAATGCGAAGCGTCTTGGGAATCAGTTCCCCTACAATGGCTACCTGATCCGGTTCGTAGATGTAATCCGTTGAAGTAATCTGTTTTTTTCCGGGGTCAGCTGCCGAAACAGGCAGATAAACCTCTTCTGTGAGCCTCTGTACGGCGGCATTTCTGAACTGATTATATACCAGCTCTATCCTGTCAAACTCCTCTGCCAGGTAAAGAGCTGTCAGTCTGTCTGCCACCTTGGAGACTCTTTCAAAGCTGAGTCCGCTGTAGAGATCACTGTGGTCCTCAAGGATGTTGCATTTAAGCCTCTTAAGCGCCTCATGGCCCTTCTTCCCGACCGGCATGAACCAGAGGTCGCCCCTGCGCATATGCCCGGAATATTTTTCAGTGATAAACCGCCTGACAACCCTGATGACGTTGGCATTGAACGCCCCGCAGAGGCCCTTGTTGGAGGTCACCACCACTATCAGCACCTTTCCCTGGCCCTTTTTTCTTTCCGCGTAAATGTTCTCCATCTCGGTATCGCGGAGGGCAGCATTCAGTCCTGTCTGTATCTCATTGAGCTTATCGGCATAAGGCCTGAGATGCACTATGGCATCCTGGGCCCTGCGCAGCTTTGACGCCGCAACCATCTTCATGGCTGAAGTGATCTGGCGCGTTGACTTCACCGAGCTGAGTCTGATCCTTATTGCCTTTAAGTTAGCCATCTTTCCTGCCCGGTAAATATGCTAGCGTGCTGAGTAACGTCCGGCAACTTCCAGTGCGGCACTTTCCAGGACGCCGGTTATTTCATCGTTTATCACCCCTTTTTTAATGGTCGCCAGCACATCAGCGTGGTTGTGGCGCAGGAGGTCCAGAAAGTCATTTTCAAAGTTCGTCACCTTATGCACCGGCACCTCTTTGAGAAGGCCCTTTGTGCCGCAGTAAATTATTGCCACCTGTTCCTCAACCTTCATTGGCGCAAACTGGTTCTGCTTTAGTATCTCCACGTTCTTGGAACCTTTATCGAGAACAGCCAGGGTAGAGGGGTCGAGGTCAGAACCGAACTTTGAGAATGCCTCCAGCTCGCGGTACTGTGCCTGGTCAACCTTCAGTGTCCCTGCCACCTTTTTCATCGATTTGATCTGGGCGTTGCCACCTACCCTTGATACAGAGATCCCGACATTGATGGCAGGCCTGATACCCGCATTGAAGAGGCTGGTCTCAAGGAATATCTGACCGTCAGTGATGGAGATAACGTTGGTGGGGATATAGGCAGCCACGTCACCGGCCTGCGTCTCGATGATTGGCAGCGCCGTAAGTGATCCTCCGCCTTTAACCATGTGCCTGATGGAATCCGGAATGTCATTCATCTTTTGTGCAACCTCGTCCGATTCGATGATCTTTGCCGCTCTCTCAAGGAGACGTGAATGCAGATAGAAGACATCACCCGGATAGGCTTCGCGGCCGGGCGGACGACGAAGCAGCAGCGATACCTCGCGGTATGATACGGCCTGTTTCGACAGGTCGTCATAGATGATCAGTGCATCACGGCCGGTGTCGCGGAAGAACTCACCTATTGCTGCACCGGCAAAAGGTGCGTAGAACTGCGCGGCAGCAGAGTCAGCAGCCGTGGCGCTGACGATGACGGTATAATCCATGGCACCGTAACTCTCAAGCGTGGCGGCAATGCCAGCCACCGTTGAGCCCTTCTGTCCTATGGCCACATAGATGCAGTATACCGGTGTCCCCTTTTCGAACTCGCTCTTCTGGTTAATTATAGCGTCAATGGCGATGGCGGTCTTGCCTGTCTGACGGTCTCCGATGATCAGTTCACGCTGTCCGCGGCCGATGGGTATCATGGCATCGATGGCCTTCAGCCCGGTCTGAACAGGCTGTTTCACAGGCTGCCTGAAGATTACTCCCGGCGCTTTTCTTTCAAAAGGCATCTCGTACAGCTCTCCCGTAACGGGGCCACGGCCGTCAATGGGAACTCCGGTGGTGGTGATGACCCTGCCCAGAAGGCCTTCGCCAACCATGATTGACGAGATCCTGCCTGTCCTGCGCACAATGTCACCCTCCTTGATCTTCTCCGAAGTGCCAAGGATAACGACACCCACATTGTCTTCCTCAAGGTTGAGGACAATGCCCTTTATCCCGGACTCGACAAACTCTATCAGTTCATTGGATCCGGCATTCATGAGGCCGTAGATGTGTGCAATGCCGTCACCTACCTGAAGTACCGTTCCCACTTCCTCAACGTCAATGGCCGTCTTTACTCCTTCAAGCTGCTGCCTTAAAATCTGTGATACCTCTGAAGGTTTAATATTAGTCATATCTCTAAATCTTATATACTATTCGGCGGTATATGGTGCCAGTGAAAATTCCTTTCTGTATCTGTTCAGTCTGTTCCTGACACTGGCGTCAATGTAGGCATCGTCAACCCTGAGGATGAAGCCTCCGATGACCGAGGGGTCGACCTGCTCCATGAATTCGACGGTCTCTTTCTCCCTCCCGGAGATGAGGGCAGCCATCTCCTCCTTCAACCTGCCAGTAACCGGAACGGCGGTAGTAAGGGTTACCTGACGTATTCTCCTGTGACGGCGCGTAAGATCAATGAAGTTCCTGGCGGCTGCAGCCAGGTATTCACCGCGGCCATGACTGAATATCAGCTCTATAAAGCTTGCCGTCAGCCTGTCAGTGTTAGCGCCGGTCAGGGCCAGGATGATATCTTTTTTCTTCTGCCGGGATATCACGGGGTTATGGATTACCGCCTTAACCTCTTCCATGGCACAGAGCTGATCCAGGCTCTTCATGTCGCTGTAGACGGTATCAATGACACCACGTTCAAGTGCGAGGTCAAAGAGCGCCTTTGCATATCTTATCGCTATCCTGGCCAAGTTCATATGCTCAGTTCCTGTTTGATTCGGTCTCGTTAATATATCTTTCTATCAGCTTCTGCTGCTCGGCATCGCTTTTAAGTGTTTCTCCGACAACTTTCGAAGCCACCTCAATGACAAGCCTTGCCACCTCGCACTTTACCTCCGTGATGGCGGATATCTTCTCGCGTTCGATGAGTTCCCTGGTTCGTCTGACCATTGCATCCGATTCTGACTGGCTCTTCTCCTTGGCCTCGGTCAGCATCCTGTCATAAGCCACCCTTGCATCACGGAGGATCTTGTCTCTCTCCTCTCGTGCCTTGCGCAGGATGATCTCATTATCAGCCTGAAGCACTTTCATCTCCTCGCGTGCTTTTTCCGCTGAGTCAAGGGCATTGCGGATCATGTCCTCACGTGCCCTGACCGCGTTCATGATTGGTCCCCATGCGAATTTCCAAAGGAGAACAAGCAACAGGAGGAAGATAAGTGTTGTCCAGAAAACTGTTCCGACGGCGGGACTGGCCAGACTGCTTTGTAGTAACATATTGTTTTGATTTACAAATTCATTGGTAAAGCCTGCAACCAACCATTGCAGGCTTTGCTTCTCTTCTTACTTGATCATTGCCACAACAATTGCAAAGAGGGCTGCTCCCTCTATGAGTGCGGCCGAGATGATCATTGCAAGCTGGATTTTTGAGTAGGCCTCAGGCTGACGTGCGATGGCGTCCATGGCCGAGCCGCCGATGCGGCCGATGCCGATGCCGGCGCCTATCACCGCGAGCCCTGCTCCCACTGCTGCTAATGACATTACTGCTTGTGCTTCTTCCATAATCTTAATTTTAAAATAATAACTTGATATATTGATTTCAATGATGTTCCGGATCAGCTGTGGCCATTCCGATAAAGAGAGCCGACAGCAGTGTGAAGACGTATGCCTGCAGGAAGGCCACCAGCAACTCAATACAGTACATGAACAGTACAAAGAAGATGGAGACCGGTGCAACGGCAACCGACTTGAATATAAAGATGAGCGAGACCAGGCTGAGGACGATGATGTGACCTGCGGTAATATTCGCAAAGAGACGGATCATCAGGGCGAACGGCTTGGAAAAGAGCCCGATGACCTCTATGGGTATCATGATGGGCAACAGCCAGAACGGGACCCCGGGGGCGGCAAAGACATGCCGCCAGTGTGACTTGTTTGCGCTGAACTGCGTAATGATCAGAGTGAACAGCGCCAGAACGAATGTCACATTCACGTTCCCGGTCACGTTGGCGCCAAAGGGAAAGATGGGAACCAGACCGAGAAGATTGTTCACAAGTATGAAAAAGAAGACCGTCAGCAGGTAGGGCATGTACTTCCCGTATTTGTGCTCACCTATGTTGGGGATGGCGATGTCATCCCTGATAAAGAGTATAATGGGCTCGAAAAAGCCCTGAAGACCCTTCGGAGCGCTGGTGCCCGACTTTTTGTACGATCTTGCCATGGCAATCATAAGCCACAGGAGTATTACCGACGCCACGAGCATACCGAAGACGGCCTTGGTAATTGAGAAGTCGAGCGGAGGTTTTGTGCCGTCATAATGCCCCTCTTCATCCACACGCACAATCTTGCCTGCATATTTGCCGTCATGGGCAATCGCATAGCCAAAGTGGCTGTGGCCGTGAGAGAGCTTGCGGGAAGAGAAAAAATGTAAACCGGACTCTTTATCGTAAATTATAACCGGGAGGTAAATGGCAACGGAGGTGCCATCCTTTTTTGTCAGAATGTGCCATTCGTGAGAGTCGGCCACATGACCGATGATAAAAGTACTTGCATCAAAACCATCCTGGATTTCGTGTGAATTCTTCTCTTCCTCCCCGGCCCCGGAGGATATGGCAGGAGCCCTTGAAGCCATTAATCCGAGTATTAGGAGCAGAATATATAAATACCTGGTTTTCAAGCTTATTTTGTTTAAACTGACCTCTTATTAAGGATACTAAATATTTTGATAAATACAAAAACAGTGAATGTCAAATATAGGATAAAAAATAATATCACTGAACCGGCCTGATTGTTTTTAAAGACAGCCAGGAACAGCAGGGCGAGAACAAATGAAAGCAGCATCTTGACGCCCAGCGCCATCAGTGTCATAAAGACACTTTCGCCGGCATCGGAACAAAAACCTTTAAAAAAAATTAAAAGTGAAATGAAGGCTGTGATGGTGAATCCTCCGGCGAGCATGACGGAGCTGAAGGGATTGATAGCGGAGGGACGGATCATGTGCACGGCCAGGATCAGCATAACAGAGAGCAGGGCCAGAATGAGAAGGTGAATATAATGCCTGACAGCCAGGGGACTAAACATCCTGATTATTTCTGAGTGCTTCCTTGATTATGAGCCACATGGCGGCTGCCACTCCCAGGAGTGACAGCGTCACCGTAAGCCATGGTTCTGTGCCGGCCCATTTATCAAGCTTTACTCCGCCGAGGGAGCAAATGACAATGATTACTGCCATCTGGATGGCGATGGTACTGTACCTGGAATAGGAAGAGAGGCCGTCCTGAGCTTTATTTCTCTCCTTCTTTGGGTTTGGCTGACGCTGTTCCTCCATTTTCACCCTCTTTCATTGCGCAGTTGCCGGTAAAGACAGCTCCCGGTTCAATGGAGAGCTTATTGGTAATGATGGCGCCGGTGATCTTTGATGAGGCCTTAAGATTAAGGAGTTGAGTAACGGTAATCTTACCGTCGATCACTCCTGCCACTTCCGAGTTCTTGCATTCCACCTCACCCTTGACACGGCCCGTGGGGCCTATTACAACCTTGCCCTTGGTTGCCATGTTTCCGTTCAGGACGCCGTCAATGCGGACGTCACATGTTGATTTGATATCGCCCGTAATCTCCGTGCCCTGGCTTATGAGGTTGACCGCAGTGCCGTTGTCTGTCTCGATGATTTTTGCCATACTGATTTTTGTTTGTTCCCTGAATTTCCCTGAATTACTTTAACCCGTAAATATAAAAAGTATTGTGCCTGATGAATAAAAAGAGAGAGGAATTACCTCTCTTTTTCCGCTTCTTATTCTGTCGGACGGGGATCGTAGGCCCACTTAAGCCAGATGCTTCCCCAGGTAAACCCTCCTCCGAAAGCGGCAAGCACAAGGTTGTCTCCCTTCTTCAGCCTGTTTTCAAACTCCCAGATGCAGAGCGGAATGGTAGCGGCAGTGGTATTGCCGTAATTCTGTATGTTGATCATCACCTTCTCGGGCGGCAGTCCCATCCTTCGTCCGGTGGCATCGATTATCCTCAGGTTGGCCTGGTGCGGCACCAGCCAGGCAATGTCATCGGGGCTGAGGTTATTCTTTTCCATGATCTCAGCAGCCACATCAGCCATGTTTGAGACAGCAAACTTGAATACAGCCTGTCCCTCCTGGTAGATAAAATGCTCTCCCGCACCGATGGTCTCATGCGATGCCGGTCTGAGTGACCCTCCTGCCTTCATGTGAAGGTATTTCCTTCCCGATCCGTCAGACCTGAAAATATGATCCATAATACCATGCTCTTCCTCCGTCGGTTCAAGGAGGACGGCACCGGCGGCATCTCCGAAGAGGGTGCAGGTTGTGCGGTCGGTATAGTCAGTGATTGATGACATCTTGTCTGCGCCAACGACGATAACTTTCTTGTACCTTCCCGACTCAACGTATGAGGCTCCTGTCTGAAGCGCAAACAGAAAGCCCGAGCAGGCAGCGCCAACATCGAAGCTGAAGGCATTTTTGATCCCCGCCTTGTCACATATGATGTTCGCCGTTGCCGGGAATGCCATGTCAGGGGTTATTGTGGCGCAGATGAGGAGATCGATCTCATCAGGAGAGGTGTTGGTCTTTTCCAGCAATCCTCTGACTGCCGGTTCACCCAGGTCCGATGTGCCCTTCCCTTCTCCTTTAAGGATCCTGCGCTCCTTAATACCCACGCGCTGCATGATCCACTCGTCTGTGGTATCCACCATGGTGGAAAGCTCCTGGTTGGTGAGGCGATATTCCGGCACCCAGGCATTTATTCCCGTGATTGCTGCTCTTATTTTCGTCATCCTCCGATTGCCTCCTTGATCTTTCTTGCAAGGTCAGCATGGACCACGTCACTGGTCTGAAGCATCATATTCATGATAGCAGTACGGTTTGAGATACCGTGACCCACCACAACATTTTCATTAATGCCGACAACCGGGGTACCCCCCACAACTTCAAAATTGAGCCTGTCAAAGAAGCTGTCCCTGATACCTCTTGACCTGGCCACAGCGTAAAATTTCTCGGCCATTTTCAGAACCACATTACCGACGAAACCGTCACAGACGATTACGTCAGTCATCTCATCGGTAAACAGGTGGTGACCCTCGACATTGCCCCTGAAAATAATATCACCGCTTTCACGCAGGAGTTCGTATGCGGCTTTTACGGCCGACGTGCCCTTTGTCTCCTCCTCTCCGATATTGAGGAGCCCTACCGAAGGCTCTTTTATTCCCAGTACGTACCTGGCATATACCGTGCCCAGCACGCCATACTGCAGGAGAACATCCGGTTTGCTGTCGGGGTTGATTCCAACATCCAGTATAACGGAAGAACTGCCGTTGAGGTTGGGGATGAGCGCCACCAGGGCCGGCCTGAATACACCGGGGATCACATTCACCGTGTAGCTTGCTCCCACGAGCATGGCGCCTGTGTTTCCGGCACTGGCAAATCCGTCAATAAGGCCGCTCTTCAGCATGCCGAACCCGACAGCGATTGAGGAATCCTTTTTCTGAGAAAAAGCTCTTGCAGGGTGATCAGACATCTCTATCACCTGTGTCGCAGGGACTATATCAAACAATGAGGGCTCGACATTCATTGATGCGAGCTTCTCCCTTATCCGTCCGTTATCGCCGATAAGCACGAGTCGGTCTCCTGACGGCAACTTTCCGAGGGCATCCACCGCGCCATCAATGGTAGCATCGGGAGCGAAATCACCCCCCATTGCATCAAGACCTATTTTCATCGTTCAGTTTTTTATGAACGGAAAGCCTGTCAGGCTGTGGTTCTCTTCTCAACGGCAAGCTTGCCTCTGTAGAATCCGCACTCAGGGCAGACCCTGTGGTACAGATGAGCTGATCCGCAGTTCGAACATGCAGATACGGTGGGAGCCACAGCTTTGTAGTGTGTCCTCCTCTTGTCCCTCCTGGTACTGGAGTGTCTGTGTTTTGGATTTGGCATCGAAGTAATGAATTAATTTAATTTATCCTTGTCAGTTTCTTAAGCTCATCCCATCGCGGGTCAGAGTCTGCGTCGCCGGTCATAAGATGCTCTTCAAGCTTCCTGATCATTTCGGAATTGCATGTTGTGCGACCCTCGCTGTCATCAGGATGAATACGCTTCAAAGGTAATGCAAGATGGATGTATTCATAGAAAAACTGACTCATATCTATTTCATGCGCATCCAGCGGCATTGCAATCATGTCCGGATCAGCCTCCTCCCACTCCCTGCCCAGCTTCACTATAAGCCTGTTGGCAGAGGTGAGCGGAAGATTAAATGCCTCGAGGCACCTGTCACATACCACCTCGGCGCGGCCGTTGATCACTGTATCAAGCTCAATATGGGTGGAGCATTTCTCAAGAACCACAACCGCACTGAACTCTCCCCTCTTTATTTCAGACCCCTCATAAGCCTCAAAGAAGTCATCGCCTATTCTGAAGTCGTAGGTGTATCTGGCCTCCTTTAATCCCGCAAGCGGTATGGAATACAATCCGGACATATTCCTTTTTTTCGGTCTGCAAAATTATAAATCCTCTTCCAATAAAAAAAATTATGAACAAAAAAGTAACAACACCCGGAATCTTCGCTGTTCACCGATATATATCCGCACCCCGCCGGAATTGTATGGCGCAGACCGGAGGCTTATCAATATTTTTGAAGCGTAAATCAATTTTACTGACATGAAAGAGAAAGACCGTAATCCGTTTGTTGGCATCGCAAAGTTCCTGATCTCACTGGGACTGGTTATGATAGTTGCAAAGCTTGACCTGCTGGGCCTGGGAGAGATATCAGATTACTTCAAATGGCAGATGCTTCTCATTTTCTTCGGGGTATTCTCGCTGCTGAGCCTGGAACTGGTGTCATCGGTAATACTGTTCGCCCTTGGTTTCTGGTTCCTGATGCCGGAGATGAGCGTACAGCTTGCACCCGTCTACAGGAATATCTACTGGCCGGCCGTGCTGGTGATGGCAGGAGTGGCATTCATGCTCAGACCACTGACTAAACAATTCAAACATTAAGAACCTTCTAATATTAAAGACAATGGAAAACCAAATGAACAAACCGGTCAGGAATCCCGAAACACCCAACAGGTTCATCATCGGGGTACTTCTTATAGTCGCGGGACTGATCCTGATGATTAAAAAATCCTCAGTGCTTCCCGAACCTCTCGATCATTTCATTGATGACATACTCTTCAGCTGGCAGATGCTCCTGATAGCCATCGGCGTCATCACCCTCACAGGGTCAGACAACAAAACACCCGGAATCGTATTGATATCTGTCGGCGGATTCTTTCTGATACCTGAACTGTTTACAGATTTCTTCAGGTCATTCAATTTCTTCTGGCCTGCCCTGTTCATCGTTATCGGTGTGGTGCTGCTCATTAACTCGAAGAGACTTGGCAAGACGCTGAACTTTTCCGCCAGCAACAAAGCTGATTATATTGACTATACCAACATCTTCAGCGGTGCTGAACGACAGCTTATAACCGAAAATTTCCGGGGAGGCAAGATCACATCCATCTTCGGAGGCGGTGAGGTTGATCTCACCAGGTCATCACTTGCTCCCGGCGAGAATGTAATTGAAATAACGTGTATATTTGGAGGTACTTCCGTCATAGTGCCGGAAAGCTGGAACATAATTCTTGATGTGACACCCATACTGGGAGGGTTCTCAGACAGCAGAAAGCTGAGGGGTGACGTTATAAAAGACAATACGCGATCACTTGTCATAAGAGGAACCGTGATTTTCGGTGGGGGTGAAATCAAGAGCTATAAGTAGGATATGAAGCATCCTTTGCTGGAGAACAGATCAAGGTTACTTATCTGGTGGCTGGCCTGGCTGATGCTTGCAGCAGGCCAGTCACTGCTCATTTATATTGCGTACGGAGGCAAGGCCGATGCGGCTATAGCCGACGGTCTCTTCTCGATGCTGTTCTTCGGACTGCTGGGTCTGGCCATATGGTTTCCCGTAAAATATATGCTTCGAAACGACAACGAGTTCTATTCATCCGTTGTCAACATTATCCTTACCGGGTCTGTCACCATTGTGATATGGCTCCTGGTTCCAAGGCTCATCGTCAGAGCCTTTGTATCAGAGAAGGTCGATTATGAGATCTTCTGGCATTCATCCCTGGTCTTCAGGGCAACTGCAGGCATCCTGATATTCTCCGTTACAGTACTTGTTTACTACCTCTTCCTCAGTGCCACCCGCCTGGCGGAGAAAGCTAAGCGGCAGGCACAGCTTGAAGCACAGGTTCGGGAAGGGGAGCTGAAGATGCTGCGCTCACAGATAAATCCTCATTTCCTCTTCAACAGTCTTAACTCCGTCAGCTCACTCACCGTGACCGACCCCCTCAAGGCCAGGGAGATGATAGTGAAGCTCTCGGACTTCATGCGCTATTCGCTCTCGTCGAGGAATGAACAGCCGGTGACGCTGCAGACAGAGATGGAGAGCCTGAGGCTCTACCTGCAGATCGAAAAGGTGAGGTTCGGAGAACGGCTTGTGATTGAAGAGGATGTTGACGGGGAGTGCCTCCCGGCACTCCTGCCTGGAATGCTGCTCCAGCCTCTCTATGAGAATGCGGTCAAGCATGGCGTATATGAATCAACCGAAGAGGTGACCATAAGAACCAGCGTGAAAAAGGAAAATGACAATGTGGTCATAACTGTTTCAAACAATATCGATACAGAAGCGGTAGTTACAAAAAAAGGGGCAGGAATAGGCCTTAAAAACGTGGGCAGCAGGCTCGAGCTTTTTTTCGGTGAGACGGCCGAACTTAACATAACCCGCTCAGAAGAGTGCTTTACCGTGACGGTAAGGTTCCCCTTTCACAGTACATGACAGATATTTCATCATAAAGGCATGAAAAAGATAAGAGCACTGATAATTGAAGATGAAGCCCCGGCCAGGGAGCTGATCAAGTTTATGCTTAAGGACCACCCCGGAATAGAAGTGGCGGGAGAGTGCGGCGATGGTTTTTGCGGAGCGCGTGAGATAAAGGAGAAGCACCCTGACCTGATCTTCCTCGATATACAGATGCCGAAACTGACAGGGTTTGAGCTGCTGGAGGTGATTGATG
This sequence comes from Rikenella microfusus, assembly GCA_022736275.1. GTDB lineage: Bacteria > Bacteroidota > Bacteroidia > Bacteroidales > VadinHA17 > SR-FBR-E99. Next base: position 8,072 of record DZBJ01000022.1, on the reverse strand, counting down.
AAAAGCCCGAGGTGATCTTCACCACTGCCTTCGATCAGTATGCAATCAGGGCATTTGAAATGAACGCCGTTGATTACCTGCTGAAACCTTACTCAAAGGAGAGGTTTGACGATGCCCTCGCTAAAGCAGTAAACCGCATTGAAAAGGAGACGCCAGAACCGGAAAAAATAGATAAGCTGGTGAACGCTGTGTCCGAGGCGGAGGGTTACCTGACCAGGATCGTGTTCAGAAAAGGGGCGGGAATAAAGATCATACCGCTGAACAATATCTCATACCTCGCTGCGGAGGATGATTACGTGATGATCTACTACAGCGAGGGCAAAGCACTGAAGCCGAAGACGATGAAATACTATGAGGAGCACCTCCCTCCGGGCCTCTTCCTGAGAGTCCACAGGTCATACATGGTTAACGTGGAGCATATAACCAGGCTTGAGCCCTACAGCAAGGATAACTATGTGGCAATTCTTAAATCCGGGGAGAAGATACCCGTGAGCCGCGCCGGATACAAGATGCTCAGGGAAAAACTCAGCTTCTAGTCGTGCTCCCTGAGCCTGTTGCAACGGGGCCTGCTTCTTAAAAGTCTGCCGTCGGGCCTGTACCGCCTGAATATAAACCACGGAACGGGATCATACCCGTGAGTGCCCCCCGGTCTGCACCTCAGAATACGGCCTGTGGAGATGACAATGCCTGTAACGGGACCGTGCATTCTGAAAGCGTCAATTGCAAACTGCGAGCAGGTGGGGACGTGGCGGCATGAGGGAGGAGTCCATGGTGATATGAACCACCTGTAAAACCATACCGGTATAAGAAGCAAAAAAGAGAATATCTTTGCCAGTGTGCCTTTCATCGGCTTCAAAGATAAGATGAATTGACATGACAAAATGACCTCTTTACAGAACTAATTGAAGATGGCAGATGTTTTGCATGAGAAGTAGAAACTAAAATATCAACTGTTAAATGGAGACAATGTTTTTACACAACGGGGCTTACTGGATCATCTTTATAGTATTCATGATTTTGAGCTGGGTTGTCAGCGCAAGACTGAAATCCAAATTCAGGCAATATTCGAAGATGCCTATTGCCAGCGGCATGACAGGCCGCGATGTGGCTGAAAAGATGCTGCGTGATAACGGTATCAGAGATGTGACAGTACACAGTGTGGCAGGGGAGCTCTCTGACCACTACAACCCGCTGAAAAAGACCATCAACCTGAGCCGTGATGTCTACTCAGGTGCCAGCGTGGCAGCTGCCGCCGTGGCCGCACATGAGACAGGGCACGCGCTGCAGCACGCCCAGTCATACGCCTGGCTCAACATGAGATCAAAGCTTGCTCCGGCAGTGGGATTTGCCTCCAACTGGATTCAATGGGTGCTGCTGGCAGGCATTATTCTCCTCAACTCAAGGCCGGAGATATTGCTGATTGGCATTATCCTCTTTGCCATCACCACACTCTTCAGCATTATAACCCTTCCGGTGGAGATAAATGCATCAAAGAGGGCACTGGCGTGGCTTTCAGATGCAGGCATTACCTATTCCGGAACGCATGACAAGGCGCAGGATGCACTCAAATGGGCTGCATACACATACGTCATTGCGGCGCTGGGATCACTTGCAACGCTGATATACTACATAATGCTGTTCATGGGGTCAAGAGACAGGTAGGAAGAGCCTTAAGCTTCCTATCTTCCTTCGACATAGAGGAACTTAGTCCTCTTCACCAGGTACCTGATAACAGCCCAGAATATAAGAGCTGCTCCCAGAAGGGTCACGTAAAGTGGTTCCAGGTAAACCCTGCCGGTAACTGCCAGGTTGCGGAGGATGTCAAGCATAGCGAACACGATGAAGAGGTTGGCTATGCTGTTGTATTCACGCTTGAGGACATTCCTGAATGAAAAAGGCAGCTGAGACTTTGTATAGTGTCTGAATCCCGGGATAACCGCCTTGACCCTGAAGGCCCAGGTATCATATGTCTCTCCAAACTTGCGGCGCAGATACTGCTCCTCGGCAAAGACTATCCGTTCATAGTACAACCAGTAGGCAAGGACAAAGATGATAATGCACCAGACCGACCTCAGAAAAAGGACCGGACCGAGCCACATCAGGAAGTTGCCGATATAGAGCGGATGGCGGACGACAGAATAGATACCTGTTGTATTGAGGTCATCGGCGAGCTGGTCAATTACATTGCGGCCGGAGGTATTTCTTGGGACATAACCAACTGTGTATGACCTGATAAGCTCTCCCAAAATGGAGATCAGTATGCACAGTAATTCCCAGGTAAGGTTAAAATATATTACACTCCGGTTGGCAATGAAGAGATAAATCACTGCCAGAACAATTATTACTGCAGGCAGCCAGCTCCTCCTTCTGAACAGCCAGTTACCGGATTTCTCAAGTTCATGGACCAGTGACATACTTTCGGCGTTAATGCCGTAAAAGTATTAAAATTTCATCATATAATTGATTTAATTTGTTTGATTGCCTGTCCCGGTTTATCGGGAGAACCTCCATGTATCAGATTATTATTTACTTGTTTTAGTGTGTGTTAACACATGGAGGTTTCAAAAATTATACCTGATCCTGACGAACCCCAGGTTTATCCTCATCTCTTCCTCCCCTATAATACTGTTGAAATACTGCCACAGGAAAGTGAAGTCCACGTTTTCAGCAAGTGAAAAATCGATGGCAGGGCCGGCGTAGAATCCGTCAAGATCAGGGTACCATATACCTGACAGGGAGATATTCAGGAGAGGTATGGGAGCATAAGTTACCTGACCGATGATGCTGAATTCCGAGAAGGCAAGCTGGCTGGCAGTCATGCCTCCCCTGTACAGCTCTGTGAAGCTGTCGGGCGGTGCTGGATTATTTGAGTACATCATCTGCAGCAGGGTTGTTATCTTGTCGGAGAAGGCCTTGTCTACTCCCGCCGTGACGATAAAAATATCCTTGTCCTCCGAAGAGCTTCCGAAGGGAGCGAAGAGAGTGGCCTCGCCCCTGACTGACCAGGAGCCAACAGCCCCCGACCACCCCATTCCCGCTGTTAAAAGCTCTTCATCTGTCTCACCAGCAAGGAACTGCAGGTCGGTGTTCAGGATACTGAGACGGTATAATGCAGCTGCCGTAACCTCATTTTCGCTGTTGAGTTTGACAACAGCCTCTGCCGCTGAAGATGGGCTGGTGGAATATGTCAGTCTGATGGCATCACTGCCGGGCCGTTCCACATAGTCAAAATCGAAATACGAATAGGTGTTGAAAATATCGTTGGGATTCCACACCAGTGCCTGGCTCCAGTTGATGCGCTGACGGCCTGCCCTGACCTGAAGCTTGCCGGCGGTGAAATCAACGTAGGCCCTGTCGATCATCGTGTTCAAAACATAAGAGGTGCCGCTGGTGATGTTCCATGACATGTCAATCCATCCGGGATCATATGCCAGGCCGGGGGTATAAGACGGATCCATGCTGACGAGGTCGCCGGTGACGAACCTGTTTCTCACTTCAAGGGCGACGGTTGTTCTGCTTCCGGAATATGCTTTGAAATTCAGCCTGTTATGAAACATGGTGCTGTTTATCCATGGATCTGAAGGTTTTTCAAACATTGCCATGTGCAACCATGAGGCATAACCGCCGGCCGATGCCCTGACAGGGTTCTTCACGTCAGCAGTGTCAACTGGCTGTCCGCTGCCGGTCTCCTGTGAGTACCCTGTGACGGATGCGGCCAGCAGTGCAATTACAGGAAGTAGTATACGGTTCATGAAGAGTGGTTTGTCCTTTCGTCAGAGACCACCCTTCCGTCCTCGAGGGTGATCACCCTGCGGGCTCTCTTCATCACCCTGACGTCATGAGTGGAGAAGATGAATGTCATCTGCTCCTCACGGTTAAGCTTCTCCATGATGTCGAGGAGTGACTCAGCCGATTTTGAATCGAGGTTTGCGGTTGGTTCGTCAGCCAGGATGAACTCCGGCCTGGGAGCCAAAGCGCGAGCAACGGCGACCCTCTGCTGCTGGCCGCCGGAGAGCTGAGACGGGCGACTGTTGTGCCTGTCAGACAGCCCCACTGATGCAAGCATCTCGTCAGTACGGACCCTGCGTTTCTCCTTCGGCCACTTCTGGAGATTCATGATAAAACAGACATTCTCTGACGCGGTCAGAACAGGTATCAGATTATATGACTGGAAGACGAAGCCCACATGCTCCATCCGGAAGTCGATCAGTTCCGAGGGCCTGAGCTCCGAGAGGCGGTGGCCCGCAACAATGATCTCACCTCCCGTGGGCTGGTCAAGGCCTCCGATGAGGTTCAGCAGCGTTGTCTTCCCTGAGCCTGAAGGACCGACAATCACTGCAAATTCGCCCTTCTCAAAGCTGAGCGTGACTCCGTTGACCGCCCTGACCTCTACCTCGGTATCATGGTAGGTCTTTGACACATCATTGATTTCGACTACTTTCATTATTATAGTGTTTTTTGTTAATCTCCTTTTAAAGCCTCAACCGGATTTAACTGCAGCGCCTTGCGGGCCGGGTATATAGCCGATAATATTCCCGTGATAACGATCATCACCGTAAGCATTATGAAAAAATCTGCTCCTATTGTGGGATAGAGGTGGGCGGAGTAACCGAATGCCTCCATCCCTTCGGCATATTTTACCAGGTTGATTCCTGTATGGCCGGTGATGGCGATGACCACTGCGCTGACAGCCATACCGGCAAAACCCCCTACTATGGAAAGGAATATCGATTCAAGCATGATCATTGTGAAGACACGACGGCGGTTCATGCCAATGGCTGAGAGCATGCCCAGTTCACGTGTCCGTTCCAGGACTGACATCAGCATGGTGTTCACTATGCCAAAGGCAAGAGCGGCGAGAATTATTATCATGAATATGGCATAGATCTGGTTTATGTAGTCAGTGACCATGGCCAGGTCGGTCTGTATCTCCTTCCAGCTCAGCACTTCCAGCCCAGGCAGGGCCTCCCTTACAACCGGAGTAACCTTGTTGGTGAGATCATCCTCCTCCAGCCTGGCGATAACCCGGTGATACTGTCCCTCTTCCAGGCCTGTCAGCGTGCGCAGCTCATCTTCCGGGACAAAGAGCGACATTGCCTCGAAAAGGTCATTGTTGGTACGGAATATGCCGCTTATCCTGAATGCCGCCCCTGTCTGGTGGCCGTTGACATCAAGGAGGGAGAGAATGATCCGGGAGCCTTCGCGGTACGACCAGGCGGCTTCTTTGATGTTCATCCCGTAATCTTTTATCTCCTTGCCGGAGAGAAGCGCTGCATATGCACCTGTCAGCTTCTTTTCGGTGGTGAACCTCTCCCCTTCAAGCGGCTTCAGTTTGTTGATGACTTCTGCCGGTACTCCAATGGTCTCAAGCGACAGAAATGCTTCAGGAGTCAGGATATATCTGATTATATAGAGCTCTTTGGCGAGTTTCTCCCCGATAAATGCACTGTTCAGCTTCGTGTCCGATCCAAAGTAACTGCCGGTTCCCGGTATCAGCCGTTCCGACAGGGTGAACATTTCAAGTTCCTTCTCTATGTCTATTCCGGTGATCTCCACACCAGCGCTTCCGGCCGAGGTGGAAGCTATGCCCCTGACTATTACCCTGCCGGTGATGTCAGTCACCCCGGGTGTTTTTTCCAGGGTATTGAAGACGGCTTCGGGATCCTGAATGAAATTCTGAATGTCACTGCTGCTCCGGAACTCCTTGTTGTTAACCTGTATATGGGCAAGCTCCTCATTGACAGCGGTATCAATCCTCTGCACAATGGAGCTGTTGATAGCAGCCATTGTAAAGACTCCGGCAAAGACACCCACCGTAACGGCAGCGATGACGGTCAGGCTTCTTGTCTTGTTCCTCCAGACGTTTTTCCAGGCAATTGATGTTATCATGGTTTGATTCCGTTATGCTCTGAGAGCGTTAATAACATTCATTTTGAAGACCTTGCGTACGCTGAAGGCGATGGCAATGAAAAGGATCAGGAGTACTATCACCACCTGCCACAGGTAATAAGTGTCTGGCAGCAGCATCGGCATCACCGGCTCGAAGCCATAGTCCTCGTACATCTTCGCCATCTCGCCGGTAAAACGAAGGGGTTTGGCATAACCGAGGAAAACAATGGGCAATGAGCCGGCCACTCCGGCTGCAACACCAAGGAGCCCGATGAGCAGCATCTCCATGGAAACCACTTTAGCCAGCTTTCCCTTTTGCATGCCTATGGCGACCAGCATTCCGAACTCACGGCGTCTTTCGGCCATCATCATCAGCACTGTTCCGAATACCCCGAAGGCTATAACCAGGTAGAGGATGCCAATCATTATTGCCCCGCCTATGTTGTCGGCCTCCATCTGGTTGAGGAGGAGGGCATTCATCTCCTTCCATGTGCGTATGGCAAGAGCGTCACCGGAGACATGCCCCAGCCTGTCACGGGTCATCAGGAGGGCATCGTCATCCGTTTCCCACACGCTTATGATGGCCGAGGTGACCATGCCGGGGGCTGCATAAAGATGCTGCGCATCATTCAGGGTGAGATAGACAAACCTGTTGTTGATCTCAGGCTGGGGCATGCTTACGATGCCCTTCACAACGTAGAGTCCGGCTGCCGATACTCCATGATAACCCTGGCCCATCAGTACGAGAGTATCTCCAACGCCAGCATGAAGATATTCAGAGAGGCCATTGCCTATGACCACAAATCCTGAATCGGCAGCCGTCAGATAGCTGTTCTCAAAGATGGCGTGCTTCCTGAATAGCGGCAGAACCTCAAGGGTATCGGAGCGGTCAATGCCGAGGATGGAGATGAGGCCTGCCTCGTCAGTGAATGATTCGTTGACAAATAGATCAAGCATTTTCCCGGTCCGGCCAGGCAGGGTCTCGGCCTTAAGCGACTCAACTGCTTCGGGTGTCAGCCTGTACCTGACAAGCCGGTTTCTGATGTTAAGCCCCTTTACCTCCTTTTCAGGGTCCATCCCGATCACCATGACAGCCTGTGTTCGGCTTCCGGCAGCGGCAAGGGCAAATGATTCGAGCTTTGGAATTACGGCTGTCACATTCTGGTCATTCTCTATCCTGTTGATGACTGAGGAATCAATTATGAAGCTGTTGTCAAGGTTTGACTCATCCATGTAATCAACGTGCTGGAGCTGCAGATATCCGGAGTAGGATTCAATGACATCCCTGTACATTTTCTCATATGTCCCGAGCTGGAATGATCTCATTACCAGTGCGAAGAACACCGCAAAAAAGACCGAGGCGGCTGTGATGAGCGTTCTTCTTTTGTTTCGCCAGAGGTTCCTCCAGGCGAGCTGATAGTCTTTCATGCTGATAACCCTTTCATTAACCGGATGTTACCTTATACTTTTCATATTCTGCTGTGAAAAGAAACTCTCCTCGAGGCTGATATTGAATTTCACTTCAAGAATCTTCAGGACGGTTTTGTGGCCCTGCTCTTCTGCCGGCACCAGCTCAATTGTGGAAGGAATAAATCTCCCGTCCATTGTCTTAAGGTCGGTACCTCTCTCCGTGCGCACAAGGTATCCGTCCTCATCGTATAATTCGGCCCTGAGAACTATGAACTCCTTCTTGTCTACCCACCATACCTGGTGGCCCCAGAGCACATCAGCATCCTCCTTTGCCATAAGTCTGATCTTATGGCAGAGGCGACCGTCTACCTCCTCCACTCCTTCCAGGGAGTGGGTGTAGTCATCAACCACAGAGGATTCCCGGAGGATATCGTCATTGGTGTAGTCGGAGCCCATCCATCCATGTGACATCATCGAGGGGGGCAGTTTTATAAGCCTGTTGATTGCCGGGTTCCAGCTCCACATCTCAGTGCCGCGCTTGAGGAAGGTCTGGCCCTTCTCGCGAGCCGGGGCGGTGATGAGGGTCAGGGCATAATCGTCTTCTAGCGACCACGATTTGAACTCCACCGTTCGCTGCCAGGTAGGCCTGATGATGGTCATGCTCATCACGCTGTAGCCTGACATCTCACCGTTGAACTTTTCGTCAGCCTTTGTGACTATCTCCCTGGGGGTGAGTTGCTGGGCTGAGACGGTATGCCAGGCCGGCAGCAGGA